>JBEENS010000097.1:0-2558 GCA_041192105.1 Pseudomonadota bacterium | reverse complement strand
GATGTGCAACATGGCAAAGCTCCCGAGGCCCTCAAGAGCGATCTGGATGGCCGCATTGCTGACCTGCCTGGGTTGCCAGATGACCAGGGTGGTCCTGGTGCCAAGCGGTGATCCGGTGATGCTGGCCCAGCCGGTGAAGGCCAGCGTCTATGCTTTCGATGCCGACAAGAAGCTGGTCGGGCCATCCCGGGTAACCCTCCCGGCCGGCTGGTACGTCCTACCCAAGAAATAAAACTATGGCCCAGCAAACGATCAACATCGGCACCATCGCCAACGACAACACCGGGGACACCCTCCGCGGCGCCGGCGAGAAGATAAACGACAACTTCACCGAGCTATACACCGACATATCGGCGCTGACATCGGCCACGGCCTACACCCCGACGCTTGTGGACTCCGGCGGCGGCCGCACTTACACGGTGACAGTCAATTCCGCACGGTTCACCAACATCGGCAATCTGCGGTGGTTCTCGGTCGACCTTACCGTCACAGCGGTATCTGGCGCTGCCTCTGGCGACCTGAGATTGAGCCTTCCGGCCACGTCGACCTATTCGGGCACTGTTGAGTTTTATGCCGATAAATTATCAGCGGCAGCCAAAACCGATATCCAGGCCAACGTGCCGGCAGGCGCAAATTACGCTGTGCTGACTCATTACGAAAACGGCGACTCTTTAGAGTTAGCATCGCGCGTTCAGGCTACTTCCAGGCTGATCGTCACCGGCATTTTCTTTACCACACCGTGACCACCATCGGATCCAGTCTTCAGCAGGGCATGGCGGTGCTCCAGCAAATGCTGGGGGCGCCCATGTTCATCTGGGAAGGGACGTCGATCCGGTGCATCCCGGCTGCCGTCAACGATGCCAACGTGCCCATCTCCGGTGGGTTCCAGGACAACGTGACATCCAGGATCCTGGTCATGTTCTCCGACTGGAAAACCTGCGACAGCACCCTGGTCTCGATGGACTCGACGCTCTACACGCTCGACCAGGGCACGACTTTTTCCCGGCTGCTCAAGGAAGACAGCCTGTTCATCCTCCAGGAGAACAGCGACCGCATCGCCCTGACCTTCTGCAAGCCTCGGCCGGTGGTCGGTAGGACTCTGGTCTATCAAGGCCGCACCCTCCGCATCCTGTCCTGCCGCGTGGATGCCTCCGGCGCCTACTACAACCTCGAGCTGGGGGCGAAGACCAAGTGAAATTCGGAGTCAACATGACGGTCGACAGCGGCAAGTTCGACCTTGCCATGAAGCAGTATCTGCTGACGACAAGCCGCGATTTGCATAAGGCCATCAACAGCCGGTTCTTCTATTTGATGGTCCGGCTGTTCGTTTTGGTGCCGCCCAAGAGCCCGGGCCAGGAGCGCCGCAGGATCGCCGACTATTTAGGGACGCCTGTCGGTGACATCAACCGCAAGTCTAAGAAGACCGGAAAACGTGTTGGAACCTCAAGAATTCTCAGGAGAGTCCACCTTATCGTTCAAGCAAAAGCCGCTAAAAACCCAACAGCAAACCTAAACGGAGGCCATGGTCTTTACGGAAAAAGAATGAAGGCGGCTGCCTCGGCGTTGATGAAGAAGTCCATTGGATCTGTTGGATATCTTCGCAGCGCGGTGGTGAAATCAATCCGCATCTACAACCGTGGATTCAGCCAATACTCCGCCCCCAAGTGGGTGCCATTAGTCAAACCCCCAGGATACAGGGCAAAAAAGAAACCAAACGCAGCCCTTGTTGCCGTGGCTAATCAGTACGGTTTACAAGAGGAAAACATAGCCATTCACAAAGGCACTGTTGCACATGGATTTCAGGCGGTTCCTGGATTTAATCCCACCGCTTTCGTTTCGATGCGTACAGGTGTGGCAGACAACCAGTACAACCGAGTGGCGCAAATCTACAACGAGGCAATGCAGAAGGCCATGGACGACGAGACGACCGAGATGATCAACCACATGACCGAGGCCCTCCTGGCAAACGGTAAGGTTCTGGAAGACAACGGGATCACAATCAAATGAACGCCGCCGCCCTAAGAGCAGAGCTTGCAGTCGCCGACTACCTGGCGGCCGCCGACTGGTCGGCCTCCGGCGCCGGCACGCCCACCTGCCTCACGTCCTACAGCCGCGGCCTCTACGACGACCCCGACGACCAGGACGCCATGCCCAACTTCCCGCGCCTGGTTGTCTCGACCAATTCAGCCAGGCCAATGCAGCGCACCGATCTGACCTGTGAGATCGAGATCGCCGTCGAGCTGCAGCTATCTGCCGACGACACCGACGAGGCTGCTGTGCTGACCACCGTCCAGGTGCTCGACAACCTGATCCATCGGCTCGAGATCCCGCCGCTGATCGCCGCGTTCACGCAGTCGCCGGACCGGCTCGAGGAGTACGCCGGGCACGACGGCCACGCGCGATTCGTCGCCGTGGAGATACCCGAGCTGCTGCAGCATTCTTTCCCGCTGCACCCGAGTCCCGCCGCCCGGGGCCTGGTCGGCGCGAGCTTCGGCGCCGTCGCCTCGCTGCACGCCGCCTGGCGTCATCCGGGCGCCTTCGGCCGGCTCGCGCTGCAG
>JBEENS010000096.1:0-2703 GCA_041192105.1 Pseudomonadota bacterium | reverse complement strand
CGCACCGCTGGCATTCAGCCCTGTCCCACCACCTCTGGATCAGGCGGCGGCGATGCAATAGTCTCTCTATGCCGGTGGTACAAAATATCCGTCAGGTCAAAGGCACACGTCTCCGAATGGGTAGCATTCGAGACCGCGGTACGAAACTTCTTGGAGGCTTGATAGTGAACACTAGGCACCACTCGCACCCAATGGCGTAATTAGCAGAACCTTCGTTCTTCCCTCGCATCATCTATGGCCTGGGCGCCAGCCCCGCTAAGGGCTGCTGTATGCTGCCTCCCTTACGGCGCGTAGATATCCACCTTGGCGGCCCCGGTCATTTGCCCGGCCCAAGGTGAGTGGTCGCAAGGCTGCAGAAAAGCGGCCTAAGGGCCGGTGGCGGATAAAGGCTCTATACGGAGTTATTGGAAGTGCTAGGATTTCACCACAGGTCGCCAAAGAAGCGGCCATTGGGGAGGAATTCCTAACGCATAATTGCCCGGCCCAGTCCCCTTGGGACCGGGCATTTTCTTAGAACTTTTGCCAAGCCTTCTTCCCCTAAAACTGGCGGCGGAAAGGTATGAGTTCGTAGCCCTTGGCACGACGCCATCCCTCATCGTTTGGAATTCTTGGACCACCTACGCGCGGTTGGGAAGGTGGTAGTCGGGTGCAAGGCTCCCGATTGCGAGGCTCCTGATTCCAATATTATCAGACACTTATCCCGGCCGCGCGGGACCGTGTTTTGTGCTACTATCCAGTGCTTCACTAAAGGTCGGCATCAAGACCGGTTCATAGGAGAAATTATGATCTTGCAAAAACGCCTTCTGCTTTGCTCGGTGACTACAGTGGCACTTGCTGCTGCGGCCCAGCCAGCGAGTGCTGCGCCCTGGCAGCGCGGATTTGTCGTCGCCACCTATGAATACGCCTTCCGCTATGGCGGACGCACCGGATTCTCACGCGATGGCGAGATCGAACCGGGCTCGGATTGCCCGCATGGCAACACCGTTCATTTTGCCAGCGACAAACATACCGAAGCGGCCCTCAAACAGCCCTTCCGTAGCAAGTACGAGATTGACGCCATTGCCAGGCCGCCAGGTCTGGAGAATGTAAGGGCGCCCGTCAGTACGCGGTTCAACATCTGGAACCGCGCCATCACTTATCGCGGCTGGAAGCGCGGCGTTGAGACCTATGTGAATCCCTGGGCGGCGGAAGATCCCGGCCAGCCCGAAGTGACGGGAAAGATCGCCACTGGCTTTAATCTGGACAATAATTCCAACACTGGCGGTTTTGTTGCTGAGGACGGCGAAAGGGGCATCGATCACGCCCTCTACCGTGCCTGGGGTTGTGACGCGCCCTGGCGCGGCGATGGCAATGCCACGCTGCATCTTCGCGCCAACGACAAGATGCAAGGTGGTCTTTACACCATGGTTATTCGCGTCTCTGGCAACAAGGATCCGATGAATGACGACAATGCCACCGTCGAGATCGGCTATTCGCCGGACAAGATCACGAAGAATGCGCGTGGCGACGTGGCAAACGACTATTCCTATCGCATCCTCAAAAGCGAGCAGTACACCAAGCTGAAGGCCAAGATACGCAATGGGATGGTCGAGACCGAACAGGTCGCCGAATTACACGCACCCCGCATCGCCTGGTGGTACAACCATGTCGGCGACGCCGACATCCGCAAGGGCAAGATCCGTCTGGAGATCGGCGCGGACGGCAATGCAAAAGGCCTGATCGGCGGCTATCGCAACTGGCGCGAATTATATACTGAGAATACTTTCTCCCAGGACGGTGGACAGCAGGGCATCCGCGAGCATGAAGACCATGTCGCGCTGTATTATGCCTTGAAGCGCAACGCCGACGGCTTGCCCGACCCCAAGACGGGCGAGAAGATGGGCATTTCATCTACCTACCGCATCACTGCGACGTCGGCCTACGTAGTCGATCCGCAAATGCCGGTGGGCGTCACGGTGATCCAGGCGGATGAGGGTCGCAAGAAGTCGTTCCTTGCCATCCGCGCAGCCACCATCAAGTCCACCCTGACCAAGAGGGTGCAGAGCGTACCGCCGGGCACTACGCAAGGCGCCTTCCCAGGCCTGGAACGGAATATCGGGGACTTGCCGAGCAAGGACTTCTTCCTGACGACCCTGGACCGGCCGCACTATGATAAGGATTATGAGGCCGCGCTCCTCAACCGCGGTCTGGCCATTTTCGACGATCCCCTGGATCAGCCCAAGCCGAAGCCTGAGCCAAGTCCTGCATCCGACAAGCAGGTGCGCAACGAAGCCGCTCCGGCACAGGTGGCTGACGCCGGCAAGCGCTGACGATGGCAGCCGATGGGGGCGCTGGCGAAAATGGGTGCCGGTGACCCCGCTTCTTCCGCTTGGCGCAGCGGCTGGGAGACACGCCCGATGTCCTGCTGATTGCTCGTCAGCGTCAGTATACATGAGCCCGCGCGCCTCGCTGCTGCAGGCGGCACCCATCCCGACATCCTGATGGATATGGACTGTCGCGCCGAACTGGCGCGGCGCTGTGAGCTTCGCACCGTCGGGCCGCTGCCACCGCTCAATGTCAACCGCAAGGTGAGCAAGCCATTCTTGGAGGGATGAATAGCATCTCAATGTCCGCTTTGGGTGGCGGGTTCAACGGGTCAGTGCAACACCGCCGCTATTTTATCGGCTGGAGTTCTAAAACCCAAGGTCTCTCGTGGCCGTTGAT
>JBEENS010000095.1:0-2749 GCA_041192105.1 Pseudomonadota bacterium | reverse complement strand
CCCTCCGGTTCCGCTACGCTCCACCTACCGCCGGCCATAGCGCTGGAGGCTGGAATGCACTAACAATCAAAACGGACCACCCAGTGGGGGCCGATCACCTTCATGTCGCCACCACGGGCACTAGCTATGACTTGGGCGAATATCCCTTCCGCCTCACCATCGGCGAGCTGATCCAGCATCAGGCTTGCGGTGTTGCGCGAACCCGCAGGACGTCCGGGCCCGCCCGGGTTGCCGGGCTGAAAGCGGGTGGTTTTTTCCCCGTTATTGGATGGTGTTTTCACTGGAATGCGGCCAGCGCCTTGGAGATACGCTGCCAGCGGGCGCGTTGAGCATCAGCGATCCGCGCGCGGCCCTCAGGCGTCTGCGGCCCGGTGGACTTGCCGCCGTGCAATCTGCAGCGGCCATTCGCCAACGCCGTCTTGGTGCAGGGCGCGCCGTCTGAGCCTGTGGATGCGCCGCATTTCTTGATGAGCCGACCCATGCTGTCTCCCTGCTGTATAAACAAATATCATCCGTACACAGACTATAATACTGTGACGAAGAAAATGCAATGAATTGCTGAGGGTTGGCAGGCGCTGCTGTTACGGTTTATCTCCGATTAAAACCGGGGCCGCTGCGGATGCTGGTTGTGGCTGTGAGCGATGTGCCCCTCCCAGCCTGATGCGGTTGGCCTTGTCGCCAAGGCTGCGGAAATAGAACAGGCGCTTGCCGGTGATGGTCACTTGTGACTGGCAATAAGCCTTCCCGGCTTAATGCGATGCTGATCAATAAGCATTGCTAACCGACCTGCCCAATCTAGCTGGACCGCCAGCTATGAAGTAGTACCATACATCAACACAAAGTATGGACCCGGCGCTTCTCGCCAAATCATGGGGCAATAAAATATGGGTTACAGTCTCAACGCATCCCCTGTCAGCGGCGCATCCCTTAGCGCGCTGCCGCAGTATGAGGCCCAGCAGCAGCAGCAGATGCCTGCGCCGCAGGGCAACTACTTCGACCGGTTCGACACGCCGACACAATCTGTCAACGCGGCCCACGCGACGCAAGTGCTCAGGACAAACGCACACGAGCCGTTTTTGCTGAATGGGGCGGACGCTGCCAAGGCGTTTTTTGGTAGAGTTTTTGGTCAATTTGGAGGCCTCCATGTCGGTATGTTTCAGCCACCTTGGCCGCGAGTATTCCGGCACCAGCAAGGTCGTGAACGGCGTGAAGGGCCACACTTGGACGGTGCGGCGCTGCGGCGCGGTCGAGAACCGTGTCTGGCTCCCCAATCATACCAGCAAGTGCGCCGTCGTTGAGTACCTGACAGCGCAGGGGGCGATTGCCAGAGAGAAGGCGATCAGAGAAGGCGCTTCGTCATGGTATGTGCAGATGCCCTAGTATTGCCGCCCCTGCCCATCGTTCTGGTTGCCGTACATGATCTGACAGGCTTTTTATTTACCAGACGAATTGATAGCCCTCTCATCGTCACCATCCTGCCCCGCTATCCTAAATTCTGTTTTCCGCATCGAAATCTCCTGCGAACAGGGGAAGCGACGACATTTGGAGCGGCAGCGGCAGCGGCTCGGACGATGGCCGAAATGGCTGTCTCGGCACGGCGCATCCGAAGAAAGGACGAAGAGGCGTTCGGTCCCTTAGCCTCTCTGAGCTTGTCTATCGAAGCCAAAGTATAGAAGCAGTTCCCCCTGTGGGCACTGGACTTGTCAGCCATTATGCGGCCTTTCGCTATGTGATGGTTCTCTGCACAGTTCCCACATGGGGGTGCGGAGAATTGATTTTGCGCTTGCACCGCTTCCATTCATTGGTGGCTTTGGATGCTGGCTCCAACGTGCCAATCCATGTCAGCCGATAGCGTGACGTTGTTCGGTGGGCTTTCGCGCCATAAAGCCCGCCGCGCTTGGTTACCTCCAAGAGGCCACGCCCTTCCGCCTCGCGGATTGCCTTAGCGACGCGCTTCCGCGCCAATCCAGCATCGGCGAGTTGGCCGTACGTGGCCTGTAAATTGCCGTTTTCCCGCCCGGCGTGGTCGCAATGCTCGATCATCAAAAAGTCGATGAACTTCCGGCAGTGGTGTGACATGCCGCGCCAAGCGTCGGACAAGAGAAGGGCGCGGGGGAGGAATATCCACGGGCTATCCGGCGGCGGCCCTATAAGCTTCCGCTCTCTGGCGGACAGCTTCCCGCTGGACCGTCCTGTCGCGTCGTGACGACCGAAGGTGCTCATGGCGCAGCATCCCTACCAAGGGGCGCTATCAAAGCGTGCACGCTTTGCTCGTGGCCTTTCAGCATTTCGAGGGTAAGTACACCGGCCTCGAAATTTGCCAGCGCACAGCGGCGCAAGGCCCTCCAGAAGGCGAGGCGATGGCTGGGAGAGCAGAACATGGGGGCGCTGCCTCTACGACGCCCAATGCGAATGGGAGACCGGCACCACACACATTGGACGGATGAATGCGTCGGGTTTGGGCGACCGGCTGTTGCCGTCGGTGAGGTCAGCGAGTGTGGTTTATTGCGTTCCGCGTCGGCGAACGTATTGGAAACAAAGTCCACGGATTTTCCACGACTTCGTGTGCCGTGTTCTGCTTCTGTATGCCGATGGGTGCCGGATTGGGTTTCACCAGCCCAAGGCGTTTCATTCGTATCTTCAAATGGTTGAATGGTGGGCGCGACAGGGATTGAACCTGTGACCCCTCCCGTGTGAAGGGAGTGCTCTCCCGCTGAGCTACGCGCCCGTCCCAAGACGGAGGGGCAGG
>JBEENS010000094.1:0-2769 GCA_041192105.1 Pseudomonadota bacterium | reverse complement strand
GCATTGGCATAGCCATCGCTGGGGATATGAATGCCGCCAACAACATCATCGACGTTGACGATCGGTGCGGCGACGCTCACCGCGGGCGCCTCGACATTGACGATGGGCGCGGCGACGTCGACATTGACAATCGGGGCGGGCAGGACAAGGTTCATGCTTTTCAGATCCTCGCGGATTTGTTGCAGGTAGTCGTTGGCCTGGTCGGCGACGCCGGCCAGCATGTCGTGCGATGCGGCGCGCATGTCTTCGCTGCTGATCGCGGCGTTGACCGTGATGTTTTGCGCGGGCGCCTGGCGCAGCGCGTCGATCTGGCGGCGCAGGTCATCCTGCATCTGGCCGATGCGTGCTTCGTAGCCCGCCCATTCGTCGGTACTATCGCGGCGCGCGGGCGGATCTTGCGGATCTTCCGGCGGCGCGGCCGGGGCGCCGACGACATCGAGGACGATGCCGAGGTCGGCCAGGCGCTGCCGCTCGCTGGCGATTTCGGCGAAGATGCGCTCGGGGTCTTCGCCGCGGGCGCGGATGGTTTCGCTGATGCTGGTGATGCCGGCGGCGATCTCCTGGCGGGCGGCGTTCACGTCTTTCAGCGGATCGACCCACTGGCGGCGCGGCGGCGTCCATTGCGCCAGCGGGTCGGGCTTGACGCGCACGGCCTTGACGGCGAAAGCGGTTTCGGCCCAGCGCTTCCAGATCGGGGCCAGCATCATCGGCACCAGGACGTGCCATTGCAGCATGTCGACCGTCTTGTAGAACTCGACCAGGCCGGCGCGGATGCTGCTGTAATTGACATCGGAGAGGTCGCCGGTCATCTGCTCGTAGGTGATGCCGATGCCGGCAGCGATGGCGCGCAGCTGGGTCTTGGTGTAGGCGCCGTAGTCGCCGCCGTTGGCCGGGGCGCCGAAGCGGATGTCCTGGCCGGGCTTGAGGTATTGGATGAGGCCGGCGCCGAGCGCCTCGATGCGATTGCCGTTGACGTCGGTGGTGCCTTCGGTCAGGCCGCTGCCGGTGTCTTCGGTGGTGACGATGGCTGAAAAGCAGGATTCGATGCCCTTCCTGACCAGCTCGGCTTCTTCGTAATCGTCGAGGTCGCGCATCTTGAGCAGGATGCTGGCCATGCGCGGCACGCCGCGCGTCTGGCCGGGGCGCAGGCGCTCGAAGATGTGCAGCACCTGGTCGGCGGGCACGCGCTTGGATTCGATGGATTTTCCGCGGTTGACCGTGTCGCCGGGGTGTTGGTTATAGAGCCAGTAGGCGACGCGCTGGCCGATGGCGTTGTATTCGACGCCGGCAATGATCCAGCCGCCGCCGGAAACGGCGCCGGACTTGCTGGCGTCGAGGTAGTCCGGCTCGAGCACCTGGAGCTGCAGCGGCACGATCAGCCCGTCTTCCGGGCGGCGCTCACGGTAGCGGATCAGGCATTCGCCGGATTCGAAGACGCAGCGCATGACCAGCGCCTGCAGGCCGTAGAAATCGAGCATGCCGTCGGCGTCGCATTCGGTGATCCATTGCTCGAAAGCGGCCTTGGCGCTGCCGGCCTTGACGGTGATGCCGGTGCCGACCACGTTGGCGACATAGACATCGCGGGCGCGGCTGGCGTAGGGGTTATCGCGGCACAGGGCGCGGGTGCGGTCGCGCAGCTTGACGGCGCTGCTGGCGACTTCGGCATCGGCGCTGCTGGCGGCGGTGATCCAGCCGCCGGTGCGGCGCCCGGTCTTGGCCCCTTCGTAGGCGCGCAAGCTGAGGGTGTCGGCGGCACGCTGGCCGGCGCGCGCCAGGGCGGCGCGGGCCATTTGGCGCTTGAGGCCGGCTTCCGGGCTGATCAGCGAAACCAGTTTGTCGAGCGCGTTCAATTGCGCACCCGCATCACGTAGCTTTGCGTGGTGGGGCGCGCGGTGCTGCCGGCGGCAACCAGCCCGGCCTCGATGTCGCGCTTGGCCTTGAGCAGGTCCGAGATCGAGCGATAGGTGACTTCGCGCCCGTCGATCTTGACCGTCAGCTCGCCGGTGGCGATGGCGGCTTCAATCGCCGCCAGCTGTGTGGTGGTGTATGCCATGTTTTCCCTTGTTCCAATGCTGCCCGGTGCTGCGTACTGCCCGGCCCGATTGTGGGAGGATCGGCCATTGCAAAGCCATGCGCGTTTGCAATGGCCGGCGTTTCATCAGCGCCCCTTGCGCACGCGCCAGACGGTCGTCGTGCTGACGCCATAGGCGCGGGCGATCTCGTCATAGGTGCCGACGGCATCGCGGATTGCCTGGCGCATGGTCGGCGAGCGGCGCGCCACATAAACCGGCATGCCGCCCCAGTTGAGGCGCAGCGCCTGGTCGATCTCGGCGCGCTTCGGCTTGCTCAGGGTGACATGCTCGGCGACGGTGTCGATGACCGACACGACAAAATCATCTTCTTGCACGGGATCTGATCCTTTCATGTAGCTCGCTGGCGCGGCCGGCCAGCGGGGTGGGCGCGACGGGTTGGGGGTTGGGTTTTGGCGAGGGTTCTGGGTTGGCCGGGGCGGGCGCGGTCGGGGCGGACGGCGCCGCGAACAGATCCCCGCTGGCCGGCTCGAGTGCGGCTTCCAGCCTGGCCCATTGCGGCTCGCGCCACACCTGCACGCGCAGGCTGGGGTGGTGGGCGGCGGCGATCGCGTAGCACCAGGGGTCAAGCGCTTCGTTGCGCGGGCGGACCTTGACCCAGCGGCGGCGATTGGGGTCCCAGACTTCGGCGGTCAGCTGGCTGTAGAAACTGGCGTCAAGGCCTTGCGGAAAGCGGATC
>JBEENS010000093.1:0-2819 GCA_041192105.1 Pseudomonadota bacterium | reverse complement strand
GTCAAACTTTCCGAGAAAACGGGCCTCGCCGCCAGCGTTAAGATATGAAACTACGGCTTCTCCAAATGTGACCGTCGCGCCTGGTCCAGAGATGCTACGTTCGAGAAGATCGGCCTCTCGCTTAATCCTGAGTGTGTCGGCGGATTTACGGTCGTTAGTTCCCGTAGTCTCGAAGACACTGATGCCTCGGACGGTGCCGCGCAGATACCAGTTGGGGCCACGCGTCGAATAGCGCTTGAGCTTGAGCGGCATTGCTTCATCGCCTCATAGATACGAGAAAAGTCGGCCTCGGAGATTATGTAGTCTCGGCCAGGTTTTGCAAACAATGGCGGTTCCTGCGGGCTATCGCGCAAGAACCTAGCAAGGGTCTTAGGGCCGCAGTGCAGGCGCTGGGCTGCTTCATCCAGCGTGAGGTGGGCATTGGTCGGCAATAGCTTCGCTTTGGCGGTCACGACATGACATCCAATGCGCCGATCAGACGCAATAGGGTGCGGCGCTCCTGCTTGGCGGTTGCGGTCGTTCCACCGTGCTTGAAGGAATTGCGGGATGCAGCGGCCTTACCCGGTTGGGTTTTCGGCCCAGTGGATTTCTCCCAAGGACGCCAGCCGTAGATCGCTTTCCTCTGCTTTGCCCGCCGCTCCGGCGTCCAGCCGTTTGACATCACGCCGTCTCCAAAAGTTTGTTTTCCGGCTTTTTGTTTTCCTCCGCACGCGCGGGCTGTCGACCGGCCCCGTTGTTCACCTGCTGCGGGCCATCGGTGCTGTTGAGCTGCTGGTTGCCGGCGACGTTGTTAACCTGGCGGGGATTGAGATAGACCGGACGAGGGTTCTTTATTTCCGCCAACGTTTCGAGCGTTGCGCGGCATTGAGACTGGGCCTTGAGTGCCAAGCGCATATAGACCTCGGTGGGTCCGATATACGTCCCCATGTTGAGCGCTGCACGGCGGGCCATTTCTCCAAATATCGATTGGAGCGCAACCGCCTGTGACAAGAGTTGGTGTTCGATTTCGCTGGTATCACCTTTGTCGAGTGCTTCAACCTTGGTGACCATCTCCGCGGCGCAGGCGGTCGTGTCTAGACACTTTTCCGGAGCGTCTTGCGGCCCGCCTTGGACGAATACCTTTGCTGTGTTGGAATTGAGATAGACTGAGGAGAAGGCAATGCGCGCCTGCAGTTCATCGTAGCTTTCCCCTTGGACGCCAATGGCCCGCAGGCCCTTACGATCCTTTGAGGGCGGCGGTGCATTCCTGTGCTTGAACGCAGGCGTCCCAGGCAGCTTGACGTAAAGTTGCCCTTCGGCTTGCCCGTCCTCGAAACGGGCCTCGGGTATGTCACCCCTCGCCTTCTGTTTTCCCTCTGTATTAACAGCGGGCGGCGATGATGCCGGCGGCAGCGACGAGAGAGAAACGGGCTCCGCGCTTCCCAGCCCCCTTTCCCCTTGGCTATCCCCTATCCCTATCTGTTTGGGTATTTGTTTTGGTTTCTGTCTCAGTGTTCGTTTCAAGTGTTCGTCTCCGTATTCGTATGTCCATAGTCTCTGGACAGGGTGATTACAGGTTGGGGTGAGGCTGTGATGGTCATGGGTGAACACCCATCCGCCCGCCGATGGCGCGCAGCTTTTCATCTACGGAGACCCCGGGACTCGTACGGCGGCCTAGTGCTGTTGCCGCTGCCTGAGACCTGCCAGCTTGGAAATCGCCCCAGCAGGCGTCCAAGGCCTCCAGTGCGGCTGTCCGAAGATCAGCCGAGCTGATCGCCTCGCATTGCTTCCGTGCGCCACTGAACCAGCTTTCATTGTTCGGGCTGTTGTCCTTCCACCAGCGGGCAATGAGGACTTCGCCCGTGGCGTCGTCAGCCATGATGAGGCCGCTGGCCACAAGGGCAGTCTTTGCCTTGCGGTACTGGGCGGCTGTCCAATCCGCCCCTGCCATGTCCAAGTCGGCCAATGCATAGGCCTCCTTCAGGGCGAAGCAGCCTGAGCTAGTCTGGTGCGGGCAGGTGAGCAGATACAGGTAGAGATAGCGGGCCGGATCGTCCGGCAGCGAAACGAACCGTTCCGAGCCCCAAAGGGATCGTCGGACCATCGTGAAAGGCTTTGATGACTTAGCGCTAGCCATCGGCTTGCCCCCCTTTGCCCATCCCCCAGAGGGCTGGAATCTTGGTCATAGCTCGGTTGCCCCTTCGCATGATGGCTACGCCAGAACCGAAGTGGACTTCTGAGCAGCGCCAATTCTCGATCGGGCCCAGGTATCTAGGTCCGACGGAGCATAGAGAGGGCGTTTGCCTGCTTTGCGGAACGTTGGCCCGCCACCATTCACTGCCAATTTGGCCAACCAGGCGCGAGAGCAGGGAATACCCCATGTCTTATGGACATAGTGGGCGGCATCGCACCGCAATAGGTATTTGGCGTTGGTCGTCATCTAAAAGTCTCCACAGGTGGTTTTGTGGAGACACGATTAGCTGTAGGTGGGGCCGTTGCGCACCGGAATTACCGCGCAACACGTCCCTTCTTGCGCAACACCTTCAAGTTTTGGATCAATGAAGCCATATCATTTGCCTCTTTGATCAGTTCTTTGCCGGGAAACCAGCGCATCACGGTGCTTGGCTCAACCCCCATTTGACGAGCAATGCTGCGAAAGCTTGGCTCTTCGCCGTTCGATACCATTTGGGCTGCGATGAATCGAGCGGTGTTGCGACGTTCATGTGCTCGCAATTTTATCTCGTACTCGGATTCCGTAATGCCTAGTTGGTGCTTTATCAGGGCAATGAGGTCGCTACCTACGAATCCTCCGTCGCACAAATCTGCCGCGTCCAACATGG
>JBEENS010000092.1:0-2888 GCA_041192105.1 Pseudomonadota bacterium | reverse complement strand
AAGTCCGGGCTGTCCATTCCATGCGCTTACCTCCTGATCCAGTAAGATTAGAAGGTGTTGCGCCGACCCGTTGAACCCGCCACCCAAAGCGGACATTCGGAATGGAACATCCCAAGTTGCATACGAGGGTTCGCTTCTCGCAGCGTAGTTTATTCAAGGCCCATTTTGGGCGCGAAGCGGGCCTGTCCGATCCTAAACCAGAGTTGACATAGCGAATAAGTCTTATGGCGTGGTCTTGGCTGAGGTGGTTGGTTTTATGCTGTCTGAAACGGCGCCGATTCCGCGTTCTCAGTGAACACCTTTGCCCTTCACCAGAGCGTAGATTGCTGGGATGACAAGCAGGGTCAGAATAGTTGAGGAAATCATCCCCCCCACCATCGGAACGGCGATGCGCTGCATCACTTCCGAGCCCGTGCCCGTACTCCAGAGTATTGGCAGAAGGCCCGCCATAATGGCGATAACCGTCATCATCTTGGGCCGCACGCGCTCTGCCGAACCTTCCATGATGGCATCATACAAATCCGCTTTGGTCAGCGCCCGCCCTTGCGCGGCCCGGCGCTCCTTTACGTCCCGCAGGGCATGATCCAGATAGATCAGCATGACGACACCCGTTTCGGCCGCGACCCCGGCAAGAGCGATGAAGCCCACCGCCACCGCGACGCTGAAATGAAAGCCCATCAGATAGACCAGCCAGAAACCGCCCGTCAGTGCAAGGGGCACCGACAACATGACAATCGCGGTTTCGGTGAAACGCCGAAAATTGAGATAGAGCAGCAGAAATATGATGCCGAGCGTTAGCGGAATCACCGTTGCCAGCCGCGCCTTGGCGCGCTCCAGATACTCGAACTGGCCGCTCCATTCGACATGATAACCGGGCGGCAGCAGAACCTGTTCACGCACTGCACGCTGGGCCTCTGCCACATAGCCCCCCAGATCGCGGCCCTGCAAATCGACATAGACATAGCCGACAAGCTGAGCATTTTCGGTGCGGATGGACGGCGACCCTGTGCTGATCGAAACTTCGGCGATCTGACCCAACGGAATACTGACACCGTCGCTGCTGGTGACCAGCACATTGCGGGCAATGACCTGGGGAGTGTCCCGGTCGTCACGCGCATAGCGGACAATGACATCGAACCGCTCTCGCCCCTCCACGGTGGTCGTCACCATTTCGCCGCCCAGCGCGGTGCGGATCACCGCCTGCATGTCCTCGATGGCGATACCATAGCGCGCCATTGCGGCGCGATCCGGCTGGATGTTGAGATAATAGCCGCCGGTCAAGCGCTCGGAAAAGGCGCTGGTGGTGCCGGGGACTTTGCGGATCGCCACTTCAATCTGCTTGGCAAGCCGGTCGATGACGGCGAGATCATTGCCGAACAGCTTGACGCCGACCGGGGTGCGAATGCCTGTGGACAGCATGTCGATGCGCGCCTTGATGGGCATGGTCCAGGCATTGCTGACACCGGGGAATTGCAGCGCCGCGTTCATCTCCGTGACAAGCGTGTCGACCGTCACACCCTTGCGCCACATGCTTTGGGGCTTGAGGTTGATGATGGTCTCGAACATTTCGATCGGCGCGGGATCGGTCGCGGTTTCGGCCCGCCCGGCCTTGCCGAACACGGAGTCCACTTCGGGAAAGGATTTGATAATCCGGTCCTGAAGCTGGATCAGTTCCGCCGCCTTGGTGACCGACATGCTGGGCAGGCTGACCGGCATGTAGAACAGCGTGCCCTCGTTCAGGGTCGGCATGAACTCGCTGCCCGTGCGCAGCATCGGATAGGCGCTGACCGCCAGTATGATGGCGGCGGCCGCAAGCGTGACCTTGCGCCAGCGCAGCACGATGGTGATCAGCGGGCGATACAGGGCAACCAGAAACCGGTTCAGCGGATTCCTGTGTTCCGGCATGATACGGCCCCGCACACACAGCTTCATCAAAACCGGCACCAGGGTAATGGACAGCAGCGCCGCGCCCGCCAGCGCCAGTGTGTGGGTGTAGACCAGCGGCTTGAACAGCCGCCCCTCCTGCCCTTCCAGTGCGAACACCGGCAGGAAGGATACGGTCAGCACCAGCAGGCTGAAAAACAATGCAGGCCCAACCTCGACCGCGGCCCGCTCCAGTGTGACGATCCGCGTTTCGCCCTCAGGCGCGCGTTCCAGCCGCTTATGCGCATTTTCGATCATCACAATGGCGGCATCCACCATCGCCCCCATCGATATGGCGATGCCACCCAGACTCATGATGTTGGAAGTGACGCCAAGCCAGTGCATCACGATCAGGGCGATCATAACCCCCACCGGCAACATGATGATGGCAACCAGCGCGCTGCGCACATGCATCAGAAAAAGAATGCAGACCAGCCCCACGATCAGGCCTTCCTCCAGCAGAGTACGCTTCAGCGTGTCGACGGCGCGTATGATCAGGTCGGAGCGATCATAGACCGGCAGGATTTTCACACCCTCCGGCAGGCTGGCGGTGATACTGGCGATCTTATCCTTGACGTTGCGGATGACATTCAGCGCATTGGCCCCGTCGCGTTTCAGCACAATGCTGGCGACAACTTCGCCCTCACCGTTCAGTTCCGCCAACCCCCGCCGCGCCGCCGGGCCGATCTCGACCCGGGCGATATCACGCAGCAGAACCGGCGTCCCCCGGCTGGATAGCAGAACAATCTGCTCCAAATCGTCCGCACCGCGCAGATAACCGCGCCCGCGCACCATATATTCGCGCTCGCTCATCTCGATAGTGCCGCCGCCCGCATCCCTGTTGCTGGCGCGGATGGCTTCGGTGATTTTTGTCAACCCGATGCCATAGGCCCGCAGCCGGTCGGGATCGACCACCACCTGATACTGCTTGACGAATCCACCCACACTGGCGACTTCGGCCACGC
>JBEENS010000091.1:0-3232 GCA_041192105.1 Pseudomonadota bacterium | reverse complement strand
TGAACAACTGGCCGATGGTGAGGTTGTAGTCACGCAGCCGCGAGAGGTCGGGACGGACTTCGTATTGCCGGATCGGTCCGCCGAGCGATACGACATCGGCGATGCCGGGTACCTGCTTGAGCTGGCGGGCGATCGTCCAGTCCTGAATGGCGCGCAGTTCGGCCAATGACTGCTTAGCGCCCACCACGGCATACTCGAACACCCAGCCCACGCCGGTCGCGTCCGGCCCCAGAGACGGCGTAATGCCGGGCGGCAAACGCTTCTGCGCGAAATTGAGATATTCCAGAACCCGGCTGCGCGCCCAATAGATATCCGTGCCGTCCGCGAACACGACATAGACAAAAGAAACCCCGAAAAAGGAAAAGCCGCGCACCACCTTGGCTTTGGGAACAGCCAGCAGTGCGGTAGTCAGCGGATAGGTGATCTGGTCCTCGACCACCTGCGGCGCCTGGCCGGGATAGTCGGTATAGACGATCACCTGCGGGTCCGAGAGATCGGGAATGGCGTCCAGCGGTGTATTGGCAACCGCATAGATGCCCGCTCCGACAATTGCGGCGGTTACGATCAGGACAATCGCGACATTGCGGCCGGACCAGCGGATAATGGCAGCAATCATGGCGTGCCACTGTTGAAGGCGGACAGCGCCGCGCGCAGATTACTTTCCGCATCGATCAGGAAATTGGCGCCGACAACCACCGTCTCGCCCGCCGTTACGCCCTGCAGGATCTGGGTAAAGCCGCCGCCCCGCACCCCCGGGTGCACAACGCGTGGCTCAAACCGGCCCTGGCCATGGGCGACCAGCACGACCTGCCGTGTGCCGCTGTCCAGAATGGCGGAATCAGGCACCACCACCATCTGCCCGGCGGCGGGCCGCGCTGCCTCAATGGCAACGCTGGCATACATGGCTTCACGCAGGGCCCCGTCCGCATTGGGCAGCACAATGCGCGCCCGGCCGGTGCGCGTACTGGCCATCAGCGTGGGATAGATCAGGTCGACCTTTCCGGAAAAGACCCGGCCCGGGTAGGCAACCAAGGTGGCGCTGGCGGACGCACCGGGATGCAGCATCCCCAGATCCTGCTCCTGTACATCCGCCATCAGCCAGACGCTGGAAAGATCAGCGATCTTGAACAGCGGATCGCCGGTGTTGAAATGCATGCCCTGTATGGCGGGCTTCTCCAAAATGACGCCGGCACGCGGCGCGGTGATGGTGACCGAGCGCGTGGCCCGGCCGGTGCGGCGAATTTCGGCAATCACGGATTCGGGCAGGCCGTATTCGCGCAGTACATTCTCAGCCGTGGCAATCGCGGCCGGATCCTTTTCCTGCAACGCAATTACAAGACCAATCTGGCGGGTGACGACATCCGGCCCCATCTGGCTTGCCCTGTCGGGTGTCTGAATCCAGACCCGCGCCAGCGGCTGCCCGGCGCGCACCACCGCGCCGGTGGTGGAAACCAGAAGTTTCTCGACCACGCCATCAAATTTTGTCGTGACCACTGCAAGCCGACCTTCGTCGGCCTGGATCGTGCCGGTTGCCCGCACCGTTCTGGCGAGCGCCGGACGCATCTCCACCGCTGCCGTGCGCACCCCCAGCATTTGAATGCGCGCCGGGCTGACGGTCACGGTGCCAGCATCGTCCTGGCCTGCATAAACCGGGATGTAATCCATCCCCATCGAGTCTTTCTTGGGTATGGGGGAGTTATCGGCCAAGCCCATCGGATTGCGATAATAAATAATCTTCCCCTTGCCCACCGGTGTGGTGGCAACGCTGCTTTCCTCTTCGCCATAGACTGGCGTATAGGCGCGGCCATCCGGCGTGCTTTTCGGCGCGGGAGAATATTCCGCCTTGCCGTCGGGATCCTGATAGTAAAGTGGCGTGCGCGCCGGCGCGTGCTGCGCCATGTCTGACGCTGCTGCACTGGCGTCCGACATCGCATCGGGCCTGCTGGCGTGAAACCAATAACCCGTCGCCGCACCGGATGCCGTCAGCACCACCGCCGCGAGTGCGAGCGTGATTGCCTGAACCATCTTCATGGCTTGTCTCCGACTGTCTTGAAATGTCGCGCTTGCAACACGGACCAGCAGACGGCGCCGCGCGCCGCCTGCCGGCAGCCGCTCATGGCGAAAGCCTGACGATGACGCGACCGCTCACGGTCTGCGCCACGCCCTGTACTTTCGCGCTGAAACTGACAGCCCAGTCGTCAACCCCATGCGCGACGGGACCATTTACGATCTCGAAGCGATAGGTGCCGGGCGGCTGCTCGCCCAGCGATCTGATCGGCGCGGTCATCGCGGCCATGCCGCCAGGGCTCATATCCGCCCGGCTCTGGATGATGATCGCGCCCGTCACCGGCTTGCCGTCACGCAGCAGACGGATCGATACAAGGCTTTTGCCGCCGCCCGCGGATTTTGCCGGCGCCGCAAGCTCAAAGCGATAGCCCGCCGTCGCAGCCACCCTTTTGGCGGCAGGCATCTTCATCCCCGTATCGGCGGCCACCGCCGGGGCAGCCGCAAGCGGCAGCGTGATGGCAAGGGCAAAGCCGATGCGGCTCGCCGTCTTTTTCATATGGTAAGTCATAGCGTTCTCCCGCCGCGCGCAAAGGCGCGGCCCAAATCCTGTCATGCTGGAAACGAATGCCTTAAGCCGCCCGTGACAGACACGGACGCCTTGAAGCGCAAGCTTTGCGTTTCGTCAGGCGATGGGAGGAGGAAGGGCGGGCAGCACCGCGATGCTGCTGCGGTCAACGTCCCGCATGAAGGCGGCACGCCCGCTGCGAGACAGTAGTTCGGCAAGCGACGTCTGTTGCAGAAGAACCGGCAAAGCGCAGGCGGTGCAAAGGCCGCAGGCACCATCATTCATTTTGCGGGGCATGTCCTTGGCAGGCGCACCCTGATCCATGGCTTCCATGCAATCGGCGGACATCGCCATGCCAGGCATCATCGCCATGCCACCGGATATGGCAGGCGCGGCTAGGCTTGGTGCCATGGCACCCAGCAGCATGCCGAGGGCGACGACCAGAGCTGCAAATTTACGAGTGAATAGCCTAGCAAACATGGCGAGATCATAGGTCCCGCCCCAGTGCCACGCAAGGATCGCCTCGGAAAGGCACCATATGTCTAATTGCCTCATCAATGTCCGCTTTTGGCGGCGGGTTCAACGGGTCGGCGCAACACCTTCTAATCTTACTGGATCAGGAGGTAAGCGCATGGAATGGACAGCCCGGACTTGGTTTAC
>JBEENS010000090.1:0-3307 GCA_041192105.1 Pseudomonadota bacterium | reverse complement strand
CGACGCCGTAATTCCACACATTGATGCTGCGGATGTTGATGTCCTTGTCCACCCGCACATTGGTCGAGCTGTCGATATGCTTCGACGTGTCAATGAAAGACGAGTTGTCGATATGCTTATTCACATGCACCGGGGCATAGACCTCAATGCTGCGATTGACGTTGATATTGTTGGCGCGGTTGACATTGTTTGTGATGTTGACCGGGGCAAAGACATTTACCCCGCCGCCCATTTGCGGCCTGCCGCCTGAGATTTGATAGCCGCCGGCTTGTGCCGTCAGCACACCGGCCACCAACCCCGCACCGGCCAGTGCGGAGGTCATAAGAATGGTTCGTCTGCGCATGGTTTACCCCTTTCGCCAGACATGTTGGTCCGGGAAAACCGCTTCACACAATGTGCCAGCCTACCCCGCGATTTGGCGGCACATCCGTGCCGGGACGGCACAGATACGGCCCCGCGGGGTTCGAAAACGGGAACTTCAGCCCCGCGCGCACGTTAATGGCGGATCACGAGAGCCCGCGGCGATGATTCCACGCCCCGCCTTTCCATGAAGAGAGACGTATGAAAAAAAACTCGTATTTTGCGCCGCCCTGTTCGCGGGTATCGCCACTCCGGCGCTGGCCGACTGGTGCGAGATCGCCACCGTCAGCTTTGAAGGCCGAGGCGACCGCGAAAGCAGCTATGCCGGCTGGCGCGGCGACAATGTCTACGCAGTGGCCCCGAAGCCGCTGGATGCCAATGTGCGCTGCAGCCGCGTCACCGCGCGCTTTGGCAATGGCAATGCCCAGCCGCTGAACGTCAACCGGGGCGATTACCTGCGCCGTGGCCAGTTCTACAAGCTGGATTTCCCCGTCCTGGCCCGCGCCCCGGAGAGCCGGGACATGCGCTGCCGCGCCACCAATGCGGACCGTGTGCGGGTTCAGATCTTCACCAGCCGCTGAATGCCACGCTTTTAAAAAATCACCCCCGAGCCAGCACTGGTCCGGGGGTGTTTTGCATTTAAGGAGATCATAGTGAAACGAATTTTGTGGACCTTGCTGCCCGCGCTCGTAGTGAGCGGTTGCGCGCAATTGGGCATGGGTGACGACGAAGTGGAAGAATTCCCGAGCAAATTCAGCGCGTGGCGGTGCAGGCAACCAGCGCGCTGGCCCATGGCTTCTGCCGGAGGATCGCGGCCCAGGACGCGGCCATCGGAAATCCCACCCGGGCGACGCAGGATCGGCGCGCGGCGGGACTCGTTTCGCGACTGCGTCGTGGCGTTCGGTGACGCCAGCTGACTAGCGGAGATAAGGCTCGACCTTACCCTTGTACTTGACGGTCATCGCATTGCCGTTGCGGTCCACCGTCTTGCCGACCGCCAGGCGGACCCAGCCTTCGCTGACGCAATATTCCTCAACATTGGTGCGGTCGACGCCGTTGAACATAATGCCGATGCCGCGCTCCAGCAGTTCGGCATTGTGGAACGGGCTGGCGGGATTGGTTGACAGCCGGTCAGGCAGGTCCACCGCGTCGGGCTTGTCGGTCATGGCAATGTCTTTCGTAAGGCTCCGCCTCATATCCCTTCTGCCATCAGGGTTGCAAGCGTCCTCGTTTGATCGTCAATTTAGCGCGCAATCCCCGCAGGAAACCTCATGGCCTATGAGATTTACGATGCCTCGATCCCGCCGCTCATCCATATGCTGGGCGGCCTATCCACCATCCTGGCCAAGGCCGACGCCCATGGGGGCATCGATCCCGCCCAGGCGCGGCTGGCACCCGACATGCTGCCGCTGAAGAACCAGGTCTATATCGCCACCGACGGCGCCAAGGGTTGCGGCGCGCGTCTGGCCGGGGTGGAAATTCCCAAATACGAAGACACCGAAACCACCTTCCCAGAACTGAAGGCGCGCGTGGCCAAGACTATCGCCTTTCTCAAGAGCCTGGACCGCGGTAGCTTCGTTGGTTCGGAGGACAAGGAAATCGTCTTGAAATTTCCCAATATCACGCTGGAATATAACGGCCGCGACTATGTGGGAAATTTCGTGCTGCCCAACTCCTATTTCCACATCACCATCGCCTACGGCATCGCGCGCAATCTGGGCGTGGCACTGGCCAAGGGTGACTACTTGGGTGGACTGAAGGAATAAGAAAAAGGGCCGGTCGCCGGAGCGTTGCGTTTGCAACGCGATAAAAAAAGCGCTCCGGCCCTTTCGTTTCACGCCGCTCTTAGTCGTTGTGGCGGTCGAAGCGGCTGCCATCCCGGTAGCGATATGCCCGGTTGGGATAGTTAGATGTAGCTCTAATCCTAAAATACAAAACGAAATTACTCCCCCGAACAATTTTTAGTTCGGAGGTGTTAAGTTCTTGTTCTTTACCCCCGGCCTTGCGACCGGGCCTTTTGTTTTTACAAAGCCGCCGTTACCGGGGCGCCTGGACCTTGTTGGTGTCCCAGACCATCGGCGGGGTGGTCATGGCCTGCTTGCCCACCGGGGCGTCGAACTTGCCCAGCACGCAGACCTGGCCCGATTGCAGCACCTGGAAGCTCTGCGAATTCTCGCAGACATTCATGTCGCCGCCGCGCAGCACCCAGACATAGCCGTAATATTTCAGATCTGGGCACCGTCCCTGGAGACGATTGATCAGCGTATCGCCATTCTTCATCTTGAAGACCATCGTCTTGCCGTCATCGGACTTGCTGCTGACGATCTTGCGCGTGTCGATGCAGGTTTTCGCGGCGAAAGCCGGTCCGGCGATCACTACGCCCGCCAGCGCCAGCGCCGTCATGAGTGTTTTCATAATTTCCTCCATGCGGTTTGCCCCCCGCAATGGTGTCAGTATCTGCCTGTTTCGGCAGGTCCGCAAGAGCTACGACAGTTGTAATACCGCAATCCTGAAACACTTGACGCAAGCGCCGACAGAGGCCAAAGGTCCGCCCTTATTGGTTTTTACCGGAGATTGCCGTGTCCGCTGCGCCCGCCAAGGTGACCATGACTTTGCCCGACGGCAAGGCCCTGACGTTCGCCCGGGGCGTGACCGGCGGCGAGATCGCCGCCGCCATCGGCCCCGGCCTCGCCAAGGCGGCCCTGATCATCATGGTCGATGGCCAGGAATACGACCTGTTCCGCCCCATCGAGCAGGGCGCCCAGATCCGGATCATCACCCGCAAGGACCCGGAGGCGCTGGAGCTGATCCGCCATGACGCCGCCCATCTCCTGGCGATGGCGGTGCAGGACCTCTACCCCGGCACCCAGGTGACCATCGGTCCGGCGATCGAGGACGGCTTCTATTACGACTTCGCCCGCGACACGCCCTTCACGCCCGAGGACTT
>JBEENS010000089.1:0-4257 GCA_041192105.1 Pseudomonadota bacterium | reverse complement strand
GTCATCTGGCAACCCAGGCAGGTCAGCAATGCGGCCATCCAGATCGCTCTTGAGGGCCTCGGGAGCTTTGCCATGTTGCACATCGGTAGGTGGTGTTTCGCGGAGCCAGTCGAGCAGAGCCTTGAGGATCTGGTAGAACCAGTTCACGGCTTAGTTACTTCGGCTTCCTTGGCATCCTTAGCCATTATAAGACCAATGCCGGCGGTCACCGCGGCAATGGTCGAGGCGATGTCGATGTTGGTGCTGGCATCACCATCGAAGGCAGCCCGTAAGGCACCACCAACAGCGACGAGGATTGCACCTACACCAGCGAGAGTTGTTTTCGTGTTTTTCATTTGGATTTGAACAGCCTATAGGCTCCGTAGATGGCGCAGGCTAAGCCAATGAGCGCAGTGATAAGCTGAACCCAGTCGGTAAGCCACGGAATAAACGAAACAGCGGTGGCGCCTGCCGCTGCTGCTAGGCTTAGTCCAGGGCTGGTGCTGCTGTTCGTTGGTTCCATTACTCAGTAGGCTGTGCGGCTTCAACCACCGGATTCGCCGCTTTGTAAGCCGCGACAACCGTCGGAGTCCACAGCGCGTTCGCGATATTCACCACCTCAGTGGGCTGACCTTCCAGCGAGTCACCGGGATTGAGAGTATACTGAGCGGTAATCTCAGAACCGACAACCGCGCCATCGCTGTCGTAATCAACTCCGGTCGTAACGAACAGCGAGTTGTTCTGATTTACCTGCACTGAGACGATATCAACTGGTACGATCATTGGATGGTGGGGCTAGGGGTTTGAGCGGCGGCGTAGGCTGCGACAGCGGCAGGAGTCCAGACAGCGTTTGCAATCGCGATAACCTGCTCAGGCTGACCAGCGAGGTCTGAGCCGGGAGTCAAGCAGTAGCGGCGGAAGGTGGAAGCCTTCACGGCTTCGCCATCGACGATCTGGTCCGACAAGCGAACCTGAAGCGTCGCGTTGGGAAGAACTTCGCAGAGCGAGAAAATAGAGCGTTCGGTGAGTGGCATAGGATTAGACGTTATAGAAACCAGAAATTGCAATGTCAGTTCCGTTTCCAATTACAGCTATGAGGTTTGTAATAGTAGCGGTAGAGACGGTTGTTCCGGTCATACAAATTTGCGATCCAGTAACGTAGCCGGAAAGGAATGCTGCATTGGTTTTCAAACTTGAAAAATATCCAACGCTTACAGCAAAAAGACCAGATCCAGAAGCAAACGGAAGGCCGGAAATACGGAAATCCTCACCAGTTCCAGCAACCAAAACACTCAACCGCAATGAAACATAAACGCGATTTCCAATTTTGGTGTACGTTCCTGTTTGACCTGTGTAAGTAGCGGTTCCACCGATATTAGGAGTCCAAGTCCCCTCCTCGTAATCGTTCAGTAGCTCTGAGGTCATCGTTCCGCTGCCGTTCGCAGTCGCGGAGAAGTCGATGCCTTTGCCGGACGTAGTCATCACTACGTTGCCGGTGGCCAGAGATAAATCCCCCGACGGAGCCAGCGTCAGACCCAACGTTGTACCTGTCGGGTAAAAAGCAAAACCACCTGCGCTGCGGTTGACAATTTCGTAAGGGTTTGTGTTGCCGGGTTGAATATTTAACGCTTGGGATGTGTGAATCTCGACACCACCCTCCACTCGCAGCTTGGATGAGTATACTGGAGCGACTGTTGTACCAATACCCACCGCATTGGTTGTAGCGTTAACAGCCAACACGTTCGTATCCACCGTCAGATCGCCGGTGATGGTGGCGGAGCCAGCGGTAACGAGTCCCGTGACAGTCAGTGCTCCACTCGCAGTCGGCGAGGATGAGAGGATGTTGTTTACGCTGATCTTCTTGGTCGTACCAGATGCCGCCATTGTCGTGTCAGAGACATCGACGACAGGAAACATATCGTTGACTGGATCAGCAGCCGTTAAGGCTGTTAGTGCTGTAATCTTTGAATCTGCCATAGGTCAGTTGGATTGAATTGCGAGTTTAAAGAGGTCTTCCTGTTGCAGAAAACCAGCGTCTTCACGCAACAGAGAGTCGAAAGTGCCAAAGGTGATGACGATCTTTCCGGTGCCGTCTTCTTGCAGCACAAAGAACTCGTCCTCTTGCAGAACATCTCGACGCAGCACCGGCGCATCAGTGCCACCGGATTGGCCGGTAAACAACCGATTGAGTGCTATGCCGATTGAGATCATTAGGCTCTGGCGTTAAACGCTACAACAGAACCGGATGAGATTTGAAAGCCGGTGATGTTGCCCACCAGCGGGAAGCCAGCAGGAATGGTCTTGGAGGTCCAAGTGCCGGATATTCCAAATCCCGTAATGGAAGTGAACACCGTCGGCTCGGTTGGAATCAAGCCAGACCAGTTGCCGGTCTGAGCGGCGGTTGTAGTCACCAGCGCGAAGCCTTCTCGGCCCATGCTGTACTCGGTCGAAATGTCTGCTTGAACGGCCATAAAATTGTGTTTCGGTTAAAGGGAGGGTCACCAGCGTATCCAGTGACCCTCCCAGTTTTGGTTGTTTAACCTTTGCGGATCTTCGGTGCCAGACTGCCCTGTATCCACAGGATCAGTTTGCCTCCCTCGGGAATAGTCGCGGTGTTGAAGGCGGTGCGCTGGAGTGACGCATCGACTTCGGGGCCGGCGACAATCTTAGCCTTGTCGTTTCGGTCCACCGAGATGGTTGTGGCGATTCTCATGGGTAACCTTAAGCGGTGACCAGAACTTCGGCCTGGGTCGTGTCCGCGGCCGCGGCACCGAACATGATGTCGTAGGACGCCATGTGAGCGCGGGAAGCGCGGCTGTACCAGACGGAGAGCAGGCAGCTCAGGCCGTTGGCGGTGGTGACGGCGCGTTGCTCGAGGAACTCACCGGCGATCATGCCGACCGGCAGGCCGGAGGCGATGGCGATGGCATCAGGGCCGCAGACGAAGCCGGCGGTGTTAGCCTCGGCAGAGGTCCAGCGGTTGTTCTCGGCGACCACGTCGAAGCCGAACCGGCCGTTCGCCAGCAGCTCCAGGCGGCTGTCGGGGAAGGTGTTGCTCGCGGCAGAGAACTGGAGGCGAGCGATGTGGCCACCGTCCAGGATGAGGTTCTTGCTGCGGTAGTTCTTCGCCAGGGCGAGGATCGCAGGCAGATCCGAGGTGTCGAAGTTGGCCGCGGTGCCGATAACAGTCGCGGCGCCGTAGTTGCCCGAGACCATCAGGGCGGTCAGCACGTCGCTGATGCCGTAGGCGAACAGGTCGGCAGAACCGGCAGCCAGGTCGGACAACATAAAGCCCTGGTTAAGCTCCTGCTGGGTTACCGTGAAGTTCTTTGAGATCTGGTTCACGGTGACCGCGGTGGCGGCCAGCGTCGAATCGTTGTTGGTTTCCCAGGACGTCGGGTTGGTCTGGGCAGCGGTGCCGGTGGTGTACTTCTTGACCTGCACGGACGCGCGGGGCCGGAGGTTATCCAGGCCGACGTTGCGGCTGAAAGCGGAGACCAGGGCCAAACGAGTGGCGGCCACGGTGATCACTGCATCGGCTAGATAATCGACAACCAGGCCCGAGGCGAACGTGTTGGCGTTCTGGGGGGCGTGGATGGCGCTCTGGCGCAACAGCTCGGAGTGGTTGGCCACCAAGAACTTGCGGCGGTCATTGCCGGCCTGAAAGCCCTTGTGCTTCTCGAGCAGTGCATTGCCGAGGTTCTCGATGCGAACCGGGGCGACGGGCTCCGGTGCAGGGGCGGCGGTGGGGGTCTTGGCGCTGATGGCAGCGGCCACGGCCTTGGCTACGATGGCGTCGATGTCGAGGGCGGTCGGCGCACTAGGAGCGGCCGCCACCACGGTGTTGGAATCAGTCATATCGTGTGGTGTCTGCTGTGATGTCGGCGCGGTTGTCGCGCCATCGTCGGCAGCGTTAGTGCTGCCGGTCGAAAGTTTGTTGTCTGTGGTTTCGCCCTCATCGACTTCGAGTTGAGCGTAAAGCGCTTTGAACCAGTCACGGCCAGCGGCACCTCCCCAGAGGTTTGCAGCCACGTCGGCCGGGGTGTTGGCTTCGGCCTCGAGGAAGCGCTCGTTGCGTCCCCACCAGGCGTTGGCTGTGCGGATCTTGTCCTCGGTGGGCGCCTCACCGGCCACCAGGGCCTCGGCGTCCAGGACGGTCTGCTTCTCGAGGCCATCACCGGCCAGGCCTTCGGCATACTGCTCGAGACCTCGGCGAAGATTGCTTCGGACGGTCTCGGGGGCGGTCTTGGTCACTGCCCGAGGATGCCAGCAGGCGGC
>JBEENS010000088.1:0-4329 GCA_041192105.1 Pseudomonadota bacterium | reverse complement strand
TCCACGCTTCCTGGCCTGTGGCGGCAACCGCTCACGCCTTCACTTTGTGGCGGGCGTCCGCGAGGACGACGGGTCATCACGGCCATTTGATCCTGCTTATGACGTTGAAGGACTGGTAGCTGCAGCAAGAAACATCAAGGACTTGAAGCTGCTGATCGTCGACCCGGTGGTTTCAGCGGTGGCAGGCGACAGTCACAAGAACACCGAGACGCGGCGAGCACTGCAGCCGCTGGTGGATTTTGCGGCCAATGCCGGTGTCGCCGTCCTGGGCGTCACGCACTACAGCAAGGGCACGGCAGGACGCGATCCGGCTGAACGGGTGACGGGGTCTCTGGCCTTCGTGGCGGTGTCCCGCCTTGTGATGGTAACCGCCAAGCCAAAAGAGCCGGGAGATTCCTGGCGGCTGGTCAGGGCCAAGTCGAACATCGGCCCCGATGGTGGCGGCTTTGAATATGACCTTCACCAGGTCCCGGTTGATGAAGCGAAGGACATCTATGGCCAGGGCATAACCTGGGGAGCCCCGCTTGAGGGAACTGCGCAGGCACTCCTCGCCGAAGTTGAAGCCCCGCAGGAGCAAAGCAACTCGCCCGCGCTAGAGGCAGCCATTACATGGCTCTCTGAAATGCTGGGAACGGGAGCGGTGGCCCAAAGGTTCCTTGAGGATATGGCGCTACAGTCAGGGCATAAATGGCCGACTGTGAGGCGTGCCAAGAAGGAGTTGGGGGTCGAGTCCATCAAGGACGGAACCAAGGGCGGCTGGCTCTGGCGGATTCCCAACATGCTCATGCCGGTCGAAGATGCTCACACAAAATATGATGAGCACCTTAGCGCCTTCGAAGAAGCTCACATGAGCACCTTCGAAGATGACAAGGCGCTCATCAAAAATAGTGTGAGCACCTTGGTGGCCTTTGAGCACCTTGGGGGCGTTGCCCCGCTGGTTGCCAAGGCTGAAGTCCAATGAGAAACCAATCTGATGTAGGTGGAGATAACCATGCCTGTTCTGAGTCGCAGGCACTATCCCGGACCTATCCAGCCGGTGACAGCGGATCAATCACCCAGACCCCCGCCGTTCATTATGACGCTGACGTCGCAGAATCTGGCGGCGGCAGATTCATTGTCACTGGCAGGGGCTTGAACCTGATTGTCATCCACGCGGACCCGGAGCGGCAGTTCTGCCATGAACTGACCCTTCGCGGTGTGCCTGACGGACCAATTCAGTTTTACAGGTCCGATCACGGCGGGGTGGCGTCGGTCTCGTTCAAGTCGATCTACAGAGCGGCGAAGCACGCGACATCACTTTGCAATGAGTTTCCTCGTCTGCGCGTACGTATGTCTGGAGATGAACGCGCCCGCGTCAAAGGAGAGCCGGAGGCTGTCGCGCAGGGCGGCAGTTCAGCAGTGCGGCGGCATCCCAGCACCCGAGAAAAAAGTCGGCCTGTGGGAGGGCAATGGGGTGAAGACTTTGGCGGCGCCACGTCTTAGCCAGCGCGTTCCGCGACGACTGGTGCGAACCCTGAATATCCGTCTATAAACCCACCTGAATTCGTCTGAGCCATCATCAAACGTGCCGATAACGGCGCCTGGCCTGACGCCTCCAGGAGGGATCATGCGAACCTTTAATACCGCTCTCAGCGCCGTGGTCGGCGTCGCCGCCGTTATGGGTCTGGCCTTCGCAGCCCCAGCCGGCGCGCAGACGACCCAGATGGCTCGCGAGGTCATCGTGGGCACACCGGGCTTCACCAACAATGGCGGTCTCGACATCATCACCAAGGCCTTCGAGGCGGAGACCGGCATCAAAGTCACCGTGAAAAGCGGTGGCATGGAGCAGGTCATGGGCTTCGCAATCGATGGTTCGGCCGACGCGGTCTTCCTGCCGGCCGACCACATGGACGAAGTCACCGCCAAGGGCGCCATCAAGGCCGGCACCCGCAAGCGCGTAGGCCGTTCTTACCAGGGGCTGGCTGTCCAGAAGGGCGCAAAAATTCCCGACATCTCCACCAAGGAAAAGTTCATCGCCGCCCTGAAATCGGCAAACCTTGTTCTCCACTCGCGCTGCAACGGCACGCCCGGTGGGCCGGGCTGCAGCCGCACCTCCTACATGTTGAGCAGCCTGTTCGACCTGCCGGAAATGGCTGGGGTCAAGCACGCTGCGAGTCCCTATGGCGAAGGCGGCGACGCCCTGGCCCGCAACGAGGGCGACATGGCGGTGCAGAACATCAGTCAGATTCTGAAGTGGGATAACCTGGTCGTCGTCGGACCGATCCCCGAAGAATTTGGTCGCTACCTGGATGCCGTTGCCGCCGTTCCGGCCAAGGCTAGGAACCAGGCGCTCGGCCAGCAGTTCATCGCCTATGCCACCCAGCCGGGCACCTTCCCGATCTGGTATTCTCGCGGCATCGACCCGCGCAAAGGCGCCCAGTAAGCCTTACGAGCCTGCCGGATATTTTGTACCAGCGTGATTGAGATTAGATTGCTAGGAATTATGCCGGCATCAATAAAGCTAAACACTATTTGTGAAGCTATCATCGTACTCGCGGCCACCTGTTTTTCCAGTGTTGCCTTGGCGGACCCTTGTGAAGCGCCGATCCCAAAGTTTGGCGCACAATTCGACGGTACGGTTCGCTATGTCGGTGATGGCGATAGCCTTTGTGTAGGCACCTCAACCGACGCGAGGACATGGATAGAAGTCCGGTTGGCAGACTTTTACGCCCCTGAACTTCAGGCGCCTGGTGGCGGGGCTGCTAAGTCCACGCTGGAGCGAATTGCAATGGGTAAGGCGGTCCAGTGTACGGCCGGCAAACGATCCTATGATCGGGTGGTAGCTACCTGCACCCTTGGCGGATTGTCAGTCGCAGACCTCATGCGCCGGGCCGGCATCGCGGAAGGCGGACGCGGCCAATAGCGGCAGGACGGGATTTGCTATTACCTTCGGCTAGTCCCGCTCCTCGGCCGGCCTCATCGCTGTCTAACCTAACGACCTGGAGCTATCGCCGAGGCACGCTATGCATTGCCAGAAGAAGTGGTCTCACGCGCCAGAGCACGTTTGACGACATTTCCTCGTCAGTTGCGTTCCAGCCGCAGCACTTTGCCGTTGATGGAATCCGCGATGTAGATGGTCTTCTGGTCCGGCGTCACCGCGAGGTAATGGGACTCGCCGATCAGGTCGGACCGGCCGGCGGCCGGGGCGTTCGGATTGTCGCGTCCCGGATTCCCGTGATAGCCGATCATCTTGCCGTCGGCGTCGAGCTGGAAGATCAGGCCATCCATGCCTGACGACAGCCAGATGGTGCCCTTGGCATCCTGGAACAGGCCGCTGGTCAGGTTGGGCTGCGAGATTTCGCGCAGGCGCTTGAGGTTGGTGTCCAGCACGATGATCTTGCCCAACTGGCGGTCGGTGACCCACAGCTCGCCCTTGGTGGTGACGATGGCGCTGTGAATGGTGCCATAGGTGCCGTCGGCATGGGGCAGCGCCAGGCTGCTGACATACTTGCCGTTCTTGTCGAACTTGAAGACGCGTGGATCGGAGCCCTGCGTCACCGGCGGCTTAATGTTGTTGTAGGTGGCGCACCAGGTGCAGGCGCCCGGCGACGAGGTGCCGCCATGACCCTGCACGACATAGAAATTGTCATCCTTGTCGAAGGCGATATCCATCGGCTGGTTGAACATGCCGTTCCACTTGGTGTCGTCCCACTTGGCGACTTCGCCGCGCACGCCGACCGCCATGACCGGCTCGCCATTGGGCTTGAGCTTCCACACCACGTTCAGGAAGCTGTCTGTGACCCAGATGGTGCCGTGACGGTCCACCCGCATGCCATGGGTGTTGATGGCGATGTTGGGATTGAAGGTGCGGATGAATTTTCCGCTGGGATCATACTCCACCATCATCATGGCGGCGTTGCGGTTATAGACCAGCAGATTGCCCTTGGGGGTCAGCGCCACGGCGGAGACGTTGCCGAACTTCTGGCCCGGCATCGGCTGGGGCTGGTCGACGAAACGATAGGGCAGCTGCTTCAGGCCGGCGGGCGGCTTGGTGCTCATGGCGACCGGCGAAACGATGTTGGGGTCGGCGCGTCCGGCTTGGGCCGGGGCCTGGCCGCGGCCCTGAGCCGGACCGGCATTCTGCGCCAGCGCGGCGGAGGCCGCGAACAGCGTGGACAAGATCGTGACCGCTACGAAATTCTTCATTCTGGCGTTTCCCTGATTTTTTCCGGCTCACGTTTGGCCTGCTGGCCTGCCGGATATTTTGTACCAGCGTGATTGAGGCTACTGCATGGGCGCCATCCGATCTAGATGGGGCGGCGCGGACATAAGAGTCTGCGGCGCAGGTGG
>JBEENS010000087.1:0-4517 GCA_041192105.1 Pseudomonadota bacterium | reverse complement strand
GCAGATGGGTTAGATTAGTGGAGCATTGGCCTCGTCTTGGGGTTGATGTTAGGCGGCGTTCTTGCGGTGTTGCAAGCGTCGAAGTTCGATGGTCTGTCGCTTGATCCTTTCTCGTCGTTTGATGATGGTCTGGGCTCTGTCGAAGTAAGCATCGGCGGGCGTTACGTTTTCCAGGCTCTCGTGGTAGCGCCGATGGTTATAGTGCTCAATGAACGCCTCGATCTGCTGTTCGAGGTCCCCGGGCAGGAAGTAATTCTCCAGGAGAACGCGGTTCTTCAGGGTCTGGTGCCAGCGCTCAATCTTGCCCTGGGTCTGGGGGTGGAGTGGAGCGCCGCGCACGTGGCTCATGCCGTGCGCCTCGATCCATTCGGCCAGTTCACCGGCGATGTAGCTCGGACCATTGTCGCTGAGCAGCCTTGGTTTGTGCAGTACAGTGGCCTGATCGCAGCCCGACGCCGTGAGCGCCATGCCCAGCGTGTCGGTGACGTCCCCGGCTCGCATGGTGGTGCAAAGCTTCCAGGCGATGATGTAGCGCGAGAAGTCATCAAGGACGGTCGACAGGTACATCCAGCCCCAGCCGATGATCTTGAAGTAGGTGAAGTCGGTCTGCCACATCTCGTTCGGCCGCGCCGTCTTGGTATGGAACTCGTTGGCTGCCTTCATCACGATGAAGGCAGGGCTGGTGATCAGGTCGTGTGCCTTTAACAGCCGGTAAACCGTGGCTTCCGACACAAAATAGCGCTTCTCGTCGGTGAACCGCACCGCCAGTTCCCGGGGAGAGAGTTCACACTGATCCAGCGCCAGTTCGATGATCTGCCCATGGATAGCCGCCGGGATACGATTCCAAACCCGGCCCGGAACCGAAGGCCGATCCTCGAGCGCTTCGCGGCCACCTTTGCGATAGCGATCATACCAGCGGCAGAATGTCCGGCGCGGAATGCCCAGATGTCCCAGCGTGCGCCCGGCAGGCAGGTGCGACTGCTCCACGAGCCTGATGATCTCAAGCTTTTCAGAAGTGGGATACCTCATGCCTCGTCGCCCCCATCCGCCAGCATGCTTTTTTTAAGCAGGCGGTTTTCCAGGGTCAGGTCCGCCACACACTCCTTCAGGGCACTGGTCTCGCGGCGCAGATCCTGCACATCGCCTGTGGTGGCAGCACGGGCCGTGTCGCCAGCCAGCCGGCGCTTGCCAGCCTCCATGAACTCCTTCGACCACGTGTAATACAGGCTCTGGGCTATGCCTTCTTTGCGGCACAGCTCGGCTATGCTGTCTTCTCCACGAAGACCATCCAGCACAATCCGGATCTTGTCTTCCGCTGAGAAGTGCCGCCGGGTCGCCCGTCGGATATCCTTAACAACCTGCTCCGCAGGCTTCTTCGCGCTTAGGTGTTTTGGTCTCATCTTCGTTCCTTCGTCACTACGACGAGACCAAAACCCTCCTTAAATCACAACCTCAATTCTGGGCCACAGGCGCTGACGGCGGACAGGGCGGCACCAGCCACGTCACCGCACCAACCCCGCCGCCAGAACCGACTTTTTCAACACAATCGACCCAAAGCGGACATTCGGACTGGCAATTTCCTAGCGCCGAGTTTCGCGGAGTGTTGCTTTTTAACAGGCACGCAGGGCGAAACCGTGCGCTTTCACCTTAGCTTTGATGGCGAAAACACCTTCGCCTTGATGCGAGAAGCTGTTCCAACGGCCAGATCTAGCCCACCGGCACGTCATAAATGGCAGAAACGATGCCTGCATGCCGGGAATCTGGCGGATATAGGAAAGGGACACCGGATCGCTGTCACCAAACCAGCGGAAAGACATTTTCACGAGGATGCTCCGTTATCGCGTGTCCGAAAACCCGGCGCCGCTATTGGCTGCTGTGATCAACGCTTGCCAGCGTCAGCGACCTGTGCCGGAGCGGCTTCGTTTCGCACCTGCTTGTCGGGTGCAGGACTTGGCTCAGGCTTCGGCTTTGGCTGATCCAGGGGATCGTCGAAAATGGCGCCCCGTCCGCGCTTCAGGATAGCGGCCTCAATATCCTTGTCGTAGTGCGGACGATCGAGAACCGTCAGGAAAAAATCCTTGCTCGGCAGGCCGTCAACATTCCTTTCCAAAGCCGGGAATGCGCCTTGCGAGGTGCCCGGCGGCACGCCCTGTACGACCTTGGTCAAGGTGGACTTGATTAAGGCGGCGCGGATGGCAAGGAACGCATTCTTGCGCCGCTCCTCGGCCGCGATGACCGTGACGCTAGCCGGTGTTTCCGGATCGACGATATAGGCTGGCATGGCGGTGATGCGATAGGTGGAGGAGATACCCATCTTCTCGCCGGTCCTGGGATCGGGCATGCCATCCGCATTGCGCTTGAGGGCATAATACAGCGCGACATGGTCTTCATGTTCGCGGATACCCTGCTGGCCGCCATCCTGGGCGAAGGTGTTTTCGGTATAGAGCTCGCGCCAGTTGCGATAGCCGCCGATCAACCCCTTGGCATTGCCGTCCGCGCCGATACTCAGACGAATCTTGCCCTTGCGGAGATCGGCATCGCCGGCATGGTCATAGAACCAGGCGAGGCGCGGGGCATGCAGTTCGGCGACCTGTTCGGTCTCGACCACGCCGTTGCGAATTTTGGCTTTCAGCTTAGTGTACTGCTCGGTCTTGACGATGCGGTAGGAATAATCCGCCGCGACATCGCCGCGAGCATTCTTGGTGATCTTGTCCGGCGAATAGCCGATTTCCAGTGTGGCATTGTCGTCATTCATCGGGTCCTTGTTGCCCGAGACCCGGATCACCACGGTGTACAACCCGCCCTGCATCTTGTCGTTGGCGCGCAGGTGCAAGGTGGCATTGCCATTGCCGCGCCAAGGCGCGTCGCAGCCCCAGGCCTTGTATAGGGCGAAGTCGATGCCCTTTTCGCCGTCCTCGGCGACGAAATCGCCGGTGTTGGGATTGTTGTCGAGGTTTAACCCTGTGGCGATCCTGCCGGTGACTTCGGGCTGGCCGGGATCTTCCGCCGCCCAGGGGTTCACATAGGTCTCGATGCCGCGCTTCCAGGCGCGATAGGTGATGGCGCGATTCCAGATCTGGAATCTGGTCTCGACCGGGGCCCGGACCTGGTCCAGCCCCGGCGGCCTGGCGATGGCTGCGATCTCGTACTTGCTGCGGAAGGGCTGCCGGATCGCGGCTTCGGTATTCTTGTCATTGGCAAAATGAACGGTGTTGCCATGAAGGCAATCCGAGCCGGGCTCGATATCTCCGGCGCGTTCAAATCCCGCCCGGCCGCCATAGCGGAAGGCGTATTCATAGGTGGCGACGACAAATCCGCGCTGCCAGGGCGCCGCGGCCAAGGGCTGGATCATGGCGGCAAGCGCCGCCGTAGCCACCGAGCAAAGCAAAACGCGTTTATGCAGAATCATGGTCACCCTCCTCTAAACCGTTTTGATGCCGACCTTAGGCGAAGCAGTTTGATTGTAGCACAAAAATACGGGCCCTGTGGGGCCGGGTTAAGTCACTGAAAATGCTACTAGGTGCTCCCGCCTCATCACTATCGTCGCGCAACGTAATAAGGAACTGGAAGATGACACCGCGGTTGATTCTTCTAGCGATTGCGCTGATCTCTTCGATGCCGATTTCGGCTATGGCGGCCGATGTCGATCTGGATACCGCGATCGCGGCGCCGACACGCACTAAGGCTAATGCAACGCGCGATGGCGCACGTCATCCCTCCGCGAGCCTCTTATTCTGGGGTCTGAAGCCAGACCAAACTGTCTTAGAAGTGGCGCCCGGTGTGGGCGGTTATTGGTTCGAGATTCTTGCACCCTATGCCAAGGCGACGAGAGGGGACTATATCGCCGCTATTCGAGAAATAGACCTCAAGGACCGCGCGAAATTCACTAATGGCGCTCTTTAGAGCAACGTAAGATTCACGGTATTTGGTCAGACAGGCAGTGCGCTGGGGCCCGCCAATTCTGCCGACTTGGTTTTGACGGCGCGCAACATTCATAATTGGATGTGGGTGCCCGGCATGGCGGAAAAAAGCATGCAGGACTTTTTTTCTGTGCTTAAGCCCGGGGGGATTCTAGCGGTAGAAGAACATCGGGCTGACCCGAGGCCGCAAGTTACTGAAGCCCGTGACGGGTATGTGGCTACGTCGACTGTGGTGAGTTTGGCAAAAAAAGCTGGCTTCATGTTGGAGGCCAGCTCGGAAATCAATGCCAATTCAAAGGACGCTAAGGATCATCCATTTGCCGTCTAGACCTTGCCTCCGATTCGCCGCGACGCGCCTTCCGGCCAGTCACCCAATCCAAATTTCGACCACGCCAAATACGACGCAATTGGCGAAAGCGAACGCATGACTTTGCGCTTCAGAAAGCCACGCTGACCCTATCTTAAGGGTGTCTTGGATTAGCCGACAGGGCCAATGGCTGAATAGCCCCTAGATTCGTAGACGTCTTCTTCCCTAATTTTGAGGCAAGGAGACCATAATGAGCAAAGCCAAATTCAGCGACGCTTTCAAACGAGACG
>JBEENS010000086.1:0-4519 GCA_041192105.1 Pseudomonadota bacterium | reverse complement strand
CTTCACCAGCTCGAGCGGATCGCGGCTGATTTCCGCCATCGTGCTCTTGCCTTCCAGCCGGTAATTGTCGGTGCCGACGATTTCCAGCTCGACCACCGCATTGCGGACATGGTCCATGGTGAACTTGTCGTCGAACATCCGGATGAAGGGGCCGAGCGCCGAGGCCGCGTTGTTATCCTTGGCCTTGCCCAGCAGAAGCGCGCTGCGCCCTTCATAGTCGCGCAGGTTCACGTCGTTGCCGAGGGTCGCCCCCACCGCCTTGCCGGCCCGGTCCACCACGATTACCACTTCGGGCTCGGGATTGTTCCAGGTGGACTGGGTGCGGATGCCGACATAGTCGCCCCAGCCGACCGACGACAGCGGTGGCGCCTTGGTGAAGACTTCGGCATCGGGGCCGATCGCCACCTCGAGATATTGCGACCACAGCTTGTCGGCGATCAACGCTTCCTTCAGCTTCTGGGCTTCGCTGCTGCCCGGCACCACTTTGCGTATATCGGTGCCGATCTTGGCCGCCAGTTCTTGGCGGATGGCCTGGGCGCGCGCCGGAACGCCCTGGGCGCGTTCCTCGATCACCCGTTCCATCGCCGAGACCGCGAAGGTCACGCCGGCCGCCTTGACGCATTGCAGGTCCACCGGCGCCAGCAACTTCACTTTGCCTTTGGTCTCGCTCCAAGCGGTGGAAAGACCCAGGTCGTTGATATCGCCAAGGTCTTTTCCGGGTGGCACGGTGCCGTTCCATTTTTCCAACAGCTGCGCCGTGGTCGGCGCCGTGGCCGACACGTCGAACACCCGGCCCTCCTTCACCACCACCGGGGTCGGGCCTTCGCCCAGATCCAGGCGGCCGACCAGCACGGCATCGCGCCAGTCATCGGGAAGCGGAAAAGACTTGGTGTTCGTCATGACGGTTCTAGAGCTCGAGCTTCAAGGTGTTGCCGATATAGTTAGCGGTGATGCGCGCGCTTTCCTTGGGCGTGCGCCAGGGCGAGGTGTCCAGCTCGACATTGAGATGACCGCGCCAGTTGATGGATTTCAGATAGGCCATTATCGCCGGGAAATCCACGCCGCCTTCGCCCATCGGATAGAAATAAGGATCGTTCATCATGTCGCGCTGGGGTGTGGGCACATTCCTGGTGCCGCCGCGATCGGCCCTGCCGGTGTCCTTGAAGTGAAATTCCAGAACGCGGTGGCCGTATTTCTTGGCCAAGGCCACCGGGTCCATGCCCGCCATGGTGATATGGCCAGTGTCCAGGATCAGGCCGACATTTTCGGGCCGGGTGTTTTCCAGGATGTAGTTGGTCTCATGCTCATTCTGGATCTGGCTGCCCAGGTGCGGATGCACGCCGAAGGTCATGCCCAGTTCCTCGCGGATACGCTTGCCCAGAAGATCGCAGGTGATGGCGATTTCTTTCAGATCTGCATCGGGCGTACCGCCCGGCTGCTTGCGGGCGCCGGTATTGGTCTTCTGATGGTCACAGCCGAAGCGGCGTGCGAAACGCGTCATGTTGAAGTGGTTGTCCACCACCGCTTTGCGCTGGGCCGGATCGTGGAAGGCGGTGCTGCCGCCCGCGGCCCCGCCGGTGATGGCGGTGAACTGCGCCCCGATCTCATACATGCGGTGCTGCAGGGCTTCCCAGCGGTCCGGATAATAGTTTTCGCGCTTCTTGCGCGGGCCGGTGGGCTGTTTCCAGCTATAGCCGCCCGGCCAGGTCTTCATCGTCTGGGTATCGCGGGGCGGCGCCTCAAGCCCGTCCTTGGTGGCGCAGAAGGAGGAGCCGAAAATCTCGAAATAGCGGAAGCCGACATCGCGGCCTTCGGTAATGCCGACAAAGGGATCACCTTCCCAGCCGCCGCGGGTATTGGTGGTGTAGCCGATGCGGAATTGCTGTTGCTGGCGCAGCTTGGGCTGCACTTCCATGCGCGGCGCGCCGTTATAGGCGGGGCCAGTGGCCTGGGCCGCCGCCGATTTCGCCGCCAGCAACCCGCCAGCAGCGACCGAAAGGCCAAAGAATTTCCTGCGATCCATGTGTCTCTCCATTCCCGGATTGCCGCGTTCTGTGGCACGGCCGCCGCTACTTTAGACAAGCTGGGTGGACAGAAGCCAGTCTTGGCACGGGCCAGTCTGGGCAACCCATCGCGGCATTTTGCCGACTATTGCGCCGCAACATTCCCTTTTGATACGCCGCTGCTATAACCGGCGCCGTTTCAAACAGGGATCAAGGCATGACCGTGTACACCGGACGCTTCAACGGCCGCACCGCCATCGTAACCGGCGGCGCGTCAGGCCTGGGGCTGGAAACGGCCAAGCGCATCACGGCGGAAGGCGGCAAGGTCTGCCTGTGGGACATGAATCCCGACGCCCTGGCGGAGGCCAAGACGCAAACCGGTGCCGTCCACACCATCGCGCTGGACGTCAGCGACGCCAAGGCGGTCGAAGCCGCTGCCGCCGAAAGCAAGAAGGTGCTGGGCAAGATTGATATCCTGGTCAACAGCGCCGGCATCACCGGCGCCACCGGCCCGGTCGTGACCTATCCCATCGACAGCTGGCTGAAGGTGATGGATGTCAACGTCAACGGCCTGTTCTATTGCTGCCGTTTCGTGGTGCCGCTGATGCTGGAAAACAGCTATGGCCGCATCGTCAACATCGCGTCAGTAGCGGGCAAGGAAGGCAATCCCAATGCCAGCGCCTATTCTGCGTCCAAGGCTGCGGTGCTGGGCTTCACCAAGTCGCTGGGCAAGGAGCTTGCGACCAAGGGCGTGATCGTCAACGCCGTAACACCCGCGACCTTTGAAAGCCCGATCCTGGACGGGGTGCCGCAGAGCCATATCGACTATATGCGGTCGAAGATTCCGATGGAGCGTTTCGGGCTGGCGACGGAAAACGCGGCCGCCGTCTGCTGGTTGGCGAGCGAAGAATGCTCGTTCACCACCGCCGCGACGCTGGATACGTCAGGCGGGCGCACAACCTATTAGGGTGCAATTCCTTATGGTGCGGCGACCGTACTCGTCACCGCCGAATTGCCCTGGAGCTGCTGCTTAAGCGGGTTGCCGCTGCCGGAGTTGACCGCAAAGATCACCACGGCCGCAACGGCGATGCCGCCGAATATCAGAACTTCCTTGGTGCCCATCTGCGCCTGGCGCACACCGGCCGGCTTGCCCGGAGCAAGCGTAGTTTCCGCCCATGCCATGGACGAGGCGAACAGGCTAACGGCGATAGCTGCGGTGCAAAGTTTGCGCATGGGACCCCTGAATCATTGTTCTAAGTGTTTGTTCTGACAACGTTGCGGGAACCTTCGCGCACGGCTGGACTCGGAATCAAGGAAAAAAATTGACCCGATGTCAGACGACCGGACCAAAGTGGCTGAGTTATATGAAGAAATTCGAGCAATTACCGCGCGCCGCAGCTTCGAAACCAACTTAATGTTGCTTCTAATGTTACCTCCAAACCGGGCCATTTTCGGCCCCTCAGCCGGGACTGCTGGTGACACCGTGGTGACCCAGCACAGGCTGGGTTGGGGCCCGGTGATTCAACGCCGACTGGGTGACGCCGCCGGCCCATTGCCGATCACCAGCTCGAATTGACCGTCAGCCAGCCCCGGCTGCGGTGCGCCATAGGGCGCAAAACCGGCCTTTTGCAGCATCACGATCATTTTTTTCGCATTGGCCGGGACGTGCTCGTTGGTCCGCACCGAGGGGTATACGGCGATTACCAGGCCCGGCAGAGCCGCATTGATGCCGAAGTCGCGCGCGCTTTCAGCCTGCCAGCCATGCTGGCGCAAGGTGGCCAGGATGTCTTCCGAAAACGCGATCGAGTTGTCGTTTGACGGAATGCTACGCACCACGACCATGAATCGTTCGCGCGCCGGGATCTGGTCGAGTGCAAGCCCGAACGCCTCGCGCTGTACGGCCTGCATCCTCCAGACGCGCGCAGGCAGGCGGTCGATAATGGCATCGGCGATGGCCGGCGTCGGCTGTTTTGTGCTCACGCCCAGCAGGGAAGCGATGCGCTGCAATTGCACCTGCGCCTGGTCGGCAGACAGTTCGATGTCCACCACGCTCGGCTGGTCGTAACGCAATTCCCAGGCCCGGAGACTTCCCCATCCCAGCAAGCAGAGTCCGATGACGGCGCAACAGGCGAATGCCAGCCTGGCCACGCTGCGGTAAGTCGCGGCGATCTGGGTGTAGGCCGTGACGACGAGCCCCGCGATAGCCTGCAGCAGGATGGCCACGCCACAGCCGATAATGAGTCCATATCCCAGCATGTGCCGCCCCCCGGCAATAAGGCTCGAAAGAGTTGGACGCACCCACGGCCACTTCTCGTTACCCGGTGCGATATTAGCAGCCTCGGCGTGGTGGCCGGGCGCCATGTGCGATCATGGATAATGGCCGCGCGGCAGCGCCCATTCGTACCTTGGGCCTCGAGACTGATCGGCCTCCACTGGGTGGTCCGTTTTGATTGTTAGTGCATTCCAGCCTCCAGCGCTATGGCCGGCGGTAGGTGGAGCGTAGCGGAACCGGAGGG
>JBEENS010000085.1:0-4860 GCA_041192105.1 Pseudomonadota bacterium | reverse complement strand
CGGTCTTGAGATGCAGCAGCCCATTGGCGCAGGCGACAATTTCGTCGGCGGGAAATTTTCTCGCGTCATTCTGAAGCCAAGCTGGCGGGCTAATTTCCGACGGCAAGTTTGTCACGGCCTTGAGTGCGGCTTGCAGTTCCGCAACGCTGTGCCGGTTCGGCTTGAAGGCAACCGGTGGTCCCTTCCGGCACGTCACGCTTGCGCTTTCCAGGAAGTGATAGAGGTCGGTGCTGATTTCGGCCGGTACAACCTCCCGATAATGGGTGTCAGCCCAGGCATAAAAGCTGTCGTTCTGGTGGTGCAAAACCGGCTTGGTGAATTTCGTGTATTGGCGGGCGACGAATTCACGTCCCGTGCGCATGTGGTCCTTGGGGTCGATGAGCAGCGGCGCGATCAACCGCGTTACGGTGCCCTTTTCATCAAGGATTTTTTCGGGTGTTTTCATATGGGTGCCCCGATTGCGTCATTCCAATCTGCGCCAAGCGCGGTCGGCGTTCTTAAATGAACCTCAGTACCTTTTTCAGCCCAGCGATTGCCGCATATCCGGGCGGCCTTTTGTCCGGCCTCATCGTGGTCGGCAAAGATAGTCAGCACCTCTATTCCATTCAGCACGGGGAAAGCCGACATGTTGCTGGTCCCGCATGTGACCCAGATCGGGGCCCAGCCGATTGCAAGCAGCGCAAGGCCCTTTTCGACGCCTTCGGTAAGGCCAATGCCGTGCGTCGTGGCCTCATCGGGCGATAGTTTGCAAACTGTCCCGGCAGCGGGACCTAGTGTCGCCTTGCCCATCGTGTCCCGCAGGCGATCCCGGCCATCGTCCTGCAAGAAAATCCGCTGGATCGCTTTGGGCTCATCGGTGCGAATATCCCGCAACAGCGCCACCAAGGCGGGAAGTTTGTGAGCGCCGCGCGGGCATTTATGATGAAAGCGAAGATCAACACCAACACCACCAACACCTAGGCGCTGCCGGAGGTAGGTATCGCCCAGCGTACCGGCGAGCGGTACTGTCTGGCCCCATATGGCCAGGGCATTCTTGGTACGTGAGGTGTCGTCCTCCCTGGACACAACCGGTCCGATCTTGGGCGTGGCGGGACGCTGGCCCTGATGCGCCGGTTGCCAGCGGGCGCGGCCCAAGCGCTCCTGGATGTAATCCTTGCAGTCTCGCCAATCATCGCCCGCAAACGATCCGGCAACGAAGCCATCCGGTGCGGCGGGATCAATCTTTATCCACATGCTTCGGTCGCTTGGCGAATGTCCGGGGCCGGGGCAGCGGATGCGCCCGCCGGACACTTCGCCACCAAGCCGACGGGCCATGCTTCGGATGTCGCCCATGTCAGCCGCCATCCCGAACGCTGGCAGCGGGGCCAGCGCAATGGCCGTCGCCGGCGTCAAGGAGGATGTTTGATGTCCATCTGGCTCCAATTCGCAAATCCGCAACGCTTGCGGATTTCGATAGCTTGGCCACCCGCATATAGGCTTGGGCGGTTCGTTCCGAAAAACCAGCATACGCGGTTAGCCAGGGCAGACTGGCACCATGGGTGAGTAAGGCCTTGGCCTCGACCAGATCTTCGCCAGCTCGAATGCCATGCCGCACTGCGCTTTCAGCGTCGTCATGGTCCGCGCGAATTTGTCCTGCCAAAATGGCAAGCCGATTATCGCACAGCAGTTGCAGCGGGCGCACCATGTCAGGGCGCGCTCCGGTCGCGAGCGGAAATCCGCCGATCGATCGCCTCAGCAAGTTCCGTGCGACGCCATCTGCTGATGTTCGGCGCAACTTTCACTGGGGGTGGGTAAATGCCGGACTTGATGCCGCGATACAAAGTAGCAGGGTTAATTGGCCGGGAGCCGCCGATAAAACGGCAGGCCGCATCGGCGTCCAGAAGTTCGTCATCCATGTTCTCTCCGTTTCGCGGTGCGTTGCGCTACGGACGGACGATGCACGATGCCCCTAAGGGGGGAGCAAAACCTTTTTAACTCCCCCGCTCCGTTTTTTCAGCTTGGAAAAAAACTCGTCGTTTTTGATCACCTGCCTTTGACGCGCTACAGCCAGCTTGAATTCCGGCATCTCCCGCCACCGCTTGATGACTTTCCTGTCTCCGCTTGTGATGGTGCGCTTTACTGCGGTCACGGATGCATCGGGGTGGAGCGCCACGTATTTTGCGGCAGCTAGAAACCCTTTCTTGTTTTTTATCTGTGTTTTGGCATTCTTTTTCACGCCCATCAGGCGGCTGCAGAGGTCGAGCAGCGCAAGGGGCGCTGGCTCGCATAAGGTAATCGTGCAGGAGGCAAGGTGGTCGTAAGCTAATCGCTTTATATCGGCGAGGTCGCCCGGTTTCAGGCGCTTTTTATGGCTCAGGGCATCGATGCACCGAAGCGCGTCCTGCTCTATGATTTCGAGCACTTCGTCTGCGGTCTGTGAAAAAGACCTTTTGAATGCCAAACGCACCGCAGCGCGGTATTTTGCTCCTTTCTGAATTTTTGGGCCGCGTTTTTCCGGTACAAATTTCAGGGTCATGGGCGCAGCGCAACGACGTTGGCAACCTCGCCCGCGATAATGCCCGCCAGCCGTTCAGCCCATAGTTCCAGTGCCTCCCGCTTTTCCTTGGCGTAGTCATAGTGGGCATATACAGCCATCGTGACGCCCGCCTTGGTGACGGATCGGTGGTTGATGACATGGGCCAGCACTATAGGCGGAATACCTAGCCGCGCCATGCCCGTGACCGCCGTACGGCGCAGGTCATGACAGGTCCAATGCGGAATCCCGAAGCGCCCCAGCGGTAATTTGGCGGTTGCCTTTTGCGCTTTTGCTACGGTTTTGGCGACGGCGCGGGCGGGCAAGGGACCGTCACCATCGAGGTTTGGAAAGACATGCGCGGCACCCGGCCCCGCGTCCTTCAATGCGTCCTCAATGATCGATACGGCCAGATCGGTCAGCGGGACGCGATGCGCATAACCATTTTTAGCCCGAGCGGCGGGGATGGTCCATGTGCGATTTTTGAGGTCCAGTTCGGTGGTCGCCATCCCGCTCACCTCGCCAACGCGTTGCGCCGTCACAAGGCAAAGGCGGATAATGCGCTGCACGGCCACCGATCTAGCGATGATCTTCGGCAGCCCCTCCCAGACGGTGCGAAATTCATCGTCGGACAGCACCCGCTCACGCGGGTCTGCCGTCGCGGGTTTCCGCATCCCCTCTGCGGGATTGCGATCCATGTCCCCGCGCGACACCGCCCAGCGCAGCATTGCCCGCACGTCCTCGAAGGCATGGGCCGCCTCGGTCGGACGCTTCCGCGCCAGTATCGGGTCCACCACGCGGTTGACGTCGCGGCGGTGCAGGTCGTTAAGGCGGATGCTGCCTATGATCGGAACAATGTGCCGGTAGAAGCGTCGTTCGGTTTCCTTGGCGGTCCGCAGGTTCGGCCTGACATGCTTTTCCATGTAGGACGTCACCAACGCAGCGACGGTCATGCCCGCAGCGGCTTGGTCGGCAAACAAGGCCTTGGGATCGTGCCCCGCTTCAAGATGCTGGCGGGCCTCCGTGGCCCGGGCGCGGGCAGCCGCCAATGTTGTGCCTGGATATGTCCCTAAGCTGATCCGCGCCCGCTTGCGGTCCTTGGGCGATGTAAAATTGAAGTTCCAGGCCCGCCATCCGGTTTTGGAAACGCGCAGTGACAGGCCCGTAACGGTTTCATCAAAAAGGTCGGTTTGCTTGCCATCGGTCGCCTTGGCGCTGGACACGAAGCGATCGGTCAATTTGACGCGCATGGTAGGGACACCCATGTCAGGTTTTGGGCGACCACCTCGGGGGCCATTCGGAAACCCGGTTGGTCGAAGTCCGTACCTTTTAGGTACGCTAACAAGCGCTTGGCTGCAATAGGCTGCAACCCGTCGCGTTGCCATTCGCTAATTAGTTTAGGTTTTACAGAGACATAGCATTGTCAGCCGGGCGCAGGCCATTGCAGCAAATCGCATGGGACAATGCTGTTAACCGGTTGGCCGCAAGTTCGAATCTTGCCCGGGGAGCCATTTTTATACCAAATATCTAATATTTTCAGTCGTTTAACAGACGACTTAGAAAATCGTTCCCACATTAGAACCCACAATATGGTGCCGCTGTGACGGGCTTACCCCCGCCCGCTCGCAACCACGCATTGGTACAGGTCACGTCGTGCCCTGGCCGGTAGCAAGCCGCCTGGCAGCCGGGTCATCTCCACCACCGTGCCGCCGCACCGTGGACATCTGAGACGGCTGGCGAGCCGCCAGCAGGGGTATTTGGGTCCGTGCGTCCAGATCAGGCTTTCGAGGTGCAGCTTGGTGGCATAGCCGCAGGGCTCGACCTTGACTGGGCCCATGCGCTTCCCGGGCAGGCAGCGCACATGGGGCCTGAGGCCAGCCAGGAAGGCGGCCCCCAGCGTTTGGCTGGCTTCAACGAGGGTGCGGGTTTCTTGGGACATGGCGGACTCCTGACGGCACGGGCAAAGCCGGGTCCGCAGCCACAGGGTCAACTCCTCACCCTTATGAAAGCTGATTCGCTCGTGAAGCGCAGCCGCTAGGGATTGGCGCGCCCGAATAACGACCCTCGACTTCTTGTGACCCACGGCTGGTGATTAGATTTCCACCTGCTCTGACAAACTCAGAGCATCGTCAACCTCAATGCCAAGATAGCGAACGGTGCTTTCCAGCTTTGTGTGGCCTAGCAGGAGTTGGACGGCGCGAAGATTTCCTGTCTTTTTGTAAATTTGGGCCGCTTTCGTCCGGCGCATGGAGTGGGTGCCATATACAACAGTGTCCAGGCCTGCCGCTTCCACCCACTTGTGAACCAGCCGCGCGTACTGGCGGATCGACAAATGATCCTTGGCCTCG
>JBEENS010000084.1:0-4972 GCA_041192105.1 Pseudomonadota bacterium | reverse complement strand
GCCGTAAACCAAGTCCGGGCTGTCCATTCCATGCGCTTACCTCCTGATCCAGTAAGATTAGAAGGTGTTGCGCCGACCCGTTGAACCCGCCGTCAAAAGCAGCCATTGGGCCGCCCTCGAACGAATGACCGCTTTGGGGGGTAAAGCAGCCATTCAGCCGACCGGGGTCGAATGGCCGCTCCTGACCCAAAGCGGACAATTCCGAGCGGTAGATTCTGGCCCTTATGGCGCGACAAGGCTTGGGCCGGGTCCGTGTGCGCTTACTTCTCCGGTTGCGACTTTGAGGAAGATGCTGCGGTCGGCGGGTCCGAACACATCTTCGGCGGTTTCGAATCCATTGAGGCTAAACGCGCTCTTGCTTGCAGATAGGGCGTTGCGCACCTTGTCATGGAGCTGGGCCAGAAGACCCTTTTCACCGCGTTCGTCAGCATTGTACTCAGCGTGAGCTTCGGCAATGGCTTCCTCGTTTCTGTCACCGAACCAGCGCTTGAAGGCTACGGTATCGGTCTCGTCGGTATTGCTCTGGAAGGCGGGGCCGGCGCTGCGCTTGCCGCCTCCTGGGCCGCGCGCTCCGATTTTGCCGCGTTCAATATCCTCAAAGATAGCTCTGGATTCGGCCCCGAACACATCCTCGGGGGAATGAAACTGTCGTCCGTTGAAAGCGGATCGTATTTGATTGATGGCGTCCCGCAATGTCCGAAAGATTCTATTGATGACGGCAAAGCGCGCCGTGCGGCCCTCGGCCCAATCTTGGTGGGCGAGCGCAACAGCTTCCTCAACCAGTTGATCATTTTGGTAGCCTTTCAGCTTGTCGGCATACTGGTCAAGCCACTCGGTCTGCACACCGGTGGGCAAGAGCGTTGAATATCCGCTTATGGGGCTGGGCGGGGTAGTTTTTTAATCGGGGAACCTTGCTGGTGTTTTCTGGGAAACCAGGCGCAAGCCATATACTGACAGTCAGATTTCCCGCCGTCTCAAAATCAGGGCGCTATGCGCGCTGTATGCGTGACAGATCGAACGGTACTAGGACGAGCTTCATGGGGCTGCCATCGCGGCTGATTGGGTGGCGGCCTATCGGTGGTATCTGGGCGAGCCGTGAACCGGCCCGGCGGCGGCACTCGTCTAGATGTAACGCCGGCTATGCAGTAGTCTCAATCACACTGGTAGAAATATCCGGCAGGCCAGCTAGGTCCAGGCCCTTCTTTACGCCAAAGTAATTTATTGATAAAAATCAGCTAGAAAAATAGGGGTAATATGACTGATGGCCCTGTTCAAAAACATATTGCGATTTTCGGTTTCTGTAATTTCCCTCAGCGCAATTGCCCAGCCTGGATATGCCGCGCAGTGGGAGCGAGGTTTTGTCGTCGCCACCTATGAATATGCCTTCCGCTATGGTGGCCGCGCCGGGTTCGCCCGTAAAGGTGAGATTGAACCGGGCTCGGACTGCCTCCATGGCGCCAGCGTCCATTTTGCCAATGACAAGAACACCGAAGCCGCACTGAAACAGCCTTTTCGTAGCAAGTACGAAATCGAGGCTATCTCTCGACCGCCCGGGCTTGAGATGGTACGGGGGCCAACCATTACTAGGTTTCAAATCTGGAATCGCGCCATCACTTATCGCGGCTGGAAACGCGGCATTGAGACCTATGTGAATCCCTGGGCAGCGGAAGACCCCGGCCAGCCGGAAGTCACCGGCAAGATCGCCTCCGGCTTCAACCTGGACAATAATTCCACCACCGGCGGTTTTGTCGCCGAGGATGGCGAGCAGGGCATCGACCATGCGCTCTACCGCGCCTGGGGCTGCGACGCGCCCTGGCGCGGCGATGGCAATGCCACGCTGCATCTTCGCGCCAACGACAAGATGCAGGGCGGCCTCTACACCATGGTGATCCGCGTTTCGGGCAACAAGGACCCGATGAATGACGACAACGCCATCGTCGAGATCGGCTATTCACCCGACAAGATCACCAAGAATGCCCGCGGCGATGTCGCGGCGGACTACTCCTACCGCATCGTCAAGAGTGAGCAGTACACCAGACTGAAGGCGAGGATCCGCAATGGCGTAGTCGAGACTGAACAGGTCGAGGAACTGCATGCACCCCGCATCGCCTGGTGGTACAATCATGTCGGCGGCGCCAACCTCCGCAAGGGCAAGATCCGTCTGGAGATCGGCGCGGACGGCAATACCAAGGGCCTGATCGGCGGCTATCGCGACTGGCGCGAATTATACACCGAGAACACGTTTTCCCAGGATGGCGGCCAACAGGGCATCCGCGAACATGAAGATCATGTCGCGCTTTATTATGCCCTCAAGCGCAACGCCGACGGCATCCCCGATCCCAGGACGGGCGAAAAGATGGGAATTTCCTCCACCTACCGCATCACGGCCATGCCGGCCTATGTTGTGGACTCTGAAAAGCCTGTTGGGATTACGGTGATTCAGGAGGAAGAGCCAAGTAAACATTCTTTCATCGCGATCCGTGAAGCTACCATCACGTCTACCAAAACTAAGATTGTTCAGAGCGTTCCGCCAGGTACCACTCAGGGGGCATTCCCTGCCATGGAGCGGACGATTAAGGATCTTCCCAGTAAAGAGTTTTTCCTCAAGACGCTTGATCGCCCCCATTACTCAGATGCGATTGTTCGGATCAACCTAAATGGCTTGGTAGATAAGGACGGAAACTTGGTTGATGAGAATGGGAATAAGATCGAAAGAATAGATTGAGACTGATCGCCAGTTTAGTGATGTTTACAGAAGCCTAAGCGGTGGCGAGTCAGTGCTAGGCGCCAACTTTAAGTAATGTGATTGACTATCTTTCACCGCCTTCCGCTTTCTATTCTTCCGGTAGCCCCGATCAATCGAACTTCGACGCTTGCAACACCGCAAGCACGCCGCCTAACATCAACCCCAAGACGAGGCCAACGCTCCACTAATCCAGCCCATCTGCTGCGCCAAATGATCTGACGACGGACAACCAAGGGGAGAGCACCACAATGGCGATCAAGCGTATCGAGACCGGCCCGCGTATGAGCAAGGCCGTGGTCCATAATGGCGTCGTCTATCTCGCCGGCCTGACGGCGGACGATTCGAGCCAGGACGTGAAGGGCCAGACCAAGCAGATCCTCGACAAGATCGACGCGCTGCTCAAGGCTGCGGGCAGCGACAAGTCGAAGATCCTGTCGGCCAATATCTGGCTCACCGACATCAAGAGCTGGGCGACGATGAACACGGTGTGGGACCCATGGGTCTCTCCGGGCAACACACCGGCCCGCGCCACCGTCGAGGCGAAGCTCGCCGACCCGAAGCTGCTGGTCGAGATCATGGTCCAGGCCGCCGTCTGAAAAACGAGTCCTCAAGGACATTGCCTCGGGAAACTTCGGCGCCGGCAGGCGGTTACAGGGGCACGGGAGAAGTACCATCTCTCGGAGCGTCAGGCCTGCCGGATTTTCGGTCAGCCGCGTGGCACGCAGCGCTACACGGTCATAACGCGTGCAGACGAAGATGCGCTGACGCAGGCCATTGTGTGTCGTCAAAACAATTGGGACAGCTGAGGGCGTAGTTTATGGGAGTTTTGCCGCTTCCACTTCGTTCTGCACGAGCAGCCGCAGCGGCTCCGGCCCGAAGACGGTCAGCGGCTTGCCATTGACGAAGAAGCTCGGCGTGCCGGTGATGCCCACGGTCTTCACATCGGCCATGTCGGCCGCCAGCAAGGTGGCGACCTCCGGCGCGGCGGCGTCCTGGCGCGCGCGCGTCAGGTCAAGCCCGGTTTCGCCCGCAATGGCCCAGGCGCGATCCAGATTGGGCCCGTCATGCGACGCCCATTCGGCCTGCTTTTCCAGCAACGCTTCCAGCACCGGCTGGAACTTGTCTTGCTTGCGCGCCGCTTCCAGGATACCCACCGCCTGGTCCGAACCCTGATGTAACGCCGCATAGCGCAGCATCAGGCGAACATCGTTGGGATGGGTCGCCATGATCTGCTTCACATAGGGATAGAAGCCGCGGCACGCCTCGCAGGCGGGATCAAAAAATTCGACGATGGTCACCTTGGCGTTCTGTGGCCCCATGATCGGTGCATGCTCCCGCACCAGACCTTCCGGCATGGCGGCCATCTCCGGCGTCGCGGGCGTCGGCGCGGTGTGCTGCGTGTAGAGATAGGCCCCGCCGGCGAACAAGGCCGCCGCGCCAAGACCAGTCAGTAGAACGATATTGCGCCTGTTCATGCGTTGTCCCGCCTGGAAAGAAATAGAAGACCCGCAATGGCCAGAAAGGCCGAAAGCGAAAGATAGGGCAGCGGCAGGCCCATCACAGTCATCGCCGCATCAAGGCAGGATGGGCCGGTCTGGGTGCAGGGCCGCATCTCTTCAGAAAGTATATCCGCATAGAGGAGCGAATGGTAGGCAGCCACGCCCGCGCCGAGCAGGCTGAGCGGCAAGCCATAGCGGAACGTCCCGCTATCGGGCTTCAGCACGCCCACGCCCAGCACAATCGCCAGCGGGAACATGAAGACGCGCTGCCACCAGCAGAGCAGGCAGGGCGTCTGGCCCATCACCTCGCCGATGAAGATCGCGCCCAGCGTGGCGCCCAGCGCGATCAGCCACGCCAGAAACAGGACGGTCCAGGCGCGTGCGGCGCTCTCATGTCTTTCCATTCCATACCCCATCCGAACGAGCCTCATCCTGCCAGCGCCGCACGGCGCCGACAAATCTCAGTAAGTGGCAAGTTCGGTGGAAAAATGGTGGGGCTGGCGGTTTGACACGGACCGAGATCAGCAACATTTTTTCCAGAAATTCCTCGCGCTACCAAATTGATCGCGCGCTCAAGGATTTGGCCCATTTTGGCAGGGCCAAGGTTGACCGGCCCTCACTGAGTGGCCCAGTTGCAATGTTAGTTTATGAGAGGCGTATGCGCTAGCTGGCCGTCTGCGGACTGTCCCGGTGGCCACCTGCGCCGCAGACTCTTATGTCCGCGCCG
>JBEENS010000083.1:0-5189 GCA_041192105.1 Pseudomonadota bacterium | reverse complement strand
CGACGAGGTGGCATTGACGGTGGTGATGGCGTCGAAGGGCTATCCCGGCGCCACTGAGAAAGGCCATGTCATCCACGGCCTCGACGCGGCGGCCAAGGTGCCCGGCGTCACCATCTTTCATGCCGGAACCGAGAAACGCGGCAACGATATCGTCGCCGTCGGCGGCCGGGTGCTGAACGTCACCGCAATCGGCAAAGACGTGGCGGAGGCAGAAGCGCGGGCCTACCAGGCCGTGGACCTCATCACCTGGAACGGGGCGTTCGTCCGCAGGGACATAGGCTGGCGCGCGCTGAAACGCTGAGTTTCGCGGCGCCCTGCGCAACCTGCCTTAAGCCTTCCTTCACGCTTGTGGCCGTTTCCAGCCAAAGCGTTGTTAACTTGCCCCCGGTAACATCCGCGCCACAAAAACAGGCAGGCCGGCATGGTGGGGAGTATCGCCCAGTTAAAATGCAGCGCAGCCGATGCGCGACCCGCGGACCAGCGGTTGCGCGGCGCTTTCGCGCTGGCCGAGCGCGCCGTGCAGATCGGCTATTGGCGCTACGACCTGATCCAGCGCACCCATTTCTGGTCGCCCGGCATGTATGCGCTGATGGGCGTCGATCCCTCGATCACGCCCGACATCGCATGGCTGCGTGAGTATCTGTCCGTTCCAGAACAGGTCCATGTCGCGCAGGTAATCGGCGAAGCCATGCGCACGCGCGATCCCTTCTTCTACCGCCTGCGCGACATCACCCTGGGACCACTCCTGCCGGACGCCATCGCCCAGATCATCGACGTCCAGGGCGAAGTGCAGCTGGACGAGGACGGCAACCCGGTCGCGCTGGTCGCCATCTGCCAGAACGTCACAAGGAAGCTGCGCGAGGAAGAAGCCAACGAAATCGCCCAGGAACAATACCGGGCGATGACGCGCGAAGCCTCCGACATCATCATCTTCTATACGGTGAAAGGCGAAATCCTCTTCGCCTCCGAAGCACTGGAACGCCTGGTGGGCCGTACGGTTGACGAGATCGAGCGCGGCGGCTTCCTCAACATCGTCCATCCCGACGACCTGGCGGAAGCCCGCCAGGTCAGCACCGTTCCGGCGCTGGGCGAAAACCTGACCGCGATCTATCGCGTGGAAGCACAGGGACGGCCATTATCTGTGGCTGGAAGTCGTCACCCGCGCCATTTACGACGACGCCACCGGCAAGGTGCGAAACATCGTCAGCGTCTCGCGCGACATCTCCACCCGCAAGGCGCATGAACTGGAAATCGAGGCGGCGCAGGAACGCGCCGAGGCCGCCAACAAAGCCAAGTCCGACTTCCTGGCCAATATGAGCCACGAACTGCGCACGCCGCTCAATGCCATCATCGGCTTCAGCGAGTTGATGCGCGAGCAGCTATTCGGCCCGCTGGGCAATGCGCGCTATGCCGAATATACCGGCCTGATCCACAATTCCGGCAAGAATCTGCTCGACCTCATCACCGACATGCTCGACATGGCCAAGATCGAGGTCGGCAAATTGGAGCTGTCGCCCGAACGCGTGGACCTGGGCGAAACGGTGGATGATTGCCTGCGCATCCTCAAGGACCAGGCGCTGAATGCGCTGCGTCGTGCTGTCGTGCGAACACAAGGGCCGCCTCACCCTTCATGCCGACCACCGCGCGGTGAAACAGGTGCTGCTGAACTTTTTGTCCAATGCGGTGAAGTTCACGCCGCCCGATGGCAAGGTGGTGGTTTCCACCTGGAAAGCGCGGGGCCGCGCCCATCTCGCGGTGCGCGATACCGGGATCGGCGTCTCGGCGGAGGACCCGGCGCGGCTGGGCAATCCCTTCGAGCAGGCCAAGACCAACCCCATGCACGCCAAGGGCGGAACCGGTCTGGGGCTAGCGCTGGTCAAGGCGCTGGTGGAAAAGCATGGCGGCGCGTTCGCAATGCAGAGCGAGTTGGGCAAGGGAACCACGGTTGTGGTGGATTTCCCGCTGGCGCAGAAGGCCCGGGTCAAGGCTTGAGGGTCAAGGCCTGAGTTGACAGCCCCCCAAGGGGCGGGCAATCAACCCGCATGTTGCTGTGGGCGGGCTTTGTTTCCATCCTGTTGGGACTGCTGGCGCTGGTGATCGACCGGCCGCTGACGCATTTCATCTACGACCATGTCAACGCCCGCGCCCACAAGGCGCTGGACGGCATCACCCATTATGCCAAGGCGGGTCACTGGCTGGCGGCGGCTGTGCTGGCGTTGATCGTCGCTGCGGCCATGCGCCATTTCAACGTCCTTCCAGACGAAGTCGCCCAGATGATCAATTACAGCCTGGCCTTCATCGCCAGCCTCACACTGGGCAGCGCCATCCTGCACGTGATCAAGCTCGTGATCGGCCGCCGCCGCCCGCGCGACGACATGGAGATGGGCCTTTACGGCTTCATGCCGCTGGCCTTCAATTCCGATTACAACAGCTTTCCCAGCGGCCATGCTTTGACCATCTGCTGCGTGGCGGTGATCTTCACTTGTGTCTGGCCGATGTGGTGGCCGCTCTGGTTCGGCATCGCCGCCGCGCTGGCGGTAACGCGGGCATTATTGACGGTGCATTTTCTCAGCGATGTATTGATCGGCGCCGGCATCGGCCTGATCGCGGCGCGCGAAGTGCTGCTGCTGGGCTTTCCGGGTTTTGCACCGGGCTGGTTCTAATTTTCTCCCGACTCTCCACCGCAAACAATGATGTCATTCCCGGCGAGCCGCGCGCGACAGCGCGAAGCGAGGGAAGGGAACCCAGATGGATAACCCGGACCAAGTTTTGATGCCTAGATCCCGTTCGCGCTCGCCGGGGATGACAATAGAGCTTGCCGAATCAGCCTCGCCGCGCGCGGAAGAAGTCTTTCAGAATTTCGCCGGCCTCAAATGCATGCGGCTCGGTCTGCATCACCGCTGGACGGTGGTGACAGGTCGGCTGTTCGAAAAAGCGCGGGCCGTGCAGCACCGCGCCGCCCTTGGGATCGCAGGCGGCGAAGACCAGGCGCGCGATCCGCGCCATCGCCATCGCCCCCGCGCACATGGCGCAAGGCTCCAGGCTGACATACAGGGTGGTGCCGATAAGGCGTTCATTGCTCAGCGCCAGCGCCCCGGCCCGCATCACCAGCATCTCGGCATGGGCGGTGGGGTCCTTGCGTTCCAGGATACGGTTGCCATCGCGGGCCAGCACCGTTCCGTCCGGCGCCAGCAGCACCGCGCCCACCGGCACTTCGCCGCGCAGGGCGGCGGATTTCGCTTCCTCCAGCGCCAATGCTATGGCTTCGGCATCATTCATGGCCTGAGGAGTTAGCCTTGCCCGCCGAGAAAAAGCCAGCCACCCAGGAAGGCGACCGCATCGCCAAAGTGATCGCCCGGGCCGGCATCTGTTCGCGGCGGGACGCGGAAAAGCTGATCCTGGAAGGGCGGGTGAAGCTGGACGGCGTTGTCGTCACCTCGCCGGCCCTGAATGTGACGCAAAACAATGTCGTGCAGGTGGATGAAAAGCCTCTGCTCCAGCCCGAAGCCACGCGCATGTGGCGCTATCACAAGCCCGGCGGGCTAGTCACCACCCACAAGGATGAAAAGGGGCGGCCCACCGTCTTCGCCAACCTGCCCAAGCATCTGGGCCGCGTGGTGTCGGTGGGACGGCTGGATTTCAACAGCGAAGGCCTGTTGCTGCTCACCAATGACGGCGAGATCGCGCGACGCATGGAGATCCCGTCGGCGGGGTGGACGCGCGTCTACCGCGCCCGCCTGTTCGGCAAGGTGACCCAGGCCGATCTCGACAAGCTGGCCACCGGCATCACCATCGATGGCGTGAAATACGGCCCCATCGTCGCGGATATCGAGCGCAGCAAGGGCGTCTATAGCTGGGCCACCGTGTCGCTGAAGGAAGGCAAGAATCGCGAGATCAAGCGGGTGATGGAACGGCTGGGCCTGAAGGTCGCCCGCCTGATCCGCACCGGCTATGGCCCGTTCCAGCTGGGCCAGCTGATCGAAGGCCAGCTGGAGGAAATTCCGGCCCGTCTGTGGCGGGAAAAGCTGGGAATCGGCCGCAAAAAACGTACTGACCGCGACGACTGAAAGCTGCTAGAAGCCGCGCTCAGACCGGGAGACGCGCCATGGGCAGCATGAAGGACAAGCGGAAGACCAGGCTGCAGCCGCCCCATGCCGCCGAGACCAAGGACGTGCGCTTCGCCGGAACCTTCGAGGTGCTGGTGCCGATCGAGGGGCGCAACAAGCCCGCCAAGGTGCCGCTGCAGTTCCCCACCCTTTCCGCTGCCGAAGGCTGGATGCACAGCGCCGAAGGCAAGGACATGATCGCGGAAATCCTGGAAGAGCCCCAGAAGGGCTAGCCCCTCCTGGGGCGCTCACCTGGCCGGCTGGACAGGCTGCTTCATGCCCTCCCTGTCACGCTCTGGCACACCTCCACAAACGCATTAACCGCGGAAACCCCGGCTTTCCCCCGCCCATATCTCCCGGCGCGGTAAGCGGTCCTTCACCTTTTGGGTGGTAGTTTTGCGTTCCGAATATGTCGCTGGAGATAGACATGCGTAAAAGCTTCACCCTCGCGCTCGCCGCCGCCGCACTGGCTTTCGGCGGGTTCGCCGCCCGCGCTGACAACCTGCAGGATGGCGCCAAGGCCTTCCAGGGTGGCCAGTATAACCGCGCCTTGACCTTGTGGCGCCCGATGGCGACCCAGGGCAATCCGGTGGCCCAGAACAATCTCGGCATCATGTATCTGGACGGCAAGGGCGTGCCGCAGAACATGAGCGAACCGGTGCGTTACCTGTCGCTGTCCGCGGCGGCCGGTTCCTCGCTGGGCCAGAACAATCTGGGCGGTCTCTATCGTGACGGCAAAGGCGTGCCGCGCGACTTCGGCCGCGCCATGCAGTGGTTTTCCGCCAGCGCCGGCCAGGGCAATTCTGCCGGCATGTACAATATGGGCCTGATGTATGAACTGGGCCAGGGCATCAAGCAGGACCCCTTCCGCGCTTACATGTGGTACGCGCTGGCCGCCGACCAGGGCAACATGCCCAACGCCGTTGCCCATCGCAACGCGCTGTGGTCGCGCATGACACCGGCGGCGCAGAACCAGGCCCGCGAACTTTCCGTGGCCTGCAAGCGCAACAACTACAAGGGCTGCGCCTAAACACTCTCGACCTCTATCGAGACCTGAAGAAACGGCGCCGGAAACGGCGCCGT
>JBEENS010000082.1:0-5201 GCA_041192105.1 Pseudomonadota bacterium | reverse complement strand
CCGAAAACTGTTCTTCTCCAGCAGGTCATAAATCGCGACTTCGCGTTCCTGGTCGATGGCTCGGCTGCGATGCACGACACTGGCTTCGTCGAGAATGATCGCCGACAGCCGGAAATCCACGGTCAGTTCTTGCAGTTCAGGCGCGCGGCGATGGAGCGGGCATGCGCCTCCAACCCCTCCGACTCCGCCAGGGTCAGGGCATCGGGACCAATCGCCGCCATGCTTCTAGCGTCCAGCTGCAGAAGCGTGGTGCGCTTCATGTAATCCAGCACCGACAGGCCGGAGGAAAACCGCGCGGTGCGCGAGGTCGGCAGCACATGGTTGGGGCCTGCGATATAATCGCCCATCGCTTCGGGCGTGTGACGCCCCAGGAAGATCGCGCCGGCGTGACGCACTTTCTGCGAAAAATCTTCCGGATCGGCGGTGGCGATTTCCAGATGCTCGGGCGCGATGGCGTCCACCAGCGCCGCGGCGTCATCCAGCTTCGCCACCGTGATGATGGCGCCATTGTCGTTCCAGCTTTTTTCCGCAATGTCCTTGCGCGGCAGGATGGCGATCTGGCGCGTCACCGCTTCGGCAACCTGCCCCGCGAACGCGGTATCGTCGGTGATCAGAATGCTCTGCGAAGAGACATCATGCTCGGCCTGGCTGAGCAGGTCGGCCGCGATCCATTCCGGATCATTCTGGCCATCGGCGACGACAAGAATTTCCGACGGACCGGCAATGGAGTCGATTCCGACCTGCCCGAACACTTCGCGCTTGGCGGCGGCGACATAGGCGTTGCCGGGGCCGACGATCTTGTCCACAGGCTTGATAGTCTTTGTACCATAGGCCAGCGCCGCCACCGCCTGCGCCCCGCCGATGCGATAGATCTCGGTGATGCCGGCGCGCCGCGCCGCCGCCAGCACCAGCGGACTGATGGTGCCGCCACTGGCGGGGGTGACCATCACGATGCGCTTCACGCCCGCGACCTGTGCGGGAATGGCGTTCATCAGAACGGAACTGGGATAGGAGGCGGTGCCGCCCGGCACATACAGGCCCACGCTGTCCACGCTGGTCCAGCGCCAGCCCAACAATGCGCCGGTCTCATCCGTGAAGCGTTCATCGGCGGGAAGCTGGCGCTTGTGATAGGCCCCGATCCGCTTTGCTGCGGTTTCAATCGCTTCCAGCTGCGCCTCGCTGACCTTGGTCAGCGCAGTGTCGATTTCGGATGCCTGCAGTTTCAGCGTTTCGAGGGTGACACCGGCGCGATCAAATTTGTTGGTCAGCTCGATCAGTGCCGCGTCGCCGCGGGCCCGGACGTCGGCGAGGATGGCCTTGACCACCTGCGCCACATCTTCCTCGTCCTCGCGGGTGGCGAAGAGCAATTTCTGAAAATCCGCCGCGAAATTCGCGTCGGCGGCATCTAACCTACGGACCATCGCTGGCTCCATGGTCGGGCATGGCTCGTGCCGCCCAGGGGCCGGTCATGTCAGCAAGTTCGGCGTCGATGCATTCGACCGTCAGGCGGATAGCGCCGCCGCCCGCCAGCGTGATTTCAATCGTTCCGCCGGGATCTTCTCCACCCGCCGGCTCAAAGCGCAGCGCCAGCAGCGAGACCACCGCATCGCTGGCACCCAGCTTGACCTGCTGCGACTGTACTTTCAGCACGCCGTCGAAATGCAACCCGGCCCGCACCCGCGTCTTGCCGCCTTCTTCCCATTGCAGCCGGTTCACCACCGCCGCGAAGCGTCGTTTCTTCGGCAGCCAGGTAAAATTCTTCAATTGTCCCACGGCGTCCTGCAACCGCGCCGACAGGATTTCCAGATCCTCGGCATCGGCAGCCGCCAGCTTCAGCCTGTTCATTCGCTGACCCGCGCAATATCAGCGCCGACGCGGGAGAGTTTTTCTTCCAGCCGGTCAAAGCCGCGGTCCAGGTGATAAATCCGGCTCACCACGGTCTCGCCTTCGGCAGCCAGGCCCGCCAGCACCAGGCTGACCGAGGCGCGAAGATCGGTGGCCATTACCTGGGCGCCTGTCAGCTTTTCCACACCGCGCACCGTGGCGGTATCGCCGTCAATGCGCACCTGCGCCCCCATGCGCGCCAGTTCCGGCACATGCATGAAGCGGTTCTCGAAAATCTTTTCCTTGATCACCGAGGTACCGTCGGCCACCGCCATCAGCGCCATCATCTGGGCCTGCAGGTCGGTGGGAAAACCCGGATAGGGCGCCGTGGTAATGTCGGACGCGTGCGGTCGGGCGCCATTCATCTTCACCTTCATGCCACGCGGCGTGGCGGTGACTTCGGCGCCGCTCTTGACCAGCAGGGCATTGAGCGAGGCGATGGTGTCGGGCGCCGCTCCGATCAGTTCGACTTCGCCGCCTGCAATGGCGACGGCGATGGCATAGGTGCCGGTCTCGATGCGGTCGGGCATCACGCGATGGGCCGCGCTGTGCAATTTCTCGACGCCCTGGATGGTGATCTCGCTGGACCCCAAGCCCCAGATTTCCGCGCCCATGGAGATCAGGCAATTGCCCAGGTCGATGATTTCCGGCTCGCGCGCCGCGTTGACGATCTTGGTGGTGCCCTTGGCCAGGGTCGCACCCATCATCGCGGTTTCGGTGGCGCCGACCGAGACAAAGGGAAACACGATCTCCGCGCCCTTGAGACCGCCCTTTGCCCTGGCAGTGACATAGCCTTCCGCCAGGTCGATTTTGGCGCCCATCGCTTCGAGCGCGTTGAGGTGCAGTTCGACGGGGCGCGCGCCGATGGCGCAGCCGCCCGGCAGCGAAACCTTGGCCGCGCCCTCGCGCGCCACCAGGGGCGCCAGCACCTGAAAGCTTGCCCGCATTTTGCGGACCATGTCGTAAGAGGCGAAGGCGCTGGTGATGGTGGTGGCTTCCAGGCGCATGGTGTCGCCTTCGCCGAAATTGCCCGACAGGGTCACCTGAATCTTGACGCCGAAACTGGCCAGCAGTTCGGCCATGGCGCGCACATCCGCCAGCCGCGGCACATTGGTCAGAGTCAGGGGTTCGGCGGTCAGCAGCGCCGCCGCCATCAATTTCAGGGCCGCATTCTTGGCGCCGCTGATGGGGATTTCCCCCTGCAGGCGGTTGCCCCCCCGGATACGAATTCTGTCCATGCCTCTACTCTAATGTCGGCCCTGTGGGCCGAGGGCCCTTGTAGCCCGCTCCGGCGGGGGAGGGAAAGCCGGGCAAAAGGCAGGGCTAGGCTGAGTTTTTGGCGGGCTTATCAGGACCCTTAGCCGGGGCCGGGGCGGCCTGTTCCGCAGGCTTGGCCGCCATTTCCGGGGCGCGCTTGGGCGCACGCCCGTTCTCCGGACCTTTCAGGTCCGTCGAACCCCTTTTGCGGCGCAGGAGGTTGGCGCGCAGTGCCGCTGCAAGCTTTTCGGGCGATGATTTTGCCATGTCCCCTATCTCCGCCGGGCGGCTTTCCTTTGGAGAATCCTTACGTTATAGCAGCGCTCCCTCAACGCAATTTTGGGTTAAGGGTTCGGCGCTAAAGTGCCGGAATTACCACGGATGCCGTAGTAGCGTAGTGGTAGCGCAATCCCTTGGTAAGGGATAGGTCGTGAGTTCGATTCTCACCTACGGCACCATTTTACTTCATAATTAAGTTTATTATCAATTACTTAGAAAATAATAAGATACCTGATACCACATTCGATACCACACATTTGCAAGGTATCGCGGGTACACCCGGCTCGCCAAACAGTGAACCTCAGGCCCGCAAAGCCTGCGCCTCAACCAGCGCAGCCCTGAGAGCCGCCCGAGACGCCGGGCTGAGTCGGGCGACATCTATCTGCATTGGCCGCGCTTCGATAAGCACCCCCTCAGGTTCTGAGGCCTGTGATGGCCTTCCATACCCCCGGTCCAGCAGTTCCTTGGCAGCCATAATCTGGGCGGCCTCGGTCGTGCCGTGTCGCATGATTGAAGCCAGCGTCTCAATGGCCTCAGCGGTGTAGGCCCGCGCGGCTTCCCGGACTTCTAGGGTTGCACGATTCAGCGCCCCCTTGGGCCGTCCTTGTCCTGAGGTGGAACTTCGAGCCATCCACAATCCGCTACAAAATACGGAGGGACAATACATTGGTTCGTGTACGGATTAAATAGCCATAACCTGAAGACAGTCACCACAGACTGGAATAAGCCTCTAGGCATTTAAGGACGGAATGTAACTTAATCAGTCCAGTAGGGACTGGCCCATAGGGTCGCCCTTGAGCCTTTGGAAGATTTCAGTCCGGCGGTAATTGAGATGGGGCTTTCTTGAAAAATGGTTCTGATAGCAACTCGGCAGCCTTTAGCCCCCATTGATTGACAATCTCGCTATCCGAACACAGACGGCGGCTATCATTTATTTCTTTTTCAGCACGCTCAATGTCGTTTCTGAAATATTTGAGCGTGACATCAGTTATTTCGGTTGCCGACTTTCTATCTTCCTGATGTTTCATCATGTCTCGGATTGTATATGCCGTCCAATGTTGATTCAGGGTAACGGCCATAGAGCCAAGGGCATCCTCCATGTCTCGAAGACATCTGATCTCTTCGCTTATCCGAAGTTTTCCACCTCCTAGAGGCTGGCTAAAGATTGAATTGGAGAGGTCAGTCTGAGCATCTGCGAGATCAGCTTGCAGGTTTCCTAGTCGCAGAACAATTTCGCCAATTTCTTTCGATTTGAACTGCGTTTGGGCGTAAGAAAAGCTGGGGCTGCAAACAAGAATTGCTGCAAGAAGTACTGGCAGGAATCTAACCGAGGCTTCGGTTTTGTATTTTTGGTTCTGATTAACCCACCAATAACTCATCGCCTACTTCCCAAACTCGCAATAAGACAGATGGAATAATAGACTATTAGATGGCCAATCTGGCACAGAGGCGGTTAGCTATTAGGCCAATTATCGACTTTCGTTTTGTAAGCGCATTTATCAAGGTTCATAAATTGTCCGTTTGCGGCATTACGGCAAACCCATTCAGAATTTGCTTTTAAGTAATCCCACTCAGGATCATCGGCTGAACCGCCGCCGCCACCACCACCACCACCACCAGATGTTGCAGCTGCCACGGCTCCAGCAACAGCACCGGCAACAAGTAAAGTTCTAATTATCGGCTGTCCGTCGTCAGAACATTTGGCGCAGCAGATGGGTTAGATTAGTGGAGCATTGGCCTCGTCTTGGGGTTGATGTTAGGCGGCGTTCTTGCGGTGTTGC
>JBEENS010000081.1:0-5301 GCA_041192105.1 Pseudomonadota bacterium | reverse complement strand
GCTGGGTCGCCATCGAATATCGACCTGAGGCACCATGCCCCCCGTTGCTAGAGCCGCGCGAATCGATTCTTCTGCGCTTATGAGCCAGCAGCATTACCACGCATCCTTTTTTTCTGGGATAGGCGGCTTTGATCTTGGCTTCCAACGCGCTGGTCTGAAAAGCGTTTTCTTCTGTGAAAAGAAGGAGTTTTGTCGTCGGGTACTCAGTCGCCACTGGCCCGGTTTGCCTATTGAGGAGGATATAAAGCGTGTTGACCCAAGAGACATCCCGAAGGCCGAAGTCTGGACCGCCGGGTTTCCTTGCCAAGATTTATCACTTGCGCGAATGGGCCCTCGCGCAGGACTCAAAGGCTCTCAATCTGGTCTCTTCCACGATTTCTCGGCACTGGTGCGCGCTCGCAGCCCGCAGATTGTTGTCCTCGAAAACGTCCACGGCCTTCTCACTAGCCACGGAGGCCGAGACTTCACGGTCGTACTCAAGGCGCTGGATGAGCTCGGGTATGGTGTGGCGTGGAGAGTGTTTAACAGCCAACATTTCGGAGTCCCCCAGTCGCGCAAGCGAGTCTATGTTGTTGCCGTGCATCGAGACCCAACCGGTGCCGGACAAATACTTTTTGAGCCGGAATGCAGCAGTGGGGATACTGCGCCGAGTGGATCAAATGGGAAGAAATCTCCCAGCCTCTTTCAGACGATCTTTGGAAATCCTCGCACGGGGCCGCTCGTAAAGGGTCGTGCCCATTGTATTTACGCTGAGTCCGCGCGTCATACCGGAACCGATTGGAGCCGAAATTATGTCTGGTATCCGAAGGGCCGAGTGCGCCGATTTATGCCGGTAGAAATCGAACGCATTCAGGGCTTCCCCGAAGGCTGGACCGATGCGCCGGTAACAGGCAAAGAGGATGCTGATAGCCTTCGCTATCACGCGGTTGGAAACTCCGTCACGCCCGCCGTGGCAGAATGGCTTGGGCGTCGTATCGCGAGCTATCTTCGTATGGAGATGGACTTGCCCGCGCAAATCAGGGGCGCGGCGTAGCTTTCGACTGAGCCTTGTCTGACGCCCCATTGCTGGCGGCGCTTGCCTTCGATTTTGCTGCTGTTTTAGGTCTCGATGATTTTCCTTGTTTTACTCTGCGATGTACGAGAACGGTATCGTTGATGGCGTCGAGTGCCGCTTGACCTTCCTTCACGCCGTCAACTCCTTGTATGTAATGCGGCGCCTTAGCTTAATAACGAGCGCCGCGGCGGTGTCTGGAATTTTCTAGACCTTTCGCGGGAAATAGTTGCGGCCTTGTTCCGTTGAACGCTTTTTATGGCAACCACCAGGGCACCCGCGCACGGTACTTTTCGTTTTTGGTCTGGCCGCTTCGACCTCAAGAAGGTAGGTGCCCGGTGTAAGTTAGGCTGGCGGATTGGCGGTAGGTGCGCGAAGCGGGAAGCCCAAATGGCAGATCGCCACAATGGGAGCCGCCGCACCGTTACCAGCTGGGGTGACGGTGAGTCGGGTGTAGTCTTTCCCACCGCGATACCCCAGCTTGAAAGCTTTGCCATCGCTGGCCTGGGTGAAACTGGCGAGGGCCTCGGTGCCGAGCAGGTCCGCATCGGCCACCGCCGTTGCGCCCGTCATATCCGAGGCGTCTGACTCTTCCAGCAATGCTGTGAAGGTGGCGGCGGCGTCGGCCAGGGTGCCGGTTACGATGACGTATTCAGCGCCCTGATAGCCGCGATGATCGACAATCGCGCCGACCTGGGCGGTATTATCTTCTATCGCGGCGGCGACGGGGAGGATCACCGGAACATAGTGCGAGTTGTTGTGCAAATCTTTCATGTCTTGTGATCCTTTTACGTCGAGATTTTTAGGAGTTTGATCGCGTCGGTGTTGGCCACCCCACCGCCCACGCGCTTGTAGGCGTAGAACAGCACGTTAGGCTTGTCGGTAAAGGGATCGCGCAGGAGGCGAATGCCGACCTGATCGACAATGGTATAGCCCTTTTGCCAATCGCCCAGCGCGATAGGGAATGCATTCGCCTCTACGGCGGGCATGTCCTCGGAAAATTCCACCGGGAGACCGAGCAGACTATTTGGGGCACCTGCAGTCTGACCAGACCGCCACAGGTAATCGCCGTTGCCGTCTTTCAGCTTGTCGATGGCATTGGCGGTAGAACTGGCCATTAGCCAGGTCGAATTTTTCCGATGGCCCGCCCGCATCGCCCAATAGAGATTGCGAAGCCCGTCCGCAGTGATTGTGGAAGCGCCGCCGCTCACCACATGCTGCAACTTTGCTTCATCGCGGGTAATGTCGGCGGTCGTATCGGTATCAAGCGCCAAGAAACCACGCGGCCTGTTATTGGCATCGCCCGACACAAACGCCAAACCTTCGGTGCGCCCGAACTTGTCGGATATTTTGGCTTCCAGCCAAGCGCCGAGATTATAGTTAGACACATCCAGAAGCTTTTGACTGATGGTTTGCAGCGCATAGATTTCGTGCAGCGGCACGATAAGCTTGCCGACTTCGGGATCGTCACCCTTGGTCCGTGTGGACTGTTCGCCAACCCAACTGGCGTCAGCTTCGTCCATGTCCAGCGGTTCCTCGAAAGTATCGCCGCTTGTGATCGAAACCACGCGTGACAAACGCCGCATCGGGTTTTCATCAAAAATGCGAGTGGTCATCGAGTCCGAGAGGGTCGGAATAACGAAATAGCCGCCGGACGGGTCTGAGCCCGCAGTCATGGCGCGATGCTCCGCCATCTGATTGAGCGGTTCCATGTCACCCGAGCGGGCAAATGTCGCCAAGCCGCCGCGGGCTTCGGCCAAGGTGCCGCTAAGCCCAGCGCCCGCAGGGCCCGAGTTATCGCTGGGGATCGGGCGCTGATGCGATCCGCCATGGGTACGGGGCGAGAGATTGCCCAGCGCCGTGCGGGTCTCCTTTTCGGACTCGATCTCGTCGATAAACAGCATGACCGCAGAATGTGCCGCCTCGATGCTTGTGGCGTCGGCGGCGCTGGTGCCTTCCTTGATCTTATCGGCCAGGGCGCGGGCTTCCTTAAAAACTGCGCTGCGGCAGCCCAGCAAGTCGCGCCAGGGCAATTTGTGGGCCTCAAAGGCGTCGGGATTGGTAACGCCAAGGGCGCGAAGCACGGGCAAGCCGTGTTTACGGAGCGCAAGGCGCTGATCTTCGGGAATGTCTATTAGCATTGTGCTTTCAATCCTTTTCGGGGCGACGCACAACGCACAATGCGCCGGACGCCGCCACGGGTTTCGTGTCGGGAAGTCCAGCGCACTCGGTCACAAACCTTGTCACTGAAAAGGTGCCTAGAGGCAGCGCGGCCACAAGCCACGAAGCACCAGCACCCGCACACAATACCCGATTTTGTCTGTGAACTTGTGAAAATCTCAAGGCTTGCCCTGTCGGGCCTAGCCAGGCCGTTCTGACACGGCGGATTGACGCCCCATGTTCTGAAATGCTCCCCATGTTACGTTTTAACAAAGGCCGACTCCCGAGCCGATGTCCCCTTGAAGGGCTTTTGTCCTCAAGATACCCCCCGGCCAGGCTCAATTTCCGGGGCGCTGAGAGCCGTATTGCTTGAATGGCGATCATAGGTCGGCCCACCAGGGACGGGGCTCCGCGGGGCCCGGCTCGCTTAGCAGCGCGTTGCAGAGTTCTTGAGTGCAGGCGGCTAGGACGCGTCGAGCAGCGGTATCGGTGACCAATGCCAAAGCCACGACATTCGATCTAATGGCCCGCGCGATCGCGGCTCGTGCGGGGCCGAAGTCGGTGACGCTGGGATCGGGGAGCCGGACAATGGCCTTTGCCGCGGCCCGACGCTCTAGAGGCTCATTGGCTGTAGAAGCCCGGCGCGCAGCGGTGATCAGGGCCTTAGGAACCGGGCCAGAGGCGGAAGGGGCGGCACGAGAAACATTCATGCGGATAACCTCGCGTGATTGGTTAGTGCGATATTGGGTCTTGCGACCGAGGGAATGGGTGCGAAGCGCCACACTGGCCCGCCACAGTTGTTGACGCTCCGGCTACTGCCTGCCCCGCCACACATGTCCACACTCCCTAAAGGGAAGTGTGGCAGTGTGGCAGGCAGGATAGCGCCACAGTTGCCACGGTCTTGCCTAACTGAAATTAGATGAACTGTGGCACTCATGCAGGCACCAGGAACGAACGCTGCATACGTTTGGAATCTTGCCGCGTCTCAACCTTCAAAAGCCCGGCTTTAGTCCATGCCGCTAGGGCGGCATCGATCCGATGCTTTGTTCCCTTGTCCCCTGCATCGATTCCCATAACGGCGGCGACGGCGATCCCCGCCCAAGTACCGGCTCGTTTATCCTGCCGCCATGTGCCATCTCTAAGTTTTTCAATAACTGCCGCTCGTTGTCTGGCGTCTGCAAATTCTGTTGCTGGCGGCATATTCCAGGCAGACACAGCCCCAACAAGATCATCAGGCCCGCCGCCGCCATTTTTTAGGGTGATCGATTCCAGAACCCGCCACACCGCCGCATCACCGTGCAGGGTCAGGTTAGCCTTCGCGTTAGTGACCTTGAAATATCGGCGGCGATCATCCGGGGTTATACCTCCCTGGTCAGCTTCTTCCCGCGACATAGTCATCAAAAGCCGCGCGGACCGGGTAGCGTTTATGAACGCACTCGCACCACGAGAGTCGTCAGCAGAAGCTTCCTGCGTCGATCCCATGCCTTTGCGTACATGGTGAACCAATTCAATGGCGCAACCCGTTTCGTCTGCGATATGCGCCCATTCACGGGCCACAGCCGCAATGGCGGTATTGTCCGACTCGGCCACGGTATGACAGGCGACAAACGGATCAACTGTCACTAACGCAATATTGTTTTGTCGAATATTTCGGATGATGGCTGAAACCACAGGCCGATTAATGAACAACCCACCGCGAGATTCACCGGCAATAACAAATTCGCCTCCGCGCCCACTGTTTATAAACAGCCCGCCCGCGAGGTCGCCTTCATTGAGATTATGGAGCAACATCGACGCCGCAATACGGCGCTCATATTCCTCTAGTGGGTCCTCAAGCCCCAAATACCAGGCGGCATGACGCTGTACTGTATCGCCAAGGAGAGGGCGACCTGTAACCAGCGCCAAAGTCTCGGCAAGTGCTAGAGCAGTTTTCCCCGTGCCGCCTGATGCTGCAGTCGCGCTGATAAAGCCTCTTATTGCGTGTCGGCCATAGAGCCATTTTCGTGTTGGAATGTCCTCCGCAGCGCGATACTGGAATGGCGCGGCCACAATATTGCGACCAGCGGAAAACACCTCTGCGCCTCGCGCAA
>JBEENS010000080.1:0-5674 GCA_041192105.1 Pseudomonadota bacterium | reverse complement strand
ATCATCGCGCGCGTCTCCTGTTGCCAAGAGAAGTGAATCAGGACCCCAGAGCGGCTTCAAGCAGGACTTTTTCAACACAATCGACCCAAAGCGGACATTGATGAAGTTTGACAAGGCCCACGAATATACTGCCAAAGGAGCAGTTCTGGCGCACCAAGCGTAAGGAGTAATGGCCGATGCTTTACCTGACCGTGAAAGCACTGCTGTCAGGCGTGATTATCATGGCGATTTCCGAAATCGCGAAGCGTAGCCCTGCCTTTGGCGCATTTATCGCCTCGTTGCCGCTGGTTTCCCTCCTGGCGATTGTGTGGCTGTGGCGTGATACCGGCGACATGGCCCGGATCGCCGACCATGCGGAGGCGACCTTCTGGTACGTCCTGCCGTCGCTTCCCCTGTTCCTGGCGCTTCCCTATATGTTGCGGCACGGCATGGGTTTTTGGCCGTCCTTGCTGGGCGCTTGTCTGCTGACTCTACTTTTATACGGCCTGACAGTGCTGGTGGCTGCGCGGTTTGGGGTCAAGCTTTAGCCCTTCCGTGATTGCCTGACCGTCTCCAGCGGGTTAGTTTATCCCCGTGAAACAAGGTTTTTTCCTCAAACGAGCGGTGGCGACGCTTTGCGTCGGCCTTCTGTTCGTCTTTTCACAGGCCGCCGTCGCCAGCACGGTGGGCAGCGTTCAGCATCTTTTCGCCGGGCAAGGCGAGCATCATCATATGGCGTTCAGCGACATCGCCCTGGATGACCATCATGATGCCGACCACGATCATCAGCCGAGTCACGATGCGGATCACCACGGCGATCATGACGGCGACCGGGCTCCGGCAAGTCACCACCATCATCATGGCGATTTCGGCTCCAGCGTCTTTGTCTTGAGCGTGGTTGGACCGGACCTTCCCGTTGCAGCCCTTGGCCCCCAAAGCGTGGTGCTGGGCGAGCTTACAATTCATGTCCGGCAGTCGCTGCCGGAACGCCCCCCCAAGCACGGCCTTTCCAGCATCTGAGCCCCTGCGCGGCAACGCGCGGGATCGTTCACGTTTTGCCGTCAGGCTTCCTCATGATTGTCCCATCACACGCGCGCGGCTACGCGCGCGAATACCACACGGCCAAAACGCGCGGTTTCACCGAATTGCCGGAGATCGCGCTCGGCAAGTGCCTTACAGGAGAACGTCATGCTGGATGACAATCGCAAACGTTGGCTCCCCACCGCAGCGGCTGTGTTGATCGCGGCAGGAGCCGGTTTCGGCCTGGCCCGATGGACTGCACCCGAACCCGCCGCGCCTCCTGCGCCCTTATCCGAAGGGATACTGCCTCTCAAGATCGCCGCGACCGAAATCGAGGCCGCCGGAATCCAAGTCGAGGCCGCGGCGAGTGGAAATCTGGGCGCGGAAATCCTGGCGCCCGCTGTGACGGCTGCACAGCCCAGCGGTGTGGCGATCCTGACCGCCCATGCCGAGGGCGTGATTTCCCGCCTCAACAAGCGGCTGGGCGATCCCGTCCGCGCCGGGGAAGTTCTGGCGCTGGTGGACAGCAAGGATGCCGCCCAGATCGCCTCGGATCGCGCCAGCGCCCAGGCCCGCGCGGTATTGGCTCGCCGGGTCGCGGCGCAGGAGGAATCCCTTTTCCAGCAGGGCGCGACCTCCAGACGTACACTGGAAACCGCCCAGGCCAGTTTGGCAGCAGCGGAAGCAGACGCCCGCCGCGCCCGCAATGCTGCCTCTACGGCTAACCTGTCCGCCGATGGTCATTCGGTGGCGGTGATCAGCCCGCTATCAGGACGCATCACGGCGCAGACGGCTGCGCTGGGAGCCTTTGTCCAGACACAGACGGAACTTTTCCGGGTTTCCGATCCCCGCCTGGTTCAGGTCGAGGTTCAGCTGGTCGCCAGGGATGCCGCGCAGGTGCATCCGGGTGATGCGGCAAGCCTGGTGATGCCCAACGGCAGCATTGTGCCCGCCGTGGTACGGTCGGTGACGCCCGCCCTTGATCCGCAGACACGTACCCAGACAGCGATCCTGTCCGTGCCTGATGGTGTCGCGCTTGCGCCGGGCGAAACTCTACAAGCCCGCATTACGCCCAAGGGAACGGACGCAACTGGCATCGTTATATCCGAGGAGGCTGTTCAGATTTTGAATGGCCGGGAATCCGTATTCGTGCGCACCAAGGACGGTTTTCTTGCGCGCCATGTGGCGGTCGCGTCGCGCGGCGCCGGACGCGCTTCGATTGTTTCAGGTCTCAAGCCCGGTGAGCGCATCGCCACCCGCAACGCTTTCCTGCTGAAAGCCGAACTGGGCAAGGCCGGCGAGGTCGAGGAATGATCGCCAACCTCATCGCCTTTTCCGTTCGCGCGCGCTGGGTGATCCTGTTTTTCACCCTGGCGGCGGCTGGCATTGGCGTCTGGCAATCGCTGCTCCTGCCGATTGATGTCACGCCCGACATCACCAACAAGCAGGTGCAGATCAATACCCTGATCCCCACCATGACGCCGGTGGAAGTGGAAAAGCGCGTCACCTATCCCATCGAAACCGCCCTGAGCGGCCTGGACGGCGTGGAAAGCACGCGCTCCTTTTCCCGCAACGGATTTTCGCAAGTCACCGTGGTCTTCAAGGAAAGTGCCGATCTCTATTTCATGCGCCAACGGGCGCTGGAACGGTTGCAGCAGGCGCGCGCCGAATTGCCGGAGGGCGCTGACCCGCAGATGGGGCCGGTTTCCACCGGCCTGGGCGAGGTCTTCCATTACAGCGTGGAGTTCGCCCACCCCGGCGGCAAAGGCGCCAGGATTCAGGATGGCAAGCCAGGGTGGCAGAGCGACAAGGGTTTCCTGACCGATGACGGTGAGCGGCTGCCCGATCACCTGGCGCAAATGGCATACCTGCGCACGGTACAGGATTGGATCGTGCGCCCGCAGCTGCGCACCTTGCCCGGCGTCGCGGATGTGGATTCGCTCGGCGGTTATGTGAAGCAGTATGTGGTCGAGCCCGATTCCGCCAAGATGGCTTCCTTTGGTGTTTCCTATTCCGACCTGGCCGAAGCGTTGGAAAAAGCCAACCTTTCGGTGGGCGCGGATTTCATTCAGCGTTCGGGAGAGGCTTATCTGGTGCGGGGCGATGCTCGCCTGCGCACCGCCGATGACATAGGCCGCGCCGTGGTCGCCAGCCGCAACGGCGTACCCGTGGCTGTGCGCGATCTGGCAACCGTCCGGATCGGCGGCGAACTGAGGCGCGGTGCCGCCAGCCGCGATGGCTATGAAACCGTGATCGGCAGCGCCCTGATGCTGGTCGGCGCCAACAGCCGGACCGTGGCCGGCGCGGTGGGTGAAAAACTTCAGGACATCAACAAGACCTTGCCCGCCGGAATCGTGGCCGTGCCAGTCCTCGACCGCTCCCAGCTGGTCATCGCGACCATCTCGACTGTGAGCCGTAACTTGGCCGAGGGCGCGCTGCTGGTGATCGCCATCCTGTTTTATCTGCTGGGCAACTGGCGCGCCGCCCTGATCGCCACCCTGGTGATCCCGCTTTCCATGCTGTTCAGCGCCATCGGCATGAACGTGCTGCACATTTCCGGCAATCTGATGAGCCTGGGCGCCCTGGATTTCGGCCTGATCATTGATGGCGCGGTTATCATTGTGGAAAACAGCCTGCGGCGGCAGGCCGAACGCCAGAAAGAGGCGGGCCGGTTGCTGACTGACAAGGAACGGCTTGCCGAAGTGGTGCGGTCCTCTCAGGAGATGGTGCGGCCCACCATCTACGGCCAGAGCATCATCTTCCTTGTGTTCCTGCCCTGCCTCACCTTTCAAGGCGTGGAGGGCAAGATGTTCTCGCCCATGGTCATCACCCTGATGCTGGCGCTGGCCTCTGCCTTTGTTCTGTCGCTGACCTTCGTACCGGCGATGGTGGCCCTGCTTCTGACCAAGCGGGTCAGTGAGACCGAGGTGCCGATAGTCGTGAAAGCCAAAAGCTATTACGAGCCCTGGCTACGCTGGACGCTGGCACGTCCCTGGCCGTTCATCGGCGGGGGCGGCGCCATCCTGGCCCTGGCGCTGGTGGTCTTTGCCTTCTTAGGCCGGGAGTTCATGCCCACCCTCGACGAGCAGAATCTCAACCTGTCCTCGGTGCGCATTCCCTCCACCTCGATTGACCAGTCCCTGGCGCTCGACCTGCCCATCGAAACGAGATTGCTGCAATTGCCGGAAGTGCAGACGGCTTACTCCAAGGCGGGCACCGCCAGCCTGGCCGCAGATCCCATGCCGCCCAACGCCTCGGACAATTACGTGATTCTGAAACCCAGAGATCAATGGCCGGATGGTGTCACAACCAAGGATCAGGTGATCCAGCGCATCCGCGACAAGACCGAGCCCATGGTGGGCAATAATTACGATGTCACCCAGCCGATCCAGATGCGCTTCAATGAACTGATCGGCGGCGTGCGCAGCGATGTGGCGGTAAAGGTCTATGGTGAAAACCTCACCCTGCTGAACCGCAGCGCCCAGGAGATTGCGGCGGTGCTGCGCAGGGTGCCGGGCGCGTCCGATGTGCGCGTGGCCCAGACCGAGGGTTTCCCGACCTTCGATATCCGTTTCGACCGCGACGCCATCTCCCGCTACGGGCTCACCATCAAGGATGTTGCCGATACGGTTTCCACCGCCCTGGGCGGGCGCGAAGCGGGGCAAGTATTCGAGGGCGACCGGCGCTTCGACATCGTGGTGCGGCTGCCGGGCGCCAAGCGCAATGACATGGACGCCCTGGGGGCCATCCCCGTGATGCTGCCCAGCCCGTCCCTGCTGCCCGGTATCGAGGGCGGGCCGGAGGTTTCGGTGCCGCTGCGCCGTTTGGTTAGCTTCCGGTTCTCGGAAGGGCTTAACGAGGTCAGCCGCGACAATGGCCGCCGCCGCATCTATGTCGAAGCCAATGTCGCGGGGCGTGACTTGGGCTCGTTTGTCTCCGATGCGCAGGACCGCATCACGCAACAGGTAAAAATGCCGCCCGGCATGACCATCGAATGGGGCGGGCAGTTCCAGAATCTCCAGGCGGCGACCACGCGGCTGCTCATCGTGGTGCCGATCTGCATGATCCTCATCTTTGCCGCGCTTTACATGGCGCTGGGCGAGGCGGCGCTGGCGGGGGTGGTCTTTACCGCCGTGCCGATGGCGCTGGCCGGTGGGATTTTCGCCATCGCCCTGCGCGGTATCCCATTTTCGGTTTCCACCGCCGTGGGCTTCATCGCGGTATCTGGCGTAGCGGTGCTCAACGGGCTTGTTCTGATCTCGGCCATCCGCCGCCAGCAGGAGATGGGGGCGGACCTGGACAGATCCATCTTGGATGGGACCATGGAACGGGTTCGCCCGGTGCTGATGACAGCACTGGTAGCATCTTTGGGTTTTGTGCCCATGGCGATCGCCACCGGGACAGGCTCGGAAGTCCAGCGCCCCCTCGCGACGGTGGTGATCGGCGGACTGATCACCTCTACCGCCCTCACATTGCTTGTGCTTCCCGCCATCTGCCATCTGGTGATGCACAAGCTGGGCCGCACCCTCACGAGGAGAGATCGGACGTGACACGTGGTTGAATGTCCGCTTTTGGGGGCGGTCTCAACGGGTGGACGCAACACTTTATCTTAGAAGGAAAAGATGGAGTGGAGCTATGAGTCAAGGACAAGGCCGGGGTTTTGGTGCGGCAGTGA
>JBEENS010000079.1:0-5817 GCA_041192105.1 Pseudomonadota bacterium | reverse complement strand
GTTCCGGCGGCGGTCACGGTGGCGGCTGGGGCGGCGATGGTGGTAGCGGCTGCGGCAATAGCTGTGGTGGCGGCGGCGGCAACCAGAACAACAACGACAATAATAACGGCAACAGCAACAGCAACGACAATAGCAGCCAGAACAGTACCACCAACCGTTACACCTATAATGACAATTTCAGCCTCGATACCAGCGGGCTGAACGACTTTTTCAACGGGTACTGAGCGGTTCACGTGAGCGAACGAAATGGTGTCGCACTACAATGTCGCTAACGACGGGCCATTTTGAGCGAAGTACGCCGTGAGCTTCGGCGAGCGGTGCACAGCAACCAAACGAAAAAGGCCCGGTTCATCGCCGGGCCTTTTTCTGTTACTGTGGGTGTCGTCGCCTGGCGGAACCAGTCAGGCGACCGGCCGTTAGAGCCGTTACTGTTCATTGCCATGTTGCGAGAAAGCGGAGGCTTGCATGAGTAGAGCAGTATTTTTCCCAGCCGCATTGGCGCTTACCCTCTCTCCATTGCTGGGAGGCGCCGCGCTTTGCCAGGCCACCCGCTTCGATCCGGCCTTGCCTTATCCCGAGCAGGTCGCGGTCTCCAACGAAACCGGGAAGGGCTATGTCTTCCGGCGCTTTCCCGGCGGCGGCCGGCTCTACACCTATGATCTCGACCGTGCCGGCCGCTCCATGTGCAACGCGGGCTGCGATGGCACGCGGCGGCCTGTGCGGGCGCCATCGGGAACCGTCAAGCCGATTGGCGACTGGGCCGTGATCCGGCGAGACGATGGCACCGGCCAGTGGGCCTACAAGGGACGTCCGGTCTACACGCTGTATCACGATGCGCCCCAAGGCACGGGCGAGACCGGGCCCTGGCATCTTCTGCCCTACGAGCAGTAGCGCAGAGGTCAGGATGGGTTTTCGACACCGGTGGATTTCCACACCGCCCGCGCTTCGGGCCGGGTGATATAGGCGAGGAAGGCGGCGGCCTCATCGGCTTGCATGGCATGGCCCAGCACGGCGGCGGAATAGTCGAAGTGCTTGGCGATTGCCCCGGGCAGCGTGCCGACCACTTCCACGCCTGGCACCGTCACTTCTTCGGAAATCGGGCCCAGGCCGTACTGGATGCCGTCGCGGGCGATGGCTTGGCCGGGCGTGCCGGCGGTCGGTATCGGCTTGACCCCGGCATATTCGGGCTGCGCCAGCAGATCGGCGACCCACTTGCCTGCGGCGCTGCCGCGCGCCGGATCGGTAAAGCCGACGCCGCTGCCGGCCTTCATCACCGCGATGAACTTGGGCAGGGTGGAAATGTCGGGATGGGGCGAGCCCGCCTTCACCGCCAGGCCGAAATGGACGCGGCCGATGGGCTTGGCCGTGCCGGACTTGTAGTTGGCGCTCACTTCATCGAACTGGGGCAACGGCAGCAGCGCAAGGTCGCCGGGCAGCTTGTTCTGCACATTGTCGCGGGCGCGGGTGACGGTGCCGCCCACGATGGTGACCTGCTTGCCGGTTTCGGCGGTCCAGGTGGCGGACAGCGCCCGCAGCCCCGGATTGGTGCCGCCCGAGGTGAGGACGGTGATGTCAGCTTGCGCGGCAATGGGCACCAGCAGCAACGTGGCGGCGAGCATAGTCCTGAGCATCATCCCGGATCTCCTTATTGTTTGGACGGGAGTGTGTACTGAAAATGGCCGGGCCGCGAGGTCCCTGCACGCCATTTTGTGCGCCCACAAGCCCGCCCCATGCGTTGTTCAGGGGCGCGATAAGGGCGGACGCACAGGGAAAAATCATGCGTCGTGCTGACAAACTCGCCATTGCCGCAACAATCGCCACGCTGCTCGCCGTCCCGGCGGCGGCCATCGAGCTGCCCCCCGCCTCCTTCCCCGGGGGGCAGCGCCGCCTCGCTTCTGGGCGCCGACGTCCAGGGCGGCAACTGCACGGTCAGGCCGACCGTGCAGAGTGACGGCTTTGTCTGGGTATTCACCGTCAACACCTCCTACGGCGCGTTCCAGGTCAATGGCCTGCGCCGCATGAAGGACCGGGCGCAGGAATTGTGCGCACTGGCGTTGCTCGAGAAGATGTCGCGCTCGGAGGCGTTCGGCAAAGCGCTTCTCAAGGTGGGCCAGGCGCCCATCCGCTTTGGCCGCGACCTGATCCTGGATCCCGTCGAGGCGGTGGGCAACCTGTTCTCCAGCGTGGGCAAGATGTTCGACACCGTGGTGGCCGCTAGCAAAAATCCCGGCGGCGGCCGCGATCCGCTGCTGGACAGCATCACCGGCGTCACCAAGGTCGAACGCGAGCTGGCTGCAGAACTCAAGGTCTATCCCTATTCCGACTATTTGCCCCTGCGCGCCGGCCTCAATGACGTGGCGCAGATCACCGCGCTGGGCAGCCTTCCGGTCACCGCCGGGATTTCGTTCATGACCGGCGGGGCAAGCATGGCGGCCAGTTCCGCGTCAACCGCCTGCAATGTCTCGGCGTTGGTCTATAGCCGCGCCGCGCGCGAAGTCTCCGAGATCGTCACCAAGAAGCTGATCACCCTAGGCGTCGATGCGGCGACCATCAAGACATTCGTGGGCAACCGGTTCTATTCCACCGCCGACACCATCGCTATGGCCGAAGCCCTGGAAAGACTGGGCGCCACCAACACGGGCGCATTTATCGCAACAGCCGCGACCGCCACCAGTTTCGATGTCGCCAAGTTCACCGCTACCGCGCCGAGCTTCTGGCCCGCGACAGCGCGCGGCTGGGCACGCTGAAGGCCTTTGTGCCGGGTTCGGAATTCACTCTCACCATCGATGCCAGGGTCGCGTGGTCGCGGCCTTTCTCTTCGACGCGCTGTCTTGGACCGATACGGCATCGCGCAACCTGACGCGGCTCAGCGCCGAGGTTGCCGTAACGCACCCCAGAAGGCCAAAGCTCTTCGCCTCTGTCGGCGCGCTCTCGCCGGCGTCCAGGCCGAACTCAAGAAGCTTGGCTGGAAGATCATGAAGCTTGACTAGCCCTCCCACCGCATGAAACTTTAAAAGGAGAGTGATGATGGCTGAAAAAGTACCTCACAAGGCGCTTGTTGTCGTAGGCGATGGTGTTGGCGCGCGGTTCTTCCGCAATGTTGAAAACGCGCTTCACATTGAGCTGTCTGCGGAGGGCGAGCTGAAGCCCTCGAATCTGCTTGATGACGGCCCTTCCGGCGTGCGGCCCTCGGAACAATCCCATCATGAGACCGACGAGGCCACATTCGCCAAACAGCTGGCAAAGGACCTGTGTCGACGCGCCCACATTGGCGACCTCGCCGCGCTGGTCCTGATCGCCGATCCGCAGACCCTTGGTCAGGTCGGCCCGCTGTTACACAAAGAGGTTCAGGAATACTGACGGGAGAGCTTGCCAAAACGCTGACTAGGGCGCCGATCTTAGATATTCAGAAAGCGTTGGAGTGAGGAGTCGGCGATGGGAGCAGAAGCAGATGACCACGCGAAAAACTGGTGACAGGCAAGATAGCGATAGACACACCCATTCCATCTCGAAAAAGGAATACAATAAGCTACTTTACCATCTTCAGGTTGAACTGGTAAAACTCCAGCATCACCTGATCACAAGTAACGAAAAGCTTCTGATCATTCTGGAGGGCCGGGACGCTGCCGGTAAAGACGGCACGATCAAGTGCATTATCCAGCATCTGAGCCCTCGTGAAACCAGAGTAGTGGCCCTGGGGAAGCCGTCTGACCGCGATAGTACTTTGTGGTACTTTCAACGTTACGTACCTCATCTGCCTGCTGCCCAGGAACTCGTTCTCTTTAACCGCAGTTGGTATAACCGCGCTGGGGTCGAGAAGGTGATGTGCTTTTGCACGGTGGCAGAGCATGAGGAGTTCATGCGTTCTGTTCCGGACTTTGAAAACATGCTGGTCCGTTCCGGCATAAAAATTTTCAAATATTATCTGGACATCAGCAAGGTGGAGCAGAAGCAGCGTTTGAAGGACAGGGCGGAGGACCCCCTGAGCCAATGGAAAATAGGGACGATTGACAGCCAGGCGATCAAATACTGGAGCGCATACAGCGCGGCCCGGGACGAGATGTTGGCGCGATCTCACAGCGCCATGGCGCCCTGGACCCTGGTGCATGCCGACGATAAGCGTCGGGCAAGAATCAACATCATCAGGGATATACTGGACCGCGTGGACTATGCCGGAAAAAGCAAGACGCTCACCGGCCCGGATCAGAATATTGTTTTTCCATACAATGTTGAAAGTCCGCAAGCCGGTCATCTCGCGAGGTGACCGGCTTCTCACACAAGGCAGCGGAATGATGGGTGAGCGGCGAAGAAAAAGACCCGATCTTGCGACCGGGGGTAAAGGAAAAGAACACTAACTTTACACCTCCGGACCAAATCGGTTCGGGGGTGTAATTGTGTTTGGTGTTCTCGGACTGCCTGTCCGCTTTTGGCGCAAAGCGGACAGGCCGCGTAGCCTGGTCGGGACGCTCCAAGGATGACGCGCTCTGGTTGCTGCGAGTATGTAACGCAGTTGTCTGAGATTACTTCTCGACGGGAAGATCGCGCGCGGACCAATCCTCGAAAGAGCCGTCATAAAGGACGGCATCGTATCCAAGTGTACGCGCAGCGAACAGCGTCGCGGTGGCCTGCTGGCCAATGTGGCAATATACCAAGAGCTTGTCGCCCGGTTTCACGCCCGCTTTCTCAAATGAGGCCCTGATCGCCGCAGAAGACTGTACATACATCTTCTCGTCCGTCAGCACGGCGATAGGCACGTTACGCGCGCCCGGGATGTGTCCAAGCTTGTGCACCTTGTTGTTGGAGCCGCCGAGTTTCGCGCCCGCGTAGAACTCGGGCGCGCGAGCGTCGATGATAGTGATGCCGGGTTTGCCAGAATTGGCCCGCACGTAATCGGCGTTGACGATCACGTCTTGTTTCATCTTCAACGGCGAGAGCGTGCCGATGCGTGCGGCGGGTACTTCCGCCGTCAAAAGACGCCCCTCGCGTTCCCAAGCTGTCTTGCCGCCGTCGAGAAGGCTGATGCGTTCACCGATTCCCGCCATGTCGAGCGTGAAAACAACGCGGGTCGCCTGCTGCACTGCGTCGGCGTAATAGACAACGATCCGGGACCGGTCGCGGATGCCAAGGCCCGACAGGCGCAAGCGGAGCTCAGCCTCGGGCAACATCTCAAGCGACAGGGCCTCAGTGGTGACCGCTACATCCGCGGGGGTGACGAACCGCGCGCGGGGGATGTGCTCAGCATAGCTGTTTCTTGAACCGACATGAAGGATGACGAGATTGGGATCTCCCAGATTGTCAGCGAGCCATTGCGTGGAAACCAACATCGCGTCGCGTGGCGCGGCTGCTATGACGTTGGTGCTCAAAACAAGAAGCGAGAGAACAGCAAGTACGGCGCGGAACTTCATGTCAGCACTTCCCGGATGTCCACCTACGGTAGCGTGGCCCGAATGAGATGGAAAGGCTGCAATGTGGGCGACAAAGTGACGAAACCGAAATGCATCCCGCACCCAAGGTTTGGTAGACAATACTGGGGAGGGCTTGGCCCAGGCGCCATTCGGCACCCTTGCTGCCAAAATTATTCAGGACGACGAGGCGGGAATGACAAGTGCCTGGCTCCTCCTTCCCTTGCACCGAAACTACCCTATATGTGACCAGACCCCCGGGCGACTCAAAGAGCCCTTAGCAGGGACCGCTTCTGGCACGTAGCGGACTATGACTGAATGACTGCTCCAGACCGATTGTGTTGAAAAAGTCGGTTCTGGACGCGGGATGATGATGGCTCCACGCACCTCACATGACAGGTATTGGCTGCATCAT
>JBEENS010000078.1:0-5858 GCA_041192105.1 Pseudomonadota bacterium | reverse complement strand
GTACCGGTCAGCAACCTGCTCGCCATCTTTAATATAGACAAAACGAGCAAGCATATCGTCAACTGTGAATATCTCCGTCGAAGGGATCTCATCTGAGCCATCGCCGATCATGCGGGTACGCTCGCGTTGTTGGCGCCGCCGTACAACGTCTTCCTGTGCGAAGGCTGCGTCGATGGCGCGTCTCGCGGCACGCTCAGGGTCGGCCTGATCGGCGCAATGCGCGCTGATGGCGTTCTCGGGGTTAAGCAAGACTCCGGCGGTCTGCTCTCGGGTATATCCCCGGCGGCACATTTCACAGGCCACGCGATAGGTGTCTGCGCTCCTGTCTTCGCCCTTTGGCTCATCGATCAGGTGACGCAGATTGTCGTCCGCAGCGAGGCCTAAATCTTTGCTGCTTGCATTCTCGTAGTGGCCTAAGGTGGTAGTCACGCCCGTCTTCCGCTCTGACCTCACCGCATCGGTCTCGGCACCCAATTTCTCTATGAGCTCCGCTGCGGTGTAGACCGACCCGTCGTCTTTTTCAGCGATGAAGGCGAGCACTGGATTACGTCCAGCAGCTTCCTTCTTCTTATTGGGGTAGTTTATCAGCCCTGGAACGCGCAGCAGTCGGTCGGCGTTATGAGTGCCAGTGTCGCCCGCGTGCGTCTTGATCAGGCTGCTATTTATGGCCTCAGCCTGCTCCAAAGTGCAGTCTCGAGTGTGCCAGAGCGCCTGCAAGCCATTGCCGGAGCCGATTACAACACTAGGCGGTGGGTTACACCCCATGAGGCGCTTGTGGGTCGCCGTTATGTTCCAAGACGATCCATCCTTCGGCGGGTCTATGTCGACGTGAATGAAGCGGATGCTGTCGATATCGGTCTTTTTCGGCTTTCTGTTCACACCCATTTTAACGCGGTTTACGGTGAAATGGACGTTCATACCATCAGCATTGCAAGCATTTGCCCACAGAGCGGCCTGATCGACGTTGGTGCCGAAGTCTCGGCTGCTTATGTCTGAACTGTCGGGGCGTATGGCCGTTAGATGTATCTGGTCGGAAATGGTCTTGGTGAAGAACTCCCTCAGCTCCGCTGCATCTGTCATGAGCGGGACTTCTCGAGACCGACAGATGCACCAACAAGGGCTTTCAGGCTAGCGACCTGAACGATCCTGCGCCCCCCAACCATAGCGCTGGTGACCACGCCATCTTTCATGAGTTCATAGAGCTTGGTCTTGCCTAGACCGGTGACGCGACATGCCTCGGCGACAGTCACGCTGATGGGCTCAAAATTATCTGCCATGTTCTATCCTCCTGTCGTGCGGAGACATCCCGCTGCGAACTAGGGTGAACATGGGGGGGCAAAAATTGGCCGCCAAGAGGACAAAATAATTGGCGAGCCGATTGATTTTTACATTAGTACAATAGCTTAGCTAAACGTCCGCCGATTTACCGCTGTTTATTTCGTCGCCCGGGCTTACGCTTACCGCGGATTTTACGAAGTAGGTCACGACGTACATTATATTTGGGGAAAGCGGCTTCAGCGGCTTCCTGGATCTCTCCCGCGCGGGCGGTTTTGTCGGGAAAACAATCCCACCATTCTTGCAAGTCGCCCCTATTAACCGCCGGCTTTGTGGACTTTTTTCTTCGCACCAGATGAAGCGTGCGGATCATCTTCGTTAGATCGGCGGCATTAAATGTTACATCGGACAACTTCCAATGATGGCGCACGCCTCCTTCAGGGCCCTCCATTTCTTCGATCACGGAAGCGGCGAAGCTACCGACCTCCCAGATCGGAGTGCCGTTCTTCTGGAGCCAATGCCAAAATTCAGGAGGGATGTCAGGCCATAGAACGCCGTCGCGCCTCGCAGTATCGGAAAGGGCGGGCACGCATACGTCCTCGCCATCGCGCTCCGCAGCAGCGGCACGGGCTTTGACGGACTTTTTTTCCGCCCAGATCGCCAAAGTGATGAGGTTGTCAATTCCGGCGGCGCGCAATTGCTTCACGGCATGAAATGAGCTCACCCACTTCATGCTGAAAGCTTCAAGACTTTGGCGCCGCGCCCGTCAATAAAGCTGGCCCAGTCGTCAAGCAGGCCACGCCGGATCTCGATGAGCGGTGTGCGCTTGTACGCCCTGACGACCTGATCGGGCACAAGATGGGCCAACGCAGCCTCAGCAGCGGCGTCAGGGACCAACGGCCGCATCTCAGCGGCCCAGTCTCGGAAGGAAGAGCGGAAGCCATGGACGGTAAATGGAAGGTCAGCGTCGCGCATAACCTTGGTCAGTGTCATGTCGGAAATGGCCTTACCGACCTTGCTAGCGAACACCAATGCGTCAGGACCGGAGCGCATTGGCGCAACTTTCTCCAGAACCTGTAAGGCCGCGGGGTTAAGCGTAACCGCATGAGCAGTCTTCGACTTCATCAGATCAGCCGGGCGGTTCCAGAGACGCTGCTCGAGGTCGATATGGCTCCAGCGCATATGGCGCACTTCGCCGGAGCGCGCCGCGGTAAAGATCACGAAAAGCAAAGCAAGACGACCCACGGTTTCTGGCTGTCCACGTAGGTCGTTTACGAAAGCCGGAACGTCTTTATACGGCATGGCAGCGAAGTTGCCCGTTTTGCCCTGCCTTGGGAGCCCCAAAATCACAGACCGACCGGGAGCTTCCGTTGAACGCCAGCCCTTCGCCTTTGCGTAATCAAGCACGGCTGCCACGCGCTGCCGGACCTTTCGAGCCATTACTGGGATATCGAGCCAGATCGGCATGAGTACGTCTTGCAAATGCCGCGCCTCGATAAGGTCGACGCGGATGTTACCCAGCTTGGGGAAAGCGCGAGCCTCGAGCGAAGAGAGGAACGCGGCGGAGTTCTTAGCGGTCCAGCCCTTCTTTAGGTCGGCATGACAGGCTTGCGCCGCCTGGCGGAAGGTTGGCGGTAGCCGTTTATCTCCATCGCGCTCCTGCGTGGGGTCACGCCCGGCCTTTGCGGCCTTGCGAAGCACCGCCGCCATCTCCCGTGCCTCGGCCAATGTGAGTTCGGCGCTGCCACCCAGACCGATATCGCGGCGGCGGCCTGCAACCTGGACACGCAGCACCCATGACTTAGCCCCGGTCGGCTTAACAACTAGGCAAAGCCCCTTCCCGTCAATGTGACGGCCCGGTTGGGCATTTTTCACCCTCAGCGCGGTCAGTCCTGCCATTTGAGATACCACATTCGTTACCACATAATGTTGCGGTTTCCTGCGTTCGTCAACGGTCGGATACGAACGATTGGCTCAGATTTGTCCTATTTTACTTGGTTTTTTCGACTTATGGCGAACCAGTGCGAACTAAGGTTCTAATCTTGCCCGGGGAGCCATTCTTTCCAACATCGCCAGATATTCGGTCACTCATGCGGACGCGGCATGCGGTGGCTTGAGACGCACCACAGCACCGCCGTCCCCAGCGCGGCGATGGCGCCCACCTCCAGCAAAGTCGGCAGCCGCTGCTCCCAGATGCAGGCGTAAAGCAGCGCAAACAGGGTTTCGAAGATCACAATCTGACCGGTCATGGTCAGCGGCAGGCGGCGGCTGGCGCTGTTCCACAGCGCATTGCCCGCCACCGACGCCAGAAGCGCGATGGCGCTGCTGATCAATACGAGTCCCAGCCAGTCGTGGCTGTCATGCTCCCCCAGCGACAGCGCGAAGGCGGGCGTCATCACCAGGGCCTGCGCGCCTGTCACCACACCCAACAGCAGTGACCAGTCGTGTGACGACACGTTCGGCAGTTTCGCGATGCGGCGGGCATTGCCCACCGCGAAGGCCGCCCAGCAAGCCAGCCCGCCCGCGGCGCAAACCAGACCCAGTGCCTGGCTTTGCCAGCTGCCCTGCGCGCCCGCCAAGGATTCCAGCGAGATCAGCGCCACGCCCAGCACGGCCAGTATCAAGGAAGGCGCCAGGCGACGGGCGGACACCGCGTCCTCTTCCCGGCTGCCGATCAGCGAAATCACCACCGGCAAAAGCCCGACGATCAGTGCCGCGGGCGCGGGCCCGGACAGTTGCACCGCGCTGGCGAGGAAAACGTAATAGACGATATTGCCGGCCAGGCTCAGCCAGACCAGCGCCCGCCAGTCGTCGCGCTTCAACTTGGGGCGCAGCGTCCGCCAGCGCGGTGCGATCAATGCCGACGCCATAACGCCATAGGCCAGGTAGCGCGCGGCGGAAATCTCAAGGGGCGAAAAATCTGGCGTCAGGTTGGGCGCGAGAAACACCAGCCCCCACAGCGCGCCCGCCAGCACGCCACATCCCACTCCAATCAGCATCTGCCGGTTCATCGCGCCAATCTAGCGCGATTTGCGAAATAACGCTTAGCGCGCCTTACGCCGCGCCTAGATAAACAGCGACAGGGCCAACACCAGCAGCAAGCCCATCACTGAAATGATGTTGGAGACCATGGTCCAGGTCTTGAACATGTCCGGCATCGTCATGCCCATGAACTCCTTCACCATCCAGAAGCCGGCATCGTTGATGTGGGAGAAGAACATCGAGCCCGCCCCGATCGCCAGCACCAGCAGCGCGGGATTGAGGTCGGGATTGACGCTGATGGTCGCCGCCATCAACCCCGCCGCCGTCACCGTCGCCACAGTCGCCGACCCCGTCGCCAGGCGGATGATCACCGCCGTGAACCAGCCCAGCAGCAGCGGGCTGAGTTCGACCAGTTGCGAGGCATTGGCGATGGTCCGGCCCAGACCGACATCGATCAGCATTTGTTTCAGTGCGCCGCCGGCGCCGATGATCAGCATGATGGCGGCAATCGGCGGCAGCGCATCGCCCAGCAGCTTGCCGACCAGCTTTGTGTCCTTGCCGAGGAAAAATCCGAAGGTGCACATGCCGAGCAGCACCGCCAGAAGCAGCGCGACGATAGGATGGCCGATGAATTCGAACAGGGTGCGAACCGGATGGCCGGCAGGCAGCACAAGATCCACCCCCGCCTTGCCCATCATCAGCAGGATGGGAAACAGGATGGTCATCACCGTGACGCCGATGCCGGGCGCGCGGAACTGGTCGTCGCGACGCGTCAGGCGCGCCACCAGGTCTATTGGCGGCGAAGCACTGGCGCGCGGCGCGATCCAGTACGTGAACAAGGGTCCCGCCACGATGGCGACGGGGAAAGCCAACAGAATGCCGATCAGCAAAGTGGCGCCCAGGTCGGCGCCGATGGCGTCAATCGCCACCATGGGTCCCGGATGGGGCGGCACCAGCACATGCATCACGCCGATGCCCGCGAACACCGGCAGTCCCGCCAGCAGATAGGGATTGCCCTTGAGGCCGCCGGGATTGCGCGCCAGTTGAGCGCCGACCGTCAGGACGATGGGCATCATCAGCACCACCGCCGCCTCGAAGAACAGCGGTAGCCCCAGCAGCATCGCCACCAGGCCGATGGTCCAAGGCACCAGCCGCGTGCCGCCCGCACGCAGCAATGCGTTGGATATCCGCTCGGCGCCGCCGGAGCTGGCCAGCAATTCGCCGAACATCGCGCCCAGCGCCAGCAGGACGCCGACATTGGCCAAAGTCTCGCCAAAGCCGGTGCGGAAGCTTTTGAGGATTTGCGCCGGATCGGCGCCGGTCCAGAGTCCCAAGGCCAGTGCGCCGATCATCAGCGCGGGGAATGGGTGCATCTTGAATTTTGCGATGGCCACGACCACCGCGAGGATGACGGTCAGCGCGATGGCCAGCAGATAAATATCGTCTTGTGACATGGAGCCCCCCGACCCGGCCGGGCATTCCCGGTCCGCTGACGGACGCTAACACAAGGATTGAAGGTGAACAGCCGGGGCACCCCGACAGAATATCAGCCGGTGAGCCGCGCTTTACGAAACGGTCCAGTGGACCGTTTCGCGCGGCGA
>JBEENS010000077.1:0-5963 GCA_041192105.1 Pseudomonadota bacterium | reverse complement strand
TTCGACCAATTGCTGACATGCGCGAAGCATTTCACTACGCCAAAGAGAACAACGTGATTTTTGCCCTCATGGCTTCTAAAACCACCCAAGCCGTCGGTGCGGGAGCAGTTGGTCAGCTTGCAGTGCTGGCAATTGATGCCTTTAACACCGGAGACGGTGGCAGCGGACTGCTTCTTGCCGCACGTGGCTTTGGAGCTGCAATTGGTCCGTTCGTTTTCATGCGCTTCGCACGCAACAACATGCCACGACTGTTGCTGTTGTGTGGAGTTGGTGGCGTGATGTGGAGCATTTTCTATCTTGCTGCTTCATCTAGCCCAGCGTTGTGGATCGCAGCCTTTTCCATTGGCGTGGCCCATATTGGAGGAGGTGCAATCTGGACAATGGCAAGTCGCTGGTGGTGCGGGTGAATGATCGCGGTCCCTATGCCCGCGGCCGGATCATCGACCTTTCCCGCCGCGCCGCCGAACTGCTGGACATCCTGCACACCGGCACGGCGAGGGTGCGCGTCACCTATATGGGCCGGTCCAATCTCGGCGGTGGCGCGCCGCCGCCGGAAACACCGCCGGCCATCGCCAACGCCTTGCCCGCCGCGCCGAGCGGCAAGGTGGACACCGCCGCGCTGGGCATCCTTCCCGGCGCCGCCGTGGCGCCGCCCGCCCGCATCGCCAGCCTGCCGTCGCCAACCTCGATTCCTTCCGAGATGTTCGCCGACGCCCAGCCGACAGGGCAGGTCACCAGTGTTCCTGTTCCCGCCGCCACCCGCCTCTATGTTCAGGTCGGTGCTTTTTCCAAAATGGAGAATGCCCAGGCGATGCTGAAAAAGCTGGGCGGGGACCTGCGGATTTCACCCCTTCAACGCGGTGGTCAGACCCTTTATAGGGTGCGCAGCAGCCCGCTGGGCTCTGTCAAGGAAGCCGACACCGCCTTGTCGCGCATCAACGGCGCAGGCGCCAACGACGCCCATATTGTCGTAGACCAATAGCCCGTTTGGGAGACGCCATGCATCGCCGCTTCTGTCTGTATCTGAGTGTATTCCTTGGTCTCGCTTTGCCGGCGCAGGCCCAGATCCAGACCAATGCCCAACACGCGCTGCTGATGGACGCGGCAAGCGGGCAGGTGCTGTGGGAGAAAAACGGCCTTGTAGCGATTCCGCCCGCTTCCATGTCCAAGCTGATGACCATCGATCTTCTGTTTGGGCGATTGAAGGATGGCCGCGTCAAGCTGACTGACACGTTCGCGGTTTCCGAGCGCGCCTGGCGCACGGGCGGCTCCCGGATGTTCCTGGATGTCGGCAGCCGCGTCTCAGTGGAGAACCTGATCCGCGGCATCATTATCCAGTCGGGCAATGACGCCTGCGTCGTGGTCGCCGAAGCCTTGGGCGGCACAGTGGAAGGCTTTGCCGCCATGATGAATGCCCGCGCCAAGCAGTTGGGCCTGGGCCAGTCCACCTTCGTCAATCCCGACGGGTTGCCGGAGCCGCCCGGCCAGCTGATGAGCGCGCTCGATCTCGCCAAGCTGTCGCGCCACATCATCACCGAATATTCGGACTATTATCACTATTTCAGCGAGCGCGAATTCATCTGGAACAAGATCCGCCAGCCCAACCGCGATCTGGTGATCGGCATGCTGCAAGGCGCGGACGGCCTCAAGACCGGCCACACCGACGCCGCCGGTTACGGTATCGTCGTGTCCGCCAAGCGCGGCCCGCAGCGCCTGATCCTGGTGCTCAACGGCCTGCGCTATCCGCAATACAAGAACGACTATTTCCCCAACATTCGGCGCGCCGAGGAGGCGGTGCGGGTGATGGAGCTGGCGTTCCGCGAATTCCGATCCTATCCGGTGCTGACGACAAACCAGATTGTCGGTAATGTGCCTGTGCTGGAAGGCGTGGATGAAACTGTTCCGGTGACCGCCGCCAGGCCGCTGAACGTCACCATGCTGGTAGAGTCCCGCAAGGGCTTGAAGACCGCGCTGAAACCGAATGCGGGCCTGACGGCGCCGATTTCCGTCGGCCAGCGGGTCGGGAGCCTGGTGGTCACCGCGCCGGATTTCCCGCCCTTGAGTGTTCCGGTCTATGCGGCGGAAGCCGTGGCCAAGGTCGGCCTGATCGGCGGGGTGTGGAATTCCGTCAAGCGCAAGGTCTGGAAGTGACGGTCCTTCCGTGACGGGGCGCTTCATCACCCTGGAAGGCGGCGAGGGCACCGGCAAGTCGACCCAGATACGCCGTCTGGCGTCGACGCTTGAGAAGAAGGGCATCTCCGTCCTGTGCACGCGCGAGCCAGGCGGCTCTCCCGGCGCCGAGGAAATCCGCAAGCTGATGGTGGAGGGCGAGCCCGGTCGCTGGGATGCCGTCACCGAAACCCTGCTGGCCTATGCGGCACGGGCCGATCATGTGGCGCGCACCATCGGGCCTGCGCTGCTGACGGGCAGTTGGGTGATTTCCGATCGCTTCAATGACTCCACCTTCGCCTATCAGGGTGTCGGGCGCGGGCTGGCGCGCGAAACCATCCGGCGCATCGACAGCGCGGTGCTGGACGATTTCGCGCCGGACCTGACCTTGATCCTCGATCTGGACGTGAAGACGGGCCTGGAGCGGGCGCTGGCGCGCAGCGGGGCGGAAACCCGCTTTGAGAAGTTCGGCGTGGAGTTCCATGAAAGGTTGCGCCAGACCTTTCTGGATATCGCCAAACGCAGCCCCGAGCGTTGCCGGGTGATCGACGCCTCGGGCAGCGAAGAGCAGGTGGCGGAGGCGATTTTCACCGCCGTCAGCCGGCGTTTCGATCTATAAAGCGGCCATGGCCAAGCGTTCCCCCGAGCCCAATGACAGCGACCGTATCGAGGGCTTCGCCCATCCCCGCGAGGCAGAGGTGTTGCTGGGACAGGATGCGGCTCTGACCCGCGCCGCCCGGGCTCTGCGGGCAGGGCGGCCCCCCAGCGCTTGGCTGATCACCGGCCCGCCGGGTGTCGGCAAGGCGACTTTTGCCTACCGTATCGCGCGTTACCTGCTGGCTTTTGGCGCCACCGATGCGGGGCCAGAAAATCTGTCGGTGCCGCCGGACAATCCCGCCACGCGGCAGGTGAGCGCCCAGTCGCATCCCGGCCTGTTGGTGCTGAAACGGGCGATCAATGCCAAGACCGGCAAGCTGATGACCGTGCTGTCGGTGGACGAAATACGCCGCCTGGCCGATTTCTTCGGCATGACCAGCGGCGCGGGCGGCTGGCGGGTCGCCATCGTCGATACCGCCGACGACATGAACGACAATGCCGCCAACGCACTGCTCAAGATGCTGGAGGAGCCGCCCGCCAATGCCATGCTGCTGCTGCTGTCCAACACGCCGGGACGGCTGCTCCCCACCATCCGATCGCGCTGCCAGCGGCTGGAACTGCGCACCCTGAACGATGCCACCCTCGAAAAGGCGCTGGCGCAGCATCTGCCCGATACTGGAGCAGCGGAACGAGCTTCGCTGGCGCGTCTGTCGGGCGGCAGCCTGGGCGCGGCGCTGACCATGGCGACGGGCGAGGGCGGTGCCCTGGCACAGGAAGCCGACCGGCTGATCGACAATGCGCGCGATCCCGATCTGCTGGCGTTGCTGACCTTGGGCGAGAAGCTGTTTCGGATGCGCGACGGGCTGGATCTGTTCGGAAATTTCCTCACCGACTCCCTGGCGGACCGCATTCGCGCCAAGGCGCATGGCGGGGCCGCGGGACTCGAGCGTTGGGTGCAACTGCTGGGCCGAATCGAGCAGGGCTTCGGCCGCGCCACCGGCCTGCATCTGGAGCCGCGCCAGACCGTGCTCAGCGCGGCGCGCGACTTTGCCCGCACGGCGCGGAGCGGGACACTTTAGATGCTGGTCGCCCCATGCTTGTAGACTCGCACTGTCATCTCGATTTTCCGGAATATGCCGGCAAGGTGGACGATGTGCTGGCACGGGCGCACGCCGCTGGTGTCGGCGTCTGTGTCAGCATCGGCACCGAACTGAAGCGTTTCCCGGGCGTGAAAGCGGTGGCGGAGGCCCATGCCAATGTCTGGTGCAGTGTCGGGGTACATCCGCACGAGGCTGAAAAGGAATTATTGGATGACGAAGCAGCCCTGATCGCCGAGGCCGCGCATCCCAAGGTCGTCGCCATTGGCGAGACGGGCCTGGATTATTACTATGAACATTCTCCGCGCCTGGCGCAGCAGGCCAACTTCCGCAGCCATATCGCGGCGGCGCGGCGAACAGGCCTGCCGGTGATCGTCCATACCCGTGACGCCGACGATGACACGATTGCCATTCTGCGCGATGAAATGGCGAAAGGCGCTTTCACCGGCGTCATCCATTGCTTCACCGGCACCCAGACATTGGCCGATGCGGTGTTGGAGCTGGGCCTCTATATTTCGGTATCGGGGATCGCCACCTTCAAGAATTCGGCCGCCCTGCGCGATGTCATCAAAAGCGTGCCGCTGGACCGGCTGCTGGTGGAAACGGACGCGCCTTACCTGGCGCCGGTACCGCACCGAGGCAAGACCAATGAACCGGCCTTTGTGGTGCACACTGCTGCCATGCTGGCGGATTTAAAGGCGGTCAGTGCGGACGAACTCTCCGCCACCACCACGGCAAATTTCTTCCGCCTGTTTTCCAAGGTTACGCCGCCCGCGCCGGATGGCGCGCAAAAAACAAAGCCATGACCATCACCGTCCGTATCCTGGGCTGCGGCTCGTCAGGTGGTGTGCCGCGTGTGGGCGAGGGGGCTCCCAACTGGGGCGTCTGCGATCCTGACAATCCGAAGAACCGCCGCCTGCGCTGCTCGGTTCTGGTCACTCAGCCAGGCGATGGCGGGGAGACCCGCGCGCTGGTGGATACCTCGCCCGACCTGCGCGAACAGTTGCTGGCTGCAAAGGTTGGCCGGCTGGATGGCGTGTTGGTCACCCACGATCATGCCGATCAGACCCATGGCATGGACGATCTGCGCGTGCTGGTTCTGCAACAGCATGGCCGGAAGCTGGACCTGTGGTCCGACAAGTTCGCGCTGGACAGCCTGGAGCGTAAGTTCAGTTATATCTTCAAGACCCCGCCAAACCGCGACTATCCGCCGATCCTGAACGGCCACAAAATTCCGGAACCCTTCGCGCCCTTCGAGATTACGGGCTTCGGCGGGGCGCTGCCGGTGCTGGCCATCGGGCATGGCCATGGCCGCATCCGCAGCCTGGGTTTCCGTTTCGGCAATATCGCCTATTCGCCGGATGTGGACGCGCTGGACGAGGCCGCCTTCGCGGCCCTCCAGGGCCTGGACTGCTGGATCGTGGACGCCCTGCGCCACACGCCCCATCCCAGTCACGCCCATCTCGGCCGCACCCTGGAATGGATCGCGCGGGTTAAGCCCAAACGCGCCATCCTGACCAATATGCATATCGACATGGATTACGAGACGCTGAGGCGCGAACTGCCGCCAGGCGTCGAGCCCGGTTATGACGGCATGATCGTCACGTAAAATAAGAAGGGCGGGAGTCTGCGTGTGGAAACAGACATCCCTGAAAGCGAAGATAGTCCTGGTAACCGCCGCCGGCAGCGGGATCGGCCTAGCAATTACCCGTTCTTTCGCGGATGCAGATTCAAAGGTTCTGGTTTGCGACCGTTGATGGACTGCGCATCCGGTCGGTTATCTCTGCCAAGGCGCAGTCCTTGGGCAAGCCTGTTGAACAAATTACGCGGGCCTATGCCGATCAGGCTGCACTGGGGCGCATGGTAACCGCCCAAGATATCGCCAACATGGTGCTGTTTGCCGCCAGCGATCTAGCGGGCAATGTCACCGGGCAAGAGCTGGTGGTAGACGGACTGACACAGGCTCTGACCTGAAGCCAAGACCAGTTGGTACGGCTACCCTCTGTTTGGGTGAGACATCCTTACGAACCTGGTCCTGAGGTTCGGCGGGTTTCGCTACCACGTTCCCGTCCTTGTCGACCAGCTCGCCGTCGATCTCGA
>JBEENS010000076.1:0-6189 GCA_041192105.1 Pseudomonadota bacterium | reverse complement strand
TGGCAAAACGGGGGAACAGGTAAATGTTGGTCCATTTGTAATTCCTGGAATTCAAACCTGCCAGAACTGTTTGCAACTTAATTCCCTCAAAAAGAATTTGTTTATTTTCCCATTAGAAAAGAGGAAAAAGAAAGCACGAGAAATCGATAAGAATCCATCACTAACGACCTTGGCATCTTCTTTGTTGGTTACCAATTGCATTTCGTTTCTCAGTGGAGAATTAGCCAATAGCGGGCCCAGTTTGTTAAATGTTGTTTGTGATCTTGATGCAAATGGTCCAACAATTGTTTTTCGCAAACTTCAACCAAATCCACAATGTGGATGTCGCTGGGAAGCTGCTTAGAAAAGCAAATTGCCCCCGGTTTAATTTCTTAAACCAAGGGCAATGAAGACGTCTGCTGTCTTTAGGCTTTGCCGAGGATGCGGGTCACCTTGGTGCCGCAGGTTGGGCAAATTCCTTTGGCCATGCGACGGCCATTAGTTTCGTGTACTTCACCAGTAAACTCGCGCTTGGCTTTGCACTTAACGCAGTACGCTTCGCCTGTATATGACTCTCCGGCCATGTGTCCTCCTTGCGATCGCGAGGGATTATTCCCACGCATCTGCAACCCTAGGCGCACGAAGGGCTTGTGAGGGCGGATTTGAGCGTGCCACGCCGAGATTTTGAGCACAATCCCTCACAAATAAACCACTGTTACTGGAGGGACTAGAAATAGTGAAACCGCCAGGCCTCACTCGTTAATCAAACTTATGCACTTTCCCCAGATACATAAATCGAATTGAAGTGAACCTAGCGGTGTCAGTAGTGAAAAGTTATGTCATATGGGGGACATGCGTCAAACGTGCTTGTTGATGAAGTTGTGGATTAACTGTTCAATCTGTGGGTAAAAGGGTACATAACTTGGGGATAAACCTGTGGGTAAGAAATTGTTATAAATCAAATTAAGGCTCTGAAGTGCAGGTTTACTCGAGTGTGTTTGTGGATAAAAAATAGTTTCAACCTCTAGCGTTAAATTCATGCCCAAAGCTATGAATTTGCCTCCCAATGTGGAAGTAAGGCGTTCAAATAAAAGAAGACGCACAGTTTCAGCTGCTCGCGAAGGAAATAAAACAGTTTTAAATGTGCCTTTAAGAATGAGTATTGCTGAGATTGAACAACTTGCTCGCGATTTGATAACTCGAATGAACGATCGTGATCCTCGAGCTTATTTCTCTGATGATGAATTATTTAAACGTGCGCAAGAATTATCTGCTACATATTTGTTTTCACAAGCAGATCCAAAATCTGTTGCTTGGTCAAGTCGTTTAACTTCCACCTGGGGAATCTGCACACCGTTAGAAGGAACAATTAAAATTACTTCACGTTTGCAAGGAATGCCGCAATATGTTTTGGATTATGTTTTATTACACGAATTAGTTCATTTAGTTGTTAATGACCATGGAAAAGATTTTAACGCATTCATGAAAACTTTTGAGAAAAAAGAAAAAGCAGAAGGTTATTTAGATGCACTAGATGAATTACCATCATCTGTTTGGTCATCTGGTTCTTTAGGAGCAATTCCTGCTGAATCTAATGCTGATATATCTAGAGGCGCCTGAATTTTATTAAAGAATTCTGGATCCTGTAAATCATCAATGCTGGCGTAATCTTCATTGGCGAGCCGGAGAATTTCGGCCAGACGGTATTCTTGCGGCGTCCGCAATTGCCCGACAACATCGGCATCATCGCTCTGCCGGCAAAATGTCCCGAGTTGAACCCGGTCGAGAACATCTGGCAGTTCATGCGCGACAACTGGCTCTCCAACCGGGTCTTCACCTCACACGACAACATCGTCGACCACTGCTGCGAGGCTTGGAACAAGCTCGTCGATCAGCCTTGGCACATCATGACCATTGGGCGCCGCCAATGGGCCCATGGGTCATGATCAGCGCAGGTTGGTATTAGCATCATCGATCAGCCGCTTCAGGGTCGTGTCCCTTGACGTGGTGTAACTCGCCGGCAGTAGCAGCGCCGCTCGCGCAGCGCGCCCATCACGGGGCGCAGTAGCGAGTGAGCGGTGCTGCGGTGGTCCTCCACGGTCTTCGGTAGGGTTGGGTTTGTGGGCTCAAACCTGAAACAAGGAACCGAAGATGACCGACGAGATCATGGCCCTGCGCGGGTTGATGGAGAAGAGCGCCGACGCCGATATTTTGCGCGAGATGATCGGCTTCGCCGCCGAGCGACTGATGGAGTTGGAGGTGGGCGGGCTTACCGGGGCCGCTCATGGCGAGAAGAGCCCCGAGCGGCTGGCGCAGCGCAACGGCTACCGGGACCGCGGCTGGGAGACCCGGGCCGGGACGGTGGAACTGCGCATCCCCAAGCTCAGGAAGGGCAGCTATTTCCCCGGCTTTCTGGAGCCCCGGCGGCTGGCGGAGAAGGCGCTGACGGCGGTGATCCAGGAGGCCTACATCCAGGGCATCTCGACCCGTTCGGTTGACGATCTGGTCAAGGCGATGGGCATGAGCGGCATCTCCAAGAGCCAGGTCAGCCGGCTGTGTGAGGAGATCGATGAACGGGTGCACACCTTCCTGGATCGGCCGATCGAGGGCGACTGGCCCTACATCTGGATCGACGCCACCTATCTGAAAGTCCGTCAGAACGGGCGCATCGTCTCGGTGGCGGTGATCATCGCCGTGGGCGTCAACTCAGACGGCCGGCGCGAGGTCCTGGGCATGGACATCGGCGTCTCCGAGGCGGCGACGTTCTGGATCGAGTTCCTGCGCAAGCTGACCCGGCGCGGCCTGCGCGGGGTGAAGCTGGTCATCTCCGACGCCCACGAGGGCATCAAGGCGGCGGTGTCCAGAGTGCTCTCGTGCACCTGGCAGCGCTGCCGCGTCCACTTTATGAGGAACGCCCTGGCCCATGCCGGCAAGACCCAGCGCCGGGTGGTCTCGGCCTTCGTCGGCACCGCTTTCGCCCAGGACGACGAGGCCGCCGCCAAGGCTCAATGGCGTCAGGTCGCCGATCAGCTGCGGCCCCGCGTGCCCAAGCTCGCCGGCTTCATGGACGCCGCAGAGACCGACGTTCTGGCCTACATGGCCTTCCCCAAGGAGCACCGCACCAAGCTGCACTCCAACAATCCCATCGAGCGGCTCAACGGCGAGATCAAGCGCCGCACCGAGGTGGTCGGCATCTTCCCAAACGAGGCCGCCATCATCCGGCTGGTCGGCGCCATCCTGCTCGAACAGAACGACGAGTGGGCCGTCCAACGGTCGCGCTACATGACAGTGGAAACGCTCGCGCCGTTGAGCGATGATCCCCTCGTCAGCCTGCCCGCCGTGGCCGTCTGATCAACCCGGCCCCGCCGGAGAGCGCGGTGACCACACCGCCGCAGTTACACCACGCGGTGGGACACGATCTTAGGTTGATCCTTTTGGGGGTTGGCCGGGGATGTTTGCTGTGGAAGTGTATGCCGCCGTTCGGCGCTTCGTGTTTATCGATGGCAACAGCCGTCGTGAGGCGGCGCGGGTTTTCGGTCTGAGCCGCGAGACGGTGTTGAAGATGTGCCGGTTCTCGTTGCCGCCTGGCTACACGCGGACGAAGCCGGTGGGCAAGCCGAAGCTGGGTCCGCTGCTGCCGGTAATCGACGCGATTCTGGAGGCGGATCGGACGGCGCCGGTAAAGCAGCGGCATACGGCCAAGCGGATCTTCGAACGGCTACGCGACGAGCATGGCTTTGCTGGCGGCTACACGGTGGTGAAGGATCATGTCCGGCTATGCCGGGCGCAGTCTCGCGAGACGTTTGTGCCGCTGGCCCACCCACCTGGACATGCGCAGGTGGACTTTGGCGAGGCGGTCGGGGTGATCGGCGGGGTGCGCCAGAAGATGCACTTCCTGTGCATGGACCTGCCGCAGTCGGACGCCTGCTTCGTGAAGGCCTTTCCGCGCGAGACGACCGAGGCGTTTCTGGACGGGCATGTGTCGGCGTTCGCGTTCTTCGGCGGGGTGCCCCAGTCGATCCTCTACGACAACACGACGATCGCGGTGGCGAAGATCCTGGGTGACGGCAAGCGCGAGCGGACGCGGGCGTTCACCGAGCTGGTCAGCCATTACCTGTTCGCGGACCGCTTCGGCCGCCCGGGCAAGGGGAACGACAAGGGCAAGGTCGAGGGGTTGGTGAAGCACGCCCGGATGAAGTTCATGACACCGATCCCGCATGCGGCGAGCTATGATGCGTTCAACGCTGAACTGGCGGAGCGCTGCCGGGCCCGCCAGGACGAGCGGGCCGGGCGTCATACCGAGACCATTGGCGAGCGGTTGGTGGCGGACACGCTGGCGCTGCGGGCTCTTCCGCCCGTGCCACTGGAGCCGTGCGAGAAGCGCGCCGGGCGTGTGTCATCGACCGCGCTGGTGCGTTACCGTACCAACGACTACTCGGTGCCGACCCGTTACGGCTTCCAGGATGTGGTGGTGAAGGGCTTCGTGGATGAGGTCGTCATCCTGTGCGGGGCTGAGGAGATCGCTCGGCATGCGCGCAGCTATGGCGAAGGCGTGTTCGTAGCGGATCCGCTGCATTATCTGGCGCTGATCGAGATGAAGCCCAATGCGCTCGATCAGGCGGCGGCGCTGCAGGGTTGGGCGTTGCCCGACGTGTTCCAGCACCTGCGCCATCTGCTTGAGGCGCGCATGGGCAATCGGGGCAAGCGCGAGTTTATCCAGGTGTTGCGGCTGCTGGAGGCGATGCCGATGGAGATTGTCACCTTCGCGGTGACCGAAGCGATCCATATCGGCGCGATCGGGTTCGACGGTGTCAAGCTGATCGCGCTGGCGCGGATCGAGCGGCGGCCACCCCGGCTCGATCTGGCGGCCTACCCACATCTGCCGAAGCTGCAGGTGAAGACGACGCGGGCCGCCGACTATGCGGCGCTCGTACCGGAGCTGGCGGCATGAGCCGGACAGGCGATGACACGATGCCGGTCGGCACCATGGCGGGCACACCGCAGATCCTGCTCGCGCATCATCTCAAGCAGCTGAAGTTGCCGACGGTGCTGCGCGAATATGAGAAGGTGGCGCGTGAATGCGCCCAGGGCGGGGTCGATTATCCCCGCTACCTGCTGCGGCTGCTCGAGCTCGAACTGATCGACCGCGAGCGCCGCACGGTTGAGCGGCGCATCCGGGCGGCGCGCTTCCCGGCGGTGAAGAGCTTCGACACGTTCGACTTCACCGCGATCCCCAGCCTAAACAAGATGCTGGTGCTGGAGCTGGTGCGCTCGGAATATATCCTGCGCCGCGAGAACATTATCGCGCTGGGCAACAGCGGCACCGGCAAGACTCATGTCGCGCTCGCGCTGGGCCTTGCGGCCTGCCAGAAGGGCTTCACGGTAACGTTCACGACCGCCGCTGCGCTGGTCAACCAGCTGCTGGAAGCCCGCGACGAGCGGCGGCTAATCAAGTTGCAGCGCGACCTGCAGGCGGTGAAGCTGCTGATCGTCGACGAGCTCGGCTATGTTCCGCTGTCGCCCACGGGTGGCGAACTGCTGTTCGAGACCTTCTCGCAGCGTTACGAGCGTGGCTCGACCATCGTCACCTCGAACTTGCCGTTCGAGGACTGGACGGCGGTGCTGGGGTCCGAGCGGCTGACCGGCGCGCTACTCGACCGGCTCACCCATCACGTCAGCATCCTGACCATGAACGGTGACAGTTATCGCCTCAAAGAATCCGCCGGCCGTCGTCGCGCCGCTGCCAGGGCAGACCCAAGCCAGGCCACCACCGTAATCGTCGATCCCGACACCGGCGAGATCACCACGCCCTGATAGGGAAAGGACGCAGACGATATGCAAAGGGCCCCGATCGGGGCCCTTTGCATATCGTCATGCCGCGGCTCAATGGCCTGTTTTTACTCCGCCCCACTGGCCTAGAATCCGACCGCCCTTGACAGGCGGGGGATATCAGCTGCCGGACTGAGCCGGCGGGCTAATACCAACCTGCGGTGAGGCTGACTCGCGTCAGGGATTCCCAAACTGACGAAAGTCTGAATCAATTGCGTCCTGGATTTGGAGGGCGTGACCATGGGATCAGCGATCGGCTTGCGGGATGATTTTGACGGGGTGGCGTTGCGGCGATTGTCGCGCGCAACGAAGAGCGCGAACCAGGCGCGGCGGCTTTTGGCATTGGCCGAGATTTATGATGGTGGCAGCCGGACTGCGGCG
>JBEENS010000075.1:0-6478 GCA_041192105.1 Pseudomonadota bacterium | reverse complement strand
CCACCCGGCCCCCCCCCCCCCCCCCACGTCTGAGGAAATGTTACGCCGGCCCGGGTTGCGGCGTGGTTTCGCAGCTTGCTGCAATTGTTCCGCTGAAATTAGGGTCCTGTTAAGCAGCCGGCGTCCGCACAGCCCGGATTCCTGCGCCTTTGACGGGTGCGGGAGGCCGTGGCATGAGCCTGTGCCGGAGAGATTCCCATGCTCGACATCAAGGCTATCCGCGACGATTCCAGCGCTTTCGTGCAAGGCCTGACGCGCCGGGGCATGGCGGATGCGCAGGCCGTCATCGGCGCGGTGCTGGAGAAGGACAAGGCGCTGCGCGACCTGCTGGTCCGGCTGCAAGACAGCCAGGCACGGCGCAATGAAGCCTCCAAGCTGATCGGTCAGGCCAAGGCGCAGAAAGACGAAGCCCTGGCCGCCAGCCTGATGGCCGAAGTGACGGGCCTGAAAGACACCATCCAGCAGGGCGAACAGGAACAGCGCGACCTGGAAAAAGAGCTGCGCGACCTGCTGGCGGTGATCCCCAATATTCCCGCTGCCGATGTGCCGGAGGGGGCCGATGAAGCCGCCAATGTGCCGGTTGCTGCCCGCGTCTTCGGGAAACCGCCGGGGATCAACAATCCCAAACAGCATTTCGAGATCGGCGAGGCGCTGGGCCAGATGGATTTCGAACGCGCCGCCAAGGTGTCGGGTTCGCGGTTTGTTTATCTGAAGAATGACCTGGCACGGCTTGAGCGGGCGCTGGGCGCTTTCATGCTCGATACCCACACGGCGCAGTTCGGCTACACCGAAGTCTCGCCGCCGGTGCTGGTGAAAAGCGCGGCGCTGTTCGGCACGGGGCAGCTGCCGAAATTCCAGGACGATCTGTTTCGCACCACCAACGAAGACCCCTTCTGGCTCGTCCCCACAGCCGAAGTGCCGCTGACCAATTACGTCGCCGACGAAATCCTGAACGAGGGCGAACTGCCGCTGCGCTTTACTGCCTTCACGCCCTGCTTCCGCGCCGAGGCCGGCGCGGCGGGCAAGGACACGCGCGGCATGATCCGCACGCACCAGTTCTCGAAAGTCGAACTGGTCTCCATCACCACGCCCGACCAGTCGGCAGCCGAACATGAGCGCATGACCGATGCGGCGCAGGAAATCCTGAAGAAGCTGGACCTCGCCCATCGCGTGGTGACGCTTTGCACCGGCGATATGGGTTTTTCGGCGATAAAGACCTATGACATCGAGGTCTGGCTGCCGGGCCAGAATGCCTATCGCGAGATTTCCTCCTGCTCCAACTGCGGCGACTTCCAGGCGCGGCGCATGAACAGCCGTTTCCGCAATGCTGAGGGCAAGGTGCAAGGCCCGGTGCATACCTTGAACGGCTCCGGCCTGGCGGTGGGCCGCACCCTGGTTGCCGTCCTGGAAAATTATCAACAGTCCGATGGCGGTGTCGCCATCCCGGATGTGTTGCAGCCTTACATGGGCGGCAAGAAAGTTATCGCGAAAATCTGATGCGCATACTTGTCACCAATGACGACGGCATCCATTCGCCGGGCCTAGTCGTCGCGGAAAATATCGCCCGCGCTCTTTCCGACGATGTCTGCGTGGTGGCACCTGAGAATGAACAGTCCGGCGCCTCGCATTCCCTGACCCTGAGCGCGCCGCTGCGCATGCGCAAGATGGACGAGCATCACTATGCCGTCAGCGGCACGCCCACCGACTGCGTGATGATGGCCTGCCTGCACCTGTTGAAAGACAAGGTGCCGGCGCTGATCCTGTCCGGTGTCAACTGGGGCTCCAACCTGGCCGATGACGTCACCTATTCGGGCACCATTGCGGGCGCGATGGAAGGCTGTGCCCTGGGAATCCCGTCCATTGCCCTGTCGCAGTCCTATGACGAATCTTCGCGGCTGGAGATCGACTGGTCGGCGGGGCAGGCGCATGGCGCCGATGTGGTGCGCCGCCTGGTGGCGGCCGGCTGGCCGGCGGGCACGCTGATGAATGTGAATTTTCCGGCTTGTGCTGCTGCCGATGTCAAAGGCGTCGCGGTGGTGCCGCAGGGCAAGTATGACCTGCAATCCACCGAGATCGATGAGCGCATGGATTCGCGCCAGCGCGCCTATTACTGGATCGGCCTGCGCCGGCGCCGCGCCACGCCGCCCGGCAACAGCGATCTGGGCGCGGTCACTGCCGGCAAGATCGCGGTGACGCCGCTGCATCTCAACCTGACCGAAATGTCGGTGCTGGAGACCCTGCGGGGCGCCCTGGAAAAGTAAGGTCTCGTTAACTTTCCGCCCGCACCTACCAGCCTGTGTGGTCTGCGGTCCCGCTAGCCCTACAGAAGCCGCTCCGCATAGTTAAATCCTTTTCAACTTTTGGTGGCCATGATCCGTTTCGAGACAGTGCAGAAGGCACAAACCTATGGGTCATATTCGTCCGGAGCATCGCGCCAGCAAAATCGCAGATTTTGCGCCAGCGCGTGCGACTATTAGAAAAATGGTTTTTGTCGCGCTCGCCGCACTGACGGCGCCGCTGCTGGCGGGCTGTATGCCCGAGACGCCCGAAACCCATCTTACCTGGGATGCCAATACGCGCATGGGCAAGTCGCGCGCCGTCGCCAAGAAAAATCAGGCCAAGACTTATGTCTATCAGGACAAGTATGCCGCGCCGACGCCGCGGCCCGCGCCCAATTATGTCACCAAGAATGTGACGCCCTACACACCCGTGACATCGCAGCCGCTGGCGCCCGTCGGCGGCGCGCCGACCTTCGCCTGGCCGGTCAGCGGCCGGGTGGTTTCCGATTTCGGCGCCACTTCCAGTGGCGGCAAGAATGACGGCATTAATATTTCCACCGCCATGGGCGCGCCGATTCACGCGTCCGCCTCCGGCACCGTCACCTATGCCGGCGACGAACTGAAGGGCTATGGCAATCTGGTGCTGCTGAAACATAGCGGTGGCTACACCACGGCCTATGCCCATGCGGAACGGCTGGTGGTGACCAAGGGCGATTTTGTCGCCCGCGGCCAGGTGATCGGCTATTCCGGCGAGACCGGCGACGTCACCAGTCCGCAGCTGCATTTCGAGATTCGTTCGAACACGACGCCGGTCAATCCGCGCTCGTATCTCTCGACGACTTCGGCTTCCAATTAGTCTCCATGGGCGGCATTGAGCCGCCCATCCAGTGCGCGAAGCACCAAAAAGATGGATGGCCGGGTCAAGCCCGGCCATGGAGAGATAGAAAAATGGCGCCGGAATTTCCGGCGCCATTTTGTTTTCCCACTCGTCCAACTAGTCGAGCTTCTGCCCCAACTCTCCAGCTAGGTCCTGGATGAACTGCCAAGCCACGCGGCCTGAGCGTCCGCCGCGGCCCATGGCCCAGGTCAGAGCGCGCTTGCGCAAGTCGTCGTCTGAAATCTTGAGGTGGTGGAAGGCGGCATAGCCGGCGACCATCGAGAGATATTCGTCCTGGCCGCAATGGTGAAAGCCCAGCCACAGGCCGAAACGGTCTGACAGCGAGACTTTTTCTTCCACCGCTTCGCCTGGATTGATGGCGGTGCCCCGTTCATTGTCCACTAGGTCGCGCGGCATCAGGTGCCGCCGGTTGGAGGTGGCATAGAGAATCGTGTTCGAGGGGCGGCCTTCGATGCCGCCTTCCAGCGCCGCCTTCAGCGACTTGTAGCTGGTATCGTCCTTGTCGAAGGAAAGATCGTCGCAATAGAGCACCACGCGGCGATGGGTGCCGCGCAGGATACGCAGCAGCAGCGGCAGCGTGTCGATGTCTTCGCGGTGAATCTCGATCAGGGCCAGGCGATCCTTGCGGCCGCAATTGATTTCCTCATGCACCGCCTTGACCAGCGAGCTCTTGCCCATGCCGCGCGCGCCCCACAGAAGCGCATTGTTGGCGGGCAGGCCTTCGGCGAAACGTTTGGTGTTGGCCAGCAGCGTGTCGCGCTGGGATTCCACGCCTTTGAGCAGCGACAGGTCGATATGGGCGACGTGCGGCACGCCAACCAGCCCGCCTTGCGCCGGCTCCCAGACAAAGGCGTCGCCATCGGGCAGGGTGCGGCCCAGGGCCATCGGGGCCAACCGCTCCAGCGCGTCGGCGATCCGGGCCAGCAGGGCGGTGTCGCCCGATGCGCCGTTTTTGTCGCTGTTTGCCATGCTAACCCCTTGTTTTTCCATGGTTGCAAAGGAAGGCCGCGCCGCTATAGTCCGCCCGCATCCCCAACTGAGATCTGCGCAATATGAATATGAACGATCCGATGTTCCAGACGCTGACTCTCGCGCTGCCGATGATCGCGATCTTCTACTTTCTTCTCTGGCGTCCGCAAAGCCAGCGCGCCAAGCAGTTGCGCGCCATGGTCGATGGTCTGCGCCGCGGCGACACGGTTGTGACCTCCGGCGGCATCCTGGGCAAGGTGGTCAAGGCATCCAATACCGACGATCCGGAAATCACGATCGAGATCGCCGACAATGTGCAGGTGCGGGTTCTGAAGGCGACGCTGTCTGACGTTCGCACCAAGAGCCAGCCCGCCGACAAGGACTGATAGTTCCGTGCTGCAGGTTTCCCTTTGGGTACGAATCCTCACCGCCGTCATTCTGCTGGGCGGGATTTTGATCGCGCTGCCCAATGCGCTGTCTGACAAGGTCCTCGCCAAATTCCCCAAATGGCTGCCCAGCCACACGGTCAATCTCGGCCTGGATCTGCAGGGCGGTTCCTATCTGTTGCTGCAGGTGGATTTCGACCAGGTAACGCGCGACCGCGCCGAGGCGATGGTCGGTGACATCCGCGCCGCCTTCCGCAAGGCGCGCATTCCGCTCACCGACCTGAATACGCGCAACGACACTGTCTCGGTGCGGGTGACCGATCCGGCACGCATCGAGGAAGCGCGCACCTTGCTGCAAAGTCTCAATCCGGTGATGGGCAGTTCCGTCCTCGCCGTGGGCGGCAAGCAGTACGACCTGTCCGAGCCGGGCAATGGCGGTTTCGTGCTGCGCATGACCGATGCCTTCAAGACGCTGACGCGCCAGCAGGTTCTGGATCAGTCCATTGAAGTGGTCCGTCGCCGCATCGACGAACTGGGTACCCGCGAGCCGAGCATCGAACGTTCGGGCGAGGACCGCATCCTGGTGCAGGTGCCGGGTCTGCAGGACCCCGGCCAGTTGAAGGAAATTCTCGGCAAGACCGCCAAGATGACCTTCCAGCTCGTGGACGAGCAGGCCAATCCCAACGCCACGGTCCCGCCGATCGGCAGCGAAATCCTTCCGATGATGAGGGACGAGCAGAGCAAGAATCTTCCCCAGCAGAAAATCGTGGTGCATCGCCGGGTGATGGTGTCGGGCGACCGCCTTACCGATGCCGGCACCGGTTTCGACCAGCAGACCGGCGAACCGCTGGTGACCTTCCGCTTCGACAGCGTCGGTGCGCGCCAGTTCGGCGAGGTCACCAAGGAAAACGTCAATCACCGCTTCGCCATCGTCCTAGACCAGGAAGTGATCACCGCCCCGAACATCATCAGCCCCATTCTGGGCGGGTCGGGGCAGATCACCGGCAGCTTCACCACCGCCAGTGCCAACAATCTCGCCATCCTGCTGCGGGCCGGCGCGCTGCCGGCGCCGCTCAACATCATCGAAGAGCGCACCGTCGGCGCCGAACTGGGAGCGGACTCGGTGAAGGCCGGCCGCTATGCCGCGTTTGCCGGCCTCGCCATGGTGGCGCTTTTCATGGTCCTGCGCTACGGCCTTTTCGGCCTGTTCGCCAACGTCGCTTTGGTCATGAACATTGTCCTGTTGCTGGCGGTTCTGACCATGTTCGGCGCCACCCTGACCTTGCCCGGCATCGCCGGTATCGTGCTAACCATGGGCATGGCGGTGGACGCCAACGTCCTGATCTATGAGCGAATCCGCGAAGAACAGCGCAATGGCCGCTCGATGCTGGCCTCGATCGATACCGGATTCCGCCGCGCCATGGCGACCATCATTGACGCCAACATGACCCATCTGATCGCGTCGCTGATACTGTTCCAGCTCGGCACCGGCATGATCAAGGGTTTCGCGGTGGCGCTGGGCGTCGGCATCATCACCTCTTTCTACACATCGGTGATGGTGACGCGGCTGATCGTCATTGCCTGGCTCAATATCCGGCGCCCCCGCAAGCTGGCGATCTGAGACAGGTTCCGGTAAGGTTCCCGCTTCGAGTCTTTAGGGGAGGGGTCCATGGCCGCGTTTTTCGGAAATCTTCGCAATGTGGTGATTGCGAGCTTCGTGCTCGCCATCGGTCTGGTCGGCATTTACTGCGCCACCCAAGGCTTTGACGTGATGCTCTTCGAACTGTTCGCGCTGCGCTGGCTGCATGTCGCGGCGAGCGTGATGTGGATCGGCCTGTTGTGGTATTTCAATTTCGTCCAGATCCCCACCATGCCCAAAGTGCCGGACGAGCTGAAGAAGGGCGTCACCGGCTATATCGCGCCGGAGGCTTTGTTCTGGTTCCGCT
>JBEENS010000074.1:0-7151 GCA_041192105.1 Pseudomonadota bacterium | reverse complement strand
CCACCTGCGCCGCAGACTCTTATGTCCGCGCCGCCCCATCTAGATCGGATGGCGCCCATGCAGTAGCCTCAATCACGCTGGTACAAAATATCCGGCAGGACATGGCCATCTGGCTCAATTGCGGAAAAATAAGCCTAAGTGCTTGGAGCGTTAGACCTAGGGCCGGAACGGGGGGTATCATGAGAACGCGTCGTAGGAATTTCCTGCCATTCTGGTCTGGTCTGCGCAGAACGCCATCGATCTCGGCGTCATCACGCTCAAGCCGGGCGAAGACCGGATCGTCGCGCGCCGGTTAAGACAGGAACTGCAAGCCACCTAATAAGGCAGGAAGAATGGCCGCCATGAAACACGGGATTATACCATTCCTTCTGCTGCTTGGTCTGAGCCTCCCTGTCAACGGCGCCGCGCCTGCACCAAAATCCGTGCCCGTCACGGTGGACGAAGGCACCTCGATGGCGGTGGCCGTCTCGCCGGACGGCCGCATGCTCGCGATGGATCTGCAGGGTAGCATCTGGGTCATCCCGGCCGGCGGCGGTGCGGCTCGCCGCATCACCGATATCTTCAGCGATGCGCGTCAGCCGACATGGGCACATGACAGTCGGACCATTGTTTTCTTCGCCTTTCGCGATGGCGGTTACCACTTATGGTCAGTTGCGCCGGACGGCAGCGACCTGCGCCAGCTCACCCATGGCGCCTTTGACGACAGAGAACCGGTCTTTAGCCATGACGGCAGCCGGATTGCTTTTTCTTCGGACCGGGGCAGCCCGCTGGGGAGCGACTACAACATCTTCACGCTTGATCTACGTAGCGGTGAGATTAGCCAACTCACGCGCGATCCTGCGCAGGACGTTATGCCGAGCTGGTCGCCTGACGACAGCCAGATCGCCTACTCCTCAACCCGCGATGGGGGCCAGGGCGTGTGGGTGGTGAATTCGGCCGGAGGTGCAGAGCGCCGCCTTGTCACCACCGAGTCACGCATAGATGCGGCTAGCTGGGCGCCTGATGGCAACATCCTCGCTCATGGTGTGAACGGCCCCAGAGGCTGGCTGGAACAGGGGGGTAAATCCCTAACTGGCGACGAGCATGTCGCACCTTTCCGCCCCAGCTTTTTGTCCAGGACTGAATTTTTCTATACGGCCGACGGCAAGATCAAAAAGCGCGGTGCGGGCGGGGCAGTCCAGACCGTTGCCTTCACCGCGACACTCGAGGTGACCCCCGCTGGAGCCTATGCACGAAAAAAGCGCGATTTCGACAGCCAGGCGCCGCGCAAGGCGATGGGTATCGTCGGCCCCGTCCTGTCACCTGACGGCAGGAACGTCGCCTTCGCCGCTCTGGGCGATCTCTATGTGATGCCCTTGGGCGGAAAGCCCCGCAATCTGACCCGTGACGCCGCCTATGATGCAGATCCGGCCTGGTCCCCGGACGGCAGCCAACTGGTCTATGCCTCCGACAAGGCGGGCGGGTTACTTCAGCTCTGGCTGCATGACATCAAAACCGGGAGCGAGCGCCAGCTTACCCACCTCGCGACCCAACCGATCACCCCCGCCTTCTCGCCTGACGGCAAGCGCGTCGCTTTCTTGGACGTGGATGGCATGTGGCGGCGGGCCAGCGTGGCGGTGGTGGACGTGGCGAGCGGGGAGGTACGCCCGATTCATGCATCGCTGTTCGCGCCAGGGGCGCCAACCTGGTCGCCCGACGGTAAGCGCGTGGCAGTGGCGATGGTCGCGCCCTATTCGATTAAGTATCGCGAAGGCACGAACCAGGTCCTGACCATGTCGTCGACCGGAACCCCCGCAGCCAGCGATGACAGATGGTTTGCGCCGGTGCCGAACCTTTCCATAGACAGCCGCGGCTGGAACGGTCCGGTCTGGTCGCCCGACGGCAGCCAGATGGCGGCGGTCTATGAAGGGACGCTGGCGGTGTTTCCCGTCTCGGCGGCGGGCGAACCGTTGGGACCGCCGCGCCGTCTAACGAGCGAAATCGCCTATGCCCCCAGTTGGGCCGGCGACAATCGTCACATTCTCTATCAGTCCAACGACAAGTTGCGGTTGCTGGATAGCCAAACGGGCAAGGCCACCACTGTCCCACTGAATCTTACCTACAAGGCGCATGTGCCCCAGACCCGTCTTGTCTTGCATGTGGGAAAGTTGGTGGATGGTGTGTCGCGCACCACCAAGACCGACATGGATATCGTGATCGAGGGTAACCGCATTCGGGCGGTGGAAAAGCACAAGCCGGGGCGCGCCGCCGTGGCCATGCCGCAGCTAACTGCCATGCCCGGCTTGATCGATTTTCATACCCATCGCCAAAGTGACTCCGGCGAGCAACAGGGCCGGGGCTTTCTCTCTTATGGTATTACCACCATACGCAGTCCGGGCGGGCTTCCCTATGAAGCGGTAGAAGATCGCGAGGCCACAGATGCCGGCATCCGGCTCTCTCCGCGCATCTTCAACACCGGCCACCTACTGGAGTGGCAGCGAGTTTATTACAAAATGGGTGTGGCGATTTCCTCTAACGCCCACCTGGCGATGGAGCTGGAGCGCTCCCGCGTACTGGGTTTCGACATGCTGAAAAGCTATGTCCGCATGCCCGATCCGCAGCAGCGCCAAATCGTGGAGTTTGCGCATGGCATGGGCGTTCCGGCCTCAAGTCATGAAGTGTATCCAGCCGCCTTTGTCGGCATGGACAGCATGGAGCATACGGACGGCACGTCGCGCCGGGGGTATTCGCCGAAAGTGTCCTTAGGCCGGTCCTATAGTGACGTATCTCAAATCCTGGGAGCGTCGGGCATGACCATGACGCCGACCCTCGCGTGGAGCATTCGAGACCTGTTGAATAAAGAGCCGAAAATGCGCACCGATCCGCGGCTGGACATGAATCCGCCATGGCTCAAGCGGCAGATTACCTCGGCAGCGGCAGGGCCGACGCCAGATATGGCCGGGATAGGGAAGTTGGTCATGGGCGTTCACAAGTCCGGCGGCCGGATCGTGGCGGGCACTGACCAGCCGGAAGGGATGTATCTGCACGCCGAACTCGGCTCCTATGTCCGGTTCGGTATGACCCCTTATGACGCGCTGCGGACGGCCACGGCCGTTTCAGCGGAGGTCCTGGGCCTGGACGCAGGCGTGCTTGCGCCAGGTAAACTGGCGGACATCGTCCTAGTCGAGGGCGATCCTCTCGAAAACATTGCCAATTCCCATAGGGTAAAGCATGTCGTTGCCAACGGGCGGCTGTTCAGTATCGAGGATCTACTTTCGGGCAAAGCGAAGAACTAGCCCCTTGCGCGGTAAGCAGGTGGCCTGCCGGATATTTTGTACCAGCGTGATTGAGGCTACTGCATTGGAGCCGTCCGATCCAGATGGGGCGGTGCGGGCATAAGGGTCTGCGGCAGAAGCGGCCTTGCGGGTGGTGGCGACTGGCGCGAAGCACGACGGCGGATGACCCCTTCCGGTGGACTCTTGCGACGCAGCGAATGTCCGCTTTACCACCGAAAGCAGCCATTCAGCTGACCGGGGATGAATGTCCGCTTCTGGCGCAAAGCCGTCAAAGAAAAAGATCGCCTTCGAAGATCAGTAACGGGGGCGGGCCTTCGCCGATTAAATGATATAGTACCACGGGGAGGGTCTTGGGGACCCGCAGATGCTCTGAGAAGCTGTTGGGAGAACGGCTATTGCGAAAGCTTCAACGGCAAGCTGCGGGACGAACTGCTCAATGGAGAAATCTTCTGTAGCCTCAAGGAAGCCAGGGCCCTCATCGAGCAATGGCGCCACCACTACAACACCGTCAGACCCCATTCATCCCTGGGATATCGACCGCCAGCGGCGCAGGTTTACTTGCCCGCACTTCCCCTTCTGGATGGAACGCCAGCTATGCAGTAGCCTCACTCACGCTGTTACAAAATATCCAGCGGGCCACAGGCTCACTGCCGCATTGGGTTCGCTTCAAAAGTGCAAGAAATATCAAGGGACATAGCCCATGAGCCTCACTGACAATGCTCATCGCCGGGAGCGTGTGAATAGCCGAATTGTATTGTGGTCGCTGACGTCCGCCTTAGCTGGATTTCTATTCGGATTCGACACCGTCGTGATCTCGGGCGCCGAACAGAAAATCCAGTCACTGTGGTCGCTCAGTCCTGGCATACATGGCATGGCGATGGCGTCAACGCTCTATGGGACCGTTTTGGGGGCATTGCTTGGTGGGTGGCCGACCGACCGTTTCGGCCGGAAGCGAACGCTTCTCGCTATTGGCGTACTGTACGTAATTTCAGCGATTTGGTCGGCACTGGCTCTAGACGTGCATTCCTTCATTCTCGCACGTCTGCTTGGAGGCTTCGGTATTGGCCTCTCGACCGTTGCGGCTCCATTATATATCTCAGAGATTTCACCTCCCCGTTATAGAGGACTATTAGCCGGCACATTTCAGTTCAATATAGTGCTTGGCATCGTGGTTGCTTACATATCCAACTCGATATTGGCCGGAATTGGCGAGCACGACTGGCGTTGGATGTTGGGTGTCGCCGCTCTTCCGTCAATTCTTTACGCGCTTTTGTGTCTTCTCATCCCCGAAAGTCCGCGTTGGCTCCTGAGCAAAAAGCATGATCGGCCCGCCGGGTTGGCAGTCTTGCGATTGATCCACCCAGAGTCGTCGCCGAAAGAAATCGATGCTGTTGCCAATGAGATTGTTGCTGCAGCACCGGGCCGGGGCGAACAAAAGCGCTTCTGGAACAGATCGCTCAGGACGCCAATTCTCCTTGCCTTTCTCGTGGCCGCTTTTAATCAGCTCTCAGGAATTAACGCCGTCCTGTATTTTGCACCGAGGATATTCACGATGGCTGGCCTTAGCGAGCATGCAGCATTACTTCAGTCGGTCGGCATTGGCGTCGTCTTCCTTATTTTTACCTTTATTGGCCTTTGGCTAATCGATCGACTTGGTCGTCGCATGCTACTGATTGTTGGCTCGTATGGTTATATCGCCTCGTTAGGTCTCATTAGTTGGGCGTTCTTCGCGGGGCAATTCTATCTCATCCCATTTGGGCTTTTTTCTTTCATTGCAGCACATGCAATCGGGCAAGGCACGGTGATTTGGGTGCTGATCTCTGAGGTTTTTCCAACCGAACATCGCGCTGAAGGACAGGCATTGGGAAGTTCTACCCATTGGGTATTCGCCGCACTTATTACAAGCTTCTTCCCTCTAACCGCATCGCTGGTGCACCCTGGATACATTTTCCTGTTTTTCAGCGGGATGATGGTGCTTCAGCTTATTTGGGTGAAAAGCTTTGTGATTGAAACTAAGGGTGTTCCGCTCGAGAAAATGCAGCAGCACCTCGCTCGATGAGTGATCGTCCAGCTGTTTGCAATCCGTATCCGCAATAGGATCGTGATCGACCAGAAGGATAACGCTATTGTACTTGGGTTTGGATATAGGAACATCTGCCGTCAAAGCAGTGTTGCTAGATGAGAGCGGTACAGTCTCGGCTGAAGCCAGCCAGCCGTTAAGGACCACACGCCAGAAGCCATTATGGTCCGAGCAGGCACCGGATGACTGGTGGGCGGCGGCCAATGCCGCCATCGCCGTACTCCCCCCGGCGCTGCGTGCGGTCGTAAAGGGCGTGGGCCTATCGGGCCAGATGCACGGGGCGGTCTTGATCGATCGCGGTGATCGGCCGTTACGTCCGGCGATTTTATGGAATGATGGCCGGTCCAGCGCTGAATGCGCGGAAATCGAGAAGCTTTGCCCGCAGTCCCGCGTCATCACCGGCAATGCTGCAATGCCGGGTTTTACTGCACCAAAGATGATTTGGGTGCGCCGACACGAGCCCGATGTCGCGGCTGCGGTCTTCAAGGTACTTCTTCCCAAGGACTATGTGCGATTACGTATGACCGGAGACTATGCGACTGATATGTCAGATGCGAGTGGCACCTTGTGGCTCGACGTCGGCAAGCGTGCGTGGTCGATGGATATGCTGGCTGCGTGTGATCTTGATGAAGCACAAATGCCGATGCTCTATGAAGGCTGCGGGCAGACCGGAATCCTGCGCCAAAAGGTGGCGACAGCGTGGGGAATGAAGCGAGTACCAGTAGTGGCAGGCGGAGGCGATAATGCCGCTGGCGCGATTGGGTGTGGCATCATACAAGACGGCGATGCCTTTCTGTCATTAGGAACGTCCGGCGTCCTATTTGTAGCTAGCGATGGCTTCTCGCCCGCAGCTGACCATGGAATTCACACCTTTTGCCACGCAATACCTGCACGTTGGCACCGGATGGCAGTTCATTTGTCAGCTGGCGCATCGCTTGAGTGGATCTCGGGCGTGATCGGGGCACGCGATATCGGTTCGGCCCTTGCTTTGGCGCAGAATGGAGGCAATCCGTTCGTTGGACGGGAGATGTTCCTGCCATACCTTTCTGGCGAACGCACACCACACAACAACCCAAACGCGAGTGGCGTACTATTTGGCCTTTCGCATGAAAGTGATCCGGGTGCGTTGGTGCAAGCCGTTTTGGAGGGCGTGGCTTTTGCATTCGCTGATGGGTTGGCTGCGCTTGAGGCTGGCGGAAAATCTATCAAGGAACTGAAGGTAATCGGAGGGGGGGCGCGGTCGATCCTATGGGGGCGTATCTTAGCGAGCGCCCTCGACCGCCCCCTTGTGTATGGCGATGATGCGCATATCGGTCCCGCCTTTGGTGCGGCCCGGCTCGCGCAGATTGCCGTTACTGGAGCGCGTCTTGAGGATATTGCGCAGCCGCCCAGGATCGACCGCATCGTTGAACCAGAAGCGGCACTAGTAGCGCGGGCTTGTGAGAAGTTGACGCGGTTTCGCGCGCTCTACCCCGCGCTCGAATGCGCTTTTGGTGCCTAATGCAGCAAACAATACCTCGAAGAGTTCCTAAAAGAAAAAGTCTTGGCTGGATTGGGATTTCTCGGTGGCATTTGGTCGCCATTCTGGGGGGGCTCAGCAGGAACAAACGTTCTTCCCGCGCGATGCTAGCCTGCATCAATGCTGGAGCTGAGCGTGGCGGACAAGTCTGAACGTGCCTATCAATCACCTCATGCATGAATGACCGCTTTTGGCGGCGGGTTCAACGGGTCGGCGCAACACCTTCTAATCTTACTGGATCAGGAGGTAAGCGCATGGAATGGACAGCCCGGACTTG
>JBEENS010000073.1:0-7450 GCA_041192105.1 Pseudomonadota bacterium | reverse complement strand
GCCCTTCTATGCAATTTAGATTTACGTAAACTCTGTGCAGCTGAAATTATTGACACAATGACTTAAATACAAAACTTCGCAAAAAAGATAATTTGTACAGTATTGTAAAAACAGTTTCACAGGCCCAGTACGATGAATATGTCACTTCCGTCGCGCATCATGGATGTTCGCAATCTTTGATCCGCGGGCAGTGCAGTGTGTACCCCATGCCTCCATCAATTGACGGCGCTCGTCCAGCAGGTCTTCACGGGCATAGGCAGCGCGGACCTTATTATTGTCGCTATGGGATAATGCGATCTCGCTCAGATGGTCTGGATAGCTGGTAGACAAGGCCCAGGACTTGAACGTGCTGCGAAAGCCGTGAACCACGACTGCGCGGTTTTCACTATCCCGCCAGCGCGGCAGGTGGCCTTTGCCAAGGCCGTCAGACGACATTCCACGCACAAGCTGGGACAGCGCCATGTCCGACAGCTTCTTGCCGGAGGCTGGCGATGGAAAGACCAGGTCTTTGGGATTGCCAGATGACAGCGGGCGCATCGCCTCAAGGATTTTGATGGCGGGCCTGGAAAGAGCGATGCGGTGAAGCCTGCCGGCCTTCATGCGGCTCGCCGGTATGGTCCAGGTCGCTTTGTCTATGTCAATCTCGTTCCATACGGCCCCGCGCACCTCGCCGGAGCGGCAAGCGGTCAGGATGGAGAACTTCAAGGCTTGTGCAGCAACGCCCACATGCTCATCCAGTGCGGCCATGAAGGCCTTAATCTGTTGCCATGGCAGCGATGGGTAGTGATGCACACTGCGCACCTTGGATGTTGGCGGTAGCTCATGCTCGAGCAAGCCGCGCCAGCGGGCAGGGTTCTCACTTGAGCGCCACCTGCGCGACGGGGCGGCGGCATAGTCCAATATGGCCTCGATCCGCTGCCTAACCCGTGACGCCGTTTCAGGGATTTTCTGCCAGATGGGCCTCAGTACGCCTACGACGTCCGCAATGCTGATATTGGCCACGTCCATGCCCCCCAGCGCCGGGAATACATGCGCCTCCAGCGTGGACTGCCATTGGTCCGCGTGTTTGGCGTTCTTCCACCCTGCGCGGTGGGCGGCAATGTAGCCCTCTGCCGCCTTGCGGAATGTCTGGTCCTTGCCCCGCTCCTCAGCCTTGCGGCGCTCCAGGGCGGCCTTATCTCGTTCCACGATGGGGTCCAGACCCGCCTGCAACTGCCGCCTGGCATCAGCGGCAAGCTGCCGGGCCTCTGAAAGCGATACCCCCGAACGCCCATCAGGATCGGCAGCGCCCAAGCCCATCTCACGGGCCTTGCCGTGGCGCGTGAAGCGCAGCAGCCAGCTTTTGGTATCACCGGGCGCGATCTGCAAACACAGCCCTGCGCCGTCCCCTAAGCGTACAGGACGCTTTATCTTGCCGCCTGGATGGGTGGCGCTACGGACCTTGGCAACGCTCAATTGGGGCATTTTGCCTATCGGGGGTAGATCTCTACTACCCCCAAGTCTACCCCCAAGGCTGCGGTAGACGCAAATAGACGGCCATGGCTAATGGTGGCAGGATAATCAGGTAATAACTGGCATTTTTGTGAAACCGATAGCCGTGCTGGACGACCGTAAACATGCTAATGGCGGACACCCTGTCCGCCACCCCCATAATCCCACCTAAATCCAATCAATGGCTTAAGAGCCAAATTGGCAACCCGCATCCTAAAGTTTGCCACTCGATGTTCCTCTTCCGATCTTTGCCATTGCTGTTTCTGCCAACCCATGACGGTCAGCGGCTTCGGTGTAACGCGTGACTTCGCGCAGCGTCTTGTGACCAGTGATCGCCATGATCTGGTGAGCGGTACAGCCAGCCTCAGCTAGTCGCCTAGCAGCGGCCTTGCGCAGCCCGTGGGCGGCGCAGTGGTCAGGAAGGCCCGCCTGCCTACAAACGTCCCGAAACCAGTTTCCAAAGCCCGCTGCGGTGAATGGCTTGCCATTTTCTGTGACCAGAAACGTCAAGTGATTGTTCGGAAGTGCATCAATGGCTACGCGAAGTTCCGTATGAACTGGGATCTGTACGACTGCACCGGTTTTTTGTTGGCGCACAGTTAGCCATTCAGCCTTGATGTGCTGTTTTCCCATTCGCACGACGTCACCACGGCGCTGAGCGGTCCAAAGCAACAGAGCCAGCGCCAATCGGGCGCGTGTGCCGACAGGATGCTTAGCCTCAAAGGCCGCTATTTCCTCTTCAGTCCATGTATGAAAGCCGCCAGAGCGTATCTTGGGTGCTTTAACCCCCGTTGTCGGATCATCGTTCCTCCAGCCTTGGGCAATGCCGAAACGCGTCACTATTCGGATCATGCGAAGGCGGTTTCCCGCAGCGGCTGGCGTTGCCGCCTTTTGGTTTACAAGTGCAGCTACAGCACGACGGTCAAGACCGGCGGCGCTCCGATTTCCAAACTCTGTCCTGAAAGCTTCAAGAATACCGCGATAGGTGGAGCGAGTAGTTTCGGCCAGCCCATGAAAATCTGCAGAGTTGAAATAGGCGATTGTCAGCGCATTGATGCTACCCGGCAAAGTCCTTTCCGCACCGATCTGCTTCGGCATAGCCTGCCTAGCTTCCATCGCAGCGGCATGGGCAGCCATAAATTCAGGGGACCAAGGCAGTCCCGGCAGCTTGGTACGTTTGCCGTAGCGACGGTAATAGTAGCGTGGCACTCCTGGCCTGCCGGATATTTTGTACCAGCGTAATTGAGACTACTGCTTAGTTGTCGTTCCATCCAGATGGGGCCTAGGGCACTCGGGGAGATTTCTCAATGCGTACGAAGGGAAACCTGCGGGTTCGAAAAAGATGGCCTGGGACACCTTGGGGAGGGGGTGCATGCGTCTTCGGAACCCGCAGGTTATTCGAATTAGCCCTTGGGAATGACAACCGTATCGATCACGTGAATGACGCCGTTGTCGGCCGCGACATCGGCAGAAACGACCTTGGCACTGTTCACCTTCACGCTGCCCATGGTTGCGTCGATGGAAATGTTGCGGCCCTCTACCGTCTTCGCGTCAGTCTTTTTTCCGGCGAGGCTTGAGCTCATGATCTTTCCAGGAACGACGTGGTAAGTCAGAATTTGGACAAGCTTGGCCTTGTTCTCAGGCTTCAGAAGATTGTCCACAGTACCTGCCGGCAACTTCGCAAAAGCCGCATCCGTCGGCGCGAATACCGTAAAGGGCCCCTTCCCTTTGAGGGTATCGATCAGGCCAGCCGCCTTCAACGCAGCAGCCAAGGTGTTGAACTGGCCCGCTTTAACAGCGGTATCCACGATGTCCGCGGCATAACTCGGGACCGAGCCGAGAGAAACAAGCGTGGCGGCAGCAAGTCCCATCATCAACTTACGCATCATAACGTTCCTTTTGTTTGGGTTAGATGCATTAGAAACGTAAGGCGCCGTTATTTGGATCACCGCGATTGATGCACCTAGAGTAACTTTTCAAGCTTTGTTATCTCAACAACTAAGCTCTAGGTGCTCTTGGAGGCTGGACAAGCTGATATTGCAGGAAGCCGTGCGGGGAAACTTCCAAGCCCCTCACGACGTAAGGGATACGGTGGGCACTGGTCTGCGGCCATGTTGCTGCCATAGTTTGACCACCTTGATCGCGGGAAATCGATCTATGGTCTACATCCGGTTCGGATTGATCTGAGGGGCTTTCTTGTAGCAAGCGGTTTTATAGAAACTGGCTCAGTACAAAAAGAGACGGGTAGATCACCGGGCTACTCAGACTATGGAACGCCGGAACCTGGCGTTTTTGTCAGCGAAATATCCACCGTCGCAAGATTTAGGCCGAACTTGGAAACAGTTGCGCGATTTCTGATGGTGCCGTTACGCTCCAAGAACATTATGTCGCGGAACCGTGTGCGTATCCTGCCCAGCTTGGTGTCGAGCATGACCTCGTAATCAAGACGGACGGCATTGCCATCCTGGCGCACGGCGGCTGTGCCGATCACATCTTCTCGCGTGCCGCGATATTGCCCCGGCGCGATCCTGGACAGATGCCAGGTTTTGCGCTCCGTCTTGCCATCCTCGTATCGGAAATCCTCGACCAGCGTCAGCATGTCTCCATCCCAGCGCCCCGCGATGGTGACGGCAAAGCGGGTCTTGTCGCCAAACAAAGTGGTGACGGTACCGTTGCCTTGCGTGCCCCCGGCCAACGCATTCTCCAGCACTAGGGGAGTAGCCGGCGTTTCCGTGGCTTGTAATTGTGGTGCTGTCGCACAACCTGCCAGGGACAGTGCAAACATCAGGAGGGCCGGCGTCGTGAAAAACTTCTGTTTCATCACCTATATACGCACTGGCGAACCACCGGATCATAGAAGGATGGGCTTCTTTGCGGTTTTATGAAGGCGCAGGAGCCTGCAGGAGCATTGCCAGCAGGCTGACCACCAGTACCCCGATCCGGTTTCTGGTCGCCGGGCAGGTATGTGTACGCGATTGCGTAAAAGAGAGCCCTAGTGGTCAGATCGCGGACTTTGGCTTCAAGAACATCGACCGCAGAGGCGCATTTTTCCTGATCTGATGCTGCTTGCCCATCGTAGATAATAATTATTGCAGAGGTTTAAATGCTCAACAAGCCAATCTCGCCAGTCGCATCCGTGCCGGAATACCGTCCCTCTAAACCCCAACGTCACGAGGCTGAAGCTGCTGTCGAGTTGCTTTTGCGCTGGGCCGGCGACGATCCACAGCGCGAAGGGCTGCGCGATACGCCCGCGCGCGTCGTGCGCGCCTTCGAGGACTGGTTCTCGGGCTATGCCACTGACCCGTCTGCCTTTCTGGCCCGCACTTTCGAGGAGGTAGAAGGTTATGACGAAATGATCGTCCTGCAGGGCATAACATTCGAATCCCATTGCGAGCATCATCTGGCACCCATAATCGGGCAGGCGCATGTCGGCTATCTCCCATCCAGCCGGGTGGTAGGTATTTCAAAGCTGGCGCGCGTGGTGGAAGCCTATGCGCGGCGCCTGCAGGTGCAGGAAAAGATGACTGCGCAGATCGCACAGTGCATCCAGACCGTCCTGCAGCCGCGTGGCGTCGGTGTTGTCATCGAATCCTCACACCAGTGCATGACCACGCGGGGCGTCCACAAGACTGGCGTTCGAATGGTCACCAGCACCATGCTGGGCGCGTTCCGCAATGGGTCCGACACGCGCCGCGAGTTTCTGTCTGCGATCCGGTGTGGATAGCGGCGGAGCTCATGCAATCTGTTGTGTTTGGCGCGTCCGGCGCGATTGGCGGCGCCCTTGCCCGCAAACTCAAAGCCCGTGGCGACACGGTCTGGGAATTTTCTAGGTATGGCCCTGCCCATGTCGATATATGTGACGAGAACATGATCGCCGCCGCCGCCCAGCAGGCGGGCGACCAGCTTGACCTTGTCATTGTCGCCACGGGCTTCTTGCATAATAAGTCTCATCGGCCGGAAAAGGCGCTGCGGCAGATCGAGCCGGGCCATCTGATGCAAAGTTTCATGATCAACGCCATGGGCCCAGCGCTGGTGATGAAGTATTTCCTGCCCCGTCTGGCCAGGCGCCGGCGCAGCATCTTCGCTGTTCTCTCGGCCCGCGTCGGCAGCATCGCAAACAACCAGCTTGGCGGCTGGTACAGCTATCGTGCCTCAAAGGCGGCGTTAAACCAGTTGGTCAAGACCGCATCGGTCGAACTGGCCCGAACAAATCCCTCGGCGGTTTGCTTGGCGCTTCATCCCGGCACGGTGGAAACACCGCTTTCAGCGCCGTTTCATAGGCCCAGCCTGCAGGCAAGATCGCCCGACGAGGCCGCACGTGATCTTCTGGCCGTGCTGGAAAACGCAGGGCCAAGCGAGAGCGGCACTTTCCTAGATTACGCCGGAACCCCCATCCCATTTTAGTAATTGCCCGGCAAGTGACGACCTATCCGCTTGTGAATGCCAGAGCCGGGCAGAGTATTGCGGCACCATGGGCGGACGGACATAGCCGAAAAATGTGTCCGCGCCGCTGTGCTGAGATTGAAGAGCGAGGTCAGTCCCTCCGGTACCGTCCACCAAAACCAGGAGCAATCTGCTGGCCGCCTGGACAGTCCGCTGGCGGCCAGCTAGCGCAAACGTCGCTCATAAACTAACATCGCAGTTGGACCACTCTATAGTAAGCGGTCACGTCGAAGTCTGCTTGTGTGTGAAATATTTCTTTCCGGCAGGAATTAACTGAACGTTCCAATACAGGGCCTGCCAAAATCGCACTTCGCGCAATATTCAGCACTCGGTGTGCCACTCGCCTTTGCGAGCTTGCCGCTTTATGTCCATGTGCCCAGTTTCTATTCCACGGTTTCACCGCTTAACCTTGCCACAATTGGTATCATTCTCCTGGCAGTACGTGGCCTAGACATGGTCTCCGATCCCTTGATCGGCGCCATAAGCGACGCATTTCAGGAGCGTCGGCGAACAATAATGGGCCTAGCCGTGCCGGTATTGGGCTTGGGTTATTTTGCTCTGTTTTTCCCGCCCGGGCTTTCAGAGGGCGGCCCTGCAGCTGTCTGGCTCTCTGCCAGCCTTATAGTAACCTACGCAGGGTTCTCGATTCTCATGATCAACTACTATGCCATGGGTATTGGGCTTGCCAATTCTTCGCACGAACATACCAGCGTCGCTCTTTGGCGCGAAGGCGCCATGCTTATTGGTGTATTGGCCGCTTCGATATTGCCATCATCGCTCATGGGGACACTTACTGTCAAAAATTCCTACGGCGTATTGGCAGTGATGCTGCCGATACTGCTTATTGTGGCAAGCTGTATCACCCTGAGGGTGAAAACTGGCCCTGCGCGGTCTCCTGAATCGCGTTTCGTCCCATTCCAATTGCTTCAAAATCATCGTTTGCGCTGGATATTATTCGTGATTTTTGTCAACGCGCTCCCCATGGCTATCACATCGACACTCTTTATTTTCTTTGTGGAAGACATACTTGGTGTTCCAAAACAGGCTGGGCTGATGCTCGGTCTATACTTTTTCAGCGCGGTGATCGGAATGCCAGTATGGTCGCGCCTGAGCGTACTAATCGGAAAAACTAATACCCTTTTGATTTCCATTTTGGCATCGATTGGGTGCTTCATTTGGGCGGCACTTCTAGGACCGGGCGATGCATACGCATTCTATGCCATTTGTTTTCTGTCCGGCACAACATTGGGGGCAGATATGGTATTGCTGCCATCTCTATTTTCCGAGGAACTCGTCAAAGCGCGCGCCCAGTTGGGAACAGGTTTTGGTTGGTGGAGCTTTCTCAACAAGGCTGCGCTGGCATTGGCCGCCGGTATCACACTTCCATTGCTGACCGCTGGCGGTTACCAGCCCGGGCACTGATCGGCCTCCACTGGGTGGTCCGTTTTGATTGTTAGTGCATTCCAGCCTCCAGCGCTATGGCCGGCGGTAGGTGGAGCGTAGCGGAACCGGAGGG
>JBEENS010000072.1:0-10890 GCA_041192105.1 Pseudomonadota bacterium | reverse complement strand
AGTAAAGGACGCGCGAAGCGCTGCGCCCTTGCGTTTGATTTCTTCTAAATTACTGGGGGGCTTTCGGCCCACGACCACAATCTCTTCGAGCTTGGACGCCACAGGCGGTTCACGCTTCGCAGGGGCTACCGAAGCGGAACTCGCCGCCGCTCGGGACGTCGGCTTTGCCTTGGTTTCACCGGCCATCGCGGTGGAATAGCTCTTGCCGCGCCATGTAAAAGGTTGGTTACCGTCCTTACGCGCCGCGCGGAACGCATCGGCAAAGGTCCGGCTATCACTAATAGCTTGGTTACCGCGTGCAGCAAGCTTGGAAGTGTCTACGCTAGTAGAGGAAGCGATGGGGCTTTCACTCTCAACCGCTTTCACCGCGCTCGGGGCTCCATAACGCCGGGTCATGGTCAGGTTGCGCTCAGAAGCCTTCTCGGCAGCACGGGTCGCACTGCGATCCGCCCCGGTGCGCTTGGCAAGGTCGTCGTTGGCGTCAGCCTTACGCTGGTCACGCTTGGCTTTAGCTACTTCCGCAGCGCGGCCAGTTTTGCGCGCCATCGCCTTGGCGCGATAGGCGCGGGACGCCCAGACCTGCGGCGCGACATAATCCACGGTAGGAATCGAGGGATCGCGTTTTTTAAGGGTGCGCGCGACGCGGTGGGTGAAATCGGGACTGTCGATCACCACCACGGCATCGGGCCGGGTCTGGATGGCGAAATCCACCGCCTGTTTCACGCGGCGCAGAATGGCGGGAATGGCAGGTACCACTTCGCGCAGGCCCATCACCGCCGTGGTGTCCAGCGGATAGAGGCTTTTCAAGCCTTCGCGTTCCATCGCCAGCCCGCCCACGCCAGTAAAGGCGATGCGGTCGCCCGCCAGCGCCTTGAGGCCGGCCATCAGCTGGGCGCCCAGCGCGTCACCCGACGGCTCGCCGCACACCAGCATAAGCGTGATAGTCCTCACGGCTTGAGACCGATGACGAACAGGCCCAGCCGGTCGGCTACTGCCGTCACCGCTTGCTTGTCCAGGATCAGCGATGCGCCAGCCTCCAGCGCAATGCCGGCCAGATGCGCAGCCGCCGCGCCCTGCACCGTGGCGATGCCGACCACCGGCATGTCGGTCCTGGAGTCCTGGGTGGGCTTCAATCCCTTGACCAGCACGCCGCGCGGCCTGGCCGCCGTGCCGCGCAGGCTTTCGCGCAACGACGGAATGCGGGCCAGCATGGCATCGGTGCCTTCCGCCGCTTCAACGGCCAGGGTCAGCCCCTCGCACACCACCGCCGCCTGTCCCACGTCCAGCGCACCCAGGGCGTGCACAATCTTGAAAGCGGAGATGATGTCGGCGCGATGTTCATCGCTGGGCGCAACGCGCCCCAGCACGCCCTCACCGCACACCAAACCGGGGGCGGCCTGGGCCACGCTGATCGCCGCAAGACCCTCGTTTTCGCAGATGCCGACGATGAACCGCAGCAGCGCATCGTCGCCCTGCCGCGCCGCCGCCACGGCCTTGGGCAGCAGCATCATGCCCTTGGCGTCCAGCTTCATGTCGGAAAATTTCGGCCGGTCCACCTTGCCGCACAACAGGATCTGCGTCACGCCATGCGATTTCAGCGCCTTGATGATGCGCCCCGGCTCGCCCGGCGACAGGAATTCGTGGGGAAAATCCGTGACCCATTCGCCGGTGGCGCTGCCGACCAGCGGCACGACAAAAACATCGCGCCCGCCGGCGCGCGCCGATTTCGCCACCGCGCGCGGCAGATCACCACCGCCCGCGATCAAGCCTAATGTTTGTTTGGTCGCGCCGCCGGACGGCTCCGCTGTCGCTCCGCCTGGCGGTCGCTCCGGCGCGCTCACGCACTGTCTCCGCCGCGCCGCCGCGCCTGGCAGAGTTCCTGTTTGGCGTCGGCCAGAACGAAATCGGTGATTTCGGCCACTTCCTTCACATCGGGGAAGCGCGCCCTGGCTTCGCGCGCCCGGTCGGCAAGACTGCCGCCGCTGGCATGGAATATGGCGCGGAATGTCGCCCGCATGGCGTTGATGGTGTCGCGCGAAAGCCCGCGCCGCTTCAGGCCGATCAGGTTCAGCCCCGCCAGTTCGGCATGGTCGCCGAACGCCATGGCATAGGGAATGATGTCCCGGTTGATGCCGGTCAGGCCGCCGACCATCGCGCCCTTGCCGACACGGCAGAATTGCTGGACTGCCGACAGGCCGCCAAAGATCACCCCGTCGCCGATCACCGAATGCCCGCCCAGCGCCACGCAATTGGCGAAGGTGACGTCATCGCCGACAATACAGTCGTGCCCGACATGGCTGCCGGCCATGAAATAGCCGCGCGCGCCCACCTTGGTGACGCCCTGGTCGCGGTTGCTGCCGACATTCATCGAGACCATTTCGCGCAGCACGCAGCCGGCGCCGATCTCCAGCCGCCCGTCGGCGAAATCATTGCCCCGGATCTGGCTCTCGCCGCCCAGCACCGCGCCGGGATAGACCTTGCAGCAGGCGCCGAGCGTGGTGACGCCGCTGATGGAGACATGGGAAACCAGCGTTACGCCGTCGCCCAAGATTACGCGCGCGCCGACATGACAGAACGGTCCAATTTCGACGCCCGCGCCCAGTTTCGCGCCGTCTTCCACCACAGCATTGGGGTGGATCGCCATCAGCCCGCCGCACCGACGGAAATCATGGCGCTGAACTCGGCTTCCGCGCACAGCACGTCGCCGACAAAGGCCTGGCCCTGGAATTTCCACACCGGCCCACGGCTGCGTATCAGCTTGACCGGCATCCGCAGCAGGTCGCCCGGGCCGACCGGCTTGCGGAAGCGCGCCTTTTCGATGGTCATGAAATAGACCGCTGGGCTGACCGCGGCATTCTGGCTGTGCACGACCAGCGCACCGGCGGTCTGCGCCATGGCTTCCACAATCAGCACGCCCGGCATCACCGCACGCTGCGGAAAGTGGCCCATGAAAAACGGTTCGTTTATGCTCACCGCCTTGTAGCCCGTGGCGCTCTGGTTCGGCACGATGTCGGCCAGCTTTTCCACGAACAGCATGGGGGCGCGATGCGGCAGCAGTTTCTTGATCTGCTCGACATCCAGAACGGTGTTATCGGTCATTTTCGTCCTGCGTGCGGCGCTTTGCCAGTCTGGTGACGGCGTGAATCTCCCGCGCCCATTCTCTTACAGGTTTCGCCGGAGCCCCGCCATAATCCACCCCGCCGGGCAGGACAATGCGCGAACCGGTGCCGGACCGCGCGCCCATCCTGGCGCCTGCGCCGACGCGGGTGTGATCGCCCAGCCCCACCTGTCCGGCCAGTATCACGCCGTCCTCCAGCACCACGCTGCCGGCCAAGCCGGCCTGGCCCGCGATCACGCAGTTCCGTCCGATCTGACAATTGTGGGCGATCTGCACCAGGTTATCGATCTTGCTACCTTCGCCGGTGACGGTGTCGCCCAGGGCGCCGCGGTCGATCGTGGTGGCCGATCCGATCTCGCAATCGTCCTGGATGATGACGCGGCCCAGTTGCGGCATCTTGATATAGCCGGTGCCGCTGGGGGTGAATCCGAAACCCGGCTGGCCGATATGCGCGCCCGGCAAGATGACCACACGGTCGCCGACATAGGCATGGCTGATGGTGGCATTGGCGCCGATCTCGCAATTTCGGCCGATGGCAACGCCGGGACCGATCACCGCGCCCGGCGCGATCCGTGTGCCCTCGCCGATCTCCGCGCCCGGACCTATTGCCACGCCAGGTGCGATCCGGGTGCTGGCACCGATGCGGGCGTCCGGCGATATCGCGTCCGTCTGCGACCATAAAGGCTGCGAACTTTCGGGATAGAACATCCGGGCGACCATCGCAAAGGCGTGCTGCACGGAAGCCGCTTCCAGCAACGTCATGCCGGGCTGGGCAACCTTGCCCGCCTGCGCCGAAGACGAAAGCGGAATCAGGCAGGCGCCGGCGCCCGATCCGGCGAACGCCTCGCGCAGCAGCCTGTTGCCGGAAAAAAAGGTGATGTGCGCCGATGATGCGCCCGCCAGGTCGGCCAGGTCGGATATCGCTTTCGCCCCGTCGGCGCCCGCCGGAAGCATGCTGCCGATCTTTTCGCAAATCTGCGCCAGCGTGAAGGGCCCGAGATTTTCGAAAAAGCGGGGATCGGCCATACGGCGGCCTACTGCCTCTGCGGCTGCGTCGGCACGGGCGGCGCGTTGAGGTTGACCTTGAAGGTCGGCATTTTCTGGTTCAAACGCTCGATCACCTCGGCGGTGATGTCAAAGCTGTTGGCCGTGGCGAACACCACCGCCTGCTTGTCCACCACGATGTTGGCGCCGCGTTCCTTCACGACTTCCTGCAGGATCGGGCCCAGCGCCTGCTCCATCGCCTGGCGCGCCTGGAAGAACCCGGCCTTGATCTGTTCGTCCTTCTTCTGGGCGGCGCCCTGAAGGGCGCGTTCCCTGGCCTGGAAGGCCGAAAGGCGCTTGGCCTTGGCGTCGGGCGCAAGAATCGCCACCTGCTGCTGCAGGGCGCGGCCCTCGGCCTGCAAGGCCCGGCCCTGAGCGGTCAGGTCGGTCTTGGCTTGGTTGGCGATCGCCTGAACCTGGCGGGCGACATCCTGTCCGACCTTGGACATCTGCATGATGGCGACCTTGTCGATCACCACGAGCTTGGTGGGCGACGGCGCCGACTGCGCGAAGGCCGGGGTGGCCAGGCTGGCGAGGCCCGCCAAAGCGAACGCCAAGATTTTCGTCATGGTCAGTATCCTGTGGCAGTGCTGAAGTGGATGATCTGGGCTCTGTCGTATTCGGTCTTGAAGATCGGCAAGCCGAGATTGATCTGGACCGGGCCGACCGGTGACCGCCATTGTATGCTGAGGCCGGCAGAGGCGCGGAAGGCAAGATTGTCCTTCACGCAGCTGCCGACGCCGGAAAATTGCGCGCCCGTGCAGGTGCGGGTGACGATATTGTCCAGATGGCCAATGGTGCCGAAATCGGAGAACAGACCGGCCTGGATGCCATAGCTTTCCGGGATCAGACCCGGCATGCGCGCTTCGAGGCTGCCGATGGCGTAGACAGTGCCGCCCAGCGCGCCGGAGTTCTGCGGGGCCACCAGATCGCGCGCGCCGACGCCGGCCAGCGAGAAGCCGCGGAAGGTTTCGCCGCCCATGAAGAAGCGTTCGTTGAACGGCACCAGCGAACCGTCATACCCGGTGATATAGCCGCCGCGGCCGGACAGGCTGGTGACGACGCTGCCGTCGAAAAACGGCTTGTAGGTCGAGAAATTGCTGCTGGTGCTGATGTATTTGAGGGTGCCGCCAAACCCGGCAAAGCCCTGGCTGAAAGAGAAGGTCGAGCCACTGGTGGGCTTCCGCGAATCGTCCAGGTCGTTATACGAATAGGAAAAGCCGATGATCGAACCACTGGCCGATCCCGCCGCCAACTGTACGTCCAGCGGCGCGCCCGCAAAAGGACGCACTTCCTCGATCTTGTAAGTATAGCTGACGCCGACGCTGCTGAATTCCGAAATCGGAAAGCCCAGGCGCGCCACGGCAGCGGTCACGTCGCTCTGATAGGTGGACTGCTCGAAATTGGTCTGCACTTGGTAAAGGTCGAAACCGGCCGCCAGTTCACGGTCCAGGAACCAGGGCTCGGTGAAGCTGAACTGCGCCGACTTGGTGATATAGGACGCCTGGATGCTGAGGCGCATGTTCTGGCCGCGCCCGAACAGATTCTGCTCAGTATAGCTGACCTCGCCCAGCAGCGAGGTGGTCGAGGAATAGCCCAGCCCGACCTGCAATGAACCGGTGGATTGCTCCGTGACATTGACGGTGAGGTTGGTGCGGTCCGGCTGGCTGCCCGGCACGTTCTTGACATCGACATCCTTGAAGAAGCCCAGGGATCGGATGCGGGTGCGCGACCGGTCGATCAGCACTCGATTGAAGGCGTCGCCTTCCTGCAGGCGGAACTCGCGGCGGATCACCTTGTCGAGGGTGCGGGTGTTGCCGGCGATGTTGATCTTTTCGATATAGACACGCGGGCCCTGAGCGATCTCGAAGCCCAGATCGATGGTGCGTTCTTTCTCGTTGCGCTTGATGCGCGGATGGACTTCGGCGAAGGCATAACCCTGGGTGCCCGCCGCATTGGTCAGGGCATCGATCGCCTTCTGCACCACTTCCTGGGAATAGGTATCGCCTTCTTGCGCATTGATCATCGGCCGCAGGCTGGCCGGGGTCAGTTCGCGAATCTTGGTATCGATGGTGATCTTGCCAAACTTGTAGCGAACACCCTCGTCCACCGTGAAATTGACGTAAAAGCTTTCGCGGTTGGGGGTCAACTGGGCCACCGCGCTGACCACCTTGAAGTCGGCATAGCCGCGCGTGACGTAATAGCGGCGCACCGATTCCTGGTCGAACTGGAGGCGGTCGGGATCGTAATTGTCGTTGGTGGCGAAAAATTTCCACCAACGGCTTTCTTCGGTGGCGATCTGGCCCTTCAGCGTACCGTCATCGAATATCTTGTTGCCGCTGAAATTGATGCGGCTAACGCCGGTGGTCGGTCCGTCGGTGATGGAGAAAATCAGGTCGACGCGATTTTGCGGACGCTGGATGATCTGCGGATCGACGCGCGCGGCGAATTTTCCGTTGCGGCGGTACAGTTCGATGATGCGCTGCACGTCCGCCTGAATCTTGGTGCGCGTGAAGACGGCGCGCGGCCTGATCTGGACTTCCTTGGTGAGATCCTTGTCGCTGACCTTGGTGTTACCCTCGAACACCACCTGGTTGACGATGGGGTTTTCGGTGACGCGGATGGTCAGCGTGCCGGTGCTGGTCTCGAAGCTGGTCTTGACGTCGGAGAAAAGCCCGGTGGCGGTCAGCGCCTTCAGCGCCTGGTCGACGTCGGCGGGCGTATAATTGTCGCCTTCACGCACGCCGACATAGGTCAGCACCGTGCCGGGTTCGACGCGCTGGGTGCCCCGCACCACGATATGCTGGATGACGCGCGGCGCGGCTTGCACCGGTGCCACGGTGGCGGCGGGATTGGCAGCCGCGGCGGCGGCTTCGTTGCCGGCGGGCCGCTGGCGGTTGAGTTCCTCCACGCGCTCGGCCGCGCCGGGACGCAACTGCGCTCCCACCGGCGTGGACGCCAGTGCCAGGCAAAGGCCCGTTGAGGTCGCGCGCAACAACCTGCTTCTGAGGCGCAATATTCGCATCCCGGTTCCGGCCAACTTGTCCATGGGTCCGCGCGCGGACGCCGTGTTTTCAGAAAAGATTCAACCGGACCAGGTCATTCCAGGTCGTCAGGCAAAACAGCTTCCACTGCATAGTACAGAAGATGCCCCCCGTCGAGGAGCGGAATCGGGAAAAGATTGACCAGCCCGATACTTACAGAAAGTATAGCTACCAGATTGAGCAGCGGCAGGAAGCCAAAATCCGCCACTTGGCGGGTCATGTTCGCAATCCCCACCGGTCCCCTGAGCTGGTCGGCGCTGGCCCGGCCCGTGATCATCTGGGAAACGCCCACAATCGTACTTTGGATGATGTTCCAGGTTTCCGAACAGGCGGCACTGAAAGCCCCGATCGGGCCATAGGATTCGCGCCGCACCGGCGTCTTCGCGTCAGGGCGCACCCCGATCACCATCTGGCTGGTCGGGTTGCCCAGAACGTCGGTCGTCTTCATCAGCTTGGGGGTCACATTCACCGTCAGGTCACGGCCCTGCCGGACCAGGCTGATGGCGAGGCGTTCGCCGCCGCTGAGGGAAATGATCTCCGGCAACTGCTGGAAGTCGGTGATCTCGGTGCCGTCGATCCGGGTCACGCGGTCGCCGGACTGAATGCCGGCCAAGGCTGCGGGGCTGCCCTTGGTCACCTGTCCGATGACCGGCGACATCACGCTGTGGCCGCTGTACATAAACAGGCCAGTCAACAGCACGATGGCAAGCGCGAAGTTGGCGAAGGGGCCGGCCGCCGCCACCACCGCGCGCTGGCCCACCGGCTTGAACATCAGGGTCGCGCTGCGCTCATCCGCGCTCATCCGGCTTGCGGCTTCCTCGTCGGGGCGCGAAGAAACATCGGCGTCGCCGGCGAATTTCACATAGCCTCCGACGGGAATCCAGCTCAGCTTCCAGCGGGTGCCATGTCTGTCGTTCCAGCCGAAAATTTCCTTGCCGAAACCGACCGAGAAGACCAGCACCTTCACGCCGTAATAGCGCGCCGCCGCGAAATGGCCCAGCTCATGGAAAAACACCACCAGCGTGATGACGAACAGGAACGCAGGCAGCCCCATCGGCGTCCAGGCGATCAGACTCTGTATCGTGTCCAACATCTTACGTACCTACTCGCTGACAAATTTCTTCGGCAAGAATTCGCGCCCGCGCATCGATGCCTAGCACGCTTTCCAGATCGCCCGCCATGCCGTTGCTACCGCAATCCTGATCCAGCGCGGCGGCCACCACGCGCGGAATGTCGAGAAAGCCGATGCGGCGATCCAGGAATGCCTGCACCGCGATCTCGTTGGCGGCATTCAGAACCGTCGGCGCCAGGCCGCCGGAGCGCATGGAACCGATAGCGAGATTCAGCGCCGGGAAACGGTCGTGCGCCGGCGGGTGAAAGACCAGGCTGCCCAGCGCCGTGATGTCCAGGCGGCGCGATGGCGACGGGATCCGGCGCGGCCAGCCCAGCGCATGGGCGATAGGCGTGCGCATGTCCGGCGCCGACAGATGCGCCATGGTGGTGCCGTCTTCATACAACACGAGGCAATGGACGATGGACTGGGGATGCACCACCACGCTGAGCTTTTCCGGCGGCAGGGCGAACAGGAAATGCGCCTCGATCAGTTCCAGGCCCTTGTTCATAAGGGTGGCGCTGTCGAGCGAGATCTTGCGGCCCATCGCCCAGTTGGGATGAGCGACCGCCTCTTCCACCGTCGCGCCGCGCATGCGTTCGAGCGACCATTCGCGAAACGGCCCGCCCGAGGCGGTGATGGTCACCAATTCGGCCTCGGACGCATCACCGCTGCCCAAGACCTGGAAAATGGCATTGTGTTCGCTGTCGACGGGCAGTATCTGCGCCCCGGACTTCTCCATCGCGTCGCGGAACACCGCGCCGGCCGACACAACACATTCCTTGTTGGCCAGCGCCACCACGACGCCCCGCCGGATCGCGGCCAGCGCCGGCTCGATGGCCGCCGCGCCCATGATCGCCACCATCACGAAGTCGGACGGACGTGCGGCGGCGGCGATCACGGCCTGGCGGCCCGCCGCGACCTCGATCCCAGTGCCCGACAGGCCGGCCTGCAATTCGCCGAACATCTGCTCGTTGCCGATCACCGCCAGCTTCGGCTTCATCGCCCTGGCCTGCTCGATCAGAACTTTGACATTCTCGCCCGCGGTCAGCGCGGCGATGGGCATGGCATCCGCCCCATGCAGCTTCCGGACATGGGCGATGACATCCAGCGTGTTGACGCCGATCGAGCCGGTGGAGCCCAAAACCGTGACGCTGCGCGCCAGCTGCTCGTCCATTGAGGGCAATTCGTCGAAGACCTTGGTGGCCGCTATCGCCTTCACGACTGGCCTCCGAACATGGGGTTGAACCCGGCGCCGAACACCAGCAATGCCAGCACGACGCTGGCGGCAAACGTTGAATCCATGCGGTCCAGAACACCGCCATGGCCGGGAATCATCGAGCCGGAATCCTTAGTGCCAAAGCAGCGCTTGACCAGAGACTCGAACAAGTCGCCGCCATGGGCGACAAAACTGAAAACAAAGGCATAGAGCGCAGCAAGGCTGACATCGAAGCCCAGTACGGCAATGTAGATCGCGAACATCAGCGCGGCGCACAGGCTGCCGCCGATGGTGCCCGCCCAGGTCTTGCCGGGCGACAGTTTGGGCGCGATGCGCGGCCCGCCGATCAGCTTGCCGAACACCAGCGCGCCAGTGTCGGTGGCCCACACGATCAGAAACATGCCCAGCACGATCAGCGCACCCTGCAGCGGCAGCGCCCGCAAGGCGACCAGCGCCAGCACCGGCACGCCCAGATACAGAACCCCGCCTGCGTGCCAGAGCGGGTTGTCGTTACGCCGCCGGGCAAAAATGAAAGATACCGCCGCGCCCACCCCCAGCACCGCCAAAGCCGCGGGTATCATGCCTTCCAGCAGCGCCAGCACCGACAGTGCGATGGCCGCCGCGGTGACCATGGTTTGAAGATGCACCGGCCGCTGCTCGGCCTGCGCGCGCTGCGCCGGCGACCGCACCAGGCGGTGCCATTCGCGCGCCGCAAACAGTGCGACCAGCACGGTGAGGCAGGCAAACCATTCGCTGCTGTATAGCAGCACCGCCGTCGCGACGATCACCATGAAGATGCCGAACAGGGGCCGGGTGATCCACTCGCTGTTGAAGCGCGCAGCATTTTCGGGAAGTTGCTGCCCCATTGTCACGCCACAGCTTCCGAGTCCAGCGCGCCGAAACGCCGCTCCCGGCCCTCGAACTGCGCCAGGGCGCCCTCCAGCGCGGCGCGGTCGAAATCCGGCCACAGCGTGTCGAGGAACAGGAGCTCGGCATATGCCGATTGCCAGAGAAGGAAGTTGGACAGGCGATGCTCACCCGAGGTGCGGATCACCAGGTCGGGCGACGGCAGCGCGCTAGTGAAAAGACGGGCGGCGAACAGTTCCGGCGTGATGGTTTCCGGATCGAGCCGTCCATCGGCGGCGGCGCGGGCCAGTTCGCGGGCGGCGGCGACGATTTCCTCCTGCCCGCCATAGTCGAAGGCGAAGGTCAGGTTCATGCCGGTATTGGTCAGTGTGCGCTTTTCCGATTCCTCGATCATCTGCTGGATGTCGCTGGCCACCCGGCCACGATGGCCAATGATGCGCATGCGGACATTGCGCCCCACCAGCTCATCCATGTCACTGCGAAAATA
>JBEENS010000071.1:0-7918 GCA_041192105.1 Pseudomonadota bacterium | reverse complement strand
GGGCGTGCCGCCGGCGGCCTTGACGCCCTTCTTGGTGGACTGGGCCTGGCGCATCAGGGCGATGTTGCAGGGCGCCGCCTCGTTCCAGCAGCTGGCAACGCCGACAAAGGGCTGGTGAATTTCCGCTTCCGTCAGCCCCATGGCGTAATAATAGGAACGGTGCGGCGCGCGCTCCGGCCCTTCCGTGACATGGCGGGACGGCAGCTTGGACTTGTCGAATTTGGACATGGAGTTCCCCGCAAAAGCGGCGGACTATGGCCTTGGCCCCGACCCCGGTTCAAGTCCCGCGTCGTGCCGGGCAGGCATAAAAAACCCCGGGCCTGCGACGGCCCGGGGTTCAAATTTCAGCCGGCGCGTTTAGCGATAGTAATAGTGACGGCGGCCCTGGCGGTCGAGATAATAGGTCTCGCGCTCCTGGCGGATTTCGCGGCGGTTATAGGCGCGGCGGCAATCCTCGCGGTTGTTGGCATGACCGATGGTGTTGCCGATCAGGCCGCCGGCAACGCCGCCGATCAGCGCGCCACCGATGCTGTTGGACGCCAGACCGCCGACCAGGGCGCCCGAGCCGGCGCCCAGAGCGGTTTCCGTCGACGCATCGCGGTTACAGGCGGCAGAAGCCGAGAGGGTTCCGAAACCCAGCGTAATCACGGCGGCGGCGGCGATTTTTGCCAGATGTTTCATGTTCAATCTCCTGGTGATTCCGGTGCTGCCGGATCCCTCACAGGGGTTTAAAACGTACTGAGCCGGGCATAGTTCCATGCGCCAACCCGGCCAATCGGCGACTCACAGCGCCGGATAGTCGGTGTAGCCCTGTGCCCCGCCCGCATAGAAGGTGGCGGTATCCCATGTGTTCAGCGCCGCGCGCCTGGCGAATCGCTTCGGCAAATCGGGGTTGGCGATGAAGAGTTTTCCGAACGCCACCGCATCGGCGACCCCGTCCGCCAGCGCGCTTTCCGCGCCCGCCTGATCGAAACTCTCATTGGCGATATAGACGCCGCCAAAGGCATCCTTGAGCGCCGGTCCGATACTGTCGCGGTTGGCGACCTCCCTGGGACGGCCCTGGCTGTCGACCAGCTTGGTGTCGGGACCGATCCGCGCCTCGCGCGCCACGATCCAGCCCAATCCCCGCTTGCCCAACTCGCGCGCGACATAGGTGAAGGTGCCGAGCCGGTAGCTGTCGCCCATGTCGTGACTGTCCATGCGCGGCGCCAGATGCATGCCCACCCGGTCAGCCCCCCACACTTCGGCGACCGCATCGGTGACTTCCAGCATCAGGCGGGCGCGTTTCTCCAGGCTGCCGCCATAAGCATCGGTGCGCTGGTTGGTGGAATCCTGCAGGAACTGGTCGAGCAGATAGCCATTGGCGCCGTGAATATGCACGCCATCGAAGCCGGCCTTTTTCCCATTCTCCGCGCCGCGCCGATAGTCGGCGATCACGGCGGGAATTTCCGAGGTCTCCAGGGCGCGCGGGGTGACGAATTCCTTTTCGGGGCGCACCAGGCTGACATGCCCCTTGGGCCGGACGGCGCTGGGGGCTTCCGGCAGCGCCCCATTCAGGAACAGGGGATCGGAAACGCGCCCGACATGCCAGAGCTGCAACACCATGCGCCCACCGGCCTTGTGAACGGCTTCCGTGACCGTCTTCCATCCTGCCGTCTGTTCGTCGGACCAGATGCCGGGCGTCGCGGCATAGCCGACGCCCATGGCGCGGACACTGGTGGCTTCGGAGATGATCAGGCCCGCGCCGGCGCGCTGAGTGTAATACTCTGCCTGCAGCGGCGTGGGCACGCGCGTGTCCGCCGTCGCCCGACTTCTTGTCAGCGGCGCCATGATGATGCGGTTGGGAAGCTCAAGCGCCCCGGCTTTCAGGGGATCAAACAGGGTCGGCATCAAAATCTCCGGCAGGACGATACTGAAGAGTTATGTTGCCTAAAGCCCGGCTGCAACCGCGCCCACATAAGGGTTATTGCGTCCCCTTGTCATGCCCGCGCAAGCGGGCATCCAGTAGCTGGGTGGTGAAATGGATTCCCGCTTGCGCGGGAATGACAAATACTAATTTTGCAGCCGCCCAATCGCGTCCGTCAGCCGCACTGCCAGTGCGGCCGCTTCGGCCCGCTTTTCGCGCTGCTCGGCCAGCACATCTTCCGGCGCCTTGGACACGAACTGCTCGTTCGACAGCTTGGCATCGAAACGGGAAATTTCGTCTTGGGCCTTTTTGAGGTCTTTCTCCAGCCGCAAGCGTTCCTTGGCGAAATCGATCACATCGCCCAGCGGCAAGGCCACCACAGATTCACCCAGCACGAACTGGGCCGAGCCTTTGGGAATGGCGTCGGCGATGTCGGCGCTGGTTAGCCGCGCCAGGAAAAGGATCACGTCCGTGTTGCGGGCCAGGCGATCTTTCGCCACGGCGTCCGCCGCCGTCAGCAGCATGGTGATCTTGGCGGCCGCCGGCACGTTCATCTCGGAGCGGACCGAACGGATGCCCTTGATCAGGTCGATGACCCAATGCATCTCGGCGGTAGCCGCTTGCGCGCCAGCCGGCGCTGCGATCTTCGGCCAGTCGGCAAGCACCAGCAGGGTGTCGCGCGGCGCTTCGCTGGTACGGGCCCAAAGCTCTTCGGTGATGAAGGGCATAAAGGGGTGCAGCAGCTTGAGGATCTGGTCTCTTGCCCAGGCGGTGGTGGCGCGGGTCTCGGCCTTGGCAGCGTCGCTGCCGGACTGGAAGACCGGCTTGGTGATCTCGACATACCAGTCGCAGAAAATATCGTAGACGAAGTGATAGGCCGATCTGGCCGCTTCATTGAAGCGCAGCGCCTCGATGGCCGAGGTGACATCGCCGACCGCCTGCGCGGTTTCGGCCACGATCCATTTGTTGATCGTCTCCTGCACGCCGGCGGGATCGAAGCCCGGCACGGTGACACAACCATTCATCTCGCAAAAGCGCGAGGTGTTCCAAAGCTTGGTGGCAAAGTTGCGCCCGGATTCCACGCGGGTCGGGCCGATGCGCATGTCGCGGTTCTGGCCCGCCGCCAGCGCCAGGGTGAAGCGCAGGGCGTCGGCGCCGAACTCGTCGATCAGGGTGATCGGGTCCACCACATTGCCCATGGTCTTGGACATTTTCGCGCCCTGTTCGTCCAGCACGCGGTTGTGGATCAGCACCGTCTTGAACGGCACCTCGCCCATGAAATGCACGCCCATCATCATCATGCGGGCGACCCAGAAGAAAATGATGTCGAAGGCGGTGACCAGCACGCTGGTGGGATAGAAGCGCGCCAGTTCGACGGTCTTGTCGGGCCAGCCCATGGTCGAGAAGGGCCACAGCGCGCTGGAGAACCAGGTATCCAGCACGTCCGCATCGCGGGTCAGGGCCGCACCGCCGGCCTGGGCTTTCGCCTCTTCCTCGGTTTCCGCGCAGTAAACCTTGCCGTCCGCATCGTACCAGATGGGAATCTGGTGCCCCCACCAGAGCTGACGGCTGATGCACCAGGGGCGGATATTCTTCAGCCAGCTGAAATAGACATTGCCCCAATTCTCCGGGACGAACTTGGTTTCGCCCTTTTCCACCGCCGCCATCGCCTTGGCCGCCAGCGGTTCGACATTCAGGTACCATTGCTCGGTGAGGAACGGCTCCAGCACCACCGTTTTGGTCTTTTCGTCATGCGGCACGGCATGAGTGATGGGCTCGATCTTGTCCAGCAGGCCGGCGGCTTCCAGGTCGGCGACGATCTTCTTGCGCGCCGCTTCGCGCGACAGGCCGCGATAGGGCGCCGGCACGTCATCGTTGAGCGTGCCATCCTTGTTGATCAGGTTGATCAGCGGCAGGTCGTGGCGCTTGCCGACTTCAAAGTCGTTGAAGTCATGGCCGGGCGTGATCTTGACCGCGCCGGTGCCTTTTTCCGGATCGGAATAGGTGTCGGCGATGATCGGAATCAGCCGCCCCGTCAGCGGCAGCACGGCATGGCGTCCCACCAAGGCCTTGTAGCGCTCATCGTCCGGATGCACCGCCACTGCGGTATCGCCCAGCATGGTTTCGGGCCGCGTCGTGGCCACGGTGATGAACTGGTCGCTGTCCTCGATGGGATATTTGATGTGCCAGAGATGGCCCTTGATCTCGATACTCTCGACTTCCAGATCGGAAACCGCCGTTTGCAGACGCGGGTCCCAGTTGACCAGCCGCTTGTCCTTGTAGATCAGTCCCTGCTTGTGCAGTTCGACGAACACCTTGGTGACGGCGCGGCTCAGCCCCTCGTCCATGGTGAAGCGTTCGCGGCTCCAGTCGGCGCTGGCGCCCAGCCGGTGCTGCTGCTCGACGATGGCGCCGCCGGATTCGGCCTTCCACTTCCAGACTTCCTCGAGGAATTTTTCGCGCCCCATCTCGATGCGGCTCATCTGCCGTTCGGCCAGCTGGCGTTCCACAATCAGCTGGGTGGCGATGCCGGCATGGTCGGTGCCCGGCTGCCACAACACATCCTTGCCGCGCATGCGCTCGAATCGGGCGAGGATATCCTGCAGCGTGTTGTTAAGGGCGTGGCCGATATGCAGCCGCCCCGTGACATTGGGAGGCGGAATGACAATGGAAAAAGGCTCCGCGCCAGGACGGTTGCCGGCCCTGAACGCGCCCGATGCCTCCCACTGGGCGGCGATACGCTTCTCAACGTCGGCGGGGTTGAAAGTCTTGTCGAGCATGAAAAAAGCCGCAAAATCCGGAAGGGACTTGCGGCTTCTTTATGGCCGGGTCAAGTCCCGGCCTCTATGGAACGGGAATCAGCGTTTGGTGCCGCGCGACTTTACCACGCGCTCGACTTCGGCACGGACAGCGCCCTCCAGCAGCGGCGGGAAATGCTCGTCCATCCATTCGCGGATCAGGGGTTTCATGCCGTCGATCACGACAGCGGAATTGTCCGAGAGATACTTCTGCAGCACCGGCTCGAAGCTTTCGCGCACGGCGCGCTCGAACACATTTTCCACGCTGGAGCCGTCGACCGGCGCCATCGGCGCAGGCGCGCGATACGATGCGGCAGGCGCCGGCGCGGGTTCGTCGGGAATGGAGTCGAAAGCGTCTTCCATCGCCTTGCGGGTATGATCGGAGAAAATATCGGAACTCGAGGCGGTGGGTGTCACGGTCTCGAACACAATGTCTTCCATCGGGACAGGCTGCGGCGCGGGTTCATAGACCGGCGCGGGCGGCTGCACCGCTTCGACTTCGTGGGTGAGCTCCAGCACGTCATCCTGCTGGATAATCGGGGCGGGCGCCGACCCGGCGGCCTGCGGCTCAGCGGGCGCGCCTTCCGGGGCATCCTCCGAGATGATCTTGCGGATGGAGGCGAGAATTTCCTCCATGGTGGGTTCGTGCTGAGGGTTCGACATTGGGCTGCTCCACGGCTCCGCCTGAAGATCGGCGGAATTCACCAAACCCTAGGACAGTGCCGTGGTGATGGCAAAGATTGCGTTAACGGGTTTTTCGTCCGCCAGCCGCGTCAAAAGACGAAACCCATCGCCTTTTTGAAGCCCGCCAGCAGGGGCACATCGGCGTCAAAATCCGGCCGCCGGCCGATCTGGCCGTTCTGCTTCAAAAATAGCCAGGCCCGGGCCTGGCCGGCCTCGCGCATCACCGTCACCAGCCGCCCGCCTTCCGCCAGCTGCCCCAGCAGGGTTTCCGGGGCCTGCTCGATGGCGCCGTTGACAAGGATCACATCAAACGGGGCATGGGCCTTTACGCCCTCCACCAGCCCACCCTGAACCAGTTCAACCTTGCCCACAACATTGGCTAGTAACTCACTGGCAATACGTAGCAAATCGGCATCCTGTTCTAGCGCCACCACCTCGGCGGCCAGCCGTCCCAGCACTGCCGACGAATAACCGGTGCCGCAGGCCACATCCAGCACCCGGTCTTCCGGCTTGATCTGGGCCAGCTGCAGCAACTTGGCGAAACTGCGCGGGTCCAGCAGATAGCGGCCCTGGGCAATGGCCACCGGCACGTCGGCATAGGCCAGGGCCCGGGCGGCGCTGGGCACGAACTTCTCGCGCGCCACCGCGCCCATGGCGGCGTGGATGCGCGGGTCGGTGACATTGGAGGAGCGGATTTGGGCTTCGACCATGTTGAAGCGCGCGGATTCGGACATGGGCAAGCCCTTTTGAAGAGTCTTGCGGCTTATAGGCCCCTCGCCGCTTTCGAACAACGCGGCTTTATTTCGCCCCCGCCCCTCTGCTATAGGCGCCAACCGCCTGCCGGCCCTATCCGGCATGTTTCTCAGTGAGGCCACGTGGCGGAGTGGTTACGCAGAGGATTGCAAATCCTTGCATCCCGGTTCGATTCCGGGCGTGGCCTCCACACAACCTCCCCGATTTGGGCTATAAGTTCCCAAAATAAACCCGGGGAGATTTTCATGATCCGCATTACGACTGCCGCCGTTTGCCTGTCGGCTTTATTCGCCTTCTCAGCCACCGCAGCCGAAGTCGCCACGCCCGCCGGCGCCCAGCCCGAGAGCCTGACGGTGGCCCCCGATGGCACCGTGATCCTGGGCAGCGCCAGTTCGCCCAAGATCTATCGCGCCAAAAAGGGCGCCGCCACGGCGGAAGTCTGGATCGATGTCACCTCGGAAGTCCCCAACGGCACTTTCCTGGGCGTACTGGCCGATGCCGGCAGCAACACGCTCTGGGCCTGCCAGATCAACAACGGCACGCCCGCCGATGGCCGCAAATCCACCCTGCGCGGCTTCGATCTCAAGACTGGCGCGGCCAAGTCGCGCTGGGATCTGCCCAGCGACACCAATCTCTGCAACGACATGGTGGTCGCGCCCGACAAGTCGCTCTATGTGACCGACACCTTCCGGGGCCGTATCTGGAACGTGAAGCCGGGCGGCACCGAGGCCACACTTGTGATCGACAATGTCCGCGTCCTGTTCGGCGTGGACGGCATCGATTTCCTGAACGGCCAGCTTTATGTGAACACGGTTTTCGCGGGCAATCTCTACCGGGTGAATATCGACGCCCAGGGCAAAGGCACGCTGACGGAAATCTTCATGGACAGACTGGTGAAGAATCCCGACGGCATGCGCTATGCGAACGGCAAGCTGTTCGTCGCCGAGAATGGCGGCAGCAGGGTGCATACCCTGACCATCAAGGGCGACACGGCCACCGTCACCGTCATCAAGGAAGGCCTGAAGACCCCCACCGCCGTCCAGCCCTTCGCGGGCGAGGTCTGGATCGCCGAACGCAGCGGCGACAAGGGCTCTTCGATACCGATGCCGAAGTGATTCGAGGGCGGCAGGGGTGAAAACCGGAACTTTTTTCGCGCGGGTCCCTGATGGTTAAGGGGTTGTTAACCGTCACGGGGGCATGCTCCCAGCGTCTTCCTTGAAGACACCCCACCATTACCCAACGCCTTGGGGCCGGTATCACTCCCGGCCTCATTTTTCTTTGCGCGCCTGCGCAGCCTTCGCCCTCGTCGCTTTGCGCTTGCCCCACCAGACTTCCAGGCGGCGGCGCCAGCGCCGCGCGAACGGCAGGTCGATGGATAAAACCATCAGGCCCAGCGGCACCATCCAGAAGCCCAAAAGCGGCAAGAAGCCCAGAAATCCGCCCAGAATCAGAACCAGGCCAATCAGGACGCGCACGATCCAGGAGCCGGGCAAGGGCAGCCGGTATTTTCCCAGCCGAATGGAGTGTTTCTTGGTCATCCCTTTGGCCTCATGGAAATATTCTTCATATTTTCGCAGTTTGATGTAGTCATGGTAAAACGGAGACGCTAGATAGCGCCTCCCAAGAGTGTGCTGTTCCTCGGTAGCTCAGTGGTAGAGCAATCGGCTGTTAACCGGTTGGCCGCAAGTTCGAATCTTGCCCGGGGAGCCATTCTTTTTCAAGGGCTTAATAGCTTTGGTGCCCTCAGAATTGAGGGCAAAAAAACCGATAAGGTACG
>JBEENS010000070.1:0-7954 GCA_041192105.1 Pseudomonadota bacterium | reverse complement strand
TCCTCCGCGACAAGGGTATCGTCAGCCTCGCGCATTAGCACCGGTTCCGGCAGAACAATCAGCCGGGATCGCTCGAAGTACCCCAATCCGGTCTAATAGTCTTAGCAGCGGCTTCGGGTTAAAGTCGGGATGAAGCATAAATCGCTTTATAGCCGTGCAGGGCGACGGTGTGTCTCTGCGGAGCGTGCCCCCACTAATGTTCCGCCCGGCTGGGCGGGCGCGGATATGCTTGCCGTCCTTTTGCTGTTCGGCGCCTGACAGATTTTCAATCCTGCGCCGCGTCTCTTCAGCCAGCCTTTTCGCCGGTCTGGCGGCGCTGCTGATGCTGGCCTTCGCCGGCCTTATCTCTCGTCTGATTTCACCGCATACTCTAGGATGTCAGGGCCAGCGTGGGGGAGCGATACCCGGCCTGGACCCACCTGTTGCCGAGCGGGCATGGTGGGTGCAGGGCTAGCACAGCGCCATGCCAGTGGCTTAGGATAAGCGAAAAGAAGAGGACGGGGCACATGAAGACCTTTGTAAATGCGGCTTTGGTTGTGGCTTTGGGCGCGACTCAGGCCAGCGCAGAGATGAATGCGGGTTCACAGGCACCGGTAACAGACCTGCCCTTCACCATGACCTCGGTCGCGACATTCAACCTGCCCTGGCGTATCGCCTTCCTGCCAGATGGCCGCATGCTGGTCACCGAAAAGGTCGGCCCCGTCTGGCTGGTCAGCGAGAAGGGCCTCAAGCGCCCGGTTCTGAACGTGCCGGCGGCGCAGTATGGCGGTCAGGGCGGCATGCTGGGTGTCTATGTCTCGCCCAACTTCGCCAACGACCAGAGCGTCTATCTGACTTATTCCGAGCCGGGCAACGTCGCCGGTTACAACGGATCGAGCCTGGCGCTGGCCATGGCCAAGCTGGTGATCTCCGATACCCCGGCCATGGTGAGCCTGGAAGATTTCAAGGTGATCTGGCGTGATGGCGCGCGGGGCCGTGGCGGCCAGTTCGGCGCCGCCGTGGCTTTTGCGCCCGATGGCAAGCACCTGTTCCTTTCGGTCGGCGAGCGCCAGCGCATGACGCCTGCCCAGGACCCCAACCAGCCGCTGGGCAAGATCCTGCGCCTGACCCTGGACGGCCAGCCCGCGCCAGGCAATCCGGGCGCCGGCAAGACCGGCTCGGGCAGCGTCGGCATCATCAATCCGCCGGCCGATACCGAAGCCGCCAAGACCGCGGCCACGGTCTACACCTATAATTTCCCCGGCCAGAACAACACGCCGGCGGAAACCTGGAGCATCGGCCACCGCACGCCCTATGGCCTGGCATTCGGTCCTGATGGCAAGCTGTGGGAGATGGAGCATGGCCCGCGCGGCGGCGACGAACTGAACCTGATCGAGCCGGGCAAGAATTATGGCTGGCCCGTGGTTTCCTATGCCACCAACTATAACGGCACGCAGATCCCCAGCCCGGATGCGAATCCGCCGGCCGGTCTGACCAAACCCGTCATTTACTGGAATCCCGTCATCGCGCCGGGTAGCCTGACCTTCTACAAGGGCAAGATGTTCCCGCAATGGCAGGGCTCCGCACTGGTTGGAGGCATGGTTAGCCAGTCGATCAACCGCATCACCTTTGACGGCAAGGGCGGCGCGAAGACCGCCGAACGCTGGGCAGTTAGTCGTCGCATCCGCGACGTCGCCGTCGCGCCGGATGGTGCGCTGTGGGTGGTCGAAGATACCACTACCGGTGGACTGTTCCGCGTGACGCCGAAGTAATCACGCGCGAAAGACTTGGGCAGATCACTGCCCAAGTCTTTCGCATCTCTGATGTGGAAGCTGCGCGGCGGCTGTTACCGGACGCGCTCGACCCTGTGGCTGCGGGGGCTGTTGTCGGTGTGCAAGGTATAGCTGCCGAACGAGCCCTGCCGGATCGTGACAAGATAGGCCGAGGGTTTGCGCGTCCAGGTCACGATGCCGCCTTCCACATCGGTCTGGCGCCACTCCTGGCCATTTTCCAGGGTAACGACAAACGCGCCATTCCTTTCCTGGCGGTATGATCGCATCCGGGATTGCGCAAAGGGCGGCACATCGCTGACCAGCGATTCAAAAAATCCCGGCTTGCGGCGCGGTACTGGTTTGGCCGGGGGGATTGCCGCGGAGCGTATCGCCGGAGACGTACCGCCGGCAGAAGCAGGCGGCACCAGGCGTTGCTGAAATTCGGGCGCCGGGGGGAGGGCGAGCCGGGACCGCATCGGCTGCTGCGCGCCATAGACGCACTCCAGCCATACCCGGTCATCCTGTATGACGCCGCAACGCATGACACCCGCCAGAACGTCATCACGCGTATCAGCTTGCAGTGACGTCGTGGCCGCGATCGAAATTCCGGCACATACCAGCGCCAGAACAGAAATCCTGCTATTCACGTTTCTGCCCCGCTTTGTTTTGTCCGGCCAAAATGATGGCCGGGGACCCTGTTCCCAGTATAGAGTTTTGTGAGATTTCAGGTCAAATCAATGCCTCCCAAAAAACCAATAGATATCGGCGCTGTTTTTGCCCGCGCCACCGCGCTGTATCAGCAAGGGCAACTGAAAGAAGCTGCACCCCTGTACCGCAAAATTCTCTCGGTGGAACCGGCCCATTTCGATGCCAACCATATGCTTGGCCTTCTGCGGGCGCAGGAGGGCCGGTTCGTGGAAGCGGCCGAAGCTCTGGCCAATGCTCTCAAGGCGCTGCCCCACAATGCGGAGGCGCTTTCCAATTATGGCAATGTCCTCAAGATCCTCGGACACTTCGAAGAAGCCTTGATGAGCTACGAGGCAGCCCTGTCTCTTAGCGAAGTCCCGGTGTTCTGGTTCAACCGCGGCCTTGTCCTGATGGACCTGCGGCGCTTTGAGGACGCTGTTGCAAGCTATGACAGCGCCTTGTCTCTTGCGCCGGATTATGCCGAGGCATTTCAGAGCCGGGCCGCGGCATTGTGTGAACTGGGCCGGTTCAGCGATGCAATCACCAGCGCCGACGCCGCGTTGAGGCTCTGGCCGGATCTTGCGGATGCCTTTTACATACGAGGCATTGCGCTATGGCGGCTGAAGCGGTTTGAAGCGGCGCTGGACAGCTACAATCTCGCGCTGGAAATCGCGCCGCGCGCGCCGAGGATTTTCAACAGCCGGGGTTTACTGCTCTGCTCCATGGAGCGCTACGAGGCGGCGCTGGAGAGCTTCGATGCCGCGCTAGCCCTGCAGCCCGACTATATCGAAGCGCTTGCCAATCGCGGCGTTGCGCTGGCAAGCCTTTACCGCCACGAAGACGCATTGGAATGTTACGACCGGGCGCTTGCCTTCAAGCCGGGCTATGTCGATGCCCTGAACAACAAGGGGGGCATCCTGACGGCGCTGGAGCGCTTTGACGAGGCTCTGACCAGCTACGCGGCCGTGCTCGCAGTTGAACCCGCCAACAGTAATGCGCTTTACAATAGCGCGATCACGCTCTCCCATTTGAATCGTTTCGAGGAGGCGCTGGCCCGGTTCGACTCCACGCTTTCGTCCAGCCCCCGGCATCCCTATGCCCTGAGCGGGGCCGCCAATGCGGCGCTGAATCTTTGCGACTGGGCGCGAACCGGCGCCCTGGCCGGCAGGTTGGCGGCGGATGTGCGGGAGGGTACGTCCGTGGTTTCGCCTTTCACCCTGCTGGGATACAGCGCGGATGCGTCGCTCCTGCTTCGCAGCGCCAAGACTCATCTCAAGAACCATGGCGCCGAATGCCGCGACGTGGCGCGCCCGGCAATCGCGCATCGCCATGCGAAGATACGCATTGCCTATGTCTCGTCGGATTTCGGCAATCATCCTGTTTCCCATCAGCTTGTGGAGCTTCTTGAGCGGCACGACCGGTCTTTTTTCGAGATTTATGGAATTTCCCTGGGCGCCGACGATGGCAGCGACATGCGGTCCCGGCTGGTCAGGGCATTCGATCATTTTGACGATGTTCGCCTGATGCAGGACCGCGATGTGGCCGATCTCATGCGCCAGCACGAGATCGACATAGCGGTGGATCTGAACGGCCACACCCAAAACGCGCGTCCCGGCATATTTGCGTATCGGGCGGCTCCGGTTCAGGTGAACTATCTGGGATATCCCGCGACCACCGGTTCGGCATGCATGGACTATATTATTGCCGATCCTGTTATCGCGCCCTTTGGCGACCAGCACGCTTATACCGAGGCGATCGTCCACTTGCCGAACAGTTTTTTTGTGCAGGATTCCCGCCGGGTAGTGGGTGCGCCCGTCTTGCGGGGCGATGAAGGATTGCCGGAAAAAGGCGTGGTATTCTGCTGCTTCAACCAGAATTGGAAAATAACCGCCGCCCTGTTTGATGTCTGGATGCGGCTCCTGCGCGAAGTTCCTGAAAGTGTCCTTTGGCTGCGGGACTGTGGTGATGCGGCGCGGTCCAATTTGCGGCGCGAAGCGCAAGCCAGGGGCGTCGATCCGGATCGCCTGGTTTTCGCAGGCAGTGTGGCTTTCGATCATCACATGGCCCGCCTGCAGCTGGCGGATATTTTCCTGGACACGCTTCCCTACAATGCGCATGCGACCGCCAGCGATGCGCTGTGGGCGGGCGTTCCGGTGGTGACTTGCAAGGGCGAGGCCTTCGCCGGCCGCGTGGCATCGAGCCTGCTGCTGGCGGCAGGGCTCCCCGAGCTCGTCACCGCCAGCCTGGCGGATTATGAAGCGCTGGCGCTGAAGCTGGCGCGCGATCCGGCGGCGCTGGCATTGCTGCGGGAAAAGCTGACCCGCAGCAAGGTTACGGCTCCGCTCTTCGATACCGACCGCACCCGGCAGGCTATCGAAGCCGCTTACCGGCAGATGCTGGAACGTGCGACTCGTGGCGAGCCGCCCGCAAGCTTCCAGGTCGCTGGCGAGATTCAAAGCACGACGGGGGCCGATCAGCTGATTTCCTGAAGGGCGCTTTCGACTGCGAAGCTTCGGGGTGCTTCGCCTCTTTTCGCGGCGTCGCACATGGCCGTGTAGGCCGCCTCGATATTCCGCCGGAACAGGTCGGTATCAAACAGCGGGCAGGACAGCCTGTTCTGCGCAAGCTTTTGCTTCAACCCGCTGATGGCGCCGGTGTCACGCGCCAGCCGGATAGCCATGGCCTCATACGCGTCCTGGGACTCTGTTATCAGTTCGGGCATTCCCACCGCGGCAAGCAGGCTGGCGGCGACCCGGCCGGGAAAAGTCGTGCCGCGGCAGGTGAGCAGGGGTAGTCCAGCCCATAGCGCGTCACTGGCCGTGGTGTGGGCGTTGTAGGGAAGCGAGTCCAGGAACAGGTCGGCCAGCTTCAGACGGGCCAGGTGCTTTTCGAGCGGCAGGGACGGAGCGAAGACAAGACGGCCCGGCGCCACGCCATGCCGCTGTGCCGCCCGCGCCAGGTTTTCGGCAAAGGGCGGTTTGCTATTGAGAAGCCACAACACGCTTCCCTCCACCTCCTTGAGAATGCGCATCCAGCTTGCGAAGGTTGAAGGCGTGAGCTTGTAGCCCTGGTTGAAGTTGCAGAAGACGAACGCCTTGTCGGGCAGGCCCACAGCCGCGCGGCTGGGCACCGTCCCGGCGATGGAACGCTTGCGGTCATTTGCCTGGTAGCAACCCGGAAGATAGACGGTCTTTTCATCGTAATATTGCCGCTCCTCTTCGGGTATCACGACTTTGTCCGCAAGGATGTAGTCCATATAGGGCGCGCCCAGGGTCGCGGGAAATCCCAGATAGTTGACCTGGATGGGCGCCGCGCGCTGCGCGAATATTCCCATGCGGGGCGCGCCGAAATAGCCATTCAGGTTCACCAGAATGTCGATTTCCTCGGCCCGGATCAGCTCCACGGCCTCAGCGTCCGTCATCTTCGTAATGTAGAGAATCTTGTCGAAACCCGTTTCCAGCCGCCGGCGCATTTCGCTGCCATCGCCGCCGCCATTGTCGATGGCGATGACTTCGAACTTTTCGCGATCGTGCAGTTCATACAGGCCCGCCATGAGGTAGGCGGTGGCCTGCTCGCGGAACTCTCCAGAAACATAGCCAATGCGAATTCTGTCATGACGGTATGCAAAAGCCCGCTGCCGGGTCCAATTCGGAAAAAGGCTTTCGGCGAAACTGCGCGAACAGGCCTGCAGGTCCGCCGGCGACTGGGAAATCGCCTGATAGACAAAGGGGCGAACGATGCGGCGTCCGTCTTTAACACCGTCATCAATCGACGCCACAGCGGCGTCAAAACGCTCCCAGTCCGCGCCATGCATTTTCAGGTGCAGCAAATCTCCAGCGGCGTATGACTGGCCTGGATTGGCGCCCAGCGCCGCCTGAAGGTCGGCTGCAGCGCCCGCATAGTCGCCGCGTTCGGCCCATCGCAGATTGGAGCGGTTGGTCAGGGCGTCGGCGAAATCCGGCTTGAGTTCGACGGCCCGGTCGAAGTTTTCCAGCGCTTCGCGGTTGCGCTTCAAGGCATGCAGAACGGCGCCGCGGCCGTTCCATGCGCGCGCATCCTTCGGGTCCATCGCAAGGACCTTGTCATAATCCGCCAGCGCGTCGCCCAATCGGCCCGTCTCCTGAAACAGCAACGCGCGGCTTAGAAGGGTGGATGCGTGGCCAGGATTTTCCGCGAGCGCCTGGTTGTAGCTTGCCAGCGCGTCGCCCGGCCGTTTCAAATGCCACAACGCCACCCCGCGATTTCTCAGCATCTCGACGTCATTGGGGCGCACGGTAAGTCCCGTTTCGAAACTCGCCAATGCCTGGGCAAAGCGTTCCTGCCAGAGCAGGGCAAGGCCGTGATTGAACAGGGCATCCGCAAACAGGGGCTGGATGGCGAGGGACTTTTCAAAGCTTACGATGGCGTCATCGAAGCGGCGCAAATCCGCCAGCGCGATTCCCCGATTGTACAGGGTGCGAAAATCGCCCGGGGCCAGGGCCAGCGCGTGATCGTAGCTCTGCAGTGCCTGCTCCGGCCGCCCCAGCCCCCGCAACGCATTGCCGCGATTGTCGAAGGCCGGCGCAAATTTGGGATGGAGTGCGAGGGCTTTGTCGTAGCTGGTCAGCGCGTCTTTCAGCCATCCCAGAGCAGCCAGGGAAATACCGCGGTTAAAGAGACATTCCGGGCTCTTCGGCCGCAGCGTCAGCGCCTTGTCATAGCTGGTCACGGCCTCCGCGAAGCGCTTCAGATGGGCCAGGGTGACGCCGCGATTGTAAAGCGCTTCATAAAAATCCGGCTTGACCGACAGGGCTCTGTCCAGCTTGTCGAGCGCGTCGTCATAGCGGCCTGCCGCCATAAGCACCGAGGCGTAATTGGCCAGTGTCCCGAAATCTTCGGGTTGCAGCCTCAGTGCGGCTTCCGTCAGCCTGATGGCCTCGGTATTTCGTCCCTGCTGTCCGCGAAGCGCGCCGAGCAGCTGCAACGCCGCGACGTTCTCTGGCTGTTGCTGGAGAATCTGCTCGTACAGGCTTGCCGCCTGGTCCAGCTGTCCTTGTTGATGAACGCCAACGGCGCGCTGAATCAAAAAACTCACGTCCATAAAGACTCAGATCTCCTGCACGGGCGGGTTGGACACATCGTAACCCGTTTTCAGAAATGTCCCGCGCGGCGCGCGACGGGCGTTTACAAAAAAAAAAGTACAATTTTGCATCGCAATATTCGGCCGCGCGGGGGGGGCGGCACCATCGTGAATTCGATCAAGAAAGACGGTAAGTTTCAGTAATATCACAGACATATTTCATATCTGGTTATTCGAATTTCTCGCAAATTTCGTCTCAGGATTTGGTGCAATGCAGCAATAACACTTTAATTTCATAGTGCCAAAAATAATACAGCCTCCAGAGCCATTCTGGATTACAACTCTCCCTTAATTGCCCACAAAATTCGGCCCAGTTCGAAAAAACTTTAGGGGACTATAAAAATGAATTCGAAGCGCACCGCAGACACAAACCTTGCCGCCCAGTCGAAATTCAGTC
>JBEENS010000069.1:0-12055 GCA_041192105.1 Pseudomonadota bacterium | reverse complement strand
ATAGGTGAGTCCGATTTCGACTCGCTTCTGGGTCGGGATATTGACGCCGGCGATACGTGCCACTGGGTATTTCTCCGAGGCTTTTAAGCCATTGAACGTGTTAAAAAAAATCGTAGGGGTAACAATCCGGCCAAATTCGGACCCGGGCGGTGTCGAAAACGCCCCAAAAACCCGAAAATGGCAGGAAAAACTGTCGCGAGGGCGCGGATTATAGGAATGCCCCCCCTCCCGTCAACTCCCGGCCGGGATTTATTGTCGCAGCGCTTCCATCAGTCCGGAACCGCGTTCAAAATCGCGGCGATCTGGGCGGTTACGGCCTCCACCCGGGCCATGCCGTCCACGGTCTTCAGTTTGCCCTGCTGGCGGTAGTAGCCGATCAGCGGGGCCGTATTGCGGTAGTAGATCTCCAGCCGGTGAGCCAGGGTTTCGGGGGTGTCGTCGGACCGCAGCACCCCACCCGCCTTGATGCGGGCCTCGACCCGGCTCAGCAGCACGGCGTCGTCCACCTTCAGTTCCAGCACCAGGTCGATCTGGCGGCCGCGCTCGGCCAGCATGGTGTCCAGCGCCTCGGCCTGGGCGATGGTGCGCGGAAAACCGTCAAATACCGCGCCATCCTTGCAATCGGGCTGGTCGTAACGCTGGCCGATGATACGGATCACGGTTTCGTCCGGCACCAGCTCACCCTTGGCCATCAGCGCCTTGCAGGCCACGCCCAGCGGCGTGCCGGCCTCGATGGCGGCGCGCAGCATGTCGCCCGTGGAAAGCTGCGGCAAGCCGCGCTCCGCGGTGAGAAGCTTGGATTGTGTGCCCTTGCCCGCCCCCGGTGGCCCGAACAAAACCAGGTTCACCGGCGCGATCCCCGAAGCTTCGATTTCTTGAGCAGGCCTTCATATTGCTGCGCCACCAGATGGCTCTGGATCTGCGCCACCGTATCCATGGTGACGCTGACCACGATCAGGATCGAGGTGCCGCCCAACGCGAAGCTCAGATTGTATTCCAGGAACATGAATTCCGGCAGCAGGCAGACGAAGGTCAGGTAGGCCGCGCCGACCACCGTGATTCGGGTCAGGGTGTAGTCGATGAACTGGGCGCTCTTCTTGCCAGGACGGATGCCCGGGAACACGCCGCCATACTTCTTCAGGTTCTCCGCCGTCTCCTCGGGATTGAAGACGATCGAGGTGTAGAAAAACGTAAAGAAGACGATCAGCGTGCCATAGACGATCAAATACATCGGCTGGCCGCGACTGAGATAGGTGACGATCACCTCCAGCCAGCCCGGCAGGTTCTGGGCATTGAAGCTGGCGACCGTGGTGGGCAGCAGCAGGATCGAGGAGGCGAAGATCGGCGGAATGACGCCCGAGACATTGAGCTTGAGCGGCAGGTGCGAGGAATCCCCACCATAGACCTTATTGCCGACCTGTCGCTTGGGATAGGTGACGAACAGGCGGCGTTGCGCGCGCTCCATGAAGACGATGAAGGCAACCAGTGCCGCCGCGACGACGAAGAAGAACAGAGCCAGCAGCGGGCTAATGGCGCCGGTGCGTGCCTGTTCCAGCGTCTGGGCGATGACCTGGGGGAACCCCGCCACGATGCCCGCAAAAATGATCAGTGAAATGCCGTTGCCAACGCCGCGGCTGGTGATCTGCTCACCGATCCACATCAGCAGCATGGTGCCGCCGGTCAGGGTGATGACGGCGCCGATGCGGAAGAACCAGCCGGGTTCCATCACGATCTGGCCGGTGCCCCCGAAATGCTCAAGGCCGATGGCGATGCCATAAGCCTGGACGATGGCCAGCGCGACGGTGAAATAGCGGGTGTACTGGTTGATAACCTTGCGCCCCGCCTCGCCTTCCTTCTTCAGCGCTTCCAGTTCCGGAAACACCGTCGTCATCAACTGCATGATGATCGAGGCCGAGATGTACGGCATGATACCGAGGGCGAAGATCGCCATGCGGTTCACGGCGCCGCCGGCCAGGGTGTTGAAAACGTCGAGCAACCCGCTGCCCTGCTGCTGGATCTGCAGCGCCAGCGCCGCCGGGTCGATGCCCGGCATGGGGATATAGGTGCCGATGCGCGCCACGATCAGCGCGCCCAGGGTGAAGAAGATGCGGCTACGCAGCTCCTTGGCCCTGGAGATGGAGCCGAAGTTGAAATTCGCTGCCAGTTGTTCGGCTGCAGATGCCATCAGGCTGCTCCCAGAAACATCCCGATGTACCGCATCGGTGCCATCACGTGATCGGCCTTATATAGGGTCGCCGCCCCGCTTTTGCGAGCGGGCCGGCCCGATACTCAGGCCTTGCGAGCTTCGCGCTTCTTGGCCGCTTCCGCGCGGCGCGTCTGGCGCTTGCCCGGCTCGCCCTTTTTGTTGAGGTAGACCTTCTTCGAATAGGTCGTGGTGACGGAGCCTCCGGCCTTTTCGATGGCTTCCTTGGCACCGGCCGAAACACCGGCCACTTCGATGTCGATCTTGGCAGTGATGGCGCCCTTGCCCAGCAGACGCACGCCATCGCGGCTCTTGTGCACCAAGCCGGCCTTACGCAGGATTTCCTCGGTGATCTTGGCCTTGATGTCGAGCTTCTTGTTGTCGATCGCCTTCTGGATGCGATTGACGTTCACTTCCGCAAAATCGGTGCCGAAAATATTGCGGAAGCCGCGCTTGGGCATGCGCATGTGCAGCGGCATCTGGCCGCCTTCAAAGCCGTACACCTTGGTGCCGGTACGGGCCTTGGCGCCCTTGACGCCACGGCCGGAGGTCTTGCCCAAGCCCGACGAGGAGCCACGGCCGACCTTGTGCTTGTGCTTGTGCGCGCCGGGATTGTTGGCGATCTGATTCAGCTTCATCTTATTTGCCTTCTTCGACGATCTCGACGAGGTGCTTGACCGCGTTGATCATGCCGCGCACCGACGGCGTATCTTCCAGCGTGCGGGTACGGGGATCTTGCCGAGGCCGAGACCGCGCAGGGTCTGCGCCTGGATATCGGGCTTGCGGTTGGCGCTTTTGATCTGGCGCACGGTAACCGTCTTGCCTTCGTTGCCCTTCTTGGGGGCGGATTTCTTCTCGGCCATGACTTTTCTCTCTTACTGTATCAGGCGATGGCTTCGGCACCCGGCGCGTCTTCACGACGGCTGAGGATTTCCGAAACGCTGCGGCCGCGGCGCTGGGCCACCATGCGGGGGCTCTGCTGATTGAGCAGTGCGTCGAAGGTCGCGCGCACCATGTTGTAGGGATTGGATGTGCCCAGCGACTTGGACACCACGTCGCCAACGCCCAGGGCTTCAAACACGGCGCGCATCGGACCGCCGGCGATGATGCCGGTACCGGCCGGCGCAGGACGCACCAGAACCTTGCCCGCGCCGTGATGGCCGCGCACTTCGTGATGGATGGTGCGGCCATCCTTCAGCGGAATGCGGACCAGCGAACGCTTGGCGTCTTCGGTCGCCTTGCGGATGGCTTCCGGCACTTCGCGCGCCTTGCCATGGCCAAAACCGACCCGGCCATTGCCGTCGCCGACAACCACCAGCGCGGCGAAAGCGAAGCGACGACCGCCCTTCACGACCTTGGCGACACGGTTGATGTGCACCAGCTTGTCGATCAGGTCGCTGTCGCGATTTTCCTTGTCGCGGCCACGGCCACCACGGCCGCGATCACGTCCGCCATCCTTGGAATCCCGCTGCTGTCCTTCGCGTGCCATCTATTCGTCCTTACTTTCTGAGCGACCAGCGGATGTGTGATCCGATGCCGCCATGAACCTTAAAATTCCAGACCGCCTTCGCGGGCCGCGTCTGCAAGCGCCTTGATGCGCCCATGATAGATATAGCCGCCACGGTCGAACATGACCTGGGTCACGCCGGCAGCCTTGGCGCGCTCGGCGATCTTCTTGCCGACGCCGGTGGCCGCATCCACATTCCACGATTTGCCGGCCTTGCCGTCTTTCTCGTTGGTCGAGGCGGAGGCAACGGTGACGGCCTGGGTGTCATCAATCACCTGGGCATAGATGTGCTTGCCCGAGCGGAAGATCGACAGGCGCGGACGCGTGCCATGGGTGCCGAGGCGATGACGGGTGCGCGACTGGCGCTTTTTGAAAAGAGCGTTTGTCATCTTACTTCTTCTTGCCTTCCTTGCGGCGGACATATTCGCCTTCGTAGCGAACACCCTTGCCCTTATAGGGCTCCGGCGGACGATAGCCGCGAATTTCGGCCGCGACCTGGCCAACCAGCTGCTTGTCGATGCCCGATACCGAAATCATGGTGGGTTTTTCGGTGACGATGGTGATGCCAGCCGGGATCGGATACGGCACGTCATGGCTGAAGCCGAGCTGCAGGTTCAGGATCTTGCCCTGCACCGCGGCGCGATAGCCGACGCCCTGGATTTCCAGTTTCTGTGTGAAGCCGGTGGTGACGCCGTTGACCAGATTGTTGACCAGTGTGCGCGACAGGCCCCACATCTGGGCCGCCTTTTCCATTTCCTTGCGCGGCGCCACGGTGATGCCGCCCTCGTCCAGGGACACGGAGACTTGCGGTACCAGCTTGACGCTGAGCTCGCCCTTGGGACCCTTGACCTTGACGGTCTGACCTTCCACCGAGGCGGTGACGCCCTTGGGAAGTGCGACGGGTTTCTTGCCAATACGTGACATGCGGGCTCCTTAGAACACCTGACAGAGAACTTCGCCGCCGACATTCTTCTCGCGGGCGGACGTATCCGTCATCACGCCCTGGGGCGTGGAGAGAATGGACACGCCAAGACCCTGGCGATGCGGCTTGAGTTCGCTGACAGAGGAATAAACGCGGCGGCCGGGGGTGGAAACACGCTTGAGTTCGCGGATCACCGGCAGACCTTCGTGATACTTCAGTTCGATTTCCAGTTCCCGCTGGCCCTTGGTTTCGACCTCGGCATAGCCGCGGATATAACCTTCGGCCTGCAGCACGTCGAGAAGACGGATGCGCAGACGGGAATTGGGAGAATTGATCTTGGCCTTGCGCCGCAACTGGCCGTTGCGGATGCGAGTCAGAAGATCGCCAATCGGATCGTTGATCATGTCTTCTCCTTACCAGCTCGCCTTGGTCATGCCCGGGATCTGGCCGAAATTTGAAAGCGACCGCAGCGCTATACGCGACATCTTCACCTTGCGGTAATAGCCCTTGGAACGGCCCGAGAGCTCGCAGCGGTGATGAATGCGGACCTTGGAGGAATTGCGCGGCAGCTTGGCCAGCTTCAGACGCGCGGCAAAGCGGTCTTCGGCGGGGACCTTCATGTCCTCGGCAATCTTCTTCAGTTCCGCGCGCTTGCCGGCGTATTGGGCCACCAGCTTTTCGCGCTTCTTGTTTCGGTTGATTTGACTCGTCTTCGCCATTGTCTAGCGCCTCAATTCGTCGTGAAGGGGAACTGGAAGCCTTCGAGAAGCGCCTTGGCCTCCTCGTCGGTCTTCGCAGAGGTGTTGAACACGATATCCATGCCCCACACCGATTCCGTCTTGTCGTAGTCGATTTCCAGGAACACGACGTGTTCCTTCATGCCCATCGCATAGTTGCCCCGGCCGTCGAACGACTTGGGATTGACACCCCTGAAGTCGCGCACGCGCGGCAACGCCATGGTGATCAGGCGATCAACAAACTCATACATCAGGTCACCGCGCAGGGTGACCTTGGCACCGATCGGCAGGCCTTCGCGGATCTTGAACTGCGCGATGGCCTTCTTGGAGCGGGTCTGGATCGCCTTCTGGCCGGCAATCGCGGTCAGGTCGTTCACCGCCTGGACGATCTTCTTGCCATCGGAAGCCGCTTCGCCCGCGCCGATGTTCAGCACGACCTTGTTCAGCTTCGGTACCTGAAGCACGTTGGTGTAGCCGAACTTCTTCATCAGTTCCGACTTGATGGTTTCGTTGTAGCGCTTCTTGAAGCGCGGAACGTAACCGGCCTCACGCGCATGCTCGCCCACCTGCACCTGCGTGCCGGCGTTCACTTCGCGGCGCTTAGCCTTGGCGGCCTTCGCGTCGGCCTTGGCGGCCTCCTGCGGATTCTTGCTTTTGGCGCCCGCGTCAGACATCGATGACCTCACCAGACTTCTTCGCAAAGCGGACCTTGCGGCCGTCGCTCAGCGTCTTGGAACCAATGCGCGTCGCCTTGCCCGACTTGGGATCGACATGCGCGATATTCGAAAGCTGGATCGGCGACTCCTTGGTCACGATCCCGGCCTGCTGCGACTGGGTCTGCTTCTGATGGCGCTTGACCACATTGACGCCCTGGACCAGGGCGCGGTTTTCGTCCGGGAAAACCTTCAGGACCGAGCCCTTCTTGCCCTTGTCGCGGCCCGTGATGACCACCACGGCGTCGCCCTTGCGGATATTGCTCATCACAGAACCTCCGGGGCGAGCGAAATGATCTTCATCTGCCCCTTGTTGCGCAGCTCGCGGGTAACCGGTCCGAAGATGCGGGTGCCGATCGGCTCGCCCTGGGCATTGACCAGCACGGCGGCATTGCCGTCGAAACGGATCAGGCTGCCGTCGTTGCGGCGCACGCCCTTGGCGGTACGCACCACCACGGCCTTCAGCACTTCGCCCTTCTTCACGCGACCGCGCGGAATGGCTTCCTTGACCGACACCACAATGATGTCGCCGACATCGGCGTACCGGCGATGCGAACCGCCCAGCACCTTGATGCACATCACGCTCTTGGCGCCGGAATTGTCGGCGACGTCGAGTTCTGTGGACATCTGAATCATGACTTCAACTCCCTATCGCGCCGCTTACTTGCCGACACGTTCCAGCACTTCCCAGGTCTTCAACTTGGAAAGCGGCCGGCATTCCTGAATACGAACGACATCACCGATCTTGAACTCGCCCTTTTCGTCATGGGCGTGATACTTCTTCGAGCGGCGCACGGTCTTGCCCATCACCGGATGGATGAAGCGGCGCTCCACCTTCACCACGATGGTCTTCTGGTTCTTGTCGCTGACGACGGTGCCCTGGAGGATTCGCTTCGGCATAGTTTTAACCCTTCGCCGGGGCAGCGCGGCGCTGCTCGGTCAACACTGTCTGGATGCGCGCGATATCACGGCGCAACACACGGATACGGCCGGTGTTCTCCACCTGACCATTGGCGCGCTGAAAGCGCAGATTGAACTGCTCTTTCTTGAGGTTCGAGAGCTGGGTGTTCAGCTCGTCGCCGCTCTTGGCGCGGAAATCCTCGGCCTTCGAAGACGCCTTCACGGCAGTCGTCTTCTTGGCCTTGGTGGCTTTCGCCGGTTTCGTTGCTGCTTTCTTAGCCATTTCTATTCTCTCACAGGCCGGTGCGGGTGACGAACTTGGTCGCGATCGACAGCTTCGCCTGACCCAGACGCATCGCTTCCTTGGCGGTCGCCAGGTCCACGCCGTCGATTTCGAACAGGATGCGGCCCGGCTTGACCTTGGCCACCCAGAATTCCGGCGCGCCCTTGCCCGAACCCATGCGCACTTCGGCAGGTTTCTTGGACACCGGCACATCCGGGAAAACGCGAATCCACACGCGGCCTGCGCGCTTCATCTGGCGGGTAATGGCGCGGCGCGCCGCTTCGATTTCGCGCGCATTCAGGCGCTCCGGCTCCAGGGCCTTGAGGCCATAGGCGCCGAAGTTCAGCGAGGTGCCCGCCTTGGCAGTGCCGTGGATGCGGCCCTTGAACTGCTTGCGGAATTTTGTGCGCTTGGGTGACAGCATGGTTGTTCTCTTTACTCCGCGGCGGCGGGAGCGCGTTCGCGCTCACGCGGACCGCGATTGCCGCCTTCGGCTGCTTCGGCCTGACGCTTCTCGGTGGCGAAGGGATCATGTTCCATGATCTCGCCCTTGAAGATCCGGCCTTCGCGATACCATTCCACGCGCGCGATTTCCGCGCCGCCCAGACGGCCCGCGCAGGTGATGCGGATGCCCAGCGCGCCCAGGCGCATGGCGGTCTGCACCGAACGCTTCATCACACGGCGGAAGGCGACGCGACGTTCCAGCTGCTGGGCGATATTCTCGGCCACCAGCTTGGCGTCGATTTCCGGCTTGCGGATTTCCACGATGTTCAGATGCACTTCGTCGGCGGTGAACTTCTGGACGTCGCTCTTCAGCTTCTCGATGTCGGCGCCCTTTTTGCCGATCACCACGCCCGGACGCGCCGAGTGGATGGTGACGCGGCACTTCTTGTGCGGACGCTCGATGATGATGCGGCTGACACCCGCGGCCTTCAGCTTGTCGCTGAGATATTCGCGGATCTTGATGTCTTCCTGCAGCAGCTTGCCGTATTCCCGCTTGCCCGCATACCAGCGCGAGTCCCAGGTACGGTTGATGCCGAGGCGGAGCCCGGTCGGATTGACCTTCTGACCCATTACTTTTTCTCCTTCGCGGGCTTCTTGGCCGCCGCTTTCTTGGGGGCGGCCGCCTTGGACTTGCCCGAGGATTTGGTCTTGCCGTCGGCCTTGCCAGCCGCAGCCTTGCTGTCTTCCTTCGCCAGCGCTTCTTCGCGCTTCTCTTCGACGATGATCGTGATCTGGCTGAAGAACTTCTCGATACCGCCGGCGTTGCCGCGGGCACGGGCATGGAAACGCTTCATCACCAAATTCTTGCCGACGCTAGCTTCCTTGACGATCAGATCATCAACATCGAGATCGTGGTTGTTCTCGGCATTGGCAATGGCCGACTGCAGCGCCTTCTTGACCACGCCGGCGATACGCTTGGGCGAGAAGGTCAGAACGTTGAGGGCGCGTTCGACCTTCTGGCCGCGAATTTGCTGCGCCACCAGGTTCAGTTTGCGCGGAGAGACGCGAATGTTGCGGGCAACGGCCATCGCCTGATGGTCGGCCAGCACACGCGCGCGAGAATCTTTACCCATTAGGCCCTCTTCGCCTTCTTGTCGCCGCCGCCGGTATGGCCGTGGAAGGTGCGGGTCGGCGAAAATTCGCCGAGCTTGTGACCGACCATGTCTTCGGTCACCAGCACCGGAATGTGCTTGTGGCCGTTATAGACGCCGAACGTCACACCGACGAACTGCGGCAGGATAGTGGAGCGGCGCGACCAGGTCTTGATCACGTCCTTGCGGCCGGAAGCGCGAGCCGCTTCGGCCTTTTTCAGTATGTAGCCGTCGACAAACGGGCCTTTCCAAACGGAACGAGTCATGTGTCTTACCCTTGTGCCTTGCCCTTGCGCGTACGCACGATGAACTTCGTGGTGCGCTTGTTCTTACGCGTCTTGGCGCCCTTGGTGGGCTTGCCCCATGGCGTGACTGGATGACGGCCGCCCTTGGTGCGGCCTTCGCCGCCGCCATGCGGATGGTCGATCGGGTTCATCGCGGTACCACGGACGTGGGGACGCTTGCCCTTCCAGACGTTGCGGCCGGCCTTGCCGATCACTTCGTTCATGTGGTCGGGGTTTGAAACCGCGCCCACGGTCGCCATGCAGGTCAGCGGGATCTTGCGCACTTCCGACGAATTCAGGCGGATCAGCGCATAACCGGCATCGCGGCCCAGATACTGGGCATAGGCACCGGCCGAACGGGCCACCTGGCCGCCCTTGCCCGGCTTCATTTCGATATTGTGGACGATGGTGCCGATCGGCATCGCGCCGAGCGGCATCGCATTGCCAACCTTCACGTCGACCTTTTCACCGGAGACGATGGTGTCACCGACATTTAGGCGCTGCGGCGCCAGGATGTAGGTCAGGGTGCCGTCCTTGTACTTCACCAGCGCGATGAAGGCGGTGCGGTTGGGATCGTATTCCAGACGCTCGACCGTCGCGGGCTCGTTGAAGCGGTCGCGCTTGAAATCGATCAGGCGGTAACGCTGCTTGTGACCGCCGCCCTGATAGCGCACCACGATGCGGCCGGTATTGTTGCGGCCACCCTTCGAGGTCTTGCCTTCGGTCAACGCCTTGACCGGACCACCCTTGTGCAGGCTGGAACGGTCGATCAGCACCAGTTGGCGGGTGCCGGGTGTCCTGGGCTTATAATGTTTCAGTGCCATGTCTTACAGACCCGTCGTGATGTCGATCTGGTGACCATCTTCCAGGGTCACGATCGCTTTCTTGATATCGGAACGCGTATAGGCCTTGCCGCGGGCAGCCTTGCGCTTGCCCTTGACGATAATCGTATTCACCGCCTTGACCTTGACCTTGAACAGATCGGCAACCGCCTTGGCGATCGCGGGCTTGGTGGCGTCCAGCGTGACGCGGAACACGACCTGGTTAGCTTCGGTCATGCGCGTCGCTTTTTCGGTGATCACCGGCGACAGGATCACATCATAGTTGATGCTCATGACAGGCGCGCCTCGATCGCTTTGATGGCGGCAGTGGTCAGAACCAGCTTGTCGCTCTTCATGATGTCATAGACGTTGATGCCGGCCACCGGCAGCAGCGCCACTTCAGCGAGGTTGCGGGCGGAAAGCTGGAAGTTCTTGTCAAACTCCCCGTCGATCACCAGCGCGCGGCCGAGCTTCATCTTTTCGAACTGCTTGGCCAGGGCGCCGGTCTTGATGTCCTTGGACTTGGCTTCGTCGAGCACGATGATCGAACCGGCCTTGGCCTTGGACGACAGCGCGTGCTTGAGGCCCAGCGCCTTGACCTTCTTGGGCAGGTCGAACTCATGGCTGTGCGAAACCGGACCCATCGCCTTGGCGCCGCCGACGAACAGCGGAGCCGAACGGGCGCCGTGACGGGCGGTACCGCCACCCTTCTGCTTGCCCAGCTTGTGCTTGGTGCGGTTGATCTCGCCGCGGGTCAGCACCTTGTGCTGGCCGCTGCGGCGCTTGGCGAGCTGCCAGGTCACCACGCGCTGGATCAGATCCGCGCGGGGCTCCAGACCGAAGATGGCGTCGTTCAGTTCGACATCGCCGGCGGCCTTGTTGTCGAGATTGAGGACCTTGGTTTTCATCTTATGCCTCAGCCTTCGGTTCTTCGGCCACAGGCGCTTCGGCGGGAGCCGCAGCAGCGCCAGCGCGCTTCTTCACGGAACCGGGCATCGGCACATCCTTGTGCGGACGCTTGACGGCATCACGCACCATCACCCAGCCACCCTTGGAGCCCGGCACCGCGCCGCGAACCATGATCAGGCCGCGTTCGACGTCGATCTTCGCCACTTCCAGATTCTGGGTGGTGATGTTCTCGTCGCCGTAATGGCCGTGCATTTTCTTGTTCTTGAAGGTCTTGCCCGGATCCTGGCGACCACCGGTACCGCCCAGCGAACGGTGCGAGATCGACACGCCATGCGAGGCTTCCAGACCGCGGAAGTTCCAGCGCTTCATCGCGCCGGTGAAACCACGGCCGATGGTGACGCCGGTGACGTCCACCTTCTGGCCGGCCACGAAATGGTCGGCCTGGAGGGTGTCGCCCACTTCCAGCAAGTTCTTCGCATCGACGCGGAATTCCGCGACCTTGCGGCGGGGTTCAAGTTCCGCCTTGGCAAAATGACCGCGTTCCGCCTTCGAGGTGTTCTTGGCCTTGGCAAAACCCGAGCCGAGCTGGACGGCGGTATAGCCATCCTTCTCTTCATTGCGGACTGCCACGACGGCGCAACCGTCGAGCTTCAGAACTGTGACCGGAACATGGGTGCCGTCTGCCAGAAACAGACGGGTCATTCCGATCTTCTGCGTGATGACGCCTGTGCGCACCTTAACGCTCCTTACAACTTGATTTCGACGTCCACACCGGCAGCCAGGTCGAGCTTCATCAAAGCATCGACGGTTTGCGGTGTGGGATCGATAATGTCGAGCAGACGCTTATGCGTCCGGATTTCGAACTGTTCACGACTCTTCTTGTCGACATGGGCCGAGCGGTTGACGGTGAAACGCTCGATGCCGGTGGGGAGCGGAATCGGGCCCCGCACCTGCGCGCCGGTGCGCTTGGCCGTATTGACGATTTCGCGCGTCGAATTGTCGAGAATCCGATGATCGAAGGCCTTGAGCCGGATGCGGATATTTTGACTTTGCATGGTTTGGTCTTTCGATCCTGCGCCGTATTACTTGATAATCTTTGCGACGACGCCGGCGCCGACGGTACGGCCGCCTTCGCGGATGGCGAAGCGCAGCTTTTCTTCCATCGCGATCGGCACGATCAG
>JBEENS010000068.1:0-8341 GCA_041192105.1 Pseudomonadota bacterium | reverse complement strand
CGCTACGCGCGCGGGTCCCTCTGTGGACTGCCAAACGCTCACCTAAAGGGGGTCGGAATTGGACGCGAAAAGGGGGTCACAGTTGGGCGCGATTTGACATAATCTTCGTTTGGCGCGCGGCTTTCGTAAGATTTTCCAATATTGTATGGCGGCGAAGTCACGATGAGATGCATCGAATTTTTCTTCAGCCCGAGCATGAACTCAATATTGTCTTGGCATTCTATCTGAACGACGCGAGGCCGCCGAAATGGCAGAACAACGGGGTCGGCTAGCGGTTTGAGCGCATTTTTCATTAGTTCTACCCTAGGGGGGATTTCGTCAATCTGTCGAGGTGGTTTTTTGTGTGATTCGGCGTGTGCTACTTGGGGGCTTCCGTTCCACTTCGTGGTTGATGCAGGCGGCGACCTAATCTCGAATAGATCGAGTAGGACATGCGGCTTCCTTGTGGATTTCCTAGGCGGCACTTTGAGGATCAACCGCAGCCCCTTGCAACCCAATTTTGATGCTGTGATTTCCCTGGTTGGCCCGGTTCACTCAAGGCCCGTCCCAAGCCGTTCAGAAGCTGTCTACGCCCCTTTCAGCCGCCGATGCTGGCCACAGCCGCCTCAAGTGCCCACGCTCTCGAGGCGTGCGCGTGTCGGTGATTTTTGAGGCTCCCAGAGGCTTGGCGCGGGCCTCGATTACTGCCCTACCAATTGACTGCCATGGGAAGGGACTCAGACGAGCCAACCAGGTCTCTGCCACGGCGGCTGGGCTGGCACTTCCGGTGCAGCGACGAACATGGCCCTCGATTGGAAGGCACTCGAGTTAGTCCGATTTGATTTTTAGAAGCGCGCGCCGGCTCCGGTCTACCATCGCCTCGTGAAAATTCAGACCAGCTTCGGCAGTGAGACGCGCTTTTTCTATCAGAAGTTTATCTATGCGATTATCGTCAGTCGCGCGTTCCAGGTTTGCAATGAGACTTGCGCCGATTGAGCCTGGCGATAAGGGTACGCCATCTGGGGCGCTGTCCGGAATAGAAGGATAAAATTTAGCCTCGTGTCCCAGTAGTAATTCTGAAGTCGCCCAATCGTCTGTCCAAGGACTTTCATCGGGAGTGCCCCCCCGGCTTGGCGTGAATTCAAAAAGGAGATCATTGGTTACCCACGCGAGTGGCATTATACCGAATACTGCTGGTTCTTTTGCGCCAAATTTGTAGGGCTCCCTGTAAAGAGCAATATACGGATAATCAAAATCATCCGTAATCCAAAAGTCTAATCGACACTGGTGATATTCCTCTTTGAACAAAGTCAAAGTATCAATGTAACTAGTACGATCTACATGAGAAAACCAATTCATGTCATCATAGCCCCCCACTGCAAGTCCTAAAGTGGGGCGCCCATCCGGTCCGGGTTTAATGTGCAAGCCTACATTAAGAACGACTGAAAACATCATATCTGTCCAACCATATTCATCGTCTTCAGAGGCATATACGGACGGTAGTTCTTCATTCTTATCGCTAATACTGTTTAGCCACTTAGTGGCTGCTGGCCCGAAGCCTTCATCGGTGCTGAATTTTTCACTAAAGTGTTTCGATATTGATTTTGGAATTTTGAAAACCTCGGCCTCTGCTTTAAGTTCGACCTTGCCGATAGAGAGATATGGTCTGTGCCAATCAAACCAACCCTCTTCAGGCTTAAAACGTGTTTTTTTGCTGTAGTAGCCAGACTGCAACGCAGGAGGTAAGTCTGCTGCAGGTCCATATTCCGATGGAGGCACGCTCTTCATTTGATCGGCATTGAAATGCTCCAACCCGATGGCAGTATCCTCTAAGACCTTCCATAACTCTTTGATGCGCGTGCGCTCTGATAAAGCATCGCTAATAAGCGCAGCATAATCATCCAACAAGGACTTGGCCGCACGGTCCGATGTTGAGCGTGGCACATATACAGGCAGAAATGACGTGCCCTTGAGAAGTTTGCGAAACACGTCTTGTCTTGCGCGCTCCATTACGTCTTCCCGTGAACTCGGGGTGAGCATTGTGGCAGCGGTGGCCGCGAGGTTAGCAAATGTTGCGCCTGACGACCCATATTCGCCCTTTTCACCTGTGTCAGGAGTGGGCTCGCCCGGTAGACGAATAAACCTCTTGCGCTTTTGACGAAGATTCTGAAGGCCGGATTTTTCAATAAGCGAGTTTACTCCGGCGAGGGGTTTCTCCGGGTTCAGTTCTTGGCAGAGCAATCCCAAGTTGACCGCCAAGGTTTTCTTGTCTGAATCGGACAGCCTGGTTTGGGCCTTCAGCTTGTCTTCCAAGCTTGGCCGCTTTTGCGAATCTGCTTTCTGCTTGCGGTGCAATGTCTGCTTCATTTCAAGATCGCCCATACTGGATGCAGATAGTTGATGCCAATTCTGGTGCGCTCGTTAGCGAAGGCAGCCCGTCTAACAATGGCTCGGCGATGTACCTTCTCAATGGAGGTATCCCGCAGTAATCACGGTGCCATCAATCGAGATAATCACGTAGGCATTTCGATATTTGTCGAAATATTTGGCCTGCGGCCCGTGATATCGGATCACTTTGCGAAAAGATTTTTTGGTGAAAAAGAATTTCTCCGTTCCGCCACCGGCAGGAACTGATTCACCGAAGTCTTGGAGTAGATCGACTACTGACTCAGGAATGCATCGGTCTTGCATCCTGCGTTCACAATGCTTGGTCAGGGAGGTGATCCCTAATTGGTGTATCCGGTTAATCGCGCTCATGGCGTCCTCCAGGTGAGAGAAGCCCGGGCCGCAGAAGTATTTTCCTTAGGCATTCGAACCTCCCGTGTTGCGATCACTATCCAACGGGTCGTGGCTCTTTGCATCACCAATTTAGGCTCTATTTCTGGCTCTCAAAACCGTAATCCGTGGCTCCCAATGAAGGAAATAGTGGCTCTAATAGGCCCGGCATATTGGCTTCAGGCCTGGTAAAGGGGGTACTTGGCTGGTGGGGTTGTCTGTCTACATGCCAAACGGCTTGGTCACCGCGAAACGGCGACGTCCAGCGACCAATCCGATAGCAGCAAGCACTGAACGGGCTTACGTGGCGGGCAGCATTTGGATAGGGCGACGCGCAGGCATGCCGCATTGAAGCGGCTCCGGCATTGAATTCTGACCGCTGGCGTTACCCCCAGCGTTACCCTGGACGCCACCTAATCCTGGTGGACTTTCGTTAAGTACTTGTTCCGGTTGGTAGCAGCGGCAGGATTTGAACCTGCGACCAAAGGATTATGATTCCCCTACTCTACCACTGAGCTACGCTGCCAAACCGGGGTTCGGACCGCCTGTTGGTCCGGGCGCGGGGTGTAAAATGGCCCCCTGCCGGTGTCAAGTTTCACAGGTTTCGCGCCGTTTTGCGGGCGAAAAGCTCACGCCGCCGCGGCCGCTTGCGCCGCGATCCAGCCGCCGCCGAGCACGCGGCTGCCGCCCATTTCATAAAAGACGCAGGCCTGCCCCGGCGCGATGGCGTCTTCGGGCGCCGCCAGTTCCACCCGCGCTGCCCCATTCGCCAGCGGCGTCACGGTGGCAGCCACCGGCGGGCGCATGGAGCGCACTTTCACACGCGCCTCGAACGGCACCGCCTGCGGACCCAGCCAGTTCACTTCGCGCAAGACGATGCTGGAGGACCCCAGCGCCGCGCGCGGGCCAACCACCACCCGGGCATTGACCGGATCGAGCCTCAGCACAAACAGCGGCTCTTCATTGCCCGACAGGCCCAGGCCCTTGCGCTGGCCGACGGTGAAATTGACGATGCCGTCATGGCGGCCCAGCACGACGCCCGTCATGTCGACAATGTCGCCAGGCCGCGCCGCATGGGGCTTCACCCGGTTGACGATACTGGTGTAGCGGCCCTCCGGCACAAAGCAGATGTCCTGGCTGTCGGGCTTGGCGGCATTGACCAGGCCGAGATCGGCGGCGATGGCGCGCACCTCGGTCTTTTCCATGTCGCCCAGCGGAAAGCGCAGATAGTCGAGCTGCGCCTGGGTGGTGGCGAACAGGAAATAGCTCTGGTCGCGCGCCGCGTCGGCGGCGGCGTGCAGTTCCGCGCCGATTGCGCCAGCCACCCGGCGGACATAATGGCCGGTTGCCATGGCTTGCGCGCCCAGTTCGCGCGCCGTGTCCAGCAGGTCGGTGAACTTCACCCGCTCGTTGCAGCGCACGCAGGGGATCGGAGTCTCGCCGCGGGCATAACTTTCGGTGAAATCCTCGATCACGTTTTTGCGGAAGCGGCTTTCGTAATCCAGAACATAATGGGGAATGTCCAGGGACTGCGCCACGCGCTTGGCGTCATAGATATCGGCACCGGCGCAGCAGGCGCCCTTGCGCGCGGGCGCAGTATCGGACGGATACAGCTGCAAGGTGATGCCAATCACATCATAGCCCTGGCGCTTGAGCAGCGCGGCGGTGACGGAGGAGTCGACGCCGCCGCTCATGGCGGCAACGATGCGGCTCCCGGGCTTGAGGACGGCGGCGGTCATGACCGGTCCTATAGGACCGGTCGCCTCCCATCGCAAGAATTAAGGCTTTTAACCGCCAGAACCCAGGTAATTCAGCAGGGAAAGCTGGTGCAGCCCGGCGGTGACCTGCAAGGCGGCCTGCAGCTGGGTCTGGTTCAGCGACAGCTGGGTGGCGGCATCGGCCATGTTGGTGTCCTGGATGTTGGACACAAAGCCCTTGTACAGCGTCGTCATCGAAGTCTGCTGGGTCTGGGCGTCTTCCAGCCGGTTCGCGATATAACCATTGGCGGCGGCGGCGGCGTTGAGATTGATCGCAACCGTGGCCGTGGTGGCGATGGTGCCGGTCAGGAAATTGGACTGCCCGGCACTGAGGTTGGGACCGGCGGCGAAGCTGGCGCCGACATCGTAAGTGGCGATGTCTTTCAGCGTCTGCATCAGCCCGGTGCCGATATCGGATGCGGCGATGCCGAAGGCGACGTTGATGCCATCTCCGACCTGGACCGACTTTTTCAGGCTGCCATTGGCGAAGGCATTGCCGACGGACGGCAGCGCTTACAGCGCGGACAGCGAATTCACCGTCACCGGCGCCGCATCAGTCTTGCCGCCGCCATAGATGTAATCGCCGTTGGCATCCTTGGAATTGAGAATGCCGCTGGCCTGGTCGAAAATGCTTTGCACCTGGTTCATCAGGGTCGATCCGTCATTGTTGACGACGGCATCGCTGACCGCCTTCTTCAACTGGGCCGCAAGCGCCGAAAGGCTGGTGAGTTGCGTGTCCTGCAGATCGGTCTGGGTGACCGCGAATTTGGTGGCGTTGGCATAAGCGCCGTTGCGCGCATTGGCGGCGATGGTGGCGGTCAGGACCTGCGTCTTGTCGCCGAAGCCGGCATAGGTATTGGCATTCTTGCCCGAGGCGATGCTTTCCTGGGTCTTGTCCAGCGCGTGGCCCGCATTCTGGATGTGATTCAGAAAGTAGCCCGTCTGGGCGCTGGTGGCGACGCGGTCAATACTCATGACGCAAGGTCCTTGCTAGATATTCAAAAGTGTTTTGTAGAGCTGATCCACGATCGACAGGACGCGCGCACCGGCGGCATAGACCTGCTGATAGGAAGACAGCGCCATCAGTTCTTCGTCCAGGTTGACACCCGAATGGGACGTCAGGCGCGACTGGGCTTCGCTGCGTCGGTCATCCTGGGTGATCTGGTTGGCGGTTACGGAATTGGATTGGGTGGACAAGTTCTGGTAAAAGGTCGCCGCATAATCCGACAGCGATGCCGTCTGGGCGGCGATACCGCCGGCGGCATTGAAATTCTGGCTGCGGGTGATGGCATTCTGCAGCGCGATGGCGCCGGCATTGTCGCCAGCAGACACGATCGTGCTGCCCACAACGCTGGACGATGTAATCGCCGGTGACGCAAAACCGATCCGCGCCGGATTGGCGGTGACCGCCGAAGTCAGGCTGAAGCCGGACGCCTGCTGACTTTGTGCGCTGGCGCCCAGGCCGAAAATCTGGCTGAAGCTCATGCCTGTCGTGCCACGCTGGGTCGAGTCGACCGTCACGTTGAGCGCATAGCCCGGATACAACGCCGAATTGCTGGTCGAGATCGAACCGTCGGAATTGAGCGTGAAGGTGGCCGCCCCGCCGAGCGCGGTGTTCAGCGCCGTCACCACATTGCCGATGGTCTGTCCGGCCGTGGTGGTGATGCTGACGGACTTGGCGATTTCGCCGCCGGGGCCTTTCAGCGACAGCGCAATGGTACCGCCGACCGCAAGCCCGCTCGGGTCCGACGCCGACAGGCCGGTGGAAAGAACGGACGGCATCTGGGACTGGAAGATGTCGTTCAGGCCGAAGAATTGCGAGAATGCCTCGCCGCCGCGCGCCGACGGCGTGGACGCATCGTCCTGTACCAGGATGCCGTTGCTGCCGTTGGCGGCAATGCTCAGCTTGCCGGCTGAAAAGCTCGCGGTGCCATTGCCGCCCAGCGCGGTGTTCAGCGCGGTGGTGAAGCTGCCGATATCCGTGCCGATGGAGCTGGAAGCACCACCATTGACCGACAAGGTGCCGGCAGTGAAGTTCACGTCGATCCGCGACACCAGCTTGCCGGTGGCATCAGCGACGGCGATGGTGGTCTTGCCGGTGAAGTTCAGCGCGTCGCCGGTCAACAGTCCGGTCTGGCGGCCCGTCAGCGAAGACGGCGGCGGATAGGCCGCATTGGCATTGGCCTGGTCGTTGAAGGCCAGCGCGGTCTGCTGCGCCAAGTTGCCCAGGGTCTGGCTCAAGCCGCCCAGCACCTGATCGCGCATGTCGATCAGGCCCTTGAGCGAACCGCCCGACAGATGCGGATCCAGCGCGCTGGCGCCGCCGATCAGCTGGCCGGTCTGGGGATTGACGTCCTGGACGGTGATACTGCCGTAAGCCCCGTTCTGCGCGCCGCCGGAATAGGCCAGCTTCGCATAGGTGTTCGACACCAGGTTGATGCCATCGGTGGTGGAGACCGTGACACTGCCGTCGCCGTTGGTGACGGAGCGGATGCCCATCACCTGGGAAAGATTGTCCAGCGCCACATCGCGCTGGTCGAGCAGTCCGCTGGCTGTGTCGCCCGCGGCTGTGGCGGTCTTGATCTGGGTGTTGAGGTCGTAAATCTGCTTGATCAGCGTATTAGCGCCGCCGATAGAGTTCACCGCCTGCTGGTCGATCTGCTTTTGCAGCGCCGAGATGGTGTTGGAAACGGTGGAAAAGGAATTGGCCAGATTGGTCAGGGCGTTCATCACGCCGGTGCGGCTGGCGCTGGACGTGGGCGCCTGCGAGGCGGTGGCGAAGGCGCTGGACAGATTAGTGAGGCCGGTGGCGAGCGACTGGTTGTCGCCTGGGCCGCCCAGCAGACCGTTCAACTGGGAAAAGAGATCGGCCATGGTGTCGAACTGCGATGCCGCGCCGCCGGCCGACAAGGCCTCCTGGGTGAGGAACTGGCTGGCGACCCGCTGCACGCTGGCAATGTCGACGCCCATCAACTGGCCGCCCGCGCTCAGCGTCTGCTGATTGACGATGCGGCGGGCATAGCCTGCCGTGTTGAGGTTCGAGACGTTGTTGGCCACAACGCCAAGCGCGGCGCTGTTTGTCTTCAGCGCGCTTAAGGCACTGGCGGCGATTCCGTTCAGGCTCACGAAGCTGGTCCTTTATTGCCGGACAAGCTGTCGCAAGCGCCATGCCATCTTATATGGGCGGTTTTTCCCCAGTCTTACTGGGTTTTCACACTGTTCAGCACGCCGGCTTCGGGCGGCAGAGTTTGCCGTACCGGCAGCTACTGCCTGCCTTTTTATGGTGCCAGGATCGTGACGCGCGCAAAAAACGCAGCGAAATCGCAGGCCTGCATCTGGCCCACCGGTTGCTACAGCTTCTTGCGATCATCATCGAAAGTACCCAGTGCGAGCTTCACCGGCATCCAATCTTTCCCAGACGCATGCAAGTCATCATGCGGCGCAGCCGACGAACGCCAACAAGGCGGACGAACCCTCGCCGTTCGCGCAGCTGGTGGCGTCCACCGCGCCCGAGGAGAAGAAGCCGGCACAAAGCGAAGCGCGCGCCGACAGGCCCGCGGACGACAAGCCCAGGGATGACAGGCCCACGGACAACAAGAACACCGCTTCCGGGCGCGATGCCCAGAGCGAAGCCAATACCGCGCCGCTACAGGCAAAGCCGGCCGCGCAGGACGGCCAGGACAATTCCGAGATCAATGATGAAAAGCCCGTACTGGCTGATGTCACAGGCGTGATCGGCCTCCACTGGGTGGTCCGTTTTGATTGTTAGTGCATTCCAGCCTCCAGCGCTATGGCCGGCGGTAGGTGGAGCGTAGCGGAACCGGAGGGCG
>JBEENS010000067.1:0-8478 GCA_041192105.1 Pseudomonadota bacterium | reverse complement strand
CAACGACGCCCGCCCCGGCGTTCCCGAGGATCCCGGCGCGCTGAAAGTGTTTGGCTGGAACGACGGCAAGCTCTCCAACCTTCAGTCGCTGGCGCCCAAAGGCAATGGCCTTGGCTTCGGCGCCCGGCATGTGGATTTCAGCAAGCAATACTGTTTCGTGTCGGTGGAGCGCCAGAATGCGATCTGCGTCTATGGCCTGGAGTCCGGCGGCAGGCTCAGCGCCGAACCGCTCTTTATCAAAAACGCCCTGCTCGACCCCGATTCCAAGAGCAAGCATCCCGGTCAGGGCGCCGGGCCGATTCATGTCCATCCGGGCGGGCGCTTCGTCTATCAAAGCAATCGTGGTTCGGGCACGGTGGAGTATAATGGCCAGCGGGTCTCGAACGGCGGCGAGAACAATATCGTGGTGTGGCGGATCAACCCTACCAGCGGCGAACCGACCCGCATCCAGAACATCGACAGCCACGGCTTCGAGATTCGTACCTTTGCCATCACGCCGGACGGCAAGCTGCTGGTCGCCGCAAGCCAGACAGCGATGGATGTGCGTGAAGGCGACGCCATCAGGCGCGTGGGTGCGGGATTGTCGCTCTACCGGATCGGCGCGGACGGCAAGCTGAACTTTGTGCGCAAGCAGGATGTCGACACCAGCGCCGGGACGCAGTTCTGGAGCGGCCTTCTGACGATGGCGTGATTAAGAGGCGGACTTCTCGCGCGTTTCCGCTTTATCGGAATACGTATAGAGCGGCCGCGCTTTGCCATCGACCACATCGCTGGTGATGACCACTTCCTGCACGCCCGACAGGGTGGGTAGTTCGAACATGGTCTCCAGCAGGATGCCTTCGAGGATGGAGCGCAGTCCGCGCGCGCCAGTCTTGCGCAGGATCGCGCGCTTGGCGATCGAGTGCAGCGCTTCTTCCTGGAAGCGCAGCTTGACGCCTTCCATCTCGAACATGCGCATATACTGCTTGGCCAGCGCGTTCTTGGGACGGGTCAGAATTTCGATCAGCGCCTGTTCCTGCAGGTCGCCCAGAGTGGCGAGCACCGGCAGACGGCCGATGAATTCCGGGATCAGGCCGAACTTCAGCATATCTTCCGGCTCGACTTCGCGCAGCAACTCGCCGGTGCCGCGTTCATCCGGGCCCTTGGGATTGGAGCCGAAGCCCATGGAAGAACCCTGGGTGCGTTGGGCGATGATCTTGTCCAGGCCGGCAAATGCGCCGCCGCAGATGAACAGGATGTTGGTCGTATCCACCTGCAGGAATTCCTGCTGCGGATGCTTGCGGCCGCCCTGCGGCGGCACGGAGGCAACGGTGCCTTCCATGATCTTGAGCAGCGCCTGCTGCACGCCTTCGCCCGACACGTCGCGGGTGATGGAGGGATTGTCGGACTTGCGCGAAATCTTGTCGACTTCGTCGATATAGACGATGCCGCGCTGGGCGCGTTCGACATTGTAGTCGGCGGCCTGCAGCAGCTTGAGAATGATGTTCTCGACGTCTTCACCGACATAACCGGCTTCGGTCAGGGTGGTGGCGTCGGCCATGGTGAAGGGCACGTCCAGGATGCGCGCCAGGGTCTGGGCCAGCAAGGTCTTGCCGCAGCCGGTGGGGCCGATCAGCATGATGTTGGACTTGGCCAGCTCGACATCGCCGTTCTTGCCGGACGAATTGATGCGCTTGTAGTGGTTGTGGACGGCGACCGAGAGCACCTTCTTGGCGTGGCTCTGGCCGACGACATAATCGTCCAGCACCTTGAAGATTTCCTGGGGGGTGGGAACACCCTCCTTGGATTTCATGAAGGAGGTCTTGTTCTCCTCCCGGATGATTTCCATGCAGAGTTCGACGCATTCATCGCAGATGAACACGGTCGGGCCCGCAATGAGCTTACGCACCTCATGCTGGCTCTTGCCGCAAAAGGAACAGTAGAGCGTGTTCTTGGACTCGCCGCCGCTAGCCTTGCTCATCGTCTTCCACCGGGCCCTTTCGACCCTTATCCCAGCCTTGCAGGCCGCTGGTGCAGCCTTAGCCTAACCGGGCCATGCTGCTTTGCACAATGACGGGGCCACCGAAGCACCCCGCCTTCCCAACATTCGACCATGCTAAGGCCGATGGGATCAAGATTTGTTTAATCCGGCCAAAGGCCGAATCTCCTTGGAATCCCGGAACTTTAGCCGAAAATTCGCCTATGGCGAGGCCGGCTCCGTCTCCGGGCGACGCTCCATGACCTGATCGATCAGCCCAAACGCCTTGGCTTCTTCGCCTGTCAAATAGGTATCCCGGTCCAGCATCTTTTCAATGGCTTCGACCGGCTGGCCGGTATGCTTGGCGTAAATCTCGTTCAGCCGCTTCTTGAGCTTGACGATCTCCTGCGCATGCCGGGCGATGTCCGCAGCCTGGCCATAAAAAGACGCCGAGGGCTGATGCACCATCACCCGGGCGTTGGGCAGGGCATAGCGATGGCCCTTTACACCCGAGCACAGCAGCAGCGAGCCCATCGAGGCCGCCTGGCCGATGCAATAGGTGTGAATGGCGGGGCGGATGTACTGCATGGTGTCGTAGATCGCCATGCCCGCCGTCACCAACCCGCCTGGCGAGTTGATGTACATATGGATTTCCTTCTTGGGATTTTCGGCCTCAAGAAACAGAAGCTGGGCGGTCATCAGGCTGGCGCCGTAATCCTCGATCGGCCCGGTGACGAAGATCAGCCGTTCCTTGAGCAGGCGCGAATAGATGTCGTAGGCGCGCTCGCCCCGGGCGGTCTGCTCGACCACCATCGGCACCAGGGTGTTGTTGTAGAACTCGGTCGGGTTGGACATAAGCGGGCCTTTGCGATTCGTCAGCGGACAGTAGCCGGAAAATCCTCCGGCCACGCTTAATATAGCGTTGCTTTGGCGAATTGCGAGACGGCCAACCGGACCGCGACCTTGGGACTAGGCCTTGGTAGGCTCGTCTTCGGGATCAGCAAACAAAGTTTCCTTGTCCACCTTGCGCTCATTGACCGTGGCCAGTTCGGCGATGAAGTCCACCACCTTGTCCTCGAACAGGGGGGCGCGGATCTCGGCCTGGGCCTGCGGATTGTTGGCGTAGAACTGGAACACCTGCTGCTCCTGACCGGGGAACTGGCGGGCGCGGGCCATGATGGCGCGCTGCACTTCGTCACCAGCGATGCTGATGCCGTTCTGCTCGCCCAGCTTGCCCAGCACCAGGCCCAGGCGGACGCGGCGCTCGGCGATCTTGCGGTACTCGGCCTTGAGTTCGTCTTCGCTCTTGCCTTCGTCGGCGGCCGTCTTGCCTTCGCGCTTCAGTTCTTCCTCGACCTGGGCCCAGATGTTGGCGAACTCATGGTCCACCATGGCGGGCGGCAGCGGGAAGTCATGGGCATTGTCCAGGGCGTCGAGCACGCGGCGCTTGAGATGCAGGCGGCTGGCGGACTTGAAGTCGCTGGTCAGCTGCTCGCGGATGCGCTCCTTGAGGGTGGTGAGATCGTCCAGGCCAAGCTTCTTGGCCAGCGCGTCATCGATCCCGGCTTCTTCCGGCGCCTTCACCTCTTTCACGGTGACGGCGAAAATGGCGTCTTTGCCCGCCATTTCGGGGGCATGATATTCGGTGGGAAAGGTCACTTTCACATCGCGGTTGTCACTGGCCTTGGCGCCGATCACCCCATCCTCGAACCCGGGAATGAAGGTGCCGCTGCCCAAGGTCAGGCTGAAATCGCTGCCCTTGCCGCCTTCGAACGGCACGCCATCGATGCTGCCTTCATAGTCGATGACAACGACATCGTCCTTCTGGGCGGCTTCGCCTTCGGGACGGCTGACGTAATTGCGGGCATTCTTGGCCAGACGATCCAGCGCTTCATTGACATCGGCGTCGGCGACATCGGTCGTCAGGCGTTCCACCGTCAGCTTGGACGGATCGGTGGTTTCAAATTCCGGCATCAGATCGACGATCACCTTGAAGGTGAGGTCGGACTTGCCGTCGACCACATCCTCGACATTGCCGACCGGCTCGACGCGGGGCTGCAGGGCGGGCTTGAGCTTGTTGTCCGAAATCGCCTTCTGGCTGCCTTCGTTTACGGCGGCCTCGACCACTTCGCCCATGATGGACTTGCCGTACTGCTTTTTCAGGAAGGAGACCGGCGCCTTGCCGGGACGAAAGCCCTTGAGGTTCATCTTGGGCTTCATTTCCTCCAGCCGCGCATTGACGCGGCTGTCCAGTTCGCTGGCCAGGACGGTGACGGTGAACTGCTTGTGCAGGTCCTGGGAAACGGTCTCGCTGATCTGCATTTCGAACTTCCTACTCTCAATCTCTGTGCCGAAATCTGGTGCGGGCAGAGGGACTTGAACCCCCACGACTTTCATCACTGGAACCTAAATCCAGCGCGTCTACCAGTTCCGCCATGTCCGCGTTTTTGGTGGCCCGCAAGCCACCGAAGCCGGCCCCTATAGCAGGGGTTTTTGGGGGTTGCTAGGGCTGGCTGGCCATGGGGCGCAGGTAGGTGGCGACATCCCAATACCGGCCAAATTTCCGCCCCACTTCCCGATATAGGCCCACCGGCTCGAAGCCGAACGCCCGGTGGAGCCGGACCGACGCTTCGTTAGGCAACGTGATGCCAGCGAATACGCGGTGGTCGTCCTCATTTTTGAGGGCATCAAACAGATGCTGGTAAAGTCGCCGCCCAATGCCCTGCCTGGTCGCACCAGGTGCCAGATATATGCCGCTACTGACCGTGGTTTCGTAGGCGGCGCGCTCATTGTAGCGCTGCGAACTGGCGCAGCCGACTGTTGCGCCGTCTTTCACCGCCACAAAACAGCGATAGCGGCCGGTAAGCGCAAAGCCGTCCAGCCATTGCCGGCGCTGTTCCAGGGTGCGCGGCGCGATATCGAACGTGACCGAGGTCTCGCGGACATAGTGATTGTAGATGTCGGTCAGGGCCTGAAGGTCGCCCTGCTCTGCGGGTCGAAAGGCGATCTCGTCCATGGTCAGCTCCGCGCCAGCGCCACGACATACTGGCAGGGCCGCACGCTTTCATTGGCGTAGGTGACTTCGGCAGGCGGGCCGAAACCCAGACTGTCCCCCGGTTTGAGGACATTGCGGACACCGCCATCGGTCAGCACCAGCTCCCCGGCCTGCACCCAGACGACATGGCGGGCACGGGCATAGGTCCAGGCGGGAAAGGAGACTTTCTGGCCGGCAGGCAACTCCACCTGCACCATCTCCAGAGGGTGATCGGGGCGGCTGAAAATCTGTTTGCGGCGATAGCCGGTGACCGGATCGCGCCACACCGGCTGGTCGGGGGCGCGCGACAGCCTGCCTTCCTGTTTTTCGGCCCGTAGCAGCAGCCCCGCCAAACTCAGATCGAGAGCGGCCGCCAGCCGGACCAGGATGCCGGCGGAGGGACTCATTTCGCCGCGTTCGATTTTGCTGATGCTGGCCTTGGCGACCCCCGACTTACCGGCCAGATCGGCCAAGGACCAGTTGCGGGCGTCCCGTTCCAGGCGGATATGCTGGGCGATTCCGGCTTCAATCTTATCTACTATACTATCCATATGTCTATTATAATAGACAATTGCGATCAGAGCAATTCCAGAACTTTCGGCAGGATTTCCGGCAAATCTTCCGCGATCAGCCCGGGGCCGAAGCAGTCGGCCGCCGCCCCATGCAGCCAGGTCCCGCAAGCCGACGCCTCAAATGCCGGCATTCTCTGGGCCAGCAAACCGGCGATGAATCCGGCCAGGACATCCCCTGCCCCGGCGGTCGCCAGGGTGGGCGGGGCATTGGCGTTGATCACCGCTTTGCCGCTTGCGTGAGCAATCACTGTGTCGTTGCCCTTGAGCAGGACCACCGCCCCGGCACGGGCGGCGGCGGCGCGAACGGCTTCGACCTTTCCCCCGGCTTCATCGAGCAGGCCGGGAAAGAGTCGCTCAAATTCACCGGCATGGGGCGTCAGCACGCATCCTTCATGCAGCCGGTTGAACAAGGCCTCAGGATCGTCCTGGAAAGACGTCAGCGCGTCGGCATTCAAAACCACCCCTGCCCCGCTATTCAGGACCGCATCCACCAGGGCGCGGGTTTCACCGCCCACCCCCAGGCCCGGTCCGATCACCACCGCGTTGAGCCGCTTGTCCGAAAGCATCTCCGCCAGTCCCGCGGCGCCTTCAAAACCCTTGAGCATGATGGAGGTGAGATGGGCGGCATTCACCACCAGCGCATCGCGCGGCGAAGCGACACTGACCAACCCCGCCCCTATCCGCAGCGCGCCGCGCGCCACCAACCGGGCCGCACCGGTCTGGCTGGCGCCGCCACTGACCACAACGCAGTGGCCGCGATCATATTTGTGTCCCTGCGCCCGGGGATGCGGATAGCTCCACAACGAAGGCGTGTTCTCGAACAAATCCGTGTCCGCCGCTGCGTCCGGAATGCCAATATCGGCGACCACGATCTCGCCGCAGGCTTCCCGTCCGGGCAGCAGCAGGTGACCCGGTTTCTTGCGGAAGAAGGTGACGGTCAGCGTCGCCTTGACAGTCACGTCGCCAAGTGGCGCGCCCGTATCGCCCGACAGGCCACTGGGCATGTCGATCGCCATCACCGGCAAATCGCCCAGCGCGGCAACAACCTGCGCGGGGGCGCCCTCCAAGGGACGCGAGAGCCCGGCGCCGAACAACGCATCCACCACCAGCCGGGCGCCGTCCAGCGCAGCGGGCGTCAGCGCGCCCCTTGTTCCTTTCCAAAGCGCCGACATGACGCCGGCATCACCTTTAGGATCGGCGTCATGCGCCACCCGCACGATAAAACCATGCTCGTCCAGCAGCCGCGCCACGACAAAGCCGTCGCCGCCATTGTTGCCGGGGCCGCACAGCACCGTCACCGCGCAGGGCTTGAAGCGGGCGGCGATGGCATCGGCCACAGCAGTCCCGGCATTTTCCATCAACGTCAAAGACAACGTGCCCTGCGCCACGGCAAAGGCGTCTGCCTTGGCCATCTGCGCGCAGGTGAGGATTTCGCCGCTCATTTGCCGGCGAAGTATTTTTCGAGACGGGCCAGCGACTGTTCGATCAGGGATTGCTGCTTGCAGAAAGCGAAGCGCACAAAGGTGTCCGGCGTACCGCTCTGGAAGAAGGCGGAGAGCGGGATCAGCGCCACGCCTGCCTCGCGGATCAGGCGCTCGCAAAAGGCAAAATCCTTCTCGTTGGGGAGCTTGGAAATGCCCGCGGTGAGAAAGTAGGTGCCCTGGCAGGGCTGCACTTCAAAACCCAGCCTGGTCAGGCCGGCGGTAAGGACGTCGCGGTTCTGTTGCAGCCTTTTGGTCAGTGCCAGCGGGAAATCCATTTCATGAGTCAGGCCGTGCGCCACGCCCAGCTGCAGCGCCGGCGGCGTGGTGAAGGTGAGAAACTGATGCGCCTTGGTCGCCACCGCCACAAGCCGGCGCGGCCCGGTCACCCAGCCGACCTTCCAGCCGGTGAGGGAAAAAATCTTTCCCGCCGATCCGATGCGCAGACATCGGTCCCGCATGCCCGGCAACGTGGCGAGCGGGATATGCGCCAAGCCGTCAAACACCAGATGCTCATAAACCTCGTCGCAGATCACCACCGCATCGGTTTCGCACACGACCCTGGCCAGCATTTCCAGTTCTTCGCGGCTGAAGACGCGGCCGGCGGGATTGTGCGGCGAGTTGATCAGCACGGCGCGGGTCTTGGGACCGATGGCGGCGCGCAAGACGCCTTCCGTCAGCCGCCAGTCCGGCGGACCCAGCTTGATGGTACGCACCACGGCGCCGGTCGTTTCGACGATGGGGCGATAAGAATCATAGGTGGGCTCGATCAGCACGAACTCGTCGCCCGACACCGCCGTTGCCAGGATGCAGGCGCCCAGCGCCTCGGTGCCGCCGGAGGTGATGACCACTTCATCCTCGGGGTCGTATTCCAGCTTGTAGAAATGACGGGCATGCGCCGCTACGGCCTGACGCAGTTCGGCCAGGCCCTTGGACGGCGGATATTGATTGGGGCCATCGATCAAAGCCCGGGCGGCAACCGCGCGCAAACAGGCCGGTCCGTCCTGATCGGGAAAACCCTGCCCCAGATTGATGGCATCATGGCGAAGCGCCAGCCCGGTCATGTGCTGGAAGATGCTGATGGGCAGGTTGGAAAAAACCGGATTGAGCGATGCGGGCATAAGGGTGCGATATCAGGAATAAGGGGCGAATGGGAGGCGATGCCACGACCTTAAGTGGCGCAAAGGACGGCGAACACCCCAGTCCTGCACCTGTCAAAATAGCACTATAAATAGGCAATTTGACTATAAAATAGGCTATTTTAAGCACCATGTCGGAAGGCCGTGACCAAGTCCCTGAATTTTCTGCGCTTTTTTTCATCAAAAACCGGCACAAGTCCTGCAAACCGGTTAACTGCGTCGCAGCCGTCTGGCTGCGCGGAGGAGCACCATGAAAAAAATCGAAGCCATTATTAAGCCGTTCAAACTCGACGAA
>JBEENS010000066.1:0-8644 GCA_041192105.1 Pseudomonadota bacterium | reverse complement strand
GCACACGGCGGAGGTCGACGAGCACCTGCGTACCGCGCTCGGTGACCTCTACGAGCAGGTGGAGGTGGAGGTGCTGATGAACGACCCGGCGTCGATCAGCCGGACCGACACGCCGTTGTGGGACGTGCTGCAGCGCGCCGTGCCCTTCGTCACGGAAAATGGCGATGCCTGGCTGGGCGGTCCGGTCAAGGCGCGGCTCAAGATGGCCGGCAAGGACGTTCGCTCCCTCAACGAGTATGAAGGCCACCTCAACACCAAGATCCAGTTCCTGCTGAACGCGGCGCTGGGCTTTCTCACCACCGAGCAGAACAATCTGTTCAAGGTTCTGACCATCGCCTCGGTGGTGGGCATTCCGCCGGTGCTGGTGGCGGGCGTCTATGGCATGAACTTCCATTTCATGCCGGAGCTGAGCTGGCACTTCGGCTACCCCTTCGGGCTTGCCCTGATCCTGATCAGCGGGGTTTTGCCGCTATTGTGGTTCAAATGGCGAGGTTGGTGGTAACGTTCTGCCGCGCGCGGGATATTGCAGAATCCGCGTCATCTTGTATGTTCCGCCCGAGGGCAAACGTCAGATTTATCGAAAAAGTTCATCATGCGTCTGGGAAAATCGGTCGCGCTTGCGACAGCTCTGTGTCTCACGGCCGCGTCCTTCGCAACGCCGGCAGCGTCCCAATCCATCCGCCGCAAGACCGAAGAAAAGAAAGCCGAGATTCCCACCTGCTCGCACCGTATCGGCTCCCTGGCGATCCGCGAGCCGGACAACAAGTGGTGGGAAGGCCTGGGCCTGGAATCGCCAGAAGCCCTGATTAAGATTTTCGTGCAGCGGTCTGGCTGTTTCACCCTGGTGGATCGTGGCAAGGGCTTTGAACTGGCGCAGCAGGAACGCGCGCTGGCGGCCGGCGGCGCCCTGCAGGGCGGCTCCAATATCGGCGGCGGCCAAGTCCGGGCGGCTGACTATATCATGGTGCCCGATATCGTTTCCAAGAACGCCAATTCCAGCGGCACCAATGTCGGCGGGTTTCTCGGCGGTCTTGTTGGCGGCGGTCTCGGCGCCGCGATCGGCGGAAGTCTTTCCTTCAATTCCAGCACCGCCGATGTGATTCTGTCGGTCACCAATGTCCGCACCAGCGAACAGCAGGCGATGGCGGAAGGTCATGGCGACAAGACCGATATCGGCTTTGGCGTTGACGGCGGTTTGGGCGGGATCGGCGGCTTCGGCGGCGCTGGCGTGTCCAGCTACCAGAGGACCGCCATCGGCCAGGTCGTGGTGCTAGCCTATATCGATGCCTACACCAAGCTGGTCGGCCAGATGGGTGGCCTGTCCAGTGCAGCGGCGCAGGACGCGCCGCAGCGCACCCTGACCATGACCCGCCCCGGCGTGATGCGGGCATCGCCGAGCGAAAAGGGCAAGGTCGTGCGCCAGCTCGATCCCGGCATGGTCCTCTATCCGACGGGCAACACCGACGGCGTGTGGCGTGAAGTCACCGACGAAGTGGACAATAAGGGTTGGGTGCCGAATGGCAGTCTGGCCATGGCGCGATAGCCGCAAAGCAAAAAGGCCCGGACGTCCGTACAGTGTCGCTACGGAACTGGGCCTTTTTTGGGCTAGATGCTGCGGCCCATGGCGAGGAATTTCGCGCGGCGCTGGCGCAGTATTTCATCGCCGGAAAGACCGTCCATTTCCTTCAGGCCCTGGGCGATCTGGTCGGCCACCGCGTCCATCGTTTCCAGCGGCGCGCGGTGCGCCCCGCCCACCGGTTCGGGCACGATGGCGTCGATGATCTTGAGCTGGTGCAAGTCCTGCGCGGTGATCTTGAGCGCAGTGGCGGCTTCCTGCGCCTTGTCGGCGCTGCGCCACAGGATGGAGGCGCAGCCCTCCGGCGAGATCACTGAATAGATCGAATGCTCCAGCATATAGACGCGGCTGGCGGCAGCGATGGCGATGGCGCCCCCCGACATACCTTCGCCGATGATGGTGGCGATGAACGGCGTCTTGACCGAGAGACCCGCTTCGATGGAGCGGGCAATGGCTTCCGCCTGGCCGCGTTCTTCCGCGCTGACGCCGGGATAGGCGCCGGCGGTGTCGGCGAAAGACAGGACCGGCAAACCGAAACGATCGGCCAGTTCGAAAATTCGCCCCGCCTTGCGATAACCTTCCGGCATCGCCGAACCAAAATTATGCTTCACGCGGCTTTGGGTATCGTTGCCCTTTTCCTGGCCGATAAAAGCAATGGGCCGCCCGCGAAACCGGGCCAGGCCGGCGACGACCGCCTGGTCTTCACCAAAGGACCGGTCGCCGGCCAGGGGCGTGAAATCTTCTAGGATGCGATTGGCGTAATCGAGAAAATGCGGACGGCCAGGATGGCGCGCCACCTGCACCTTTTGCCACGGCGTCAGCCTGGCATAGGTGTCCGCGACCATAGTCCCGGCGCGCGTCTCCAGCCGTCTCACCTCGCCATCGATATCCATGCTGGGATCTTCTTCGGCAAGCTTGCGCAGCTCGACAATCTTGCCTTCCAGCTCAGCTATGGGGCGTTCAAATTCGAGGTAATGCATGGCTCAAATCACTGTCAAAGGCGGAAAGTGACACAGGCCTCCCCGAAAGGAAATGCCTAAAGAAATCAAATGATCCAATGGGTTAACGGCTGTTTTTTGTGCCTTTGGCCTTGCCGAGCGGATGGGCCGTCCGCATCACCTGGCTCAAGCGGTCGCGCGCCACATGGGTGTAGATCTGCGTGGTGGCGATATCGGCATGGCCCAGCAGGGTCTGGACGCTGCGCAAGTCCGCGCCCCCTTCCACCAGATGGGTGGCGAAGGCATGGCGCAGGACATGGGGCGAGACCTTGGCCGGATCGAGGCCCGCCTTCAGTGCCAGCCCCTTCAGCAACTGGTGAAAGCGGCGGCGGGTGAGAAAACCGTCCGCGCCGCGCGAGGCAAACAGATAGCGGTTGTTCTTGTCGTTCTTGGGCACAAATTCATCGCGTACCGCCAGATAGGCATCCAGCGCCGCCCGCGCGGAAGAATTCAGCGGCGTCATGCGCTCCTTGTTGCCTTTGCCGGTGATGCGAATGAAGCCCTCATGCGTCCGCACGCTGGCCAGTTTCAGGCCCGCCAGTTCGGTGACACGCAAGCCGCCGCCATACAGCATTTCGACAATGCAGGTCAGCCGCAGCCCTTCGGGCGTGACATCCTGCATCGCGGTTTCCAGCATTGCATCCAGATCGCCGCCCGACAGGATTTTTGGCAACGGGCGGCGCGCCTTTGGGGCGGCAATCGTCTGGGTGGGATCGTCGCTGCGCATCCCTTCGGTGTAAAGAAAGCCGTAGAGCTGCCGCAGCGTCGACAGCTTGCGTGCCTGAGTCGAGGCGGCGAGACCGGACCTGGACAGTGACGACAGGAAATCGCGCACCTGATCGCCGCTGGCCTGGCGCAGATCGGCTAGCTGCGCAAAATCCATCAGGTCGCGGCGATACGCGTCCAGGGTGTTGGCGCCCGCCCCGCGCTCGGCGCCCATCATGTCAAGAAAAAGCTCGATCAGATAAGCGGTGTCCGTCCTTTTCACAGGACCTGTTGCGGGCCGAGTCATGGACCCCAGCCTAGCATGGCCGCCGCAAGCACACCGCAATGCCCGCACTACTAAAGAAAACACCTTTGGTGTATCGCAAAGGCCATGACACTGAACCGGACCGTGGCGCTGGTCGGCATGATGGGGGCGGGAAAAACCTCCATCGGCAAGCGGCTGGCCGCGCGGCTGGATGTCCCCTTCGCCGATGCCGATCACGAGATCGAGGAGGCGGCGGGCATGAGCGTGGCGGAGATTTTCGCCAAGTATGGCGAGCCTTATTTCCGCGACGGCGAGCGGCGGGTGATTGCCCGCCTGCTGGGCGAGACGCCCCATGTGCTGGCCACCGGCGGCGGCGCCTATATGGACGACGCGACCCGCGCCACCATGAAGGGATCGGCTTTCACCATATGGCTGAAAGCGCCGCTCGAAATCCTGCTGGGCCGGGTGAGAAAACGCCAGGGAAAAGACCAGACGCGCCCCCTGCTGGCCAATGACGATATGCGCGGCACGCTGGAGCGCCTGCTGGCCCAGCGCGAGCCCGTCTATGCCACCGCCGATATGATCCTGGAATCGGGCGAGGAGCCCCATGCCGTGCTGCTTGACAAGATCGTTGCCGCCCTGGCCGCCCATGGGATATGCGAGAGCCATGAGTGAAGTCATTTCCGTTGGGCTGAGCGAACGCGCTTACGACATCCATGTCGGCGCCGGCCTGCTGGCGCGCGCGGGCGAATTGCTGAAGCCGCTGGCCCCCAAAAGCGGAAGTTGCGGCGTCGTGCCAGTGGTGACCGACGAGCATGTCGCCGATATTCATCTGACGGCCCTGCTCGATATATTGGGCAAGGCCGGCATTGACGCGCGTCCCATCGTGATGGCGCCGGGCGAAGTCAGCAAAAGCTTCGCCGGCCTGGAACGCCTCTCTGGCGAATTTCTGGACATGGAAATTGACCGCAAAGGTCTTGTCATCGCCTTGGGCGGCGGGGTGATCGGCGATCTCACCGGCTTTGCGGCGGGCGTGCTCAAGCGCGGCGTCGCCTTCGCCCAAATTCCTACCACCCTTCTGTCGCAAGTGGACTCGTCGGTCGGCGGCAAGACCGCGATCAACGCCCGGCAGGGCAAGAATCTGATCGGGCTGTTCCACCAGCCGCGCATCGTGATCGCGGACACCGAATTGCTGGCTACCCTGCCCCGGCGCGAATTGCTGGCCGGCTATGCCGAGGTGGCGAAGTATGGTGCGCTGGGTGACGCGAATTTCTTTGAATGGCTTGAGGTCAACGGCGCCAAGGCCCTGGCGGGCGACGAAGCGGCGATGATCAAGGCGGTGGCCCATTCCTGCCAAATGAAGGCGGACATCGTGGCGCGCGACGAGCGCGAAACCGGCGACCGCGCTTTGCTCAATCTCGGCCATACCTTCGGCCATGCATTGGAAGCGGCGACGGGATTCTCGGATCGGCTGGTTCACGGCGAGGGCGTAGCCATCGGCATGGCGCTGGCATTCCGGCTTTCGGTGAAACTGGGCCTGTGCCCCGGACAGGATGCCGAACGGTTCACGCGCCACCTGACAGCCGTCGGATTGCCGGCGGCGATCAGCGACATTGCCGGTCCACGCCCGCAACCCGACGAACTGATCGGCCACATGGCGCATGACAAGAAAGTGACGGACGGAAAACTGACCTTCATCCTGCTGAACGGGCTGGGACAGGCGTTTGTCACCCGCGATGTGCCGCTGGCAGCGGTAAAATCGGTCCTGACGGAAAGCTAAATTCCGGCTATCATTGCCGCTCTTTCATCGGACCCCCTTCCCCATGCCTGCCGATATCATCGCCGCGAGATGAGTTCCACCATCGTCAATCTGCTGCTGGCGGTCTTCCTCCTTGCCGCGAATGCGTTCTTTGTCGCCGCCGAGTTCGCGCTGGTGAAAGCGCGTGGTTTCCGCATCAACGCCCTGGCCGAGGAGAACAGGATCGGCGCGCGGATGGTGCAGACGATCCTGCGCAATATTGAGGCCTATCTCGCCTGCTGCCAGCTCGGCATCACCATGGCCTCGCTGGGCCTTGGTTGGGTGGGCGAGCCAACCGTCGCCGTACTGCTGGAACCGGCGCTCGCGCCTTTGCATCTGACCGCGCCGGTCGTGCACTTCACGTCTTTCATGGTCGGCTTCCTGGTCTTTTCGTCGCTGCACATCGTCGTCGGCGAACAGGTGCCCAAGACGCTTGCGATCCGCGAACCCGAACCCGTGGCGCTGTGGATCGCCTATCCGCTGCGCGGCACGTTCCTGCTTTTCTATCCGCTGAACTGGCTGCTCAACACCGCCTCGCGCTCAATCCTCACCCTGCTGGGTGTCAAGGAAGCGCCGCATCATGACGTCCTGACCGACAGCGAGATCGAGGGGCTGGTCGAGGTTTCGGCCGAACATGGCAAGATGGGCAGCGGACAGGCCGAATACATCCAAAATGTCTTCCGCTTCGCGCAGATGGAAGTCTCCGACGTCATGGTCCATCGGACCGAGATGTTCACCATCAACGTCGATGATCCGCCGGCAGAAATCCTCAACGCGGTGCTCAAGGCCAGCTATACCCGCATCCCGCTATGGCAGGGCACGCAAGACAATGTCATCGGCGTTCTGCATGTCACGCACCTAGCCAAGGCGCTGCTGGAAAAGGGCGATATAGACAAGGTGGACGTCGCCGCCCTGGCGAGCGAGCCATGGTTTGTGCCCGACACCACGGCACTGGATGAGCAACTCAACGCCTTCCGCGAGCGGCGTACCCATCTGGCGCTGATCGTGGATGAGTATGGCGCGTTGATGGGGTTGGTAACGCCGGGCGACATCCTGTCGGAGATTCTCGGCGAGATGCCCGACGAGCTTCAGAAAGCGCGGCCGCATGTGCGGGCCAGGCCCGATGGTTCCTACCTGGTGGATGGTACGGTGCCGGTGCGTGACCTCAACCGTGAACTGGACTGGTCGCTGCCGGAAGACGACGCCACCACCGTCGCCGGACTGGTCATCGCCCATGCCAGCGCCATTCCCGATCCGGGCCAGCGCTTCGCCTTTTTCGGGTTCACCTTCGAGATCATGCGCCGCCAGCGCAACCAGATCACGGCGATCCGCATCATTCCGCCCACAAGCGACGGCCAGGAAAACGAAGCCAGGATGTCCGAAACCGTGAGCGATCTCAGATAAGCCGTCAGGATGATTTCTGTGCTTCCGCCGGTGTCAGCACCGCAAGCGACAGCGCATGGACGGAACTCTTGAGCTCCTCCTCCAGCGCGGCATGAATGCGGCGCTGGCGCTCGACCCGGGAAAGCCCCTCAAACGCCGCCGATACCAGCCGCACATGGAAATGGGTTTCGCCCTGGCTGCCGTCGTCGCGGGTGGCGCCGCCATGGCCGGCATGACGGGCGCTTTCGTCCCGCACCTCCAGCACCAGTGGCGCAAAGGCAGCGGTCAGTTTTTGTCCAATGGCGTCGGCAACTTTCATGGCGCTCTAGTTTGCTTTGGCCGGCGGAAAGTCAAGAGATACGTTTCCTTGTCTTTTACCCTGCCCTCCCCATAATTGTTCGATGGTCGAACCCCGCGCCAACCGCTTCAAAAGCGACATCCGGATCAAGTCGGCCAAGGCGAAAAAGCCCGAGCCGCAGACCCGGATGTGCGAAGCGCCCGATTGTGTCGGGCCAGGCGATTGCCGCGTGTCCAAATCGCCCAAGAATCTTTCCGAATATGTCTGGCTCTGCTCCAAGCACGCCCGCGCCCACAATGAGTCGTGGGACTTCTTCAAGGGCATGGGCAATGACGATATCCAGCGGTTCCGCGAGGAAGCGCTGACCGGCCATCGCCCAACCTGGCCCCTGGGCAAGCGCGGCGCCAAGGCCCGCATGGGTCAATCCTCATTGGGCAACGTGAATGACAGCCATGCGGTGTTTGCAGAGGATGGCGAAACCGGCACGGTCCGGCGTCCGGAGCGGCAATTGACGCGCCTGCAGATCATCGCCATGGACACATTGCAGCTGGCCCATAACGCCACCTTGATCGAGATCAAGGCGCGGTATAAGGAACTTGTGAAGCGTTTTCATCCCGACGCGAATGGCGGCGACCGGGGCGCGGAAGAACGGCTGAAGCAGGTTATCAAGGCCTATGGCGTTTTGCGCGCCTCCGGCCTCCTCACCTGAAAAGGGCCTGCCGCGCCCGCGTTTGCTATGCGCAGCGGCCCCCGGACCAGACATCATGAGCACACAAACCGAAACCCTCGACCCCAGGATCCTGCCCGACACCACCGTGGACGCGGGCGAAGTGTTCGGCATCAAGACCAAGATGAAGGTTCCCGCCTTCAAGAAGGCGAACGAGCATGTGCCGGAGCGCGATCCGGCCTATCGCTTCGACCGCGAAACCACGCTGGCAATCCTGGCCGGCTTTGCCTTCAACCGTCGCGTCATGGTTCAGGGCTATCACGGCACCGGCAAGTCCACGCATATCGAGCAGGTGGCGGCCCACCTGAACTGGCCCTGCATCCGCATCAACCTGGATTCGCATATCAGCCGCATCGACCTGATCGGCAAGGACGCGATCGTCCTGAAGGACGGCCAGCAGATCACCGAATTCCGCGAAGGCCTGCTGCCCTGGGCGCTTCAAAGACCCGTGGCGCTGGTGTTCGACGAGTATGACGCGGGCCGGCCCGACGTGATGTTCGTCATCCAGCGCGTGCTGGAAGTCTCGGGCCGGTTGACCCTGCTCGACCAGAACAAGGTGATCCACCCCCATCCGGCCTTCCGCCTGTTCTCGACCACCAACACCATCGGCCTTGGCGACACCACCGGCCTGTATCACGGCACCCAGCAGATCAATCAGGGCCAGATGGACCGCTGGAGCATCGTCACCACGCTGAACTACCTGACCCATGACGCCGAAGCGGAAATCGTTCTGGCCAAGAGCCCGGGCTACAACACGGCCGAAGGCAAGAAGACGATCTCCGCCATGGTGCGGATGATGTAGCCGCCCTTTTCCCCGGGCGGCAGCAAGCCCTGCAGCTTTTCGCGCAGATGCGCGCGGCCTTCGACGTCCTCGATGCGCTGCGAAATGCCGAT
>JBEENS010000065.1:0-16691 GCA_041192105.1 Pseudomonadota bacterium | reverse complement strand
CAAGGCACATCTCGCGCCTGGAGAAGTTTGGTGGGGGTGAGGAGCGGTTGGCCGCAGGCCAACGAAATGGTCCAGTGGACCATTTCGAGCGACGAACGCCGCAAGCTTGAGCGAGCGGCCGGAGAGCTGTTGAAACAAACGCCGCACCCGTGCGGCCACGAACCGGAGAGTAAAAAATGAAACTCCTGAAAGCCGCCCTGCTGTCCTGCGCCGTTGCGCTGGCCGTCTCGCCCGCCAGCGCACAGGTCAAGCAGACCCGGGCGCAGATGCTGAACTACACATCGGAATGGAAGGGCGAGCGTTTCCCCGATGGCCGACCCAAGGTGCCGGATTCGCTGCTGGAACGCGTCACCAAGGTGCCGCTGGAGAATCTCTGGGGCTTCCTGCGCGACAAGGGCTACCGGGCCCAGTTCGAAGGCGGCTGGCAGTCGCTGCAGCCCGGCAAGGCTTTCGCAGGCCGCGCCCTGACGGCGCAATATATGCCGTCGCGCCCGGACATGGTCGGCGTCATCAACGCGGAAGGCAAGCGCGACGGCCGCGTCACTGGCAACAACCAGTGGCCGATCAACGAACTGGTGATGGGCGATGTCTATGTCGCCGACGGTTTCGGCAAGATCGTTGAAGGCACGCTGATCGGATCCAACCTGGCCAGTGGCATCGCCGCCCATACCCATTCCGGCTTCATCTTTGACGCCGGCATCCGCGATGCGGAAGAGGCGCGCGAGATCGCAAACCTGCCGGGCCTGTACCGCGCCTATGATCCTTCCTATTGGGTCGACATGACCCTGACCACGATCAATGCGCCCATCCGCATTGGCCGCGCCTCAGTGTTGCCGGGCGACCTGGTAGTGGCCAAGGCCGATGGGGTGATTTTCATCCCGGCGATTCTGGCGGAAGCGGCGGTCGCCTCGGCGGAATTCACCCAGCTGGAAGACACCTACAATTTCGAACTCAATCGCACCGGCGCTAATGGCGGCGAGTTCGAAGGCGGCTGGACGCCCAAGAAATACGACGCCCTGGCGGCTTGGGCGCTGGGCACGCCGGGCCGGGTGCGCATGACGCGCCCCGAGTTCGACAAGATGCTGGCCGACCGCAAGGCCGCCAACGCGAAGACGATTTCCGAAGCCCCGCGCCGCTAATCGGCACTGCATTGCCCGCGATCAGAACCGGCACCCGCAAGGTGCCGGTTCTATTTTTGTGCAAACGCAGCATATTGCTGGTGAAAATCGCACATAGCATAATCATTTCAGGTCTTTCGTATATTTGTGCACTGCACAAAAAACGGATAAGGCGATTGTGTTTTTCACCTTTGCACTATCGTTTTCCTCAGGTTCATTGCTTGGAGCGATACATGCGAAATATCTCCGCCGTTCTTCTGACCGCCAGCCTGCTAGCTTCGACCGCGCCGCCTCCGCCGCCGAAGGCAAGCTGGCGCCGGGCAAGCCTGCCGGCGTGCAGAAGGCGCAGCTTCTGACGACGCCGCTGATCATCGTGGCGTGGTTGCGGCCGCGGCGGCCGGCGTGGCGATTTCCCAGTCCAAGTCCTCGCAGGCGGTTATCACCCAGACGGCAGGCACGCCGTAAAGGCAGGAGGATCGCGGGAAACATGCCTTGGCATGTTCCCGGCCTCGATAGGATCGCGCGGTGCGCGCCTGATATCTGGCGCGCCCGTTGACCGACGTTCACCGATCTGTATCAGTCAAAAAGCCCCGGCAGACCGGGGCTTTTTTATTGGGCAGCAATCAAAGTGCTGCCTCTGGCCGGGCCGGGGCGGGACATGCCATCTTCAAATACGGTCAAAGCACCGGCCGGCGCCTGGACAGTGCCGGATCAAAAAACAGGAGGAATTATGCGCAAGGCCCTTATCGTTGACGCCGCCGCCAAGCCGGGCGGACATTATTCGCACGCCGTGATCGCCAATGGTTTCGTCTATGTGTCGGGGCAGGGGCCGCAGGACCCCAAGACCAATGTCGCGCCGGATTCGTTCGCCGGACAGGTGCGCCAGACCTTGCGCAATGTTCAGACCATCCTCAAGGGCGCCGGTGCCGACATGAAGGACGTGGTCAAGGTCAACACCTATCTCAGCGACCTCACCCGTTTCCCTGAATACAACACCATCTACAAGGAATTCTTCCCCGGCGAACCGCCCGCCCGCACCACCATCGGTTGCCAGCTTTTCGGCATCCAGGTCGAGATTGACTGTGTGGCGGTCCTGCCGGACTGACGAGGGAGAGTTTGATGCGCATTGCCGATCTGGAGACCCCGGTTCCGGTCATTGACCTGGACCGGGTCGAGCACAATCTGGCGAAGATGCAGGCCTATTGCGATGATCACGGCTTGCGCCTGCGCCCGCACATCAAGACCCACAAGATACCCGCATTTGCGCACCGGCAACTGGAACTGGGCGCCCATGGCATCACCTGCCAGAAGCTGGGCGAGGCCGAGGTGATGGCGGATGCTGGGCTGGATGACATCTTCATTTCCTACCCGCTGATCGGCCCGGCCAAGGCGCTGCGCCTTGCCGAACTGTCGCGCCGCGCCAAGGTCAGTGTCGGCATCGACAACAGCATCGCGCTGGAGACGATTGGTGAAGCGGCGCGCGCCTCCAACCATGCCATCGGCGTGCTGGTGGAGTTCGACAGCGGCAACAAGCGCACCGGTGTTACCTCGGTGGCGCAGGCGCTGGAACTGGCGCGCGGCATCCAGAAAATTCCGGGCCTGCGCTTCGACGGGTTGATGACCTATCCAAGCAGCGCCGCGACCGTCACATTCGTGGCCGAGGCGAAGCGCGCTTTTGCCGAAGCCGGCATCGCGATTGCGGTCGTCTCCGGCGGCGGCACGCCCAATGCCTGGGCGGCGCATGAAATCGCGGGCTTGACGGAAGTGCGCGTCGGCACCTATATCTATCATGATCGCGCCACGGTCGGTTCCGGCGCCGCCACCCTGGACGAATGCGCCTTCCATCTGCACACCACCGTGATTAGCCGCCCCACGGATGACCGGGCCGTGATCGATGCCGGCTCCAAGAGCCTGTCGAGCGATGGCATTGATCCGTCGTTTGGCAAGGGGTACGGGCTGATCCTCGGCTATGAAGATGCCGTGATCGAGCGGCTGAACGAGGAACACGGCATAGTCGATCTGTCGCGCTGCGCCACCAAACCGGTGGTGGGCGAGCGCCTGCGAGTCCTGCCAAACCACGTTTGCGTCGTCAGCAACCTGCATGACGAAGTCGCCGTCAGCCGCGATGGCGAGCTGGTGGATATGTGGCGGGTGGCGGCGCGCGGAAAGACGCGCTAGTCCGCCCTTCTACCAGTCCACCACCGAACCATCGTCGGCGTCGAACTGCGGCAGGTAGGGCCGGGGCTCCCCGACCTGGGCGCGCAGCTTGTCCTCGTCGATGGTGATGCCCAGGCCCGGCCCGGTCAGCAGCGGACGGTGGCCATTGACGATCGGCGGCAGCGGCTTGGCCAGAAGGTCCGTATACTCGTTGTCGCCGCGCTCCTGGATCAGGAAGTTCGGAATAGCGGCAGCGATCTGCAAGGACGCCGCCAGCGAGCAGGGCCCTTGCGGGTTGTGCGGCGCGATCGGCACGTAATAGGCCTCGGCCATGCCCGCGATGATCTTCAGTTCGGTGATGCCGCCAGCATAGCAGACATCCGGCTGCAGGATCATCGCCGCCTTCTTCTCGAGAATTTCCCTAAAGCCCCATTTGGTGAAGATGCGCTCGCCGGTCGCCAGTGGGACGCGGGTTTTCTTGGCAAGCTCGGCCATCATGTCGACATTCAGGGCCTGGACCACCTCTTCATAGAACCAGGGATTGTGGGGCTCCAGCGCCGCCATCAGCCGCAAGGCGGTGGTCGGCTGCACCGCGCCGTGGAATTCCACGCCGATGTCCACATCGTCGCCCATCTTCTTGCGCAGGGCGGCGAAGCGTTCCACCACTTCGGCGATATACTTGTCGCCCTCATTGTGTTTGGTGGCCGCGCGTCCCTTGCCATCGCGCAATATCACCTTCATGGCGTTGACGCCGTTTTTCAGGGTCGGCTGGCCATAGACGCGGCAGCGGTCGCGGGTTTCCCCGCCCAGCAGCTTGTAGACCGGCAGGTTGTAGACCTTGCCGGTGATGTCCCACAGCGCCTGGTCGATGCCCGACGAGATCGCCGTCTTGATCGGGCCGCCGCGATAGAAGGCGCCGCGATGGATCGCCTGCCAGTGATGGACGACGCGGGTGGGGTCCTGGCCGATCAGATAGTCGCCGACCTCCAGGGCGCCTGCGGCGCAGGCCTTGGCGTCGTCCTTCAGCATCTCGCCCCAGCCGGTGATGCCGGTATCGGTGGAAATCTTCACAAAGACCCACGAGTTGGTCAGCACGAAGGTTTCGATTTTGGTGACGCGGATTTTCTCACGCGAACCCAGCGCGGCGCTCTGGGCGCGGGCGGGCGAGGCGATGCCGCCCAGGCCGAAGGCGCCGGCGGGGCCGATCAGGCCAGCAAGCGTGTGGCGACGGGTGAGCATGAGTCCCTCCTGATTTTTGGTCAGCAGGGGCCGATTCCGTGCCGCTGTCCAGCCTGCCGCACACTGTTTCCACCGCCATTCGCGGCCAGGCTCTCACGTGATAAAATGAGCAGGAAGGAACAGGGCCGTATTTGCATGACTCCATCGCAGCGCATCGATCAGTTGATTGCCAAAATCCCGGATTGGCGCGGCAAGACCTTCGCGTACCTGCGCAAGGCCATTCTGGCGGCTGACAAGGGGATCACCGAGGACTGGAAGTGGATGGGAAGCCCGGTCTGGTACCGTGATGGCATGATCGCGGTCGCCAATGCCCACAAGGGCAAGGTCAAGCTGACCTTCGCCAACGGCGCGCACTTTGCCGATACCGACAAGCTGTTCAATGATGGCCTGGACGGCAACCAGAGGCGGTCAATCGATTTCTTCGAAGGCAACAAGGTGGATGGCGCCGCCCCGAAGAAACTCGTCCGCGCCGCGATTGCCTGCAACCAGGCCAAGCTGAAAAAGAAAACGCCCGCGCGCAAGCCGGTGAAACGATGACCCGGGCGGCGCTGATCGCAGCAATGGCCGCGATCGGCGTCCAACTGCTGGGGGCAGGGCAAGCGTCCGCAGCTCCGTTGCCGACAGCCTGCGCCCATCTTTCCAGTGCGATGGCGTCCCAGCCTGCGGGCCCTGTCTTTCTGGCCAGCTATCCCACGGTGAAATCCGGACCGCTGCAGGGCGCGGCTTTTCTCTACGACAATGCCGTGGCGGCGATTGCGCTGGTGGCCTGCCGCAAAAGCAAAAACGCGTCTCAGATTGGTGACGCCATGCTCGCGGCGCTGGACCGCGACCGCCATTGGCATGACGGGCGCTTGCGCAATGGCTATCTCGACGGCCCCGTCGGTCCCGGCCCCGTGAAGCTGGCGGGATGGTGGGACGCCAAACAGAATATGTGGGTGGAGGACCGCTACCAGGTTGGCAGCGACACCGGCAACATGGCCTGGGCGATGCTGGCGCTGTTGGCGCTGGACCGTGCGACTGGGGATCGCCGCTACCGCGACGGCGCGGCGCGCATCGGTGGCTGGGTCCGGCAATGGCGCAGCGAAAGCCCGCCCGGCGGATTTGCCGGCGGCACCTTCGCCCACGAACCCGCGCCCATCGTCCAGACGTGGAAATCGACCGAGCATAATACCGACCTGGTGGCGGCGTTCACGGCGTTGGCGCAAGCGACCGGCGGCAAGGCCTGGCTGGCCCAGGCCGGCGCGGCGCGCGATTACGTGCATGCCATGTGGCGGGCCGACTGTGGCTGCTTCGCGGTCGGGACCGGGCTGGACGGCAAAACGCCCAATCTCACTCTGGCGCTGGATGCGCAGATATGGCCGCTGCTGGCGATCCCCGGCGCCGCGGCGCGCTACCCTGCGGCGATGGCGCCAGACCGGCTGCGCGACGGCAAAGGCTTTGCCTATAGCGAAGCCAAGGAAGGGCTTTGGACCGAGGGCACGGCACAGGTGGCGCTGTTGCTGAAACTGTCAGGCCGCGCCAAAGAGGCCGCTAGATTGATGACGGCGGTCGAGACGATGCGAGCGACCGATGGTTCCTATTTCGCCGCCAGCACCCGGGAGCTTCCTACCGGCTTCATGCTGGACACCGATCCCACCCAGCCGCGCCAGTATTTTCACATCGCGCATCTGGCGCCCGCCGCCTGGGCCGCGCTGGCGGAGCGGCGATATAATCCGTTTACGGGGACGAAGGGGCTGCCTTAGATGGCCGTGCCGGGTTTTCCATGGATTACAATCAGGGCACGATGAAGGTGTCAGCAAAATGAAAGAGTATCGATCATGACAAAAGAAGACGAAGTTCTGGCCGCGCTGGGCAAACCGCTCGCCGTCTACGCGCTGCAGAGACTGCTTGATCCCAGCAGCAAAAGCACCGATCCCATGCAGGATCTGCTGATGCGGATGCGGGCGGCAGGAAAGGTGAAGTTCGATATCAAGAAAGGGTTGTGGAGCAGGGTTTAAGCCGGCGGTGGACATTCCGGGCGGGCGCGCCGCCCATCTGGATCGGACGGTGCCCATGCAGTAGCCTGCATTGCGCTGGTACAAATACCCGGCAGGTTTGGGGAGGCCGACATGCTGAACAGGATCGAACATTCTGCCATAAGGAGTGCCGCGCTTGCCGCCTTGACGTGGGCGATATTGGCGGTACCTGCCCAGGCCCAGAGCGGCACAGCTGCGGGCCGGTTCACGGTTGAGCATCCGACGCTGGAGAATCTGGGCTTCGAGTGGGCGATCACAGGCGACACCAATCGCAATGCCTCCGTCTCGGTCGATTTTCGCCGTGTGGGCGAGGTCGCCTGGCGCAAGGCGTTGCCGCTGGTGCGTGTCGGTGGCGAGCGCATCTTTCGCGACGTCGAAAACCTCAGCTACATCGTCCCCGATGGCTTCGCTGGCAGCATCCTGGGCCTTGCACCCGGCACCGAGTATGAGGCCCGCTTTACGCTGACCGATCCGGATGGCGCCTCGGGTCAAATCACCCAAACCGTGAAGGCCAGGACGCGTGTCGAACCGCAGCCCTATGCGGCGGGGCGGACGCTTCACGTCTATCCGCCCGGCTGGAAGGGAGAGCGCAAGCTGCCCGCCTTCGACAGCCTGCTTCAGGCTTATTACGGCGCCGGGCTCGGCGACTGGAGCGTGGTGTGGGAGCGCCGTGCCCAGCCCGGCGACACCATCCTGATGCATGCCGGCATCTATCGGAACGAACGCCTCAATTACGTCGACCCGATGGTGACGCCCTTTGACGGGACCATGTGGCTTACCCTGAAGGGCACGGCGGAAAAGCCCATCACCATCAAGGCGGCCGGTGACGGCGACGTTGTCATTGATGGCGCGGGAAATCATCGCCTGTTTGATGTGCAGGCGTCGACACACCACATTTTCGACGGGATCACCTTTCGCGACACCGACGTCGCGATCTTTGCGGGCATGAAAGAGGTGGGCGGTGCCGTCGGGCTTACCGTCAAGAACTGCCGCTTCGAGAATATCGGCTTTGGCGTGTGGACCGAATATGCGGGGTCGAGCGACTTCTACATTGCCGACAATGTTTTCCTTGGCCGCCCCCAGACGCGCAACCTCCTGGTCGGCTGGAACCGCCAGTTCCGGCAGCCGGACGAGGCGGGCGGCGCGGCCGGCGTCTACGGCTCCCACGAAATGCGCAGCTACTACGCCATCAAGGTCTATGGCCCTGGCCATGTGATCGCCCACAATGCGATTGCCTATTTCCACGACGGCATCGGCATCTCGACCTATGGCACACCCCCAACGGATCCTGACCGGCGCGCATCGTCGATTGATATCTATGGCAACGACATCCACCTGTCCGGCGATGACTTCGTGGAAACCGACGGCGGCGTCCACAACATCCGCGTCTACAAGAACCGGGGCGTGAACGCACCGCACAGCAGCTATAGCGCACAACCCGTCTTTGGCGGGCCGGTCTATTTTATTCGCAATCTCTCCTACAATGTTCCGAACGCCTTCAAGATCAATGCAAACCCCGCCGGCATCTTCATGTGGCACAACACGCTGATCGGGGAGCAGTCCGGCGGGGCAGCCTCCAACATGCATTATCGCAACAACCTCTTCATCGGTCGGGGCGCGGCGCAGGGGGTGATGCGATGGATGAATGTGACCGGGGCCTACAGCTCTGACTATAACGGTTACCGGCCCAATCCGGGCGCCACGGAGCAGTATCGCTGGCAGGCGCCGGGCAGCACCACGAACTTCTCGACGCTCGCCGCGCTGAGCGCCGCGACCGGCCAGGAGCGGCACGGCGTCGAACTCGATCTTGACGCTTTCGAGAACATGACGCTGCCCGACCCGGCCCAGCGCCACCAGGTCCATCATGCGATGGACCTCACTTTCCGCCTGAAGCCGGGCAGCAAGGCCGTGGACGCCGGAGACCGTATCCCGACAGTCAATGACGGATTTTCGGGCGCTGCCCCAGACTTGGGCGCGCTCGAAGTGGGCCAACCCGAACCGCACTACGGACCCCGCTGGCTCAATGCGCAGCCGTTCTATCGTTGATGTTCGTCAAACAATTGGGCTTGTTGAGGGCGTAGGTTAGCGTCCTCGCTGACGCTCGGATCGCTCGCTTTGCTCGCGCCCAAAATCGGCTGTTGCCTGCCACTCGCCTTAGCTCGTGGCGTTCGCCGCTTGAAATGGTCCGCAGGACCATTTCACCGCCTTCGGCGGCGCGGCTCACTGTCGAACAAGGGTCCGTTCACCGATCTCTGTCCGCCAATAAAAAAAGGCCCCCGCGAGGAGGTGGCGGACAGAGAGGGATTCGAACCCTCGAACGGCTTTCACCGTTACACACTTTCCAGGCGTGCGCCTTCAACCACTCGGCCACCTGTCCGCATTGGGAGGGGGAATACACGCCCCCCGCGTTAGCCGCAAGTCCTGCTTAACATCCTCGCCCCAAAGGCTTTTTAAGCTACTGATGCTGGTCGTGCGGCGACATGGAGAGGTCGCGCTTGGCCGAGATCAGCGAGATGGTGTAGCCCGCCACCACGTCGAACAGGCACATGGCGGTGATCAGGAAAAAGGTCGAGGTCGCGAAGCCTTTCAGCACCAGGAACTCGGCCATGGCGGCGACAAAGGTCAGCATCGAAAGCCCGTGATTGAGGATTTCGCGGCTGCTGGTGCCGGTCGCCTTGATGATTTCCGCAAACAACAGGCCCAGCGTGCCGGTGAGGAACATGTCGCCCAGCGACACTTTCCAGACATCGCCCGAAAAGACGGTGACGGAAAAGCCCTGCGCCAGCAGCGCGGTCATGTCGTGCTGGCCGGCGGCGCCGCTGCCGAACACCACCACATTGTAGGCGATGACGGCGATCAGGATCATGGGGAAAATGCGCAGCATCAAATTCTCCTGTGGTTCAGCGTGCCGCCCGGCGGTCACGATAGATCATCCAGATATTCCGGGCATAGATCGGCAAGGGTACCGCCTGGCCCATCACCAGCGGCCAAGCCTGCATGTGGATTGTATAGACCAACATGATCAGCGCCCCAACCATGCTGCAATACCAGAAGGCGAGGGGAATGACGCTGTGGCCTTCCTGTTCGCTCCTGAGCCATTGGATCAAAAAGCGCACACCGAACACGGCCTGCCCCATAAAGCCCACCAGAGCCCACACGGTGTCATAGGGCTTTTGCGTCAAGGTCATGTACCAATGCGCCATCAATCCCATTTACAGCTCCTCGGTGTTGGTGCGGCCGCGATGGCGGCGCTGCAGCCAGCGCACGCCCAGCAGGTCCTGCACGCTGACCAGCATGCGGCCGAAATTGGTGTATTTGGATGCGCCGGTCAGGCGCGGCCGGTGATGGACGGGCACGAAGCGAACCTCCCAGCCCTCGCGCAGCACCAGTGCGATCAGGAAGCGGTGGATGTGATCGAAATAGGGCAGGTCGAGAAAGGCCTGGCGCCGGAACGCCTTCAACCCGCAGCCGGTATCGGTGGCGCCGTCGCCCAGCATGGCATTGCGAAAGCGGTTGCCCAGCTTTGAGGCGATGCGGCGGCTGGCGGTGTCCTGGCGCTTCACCCGCACCCCCGACACCAGCCCGACATGGGCTTCCGCCCGCAGCGCGGTCAGCAGTTTGGGAATGTCGGCGGGATCGTTCTGGCCGTCGCCGTCCAGGGTCACGATGATATCGCCCTTCGCGGCTTGCACCCCGGTGCGGATGCCGCGGCTCTGGCCCAGGTTGCGCCCATGGCGCAGCACGCGCAGGCCGGGGATTTCGCTTTTCAGGGCGGCCAGCGCCGCGCCCGTGCCGTCGCCCGAGCCATCGTCGATGAAAATGATCTCATGCGCCGGTTCGCCGGCCAGCGCGGCCGCGATCTCGCGGGCGAGGGGGCCGACATTGCTGGCCTCATCCTTCACCGGCACGACCACGGAAATGGCGGCGGGACCCGTCATGGACTTCACTTTCTCCAGCGGTGGAATGGGGCGTTATACAGGCCCCGGACTTTGCAACAAAGGCCTTGGGGCGACATAGTCCGCCAAGCATGACCGACTCGCAAAGCCCTGCGCAAACAGTGGAAATCCTGCCCGCAGAGTCGCCACAGCCGCGATACTGGGGCCTCGTGACGCGCCGGCCCTATGCCCTTTTGGCGCTGTTGGGGCTGCTGCTCTGGCTGCCGGGAATCCTCAGCCTGCCGCCGCTGGACCGCGATGAAAGCCGCTTCGCCCAGGCCTCGCGCCAGATGGTGGAGTCGGGTGATCCGGTCGATATCCGCTTCGGCCATGTCCCGCGCTACAAGAAGCCCGCCGGCATCTATTGGCTGCAGTCCGCCAGCACCATCGTTGCCGGCGGGGTCCTGCATCAGGGCGACACCCACCGCATCTGGACCTATCGCCTGCCATCGCTGCTGGGCGCCATCGCGGCCAGCTGGCTGACCCTGTGGTGCGCGTTGGCGCTGGCGGGCGCCGAGGTGGGCCTTGTGGCGGGCCTGTTGATGCTGGGCTCGGTTCTTCTTTCCGCCGAAGCCAGCATCGCCACAACCGACGCCGTGCTGCTGGCCAGCGTGCTGGCGGTGCAGGGCGTCCTGCTGCGGGCCTATCGCGCCGCCCGCGATCCCGACGTGCTGCCACCGTCCACCCGGCTGATCCTGCTGGGGTGGGCCGCCTGCGCCGCCGGCATCCTGGTCAAGTTTCCGGTGGTGCCGGGCGTGGCGCTGGTGACGATTATCGGCCTGGCCATCTGGGACCGCGGCGATGCCCGCTGGCTGCGTAACCTGCAACCCGGGCGCGGCTTTCTGCTGCTGCTGCTGCTGGTGATGCCGTGGCTGGTCGCCATCACCATCCAGAGCCAGGGCACTTTCTTTGAACAGTCGCTGGGCAATGACTTCGCCGCCAAGCTGGCGGGCGGGCAGGAAAGCCATGGCATGGCGCCGGGCTATTACCTGTTGCTGTCGGCGGCGACTTTCTTTCCCGCCATCCTGTTCGTGGCCCCAGGCATCGTGCTGGGCATCGCGCGTCGCGGCGAGCCGGCGATCCGCTTCCTGCTGGTCTGGGCCGGCGGCTGGTGGCTGCTGGTCGAGGCTGTGCCGACTAAGCTGCCGCATTATGTTTTGTCGTCCTATCCGGCACTGGCGATCCTGGCCGCGCTGTTCGTGCTGACGCCGCCGCCTGTGGGCGCGCCGACATGGCTGCCCACTTGGCTGAAAGCGGCGCGCTGGGCCGCAGCGGTTCAGTTCCTGCTGGGCGCCGTCCTGCTGACGGCCGCGCCCTTGCTGCTCCCCCGGCTGTTCGGCGATGGCGATGTGTGGTGGCTGATGGCGCTGGCGGCGGCTGGCGCGGCGCTGGCCATTGCGGCGCTTGTGCTGGCGCTGCGCCAGTCGCTCGGCTCGGCGCTGCTGCTGTCGCTGCTTGCGATGCTGGTGTTCGTGCCCACCCTGACGGCGGGGATGGCGCCGCGGCTCAGCCAGTTGTGGGTGACCGAACGGTTGAAACCCATGGTCGCCGAAGCGTCCCGGCCCGGCGATCCGCCGCCCGCGCTGGCCGGCTATCAGGAACCCAGCATGGTGTTCGCGCTGGGCAAGGATGTCGTGCTGACCGATGGCGCGGGCGCCGCCGATGCGGGCGCGAAATCGGGCGGGCTGGCGCTGGTGGAAGACAACGAGCTGGGCGCGTTCCTGGCGCGGCTGGCGGAGCTGCAGGCGGATGCGACCGCGGTCAGCGATCTGTCGGGCTTCAACTATTCGCGGGGCCGCAAGGTGCATGTGACCTTGTACCGGGTCACGCAACTGCGCGAACTGCCCTAGACTGACACCATGGAGACTGGCGCCATGGTGCCGACCTTTGCCGATATCCAGGCTGCAGCACACCGCATCGCGCCCCATGCGGTGCGCACGCCGCTGGTGGAAAGTCCCGTGCTGAATGCGCTGACCGGCGGGCGGGTGTTCCTGAAGCTGGAGACGTTGCAGCGCACCGGCTCTTTCAAGTTTCGTGGCGCTTGCAACCGGCTGGTGATGATCCCGCAAAGCGAGCGCGGGCAGGGCGTGGTGGCGTTTTCCTCCGGCAATCATGCCCAGGGTGTGGCGGCGGCGGCGGCCCTGTTCGGGATGCCGGCGGTGATCGTGATGCCGTCGGATGCGCCGCGGTCCAAGATCGAAGGCACTCGTGCGCTGGGCGGTACCATCGTGGAGTATGACCGGCTGCGCGACGACCGCGAGGCCATTGCCGCGCGCATCTGCGCCGAGCGCGGCGCGGTGCTGATCAAGCCGTTCGACGATGGCGGCGTCATTGCCGGCCAGGGCACGGCGGGGCTGGAGATTGCCGAGGACGCCGCGCGGTTTGGCCCGGCTCTGGACGCGGTGCTTGCCCCCTGCAGCGGCGGCGGGCTGGTCAGCGGCCTGGCGCTGGCGCTGCGCGGCGCGGGACTGTCGGCGAAAGTGCATAGCGTCGAGCCGGAAAATTTCGACGGCATGAAACGCTCTCTGTAAGCGCGAAAGCGTGTCCAGGCGCCCGGCGGAAAACTGTCCATCGCCGATGCGCTGATGGTGCCGATGCCAGGCGCAATCGTGTTCGAACTTGCCAGGGACTTGCTGGCGCCGGGTCTGGCGGTCAGCGATACGGAACTGGAACAGGCGGTCGCTTTTGCGGCGCGGGACCTGAAGCTCGTGGTCGAGCCCGGTGGTGCGGCGGCGCTGGCCGCCGTGCTGGCGGGAAAGCTGGACACAAGGGGCCGGACGGTGGCGCTGGTCCTGTCGGGCGGCAATGCGGACCCGCGCTAACCTTCGTTAAGACGTTTACCACGCCGCCATCCTTTGCTTGGCTCCGTTGCGCCTTTTGCCCAATGGTCTTGGTGAAACCGAAAACCGGCAAAGTTAATTCCATGGACAATCTTCTGCGCTGGCGCGACGAGCATCACATGCTCCCCCTTGTGCTGATTGCCTCCGTGGTCGTGCTGCTGGCGATCGTGGCGGCGGCGCTGTGGTCGCGCGGCAGTATCGCCGATACCGAAACCAGGCTGCTGGCCTCGCGCACCCACCTGCAGGACGCCTATGACCGGGTCCTGCCGGGACAGACCTCGCGTCCGCAGCTGGTTCAACTGGGTTTTGACAGCGCCCGTCTCAAGGCGCGCAACCTGTCCGGCCTGGGTGTGCAGCAATATTTCATGCCCGCCACATCGCAGGAATTCGACCAGCTCGATCCGGCGATCCGCGCCTGCTTTGACACGCCGGACCGCTGCAGCGCCCTGATCTTCCCGATGGCCACACCGGTGGCGGCGGGCGGGTTCATGGCCGCCAACGCCGCGCCGCTCGGTGCGGGCGGTCATTTCGTGTTTCTGCTGCGCAGTGGCCGCGTCGCGTACAAGGCGATGAGCGCGGCTTAAAGTTCTCGTTCTTTTTTCGAGATTGGAAGCGCAAGCGCCCTAAGGGGCGCTAAGGCCGGCGCGGCGCAATGCGCCGCGCTTCTCGTGCCGGCTTAGTTTTTCTTGGCGAGCGAGTTAGCGAGCCTAGAAAAACTTGCCCCTCTTCAAGAGCAGCGAGGGAGGCGTCGCCCGCTGTCGCGGCCGACATCTGTATCAAGAGATGCGATCGGAGGGATGGTTCGAGCGCCCTACCTGGGCGCGAGAACCATCATCATCTGCCGGCCTTCCATCTTCGGATACTGTTCCAGCTTCGCGAAGATTTCGGTGTCCTTCTGGACCCGGTTGAGCAGGTCCATGCCCAGATGCTGGTGGGCCATTTCGCGGCCGCGGAAGCGCAGGGTGACCTTCACCTTGTCGCCATCGTCGAAGAAGCGCTTCATCGCCTTCATCTTCACGTCGTAATCGTGATCGTCGATGGTCGGGCGCATCTTGATCTCCTTGATCTCGATGACCTTCTGTTTCTTGCGGGCCTCGTTGGCCTTCTTCTGCTGTTCGTATTTGAACTTGCCATAGTCCATCAATTTGCAGACGGGCGGCTTGTTGTCGGGGGAAACCTCGACAACGTCCAAGCCCTTTTCGTCACCCAGCGCGAGTGCTTCGTCGAGCCCGATCTCGCCATACTTATGGCTGTCGTCGCCGATCAGAAGAATGGTCTTGGAAGTGATCTCGTCGTTGATGCGCGGGCCGTCCTTGGCCGGCGGGGGTGCATTACCCTCAAAACGTCTGGGGACTATGACTCTCTCCTGTTGTTACGTCCTGCACCCAAGCCAACAAACGACCACGCTTCGCGAGGGTGTCCAGCCAGCCTCGCGAAACGGATTTCGATCATGGGCGCGGATGGTTCCTCGTGGCCGCTCAACGAAGGTCGGGCGGGACGGCTTCGGCGGCCAGTATGGAAATTGCCGCCTCCAGCGCAAGGCTTTCCTGCTTCTCCACCCCCATTTTTCGCAGGGTAACCGAGCGATTTTCGGCCTCCCGGCGGCCCAGAACGAGCAAATTGGGGGTTTTGGCGAGACTGTGCTGGCGCACCTTGTAATTGACGGTCTGGTTCTCGGTGTCCAGCGTCACGCGCAGGCCGGCGGCTTTCAGCGCCGCCACCACCTCGCCGGCATAGGAATCGGCGTCGGCCACCACGGTGGCGACCGCCACCTGGACGGGCGCCAGCCACAGCGGGAACTTGCCGGCATAGTGTTCGATCAACACGCCGATGAAGCGTTCCAGCGAACCGACTATGGCGCGGTGGAGCATCACCGGCGGATGGCGGGCGCCATCCTGGGCGACATAGCTCGCACCGAGGCGCTCGGCGGTGTTGAAGTCCACCTGCAGGGTGCCGCACTGCCAGTCGCGGCCGATGGAGTCACGCAGCACGAATTCCAGCTTGGGTCCGTAGAAGGCGCCTTCGCCGGGATTGAGAGTGTAGTCTAGGCCCGCCGCGCTGGTGGCTTCGGCCAGCGCCTTTTCGGCCTGGTCCCACACCGCGTCGCTGCCGATGCGATTTTCCGGGCGGGTCGAGAGCTTTACCTGCACTTCGTCAAAGCCCAAATCCTTGTAGCAGGCCAGCAGCAGCTTGCAGAACGAGGTGGTCTCGGGCGTGATCTGGTCGTGGGTGCAGAAGATGTGAGCATCGTCCTGCACAAAGCCGCGCACCCGCATGATGCCGTGCAGCGAACCGGATGGCTCATAGCGGTGGCAGGAACCGAACTCGGCCATGCGGATAGGCAGCTCGCGGTACGACTTCAGGCCCTCGTTGAAGATCTGGACGTGCGCCGGGCAGTTCATCGGCTTGACCACCAGAGTGCGGTTCTCGTCCTCCACCTCGGCTAGGAACATGTGCTCGCGGTAATTTTCCCAGTGACCGCTGGCTTCCCACAATTTGCGGTCCAGAAGTTGCGGCGTCTTTACTTCTATATAGTCGGCGCGCACCAGCTGGCGGCGGATGTAGTTTTCCAGCGCCCGGTACAGCGTATAGCCGTTGGCGTGCCAGAAGATCTGTCCGGTGGCGACCTCCTGAGTATGGAACAGGTCCATCTCCTTGCCGATCTTGCGGTGATCGCGCTTCTCGGCTTCCTCGATCCGCGTCAGATAGGCGTCGAGCTCCTTCTTGTCGCGCCAGGCGGTGCCATAGATGCGCTGCAGCTGCGCGTTCTTGGCGTCGCCGCGCCAATAGGCGCCGGAAATCTTGGTCAGCTTGAAGGCGTCGCCGATCTCGGCGGTGGTGCGAAAATGCGGCCCGCGGCACAGGTCGTGCCAGTCGCCATGCCAGTAGAGCGAGACATCCTCATTCGACGGGATGGAGGCGATCAGCTCAGCCTTGTATTTCTCGCCCATCGCCTGGAAGTGCGCCACCGCCTTGTCGCGTGGCCACACTTCGCGGCGCGTCGGGAGGGCTTCCTTCACGATCTCCTGCATCCGGGCTTCGATCTTCGGCAAGTCCTCGGTGCTGCAGGTGCCGATGCGCAACGAAGGACGCCTGGTCGGAGCCCTGGGTTTCAATCACACCAACGAACCGCGCACGTGGACCAGCGAGAACATCGAGCGGCTTCGCCGACTCAGCGACGCCATCGGCTTCGCGCTGCTGCGTCGCCAGGCGAACGACTCGGTGGTGGCAGCGCGCGACGAGGCCGAACGGGCGAACCGAGCCAAGGACGTCCTCCTCGCCACCGTGTCCCACGAGTTGATCACTCCGCTGCACGCCATCCTCGGCTTCGCCGAGCTGCTCGAGGGCCCGGCTCGAACGGCCGACGAGCGCGAGGCGCTCCGCCAG
>JBEENS010000064.1:0-9946 GCA_041192105.1 Pseudomonadota bacterium | reverse complement strand
ATCATCTGAAACAATTCCCAGCCCACCTGTTCGATGGTTTTTTCGCCGGTGGCGATGGGCCCGGCGTCCAGGTCGATCAGGTCGTTCCAGCGCTTGGCCAGCTCGGTGCGGGTGGCGACCTTGATCACCGGCACGGCGGCCAGGCCATAGGGTGTGCCGCGCCCGGTGGTGAAGACGTGCAGGTTCATGCCCGATGCCATCTGCAAGGTGCCACAGACGAAATCGCTGGCCGGGGTGGCGGCAAACACCAGTCCGCGCTGGCGCACCTTCTCACCTGGCGCCAGCACGGCATTGATGGCGCTGGTGCCGGATTTGGCGACCGAGCCCAGGGATTTTTCGATGATGTTGGACAGGCCGCCCTTCTTGTTGCCGGGGGTGGTGTTGGCGCCGCGATCCACGCCGCCCTGCTCGAGATAGGAATCGTACCATTTCATTTCGCGGACCAAGGCGTCGGCCACCTCTTTGGTGGCGGCACGGGGAGTCAGAAGGTGGATGGCGTCGCGCACCTCAGTCACTTCCGAGAACATCACGGTGGCGCCGGCCCGCACCAGAAGATCGGCGCAGAAGCCCAGCGCCGGATTGGCGGTCAGGCCGGAAAAGGCATCGCTGCCGCCGCACTGCATGCCCACGATCAGTTCCGCCGCTGGCACCGTCTCGCGCTGGCGCTTGTTGAGGATCTTCAGCCGGTCTTCGACCATCGACATAATGCCGTCGATCATCGCCCCAAAGCCGACAAAGACTTCATCCTGCATCCGCAGGGTGTTGTTGTTTTCCTGGCCCGCCGGCAGCAGCCGTTCGGGCACCAGCTTTTCGCAGCCCAGGCCCACCACCAGCACTTCGCCGCCGAAATTGGGATTCTGCGCCAGGTTCTGCAAAGTTCGGATCGGCACGATGGCCTGCGGCGCATTGATCGCCACGCCGCAGCCATAGGCATGGGTCAGCACCACCACATCATCCACATTGGGATATTTCGGCAGCAGCTCCGCCTTGATGCGCCGAAGTGCGAATTCCATGGTGCCGGAGACGCACTGCACGCTGGTGGACACGGCCAGGATATTCTTGGTCCCAACCGTGCCGTCGGCATTGCGATAGCCTTCGAAGGTATAACCGGTCAGCGGCTCGGGCTTGGGCGGCGGACGGGTCGCCATTTCCAGCTGGTCCAGCGGCGGGGCGGTGCCCATCACCACATTGTCTTCATTGATCCAGTCGCCGCGCCGGATATCGCCTTTGGCGGTACCGATCACTTCATTATAGCGGATGATGTCGCGGCCATCGGCGATGTCGGCCAGCGCCACCTTGTGGCCCTGCGGCACGAAATGGTTCAGCACCAGGCCGTCGGAAAATTCAGTTCCCGCGGTCAGGCCCAGAGCGTTGACGATGATCGCGACGTTATCGCCCGGTGCCACCTGGATGCGGCGCGGCGGCTCGTGCGGGGCCTTGGACTGGACGTTCATAACTGGACTATAGCGCCCGTCAGCGCACCAGACACGGCTTTTTGGGATCGAATTTCCAGCCGGGGATCAGGAACTGCATGCCGATGGCGTCGTCGCGCGCCCCGTCGCCCAGTGATTTGTAGACATTGTGCGCCTTCTCGACTTCCACCATATCGATCTCGACGCCCAACCCGCCCTGCTTGGGCACCGGCACCAGGCCTTTGACGATGGGGAAGGGTTCCTTGGTCAGGCGCTGGCCGTCCTGCCAGATCCAGTGGGTGTCGATGGCGGTGATGTAGCCCGGCGCTGCGGCGGCGACATGGGTGAACATCGCCAGCGAGACGTCGAAGTGATTGTTGGAATGGCTGCCCCAGCGCAGGCCGCGATCGGCGCAGACCTGCGCCACCCGCACCGATCCGCGCATGGTCCAGAAATGCGGATCGGCCAGCGGGATGTCCACCGATCCCAGTTCCAGGGCGTGCACCATCTGCCGCCAGTCGGTGGCGATCATGTTGGTGGCGGTGGGAAGGCCGGTGGCGCGGCGGAACTCCGCCATGATTTCGCGGCCCGAAAAACCGTCTTCGGTGCCGCACGGGTCTTCGGCATAGGCCAGGACATGGCCCTTGTCCTTGCACAGCGCCACCGCCTCCTTCAGCGACCAGGCGCCGTTGGGGTCCAGGGTGATGCGCGCCTTGGGAAAGCGCTGGGCCAGCGCGGCGGCGGCTTCCATCTCCTGCTCGCCATGCAGTACGCCGCCCTTGAGCTTGAAGTCATTGAAGCCGTAGCGCTCGTAGGCGGCTTCCGCCAGCCGCACGACGCTCGCGGGCGTCAGGGCTTCCTCGTCGCGCAGGCGAATCCAGTCGTCGCCCTTCTGGTTTGCGCGATAAGGAAGCGTGGTTTTCTTGCAGTCGCCGATAAAGAACAGATAGCCCAGCATCTCCACCGCGCCGCGCTGCTGGCCTTCACCCAACAGGGCGCAGACCGGCACTTCCAGATGCTGGCCCAGCAGGTCGAGCAGGGCGCATTCCAGCGCCGCCTGGCAATGCACCGTGATGCGCAGGTCGAAGGTCTGAAGTCCGCGCCCGCCGGCGTCGCGGTCGCCGAAACGGCGGCCCACTTCAAACAGCACATTGTTCCAGTCGCCCAGCGGCTTTCCCACCACCAGGTCGCGGGATTCTTCCAGGGTCAGGCGGATTTTCTCGCCGCCCGGCACTTCGCCCACGCCGGTATTGCCGGCGCTGTCGGTCAGGATCACCAGATTGCGGGTGAAGAAGGGCGCGTGCGCCCCCGACAGGTTCAGCAACATGCTGTCCTGTCCGGCGACGGGAATGACTTTCATGTCCGTGACGCGCGGAGCGCCGCTGATTTTCTCAGGCATGGGCATTTATCTCAGGTGTTAGATGGGTCTCAGCACCACGCGCTTGATCTCGCCGGCGATGAACGCATAGCTGATCATGGCGACGACCGAATGGGCGAAGACGAAGATCAGCGCCAGTTCCCAGTTGTTGCCGGTTGCCGCCAGTATGTAGGCGATGACCAGGGGCGTGACGATGCCCGCCGTATTGCCGAACAGGTTGAAGATGCTGCCCGACAGGCCGGTGGCTTCGCGCGGCGCGGCATCTGACATCACCGCCCAGCCCAGCGACGCTAGGCCCTTGCCGAAGAAGGCGATGGCCATGAAGGACAGGACCAGGACGCGGGAGTCGGTGAAGTTGCAGAACAGGATGGCGCAGGAAATCGCCAGGCCGATCAGGATGGGGATCTTGCGCGAGGTGGACAGCGGCAATCCCTTGCGCAGTAGCAGGTCCGATATCACGCCGCCCAGCACCCCGCCGGCAAAACCGGCCAGGGCCGGCAGGGCGGCGGCAAAACCGGCTTCCATGATGGACAGGCCGCGCGCCTTGATCAGATAGACGGGAAACCAGGTGGCGAAGAAATAGGTCATGGCGGTGATGCAGTACTGCGCCAGATAGATGCCCAGCAGCATGCGGTTGGCGAGAAGCTGGCCCACCGCGCTCCAGCGGATCGGCTGTGCCGTCGTGGCGGGGCGGTCGAGATTCACCAGCGCGCCGCCTTCCTCGATATGGGCATATTCGCGCTTGCTGATGTGCTTGTGGCGCGAGGGCGAATGCACCACTGCCAGGAACAGCGCCCAGCCCAGCAGCCCGACGACACCCATCACGAGATAGGTGTAGCGCCAGCCGAAGGAGCCGGTCACGTAACCCATCAGGGGCGCGAAGGCGACCAGCGAGAAATATTGCGAGGAATTGAAGATGGCGCTGGCGGTGCCGCGCTCGGAACTGGGAAACCAGTTGGCGACGATGCGGGCATTGGCGGGGAAGGAAGGCGCTTCGGCGAAGCCGACCATGACGCGCAGCATCACGATGCTGATCCAGACCGGTATGAAAGCCAGGAACCCCGCAAAGGCCTGCAGGAAGGTGAAGATGGACCAGAGGAAGATGGCCCACAGGTAAACCGTGCGAGAACCGAAACGGTCCAGCAGCGCGCCGCCGGGAATCTGCGCCAGGGCATAGCTCCAGGCGAAGGCGGAGAACATCCAGCCCAGCTGGACGGTGCTGATGCTGAACTCTTCCGCCATCTGCGTGGCGGTATAGGACAGGGTGGCGCGCTCCGCGTAGTTGATCGAGGAGACGATGAACAGCACCGCGATGATCCAGAAGCGGACATGACTGTTGCGCGTGTCGGCGTCAGCACTCGTCATGATCGTATCCCTGGGTTTGCCACCCTTATGGGGGCGTTATTGGCCAAAATAGGCCGGATCAGCTTGGCGGGTCCAAGCCAAAGGTTCAAGCGATCAATGCCCAATTCGCATCAATCCAATGCTGCAACCGCACCCATTCCGCCGTCCGGCTCGCTGCCGCGCAGCAGGTCCAGGAAGGCGGTCAGCGCCGGATTGTCATTGTCGCTGCGCCAGGCGGCGAACAGTTCGACCGGGGCTTGCGGTGTGGTCCGCACCGGGCGGAAATGCACATCGTCGAAATGCAGCGACATGGCGGCTTCCGGCACCAAGGCGGCGCCCATCCCGGCGCGCACCAGCGCCAGCATGGAATGGATCTGGCTGAGCGACTGGATGGTGAAGGGCGCGGCGCCTGAGGCCTTGAACAGGCCGATCAGCATATCGTGAAAATAGCGCGCGCCTTCCGGCGCATACATCACCAGCGGCCGGCCGTCGAAATCCTTCAGACTGAGCGAGGCTTCGGCCAGCCGCGGATCGCCGAACGGCAGCGCCGCCACCAGTTGCTCGCCGGCCACTTTCAGGGTGGTGAATTCGGTCCGCTCGATGGGCGGGCGCAGCAGCCCGACGTCAATGCGCCCGGTGAGCAAACTCTCTACCTGTTCGCTCGACACCATTTCCTTCAGCGCCATATCGATATTGGGCGCGTGGCTGGCGCGCTGCAGCAGCAGGCGCGGCAGGAAGCTGTAGCCGCTGGCGGCGGTGAAACCCAAGGTGATGGTGCCCGTTTCGCCCGATGCGATGCGGCGGGTCGCCAGGGCGGCGCTTTCGGTCAGGCGCAGGATGCGTCGGGCTTCCAGCAGGAACACGCGCCCCGCCGGGGTCAGCTTGACCGCGCGGCTGGTGCGGTCCAGCAGCTTGACGCCCAGCACATGTTCCAGCAGCTGGATCTGCCGCGACAGCGGCGGCTGGGTCATATTCATGCGCGCCGCGGCGCGGCCGAAATGCAGTTCTTCTGCGGCTGCGACAAAGCAGCGAACCTGATGCAACTCGAATTGGGCCCAGAAGGATGCGCCGGTCATGGCCGCACCCTAGCCGACAACGTCCACTTTTTTAAAGCTTAGGGGGCTTAAACCGGCTTGGTGGCTTCAATCAGCTTTTTCAGGCGGGCGAACTGGTCCGCATTGAAGTCGGTCAGGGGCGCGCGCACCGGCCCGGCGCTGCGGCCGATGGCGGTCATGCCGGCCTTGACGATGGAAACAGCATAACCCTTGCTCTCATTGCGGATGGCGATATAGGGCAGCACGAAGTCCTTCAGACCCGCCATCACTTTGGCATGGTTCTTGGCGCGCACCGCGTCATAGAAAGACAGCGCCCATTCCGGCATGAAATTGTAGATCGCCGAGGAATAGGTGGTGACGCCCATCTCCAGATAGGGCAGCGCGAAGGTTTCAGCCGTCGGCAGGCCGCCGACATAGGTGAGGCGATCGCTCATCTTGGCATAGACCTGCATCATCAATTCGATATCACCGACGCCATCCTTGAAGCCGACCAGGTTGGGATTGCGCTCGCACAATTTTGCCAGGCTGTCGGCGGTCAAGACGGCATTGTCGCGGTTGTAGACGATGACGCCGATTTTGGTGGCTTTGCACACCGCTTCGACATGAGCCATCAGGCCTTCCTGATTGGGCGTCATCAGGTAAGGCGGCAGCAGCAGCAGGCCATCGGCGCCTGCCTGTTCGGCGGACTTGGCGAGTTCCACCGCAATCGCGGTGCCATAGCCGCAGCCGGCGATCACCGGAGTCTGGCCGGCGGTTTCCTTCACCGCCGCGGTGACCACGGTGGCGACTTCGGCGGGGGTGAGGGAAAAGAATTCTCCGGTGCCGCCCGCGGCGAACAGCCCGGTCAGGCGCTTGAAACCCAGAAGCCAGGCGCAATGTTCGCGATAAGGGCCTTCCTGGAACTGGAAGTCCTTGCCGAAATGGGTGACCGGAAAGGACAACAGGCCCTTGGCGAGGATCTGCGCCATTTCCTGCGGCGACATCTTGCTCATTCTGCTTCTCCTGGTTCGGCTGCGTTCTGGGCGCCTTTCTAGGGCGCGGTTTTCACCGGGTCCAAGCCAAACTCGCTATAAACCGATGCGATTTTTGCATGGCCGTGTTAAACACCATCAAAACAGGGAGACGCGATGAATCGCAGGGACATGCTCAAGACAGCGGGGGCCACCATGATCGCCAGCCAGATGCCGCAAGCCGCCAATGCTGCGACCGCAAACTGGGATCGCGCCAAGCTGGATCAGGCCGCCAAGGTGATGGACGGCTGGATCGCCGACGGCCGGGTCCAGGGCGCGTCCATTCTGGTGACGCAGGGACAGGGGCGCTCCTTCGCCCGCAACTTCGGCACCGCCACGGGGGTGGACCCGGTATTCCTGCTGGCCTCGATCACCAAGCCGATGACGGCGGCGGCGGTGATGACCCTGGTGGATGCCGGCAAGCTCAGCCTGGATGACAAGGTGATGAAATTCTTCCCCGTCTTTACCGGCGAGGGACGCGATGCCATCACCATTCGCCACTGTCTCACCCACAGCAGCGGCCTGCCCGACATGCTGGCCGACGATGAAATGCTGCGCGAAAAGCATGCGCTGCTCACCAGCTACCGCGACGGCGCGCTGAAGGCGCCGCTGAAATTCGCGCCCGGTTCCAGCTATTCCTATTCCAGCATGGGCATCCTGTTGGCGTCGTATATTGCCGAACAACTCAGCGGCACGCCCTTCCCGCAATATATGGAAGAGATAATCTATAAACCGCTAGGTATGAGCAAGACCGGTCTCGGTCTGCGCGGACGCACCAAGGCGACCACCGTCGCCAGCCAGGGCGCCCCCGCCATGACCGAAGCGGGCAAGCTGAGCTGGAAGGACTGGAACTGGAACAGCGATTACTGGCGCAACCTGAGCGCCCCATGGGGCGGGGCGCTTGGCCCGGCGTCGGACATTGCGCGCTTCTACGATGAATTCCTTTTCAGGCGCGGCCGCATTCTGAAGCCCGAGACCGAAGCGCTGATGATCACCAACCAGTCGCCGCCGGGAATCGCGCCTCAGGGGCTGGGCTTCTGTCTGGTGCCAAGAATAGGGTCGCCCGCCTGCGGACCCCGCACTTTCGGCCATAACGGCTCGACCGGCACCCTGTCCTGGGCCGATCCCGACACCGGCACCATCTGCGTGGTGCTGACCACGCTTTACGAAGCGTCGGTGCGCCCGCACCCCATCCGGCTGGTGTCGGATCTGGTGGCGCAGGCGGTGAAGGTCTAACGGCCGGCGCGCTTGGCCATCTCGTCCAGATATTCCTGGATCTGCGGCCGCGCCACCGGCAGCTTGCTGATGTTCTGGCGTAGCCAGCCCGCGAAATCTGCATCGATCTCCGGCGTCCATGGGCGGTCGATCTGACCGGCGGTGTAGGTGCCGGCTTTCAGCCGCAGATGGCCGAAGATGTCGCGCAAGCGAATGCGTTCGGACTGGCGCGCCACCCGTTCGGCCAGCTGGGGCGGAATGAAGATCACGCCGCCGTCACGCACCAAGACCACATCGCCCGGCATCACCGCCGCCTTGCCGATGCGGGTCGGGGCGTTGATCGAGATCATGGTGGAATTCAGCGGACGGGGTTCTTCGATGCGGCCAAAATGATGCGACGGATCATAAGCGCGCGCCACGGTAACGAAATTGGGCAACTCGCGGATACCGTTGATGTCGCGAACGGCACCGTCATAGACAATGCCGTTGCCGGAACGCGCATAGATGGCGTTGGCGACATTATCGCCGATCGAGGGGCCGTCTTTCTTCAGCCCAAAATGATCGCTGACATAGACGTCGCGCAGCTGCAGCATGTCCACCGGCCAGGCATTGGGCGCGCCCTCGCGCTTGTCGGCCATCCCATCGGCTTCAATCACCTTCTGCAGGTCTAGCCGCCCCGGAATCCAGCTTGAGGTGAGGGCGCGGCCCACCATGATCTTGCCGGCGAACAGATCGGTCGCCCAGCCGTCTTCATACTGATTGTCGAAACCGGCGCCGCGCAGGATCGACCACGCCTCTTCCAGGGTGACATTCTTCATCCGGTCCAGGATGCTATCGGGCACCTTGGGACGGCCGTCGGGGAAGCGCTCGCCCCTCCATTCCGGGCTGTTATGGATGACTTCGTCCGCTGTGTAGAAACTCTGATGCGCCGATACGGCGGCGGAGGTGGTGAGCAGGACGGCCAGCGCCAGCGAAAAGTGTTTCATATGTTACCCCTTCAATCGCGGCAGTTTTTATCACGACCGGTTGTTCGCGGGAATGCTTACTGACATTCCATCAGTGTGAAGTTTTTCTCTTTTCCCGTTGGACGCGCTAGTCTGCGGCAAAAATCGGGAGGGTCTCATGGATCGTCGTTCTTTCATCGGTGGCGCCGCTGCTTTCTATGGCGCACTGCTCGGCGACGCGAAAGCCGCGGGCACCTCGCGCGCGCCCAAACTGCGCATTCGCGAAGTGCGCGCCATCCGTTTGAAGAACGGATTCAATCCCCGCTTTGTGCGCGTCTATACCGAGGAAGGCCTGACCGGCACCGGCGAGTTCGTCGACACGATGGGCGCCGAATACATCATCAACAACAACTTCAATGTGATGCTGAAGGGCCGCGATCCGCTGGAGATCCAGAGCATCATGGCCGACTTCAATGGGTATCGCCGCATCAACCTGGGTGGCCCGCCGTCGGTGGTATTCATCAAGGGCAATGGCGGTCCCTATCTCACCGCCGCATCCGGGGTCGAGATGGCGCTGTGGGACCTGGCGGGCAAGGCGCTGGGTCTGCCGATTCATCAGCTATTGGGCGGCAAGATTCGTGACCGCGTGCCGGTCTATGTCCATGCCGCCAGTCCCAAAATCGGGCGCGATCTGGTGGACCGTCTCAAGCTCCGGGCGCTGAAGGTCGGACTGGATTATTCCAGTGACGACTGGTCCATCAACAAGGGCTTTGAAAAGGGCAAGCGTTTCGGCCTGCACATGACCAACAACCAGATCGACGACACGGTGAATTTTTTCGCCGGCTTCCGCAAGGAGCTGGGACTGGACACCGAACTGGGACTGGAGTTGCATGCTCATTACGACCTGGAAGCGGGATTGAAGGTCTGCCAGCAGGTCGAACAGTATCGCCCGCTATTCGTGGAAGAGCCGACCACCAGCGACAATGTCGAATCCATGGTCCGCATCCGCAACAACAGCCGCGTGCCCATCGCGGCGGGCGAGAATATCTACACCCGCGCCGGCTTCCGCCCCTTCCTGGAAAAGCAGGCGCTGTCCATCATCCAGCCGGACTTCACCAAGGCGGGCGGATTGATGGAAGGATTGAAGATCGCGGCCATGGCCGAGACGTATAATGTGCCGGTGGCGCCGCATGGCGTCTGCACGCCCTTGGGCACCATGGGCATCAACCATGTCTGCGCGGTGATTCCGAATTTCCTGATCCAGGAATTCACCCATTACGAGAACAAGCTGTTCACCGAATTGTGCGATTCAGTGAAGCTGGACGCAGAAGGCTATCTCGCCGTTCCCAATGCGCCCGGCATCGGTGTCGAACTGAACGAAGCTGCGGTGAAGGAGCGCCTGGAGCCGGAATTCAAGATGCTGTGATATCGGCCAGGAATGCCCGCTTTTGACGGTGGTCTCAACGGGTGGACACAACACTTTATCTTTGAAGGAAAAGATGGAGTGGAGCTATGAGTCAAGGACAAGGCCGGGGTTTTGGTGCGGCAGTGAAGGCGGAATTGTGGGATCGCTGGCAGCGCGGGGAGT
>JBEENS010000063.1:0-10449 GCA_041192105.1 Pseudomonadota bacterium | reverse complement strand
CGCCCTCCGGTTCCGCTACGCTCCACCTACCGCCGGCCATAGCGCTGGAGGCTGGAATGCACTAACAATCAAAACGGACCACCCAGTGGGGGCCGATCATCTGGATGATGGCCAATCAGGAACCTCAGGGCGTCTTCCAGCACGACATGAGCGGCAGGCAGATCAGTCATCGCCAGATTCCTCTCGGCTTGCCGGGCCAGGATGGCGGTGGCAGCCATGGGGCACAATGGCATGATGGCAAACTGTGGATCGTCGCCAACCGGCCGCGCCTGATGCTGCGGGTGGACCCCAAGACCTGGTCGCCGGAAGCCGCGATCCCGATCTATGTCACTGCCGAACAGACGCGATGGCACGACATGACCTTCGACGCCAATGGCGACATCTGGCTGATCACTGGCAACAACTCCAAGAGCTACAAGGAAGGCAAGCCTGGCCTAGTCAAGTATGACGGCAAGACCGGGCAAGTGCTTACAACCTATGATTTTGCGCCCGGCTCCTGCGACCCGCATGGCCTAGAATTTCATAACGGCATGCTGGTCAGCTGCGACGCGGGCATTCATCCCGGGTGGCCCAACGGGGACAGCCCGCATTCAGGCTGGGTGTTCAAGATAGAAATGGCATAGGAGGAACGTAATGCTGTTGAAACGCAGAAGCGCCTTTGCGGAACGCCGTTTCGGGGTAGGGCGGTCGCCGTCTGCTTTGCGCTAAAGGCCAGGCTTTGGCTCAGGCCAACAATTATCGAACCGGTCTCCTCGTTTGGGCCGTGCAAGTTCCGGAAATTGAAAATAGCCGACGAGAGACACGCGGGCAAAAATGCGCACGAACGCCGCCCATGTATGCGACTTCCCGGTCTCTAGCCGAGGAGTGGCGGGCTAACTGGCGGGAATGTTGGGACTAATGGGACAGGCTCCGACAAACGGTCAGAGACCGGACTGTTTGGCTGGCATGGAGAGTATCGAACCGTGCTGTGTATATTTCGAAACAGTCTCCGGCGGTTTTTGTGGGGATAACCTGGATATCGGCCTGCCAGCTTGGAAATGAGGCCCTAGGTAGCCCCGGGAGGCCGTGCCGCCCCGGCTCGGGCTAGGCCGGCCGGTCTGCAGATCGCCCTGCTGGGCCTGATCGAAACTTTTCCGCTATGCGCTGCCAAAAGCGGACATGCAGACATGTTTGGCTTTGGCCCCGAGTGGTAGCGGGATTGGCACCCACGTCGGATATAGACACAGTCATGAACAGATGGAACCAATGTGCACCGGCGAAACACCTGACCTTGGCGTTGCCCCGCCCGTGTCGACCGGCTAGTTTCTCGCGGTGAAGACATCCGACCAATTGCCGTTCGGGAAGCTCTGCGCGCTGCTTTGCGTTGCGTTGACGCTTGTCTTTACCGGCGCAGGCGCCGCCACCGTGATCATCGATGTCCAGCACATGACCAGAGCGTCCGGTGATCATGAGCTTGTGCCGTTCAGCAATATATCGCTGGATAATATTGGCCAGGATTCCGACAGACATTCCGGCCATCCCGGCGGTCACCATCATCACGGTGACATTGCCGCCGGCATACCGCTGTTGCTACCAACCGACATTGCCGCGCCCATCGCAACCGGAGACCCCAATCCCCTGATGCGCGACCATCTGCGCAACAGCATCCGGCTGCCGCAGCCAGAACGGCCCCCCAGAGCCTAGCCCCCAGCGTCCACGCCGTGCGCCGACCCGCGCCGGCATCATCATGCCTGGCCCCATGCTCTTTCGAGGACATCATGCATTTTCACGCACCCGCGCGCGCGCACACGCGTTTCGTTCCTGCGTTCCTTCTGCTGACAGCTCTGTGCTGCCCAGCCAGCGCCAAAATCCTGCCGGTCACGCCGCAGCAGGCACATCATCTCGGTATCAAAACGGCCTTGGTGCGGCCGGCCTCGACCAGGTCCCTGGTCTCGGTGCTGGGCCACGTCACGCCCGGTCCGGGCGCGCGCGCGCCTGTATCGGCGCCTTTTGCGGGAACCGTGAAAGCGCTGGTGCGGCTGGAAGGAGACACCGTCAGGAAGGGTGACGTGCTCGCCATTATCACCAGCGCCGACATGCACGCCGCGCTGGCCAAGCTGCGCGGACAGGAAGCACATTATCGCAGCGCCAAGGCGGCGTCCGATCGGGCCAGGACCTTGGTCACCGAGGGCATTGCCCCCGCCAGCCGGGCCGAGGAAGCGGGCGCCCAAACCGCGGCGGCGGCGGCCGAACTTGCCTCGCTGCGCAGTGCGACCGCCCGGGCCAGCGGAGCGGAAGGCGGCGAATACCGCCTGCTGGCGCCTGCGGCGGGACGTGTGGCGTCCATTGCCGTTTCGCCCGGCGATCAGTTGACTGCGATGCAGCCCGTGCTGGCGATCCAGACCGGCAACGCGGTTTGGGTGGAAGGCGCATTGCCCGCCGCCATGGTGGGCCGCGTGGCCGCGGGTGACGGCGTTCAGGTTGAGGGCAGCGGCGTCACCGGCCAGGTCATGGCCGCGGGCACCAGCATCGATCCCAGGACGCGCAGCGCCATGATCCGGGCGCGCCTGGCCAATCCGGGAACGCTGGTCAGCGGCCAGACGGTGCGCCTTTCCATCACCCGCAAGGCCGATGCCGGAAGCTTCACCGTGCCGCGCAATGCCGTGGTGCAGCGCGGCCGCGGCCCGGCGGTGTTCGTGACCCGCAACGGCGGATTTGAACCGGTTCCCGTGCGCGTCCTGGCGCGCGGCCCGGACGCCGCCACCATCGCCGGGCCCTTGCGCGAAGGAGACCGTGTCGCGGTGACCGGGGTCAGTGAGCTCAAGGCCATCGGGGCGCGGAAATAGCCATGCTGCGCAGATTGATCGAGTTTTCCCTCAGCCAGCGCATGCTTGTGCTGGTGCTGGCGGCGCTTCTGGCAGGCGCGGGCGGGTACGCCTTTTCGCGGCTGCCCATCGACGCCTATCCCGATATCTCGACCACCCAGGTCAAGCTGATCCTGAAGGCGCCTGGCATGACGCCGGAGGAAGTCGAACAGCGGGTGATCGCCCCGCTGGAGCTGGAACTGCTGGGGATTCCCAACCAGGTCGTCCTGCGCTCAATGGCCAAATACGCCCTTGCCGACATCACCATCGACTTCACCGACAGCACCGACGTTTATTGGGCGCGCCAGCAGGTCAGCGAGCGCCTGTCCGAGGGGATGGACGCGCTTCCCGACATCGTCACCGGCGGGCTAGCGCCCATTGCGACCCCCTTGTCGGAAATCTTCATGTTCACAGTGGAGGGCGGCAATCTAAGCTTGGCGGAACGGCGCAGCCTGCTGGACTGGACGATCCGTCCGGCGCTGCGCACCATCCCCGGCGTGGCCGACGTCAATGCGCTGGGCGGGTTCGTCAGCAGCTTTGAAGTTGTCCCGGACGATGCGGGGCTGTTGTCCGCGGGGCTGCGCATTTCCGACCTCAAATCGGCCATCGAGCAGGCCAACCGCAACGACGGCGCCGGCCGGGTCAGTGATGGCGAGGAGGCGCTGATTGTGCGCGCCGTGGGCGCCATCCGCACCCTGGACGACCTACGCGAAGTTATGGTGAAAAGCAGTGCCGGCAATACGGTCCGCCTGGGCGATGTTGCGATCATCCGCACCGGATCGCTCACCCGCTATGGCGCCGTCACAAAAGACGGCAAGGGCGAAGCAGTCCAGGGCCTGGTGCTGGGCCTGCGCGGTGCCGACACCGGCGCCGTGGTTGCGGACGTGCGCGCCAGGCTGGCCGCGATGAAGTCCAACCTGCCGCCCGGCGTTCGGGTCCATGTTTTCTACGACCGCGCCGATCTGATCGACCGCGCCGTGACCACCGTCACGCACGCGCTGCTCGAAGCCACGGTCCTGATCATGCTTCTCCTGCTGCTGTTCCTGGGAAACCTGCGCGCCGCCATCGTGGTCTCCCTCACCTTGCCCTTCGCCGCCATCTCGACCTTCCTGTTGATGTCGGTCTTCGGGCTGACTGCCAACCTGATGAGCCTGGGCGGGCTCGCCATCGCCGTCGGCATGCTGGTGGATGCCGCCGTGGTGGTGGTCGAGAATACGGTGGAGAAATTGTCCCATCACCGTGGCGACAGCAAAATCCCCATCTTGCATCTGATCTATCGTTCTGTTTGCGAGGTCGCGGTTCCGATCGCATCAGGCATCGTCATCATCTGCCTGGTGTTTCTGCCGCTGCTGTCGTTGCAGGGACTGGAGGGCAAGCTGTTCGCGCCGGTGGCGTTGACCATCATTTTCGCCTTGTCGAGTTCGCTGTTGCTGTCCCTGACCCTCATTCCGGTGATTGCGTCGCTGATGCTGAAGCCGGGCCAGCATGACGAGGCGTGGCTGATGCGAAAGCTGATGCCGCTTTATTCCACCGCGCTCGGCAAGGTGCTCAAGGCGCCAAGGCGCCTGTTCATCGGCGTCGGCTGTGCTTTCGCGGTTGCGGCCATGGCCTACATGATGGTTGGCAAGACCTTCATGCCGACCATGGATGAAGGTTCCATCATTGTGCAGCTCGCCAAGCTCCCCTCCATCACGCTGGAGCATTCGGCGCAAGTGGACAGCATAGTGCAGCGCGCCGTTCTCGACAGGGTGCCCGAAATCCAGGAAGCAATCGCCCGCACCGGAAGCGATGAAATCGGCCTGGACCCGATGGGACTGAACGAGACCGACCTGTTTCTGATCCTCAAGCCGCGCAGCGAATGGGACGCTTCAAACAAGGAAGCCATCGTAGACAAATTGCGCACCGTGATGAAGGACTTTCGCGGCGTGGGATATGTCTTCACACAGCCCATCGAGATGCGCACCTCCGAGATGCTGACCGGCAGCCGCGGTGACTTGGTGGTGAAAGTGTTCGGGCCCGACCTTGCGACACTGGGCCACATTTCCGAAGGCATCCGCGCTGCCGTGCAGGGGGTGGAGGGTGCGTCCGAGGTCTTCACCGTGGCCGACGACTCCGCGCGTTACCTGCAGACGGATATCGACCGCATGGCGGTCGGGACGGCGGGCATTTCCGCGCAGGTGCTGCAGGAAGAAATGCGCGCCCGGCTGGAAGGGCTCAGCGCCGGCGTGGTGGCCAGCGCGGAGCGCCGCATTCCGATCGTGATCAAAGCCGCCGAAGACCTGCGCAGCCGCCCCGAACTTCTGGGCGACATCGCCCTGGCGACGGACAATGGCGGCACGGTCCATGTCGCGGACGTCACCAGGATTTCCTTTCCGGAAGGCCCGGTCCGCATCCAGCGCGAAAACGCCTCCCGCTTCGCCACCATCCAGGCCAATGTCTCGGGTCGCGACTTGGTGAGCTTCGTCGAAGCGGCGCAGCAAGCGGTGAGCGAAAAGGTAAAGCTGCCGACCGGCTACCGGTTGGACTGGAGCGGAGAATTTCAGAACCAGCGCCGGGCCGCCGCCCGCCTGATGATCGTGGTGCCGCTGGCGCTGGGCCTGATCTTCCTGGTGCTGTTCGCCACCCTCGGTTCGGTGCGGCAGTCGCTGCTGATCCTGGCGAACATTCCCCTGGCGCTGATCGGGGGCATCGCGCTGCTGTTCCTGTCCGGGGAATATCTGTCCGTTCCCGCGTCCGTGGGATTCATCGCGCTGCTGGGCATCGCCGTGCTGAACGGGCTGGTGCTGATCGTCTATTTCAACCAGCTGCGCGGCGAAGGCCTGCCGCTGCGCGAAGTGGTCTATGAGGGCTCGCGCCGGCGTCTGCGGCCGGTGCTCATGACCGCCAGTATCGCCGCATTGGGCTTGGTGCCACTGCTCTTTGCCACCGGTCCTGGATCAGAGATCCAGAAGCCGCTGGCGATCGTGGTGATCGGCGGCCTTGTCAGCTCCACCGTCTTGACGCTCTTCCTGCTGCCCATCCTGTTCGAGCGGTTCGGCGTTGCGAAGGAGAAACGCACATGACGTACGTAAAACTGACCCTGTCCTGCCCCGCCATGCTTGGCGAGCAGGTCGTCGAACATCTGCTGGCCAGCGAATGGCTGGAGGATGGGCTCACGACATTCGCAGCCCAGGGTCATGGCCGCGACTTCTCTCAGGCCTCGCTGAGCGAAAAGGTACGGGGCCGGGTCGACGTCCTGAGTATTGTCGCGATCCTGCCCGCGGTGAATGTCGCGCCGCTTCTGGCCGCGCTGCGCGACCGCTTCCGAAATCCGCAGATGACCTACTGGACCGAACCGGTCCATGCGCTTGGAGACTTCGCATGAAAAAACTTTTGCCGCTTCTGTTGCTGGCCATCACACCCGCCTGGGCGCATCCGCCGGTGGTTTCGCCCAGCCTGCATTTTCTTCCCCCCGAGGGACAGGTGGTGGACCTGCTGGACCAGGACCCGGGGGTGCGCCACGCCGGCGCGCTGCTGACCGCCGCACAGGCCGAGGCCCGCGCACGGGCGGTGGGACCCCATGAATTCACCGCGCATGGCGAATATGTCACCCGGTCCACCAAACTCGAAGGCAGGCTCAATGAGTGGACCGCCGGTGTCAGCCGCGGCATTCGCCTGCCGGGAAAGGCCGAAGCCGACCGCAGGATCGGCGTATCCGGCGTGGATGTGGCCGAAAACGGGCTTGGCGATGCCCGTCATGTGGCGGCTCTGTCTCTCAAAAATCTCTGGATCGCCTGGCTGGTGGCGGAGAGCGACGCGCGCCAGAATGAGGCGGAAGTCGCCGCCTATGAGCGCCAGCTTTCGGTCACGGCGCGGGCGCGCCAGTTGGGCCAGTCCGCTACCTTGCAAGTGGAGCAGGTTCAGGCGGCCCTCGCCCAAGCGCGGGCACAGGCGGCTCAGGCCACGCAGGCGCGCCTGGATGCCAGGATGACGTTGCAACGCAACTTCCCGGCGCTCACCCTCCCTGTCTCGCCGCCCGTCATGCCGGAACCCAAAGAGCCGCCCGGCAGCTGGGAGGACTGGCGCAAGGCGGTGCTGGACGACAATCACGAGATCAAGATGGCGCGCAGCGAAGCCGAGCGCCGCGACTGGCTGGCCAAACGCGCCCGCATGGACCGTTTCGCCGATCCTACGCTGGACCTGCGCACCTTCCAGGAGCGCGGCGGCCACGAGACAGGGTTTGGCATTGGATTTTCCGTGCCTATCGGCGGCGCGCTGCGCAGCGCGGCGAGCGACCAGACCGCCGCCGAGGCCATAGCGGCTTCCGTCGCCGCGCACCGGGTGCAGCGTGACGTGGAGATCATCGCCGAGCGCGATGTGATCGGCGCGCAGCAAGGTCTGGAGGCGTGGCGCCAGAACCAGGCGGCCGCCCAAAGCAGCACTGCCATGCTGGCGCGGATGCAGCGGGCCCATGAACTGGGCGACCAGGGCATCACCGAACTGCTGATCGCGCGGCGGCAGGATTATGACATGCGCCGCAACGAAGCCCGCGCCCGCGCGGCTGCGCATGGCGCGGTGCTGCAGCTTCTGATCGACTCCCACCGCGTCTGGGGCCTCGGCGACGAGGAATAGCAGGTTTGGACAGCCCCTTTCGGTACCGCCGCAAAACAGCATTGCGTGATAGCGACATAGGCGCCAACTGCGCAGACAAAAAGTTATAGCTGGCGCTGAAAACCCTGGGTTATCTCAGGGCGAAATTTACTGATACGCCCGTACCCCAATCTAGACAGTCGCATACCACCTGCGCTCTGCCGCTTTATCCGTAAGCTGTTGCCCACGACGCTAATGCTTGAAACTACCATCGCGCCAGGGTGTCCGTTTCATTGCGCGTCAAAACTGGTCTCTGCTGAAGCCAAACCGGTCTCGATCTAAGCGCCTCACGAATTTAGGAAATTGAAAATCGGGATCCAGAGACTGGGCGGAGAATTGTGCCTTTATCAGGCGTCAATAAGGGCCAGTTCAGTCTCTTGCGCAATCGCGGGGCGCTTAACCACCAGAAACGCGGCGCTAATTTCTGGCATTTGGGTATTCCCTGCGGAGCAGGGACTGACTGGCTGGGGCGGAAGGGATCGAACCTTCGAATGCTGGAATCAAAATCCAGTGCCTTACCACTTGGCGACGCCCCAGCAGGTCCGGGGGCAAAGCCTCCGGCGCGGTTCCGTATAAAGCCAGCAGGCCCAGCCCGCAAACCGTCCAAAATGCCGCTGGTCCAAGGCTTTGCGCTGCCTTTATGGCCGGTTGCGGGGGCAGGGGGGCATCGTTATAAGGGCGCCTCCCGAGGCAAGGGGTGTTCCCTTTGCACTGGTTCGGAGAGTAGCTCAGCCTGGTAGAGCACTACGTTCGGGACGTAGGGGCCGGAGGTTCGAATCCTCTCTCTCCGACCAATTTTCCTAACTTGATCAACAGGTTAAGAAGAATAGCTAAAAATAAAACCTCAGCAAATCAACGCTTGTCACAGTTTTGGCACAGCGGAGATGAGCAATGCCGTCAATCAGGAAGCGTGGAGAGCGTTGGCAGGCTCAAATCAGACGCTCCGGCTGCCCCACAGTCTCGCGCAGCTTCCGGCTTAAGGCCGACGCTGAACGATGGGCGGCGCAGGTCGAGGCTCATGCCGATGGCCGAGGGCTTGTGTCCGACCTCCGCCCTCTTCGGACGCTGACGCTCGCCAACCTCATTGAACGCTATCGAGACTCAGTTTCAGCGACCCATCGCGGACACCTGAACGAGGTGATCATTCTCAACGCATTCCTCAGGCATCCCGTCGCCAGTACGAAACTGCATGATTTGCGTAGTCACCACTTGGCGGCCTACCGGGATGAGCGCCTAAAAAAGGTCCGGCCAGCGACGATCAATCGAGAACTTGGTCTGATCCAGCATGCTCTGGAAATTGCTCGAAGAGAGTGGTCCATACCCCTACCCACAAACCCGGCCAAGGACGTCTCAAAGCCTTCGCCTGACAGGCCTCGTGAGCGGCGCTTAGAGGCGGGGGAATTAGACACACTGATGGCTGCCATAAAGGATGCGCGAAACCCTGTACTTGGCCCACTGGTCCGTTTTGCGATTCAAACAGGAATGCGGCGGGGAGAAATGCTCAACGCTAAATGGCAAGACGTAAATTGGGCTGAAAGCACTATGAAAATTCCCGTAACCAAAAATGGAGAGCCGAGAACAATTCCTTTGACACCAGAGGCAAATAATATCCTCAGGGAATTAAGTACATTCCGTAACGAAATGGACGATGAATTGGTGACGTTTGGTAACAAATCTAACGGCGAGAGAATTTTCCAGACAACAATTGAAGCATTCAAGAAGTGCTGGAAACGGGCCGTGGATAGAGCCGGGATCAAAAATCTTCATTTTCATGATTTGAGGCACGAAGCCGTCAGTAGGTTTTTCGAGATGGGCCTTTCTGTTCCGGAGGTCGCGCTAATCTCTGGTCACAGAGACCCCAGAATGCTCTTCAGATATACGCACATTCGTGCCAGCGACTTAGTAACGAAACTAGCATCATGTTGTGGTCATCCACGCTGAGGCCCGTTGGGCCGCGTTTCAATAGTGTTCGCACTGTGCTATGTTATTCTCATAGCTGGCCCCGTATGGGCATCGGTCTCCGCAGTTAGCCAGACTGAGACGGGGGTAGCCGAGCGTGATAACGCCAATGGCATGGCGAGAAGTTTTAAGATCATCCTTGAAACAGGACCGGGCTACGGATTGCTCCGACCCGGAGAGGTTCTAGTTGTTGACCGATGTGCAACTAGAAATACCTCGCGTCATTTGAAGCTGCATGAAAAGGCCGACCGCATGACCCCGGCCTTCCCGAAAGGGTTTTGCACCATCGAAAGGGCTGACTGACGGCGTGGCTCCGAGGTTCACGAACCAACGAATTGCCGAATGTAAGCCTAGCTTCGCCCTCACAGGCGAAGCTTTGCCTGAACAGCACCGGTCCAAAAGGCAAAGACCGGGCCTCCCTCAAACGTTCACCAAGGTTCAGATCACTCCCTCTAAACCTTTTAAAACATTACTCTAAAAGATCAGTTCTAGTCTTTTAGTATGACGCCAGTGCTAGAAGATTTTTGACGAAACATAGAAAACGTAAAATCCCTCATGGCGCTGATTTCTTTCTGGATTGGCGATCCGCATCACGGTCTGATTTATAATCGGGGAATATCTGTGATATAGGACCAGTCATATTTTTGGAGCGACATGCCTGTTTCTGTAAGAAAGCTTCGGGAATTTATCACCCAAAAAATGGTGATGTCACACATTTACCAGCCGGTGATGCTTAGGACGCTCATCAGTAAAGGTGGCGCGGCCACCACCCGCGAAATTGCGGCGGCGTTTCTAGGGAAGGACGAAAGTCAGCTAGAATACTATGAAGCTATCACCAAGCGCATGCCGGGAAAGGTCTTAACCTCTCACGGCTTAGTCGAGAGAACCTCCGATGGATATCGACTACTCGCGGACGTCATTGGTCTAACTAAGGACCAAAAAGAAGAACTGATCAGATTATGCGACCAGCGTGAGGCGGCGTATCTAGAGCGCCGGGGTGGCGCGGCCTATGACCATC
>JBEENS010000062.1:0-10995 GCA_041192105.1 Pseudomonadota bacterium | reverse complement strand
GATTCGCCGTCCGGGAAAGACGCGCTCCGCCGCGGCGCGATACAGCGCCATCTGATCGAGATAGCTGGCCGGCACCTGGTCTTCGCTTTTTGGCGGTGGACGGTTGGTTTTGAAGTCCAGGATCAGCACCTGATCGTCACTCACCGCCAGCCGGTCCAGACGGCCGACGATCGGGGCTTTCAGGCCCAGGTCGGGACGTGACGCATGGATCGCAACCTCCGCCTTGCTCTCCGGTCTGAACGCGGCGGCGAAAAGTGGATTGTCAAGCACCGCCAGGGTCTCGAGTACCAGTTCCTTGGCGTCTGGTTCGGCAAAGCCGTGGGCGCGCGCGAATTTCACGGCAATATCCGCGCGGCGGTCTGCCGGAATATCCGGCAGCCGTGCGAGCAGCGCATGCACGACATTGCCGCGCCGGAATCGCGCCGGTCCCGATCCCAGCGGAGAGAAAGTAGGGGGCGTGGCGCCGTGGATGTCGGAGGGGCGGATCGGATTTGGGGTGACAGGCTCGGCCGGAGCGGGCGCGCGGGTCCAGTCGGGTATGGCGGCTGGCGCCTGCGCGGCCTGCGCGACGTCTCCAGTCTCATCTTCCACGGTACCATAGGCGGTGATCTCGCCATCGCCGCGTGTCACCGCCACGCCCAGGCTTTGCGCGGCCGCCTGCGCCAGGCTGTACCAGGAGCCGTCCTTGATGCCCTTGCGGTTCTCGAAGCCGCAGACATAAAGCCGGTCGCGCGCCCGCGTCAGCGCCACATAGAGCAGCCGGCGATGTTCCTTCAGCGTCTCGATCTCGGCGCGCGCCTTGGCCGCCTTGACGATCTGGGGTGCCTCGTCATCGCCCAGCGGAAACAGAATATTGTCGCCGTCATAGAGAAGATGCCCCTTGCGGCTGGGCGGTTCGGGCAGGGAGGTGGTGTCGGGAAGAATCACGATGTCGGCCTCCAGTCCCTTGGCGCCATGCACCGTCATGACCCGCACTTCGTCGCGGCCGCGTTCCATGTCGCGCTTGATCTCGGTGCCGCCATGCGACACCCAGTCGAGAAAAGCTTCCAGCGACGGCGAATGGCCGCGCTCATGGGTCAGGGTCAGGCTGAGGAATTCGTCGATGACGTCGGCGGATTCCGGACCCAGCCGGGCCAGCAGCTTTTCCTTGCCGCCCAAGGTGGTGAGCGCGTGGGAATAGAATTCGAAGGGGGGCGCATAGTCGGCCCGTTCCAGCATGCGCGACAGGAAGGAATGCGCCGCGGCGAAGGCGGGGGCTTCGTCCTGCCGCGCCACCAGTGCCTGCCACAAGTCGGATTTGCGCGTATGGGCCAGGGCGAACAGCTCGTCTTCCGACAGGCTGCACAAGGGCGAGCGCAGCAGCGCCGCAAGGGTAAGATCGTCTTCGCGCTGCAGGACAAAGCGGCCCAGCGCCATCAGATCCATGGCCGCGATCTGTTCGGTCAGCCGCACCCGGTCGGCGCCGGCCACCGGCACGCGGCGCAGCTTCAGTTGCCGGATGACCTCGCCGCCGAATGGTTCGCGGCGCGGCAGCAGGATCATGATATCGCGCGGGGCAATGGCGCGATCGTGGCCGGGCAGGCGGGCGCCTTCTGCCAGCCAGCGGGCGATGCGCTCGGCCACCAGCCGTGCCAGCCGCGCCACCGGACTTTCGGCTTGCACCGCGTCAACCGGCAGATAGGGGTCGGTGTCCTCCACGGCGTCGGGCTTCAGGGCCGGCCAGAATTCGATACCGCCCCTTGCGGCCGTGCGGTGCGCCTCATGGGTGATGGCGCCGCCGCTGAAAGTCAGGCCTGCGCGCGCCGTCTCGGCGGCAAACACTTCGTCCACGAATTTCAGAATTTCCGGCGCCGAGCGCCGCGAGGTGATCAGCGGCTGGTCGATGAATGGCGCATTGGCGCCCGACGCCAACTCCGCGAAATAATGACGGTTAAGGTCGAACTGGGTGGGATCGGCGCCCTGGAAACTGAAGATGGACTGTTTCTCGTCGCCCACGGCGAAGATGGTTCGCAGGGCGCGGCGCTCGCGGCCGATGCCGGAGAAGAATTCCTCCGTCAGCTTCTTCACAATGTCCCATTGTTCTGGACTGGTGTCCTGGGCCTCGTCGATCAGCAGGTGATCGATGCCGCCGTCCAGCTTGTAGAGCACCCATTGGGCCGCGCCGCGCTTGTGCAGCAGGTTGGCAGTCTCCGCGACCAGGTCGTCATAATCCAGCACGCCGCGCAGCCGCTTGGCCGTCTGATACTCCTGCCGCACCGCGCCGATCACCGTCAGCGATGCCTGCGCCAGGTCGGCGGCGCGGCTGGCGCGCCGGCGCTCGGCGGCCTGGCAATAGCGGTCCTGCATGCCGATCAGCCAGTCCAGCAGGTCGGGGCGGGCGTCACCCAGCTTCTTGGTGGCGATGGTTTTGCGCGGCTCGCCCGTGCCAGTGAGGAAGAAGTCTCCAAATCCGACGAAACTGTCTCCATTGATGGCGGCGGCCAGGATCGGTCCCAGCCGCGCCGCAGCCTTGAGGTCGTTGGCGCTGCCGCCGCTGAGCCAGGCGTGCGACTGGCGCAGCATCTCGATCTCGCGGGCAAGTTCGCCACAGAAATTCTCCGCGATGCCCTGGCTGGTCTCGCCGTCCTGCAGTCCATGCGCGGCACGCACTTTCGCGGCCAGGTCGCCGTCGCTGCCGAAAAAACGGTCGAGCTTGCGGCGGTCGCCGCCCAGCGCGGCATCCAGGACTTGCGTCAGGCGAAATTCGCTGGTCTCGATCACCAGATGCGCCACCGCTGCCGCCAGCGCCACCTCGCCAGATCCGGCGCGCTCCAGCACGCGGGCGCGGGCGTCACCGATCATCTCGCGCGCCGACTGGTCATCCAGCACATCGAAGGCGGGCGGAATGCCGGCCTCCAGCGGAAAGCGCGACAGCACGATCTGGCAGAAGGCGTGCAGGGTCAGAACCTTCAGCCCACCCGGGGTTTCCAGCGCGCCTGCGAACAGCCGCCGCGCCTTTGGCAGAGGTCCATGCGCATCGCCGCCGATACCGGCGATGCGCGCGCGCAGTTCCTCGTCGGGCAGCATCGCCCATTCGCCCAGTTGGCGGCATAACCGCTCCTGCATCTCCGCCGCCGCCGCCTTGGTGAAGGTCAGGCAGAGGATGCGTTCGGGTTTCGCATCGGCCAGCAGTAGCCGCGCCACCCGGTTGGCCAGCGTATAGGTCTTGCCCGCGCCGGCATTGGCGGCGACCCAGGCCGAGACGTCCGGGTCCGACGCGGTCATGGAGGCGTCGCGTGTCATGCCTCCTCCGCCGTGGCCGACCATTCGCGCACCCGCGCCAGGTGGTCATAGTCGCCGTCGCTGTCCGCATAGAGCGGCCGCACGCGCGGATGATAAGGCGTCTCCTGCTGGTCGAAATACGCCACGCGTTGCGCCAGCCGCGCCACAGCGTCCGCCGCCAGCGCCACGCCATTCTCGATCACGGTGGGCTTTCGCGCATGGCGCCCGTCTGCCAGGCTGAGATAGATCAGTTCCTCGGCCGGGAATTTTCCGATGCCGAAACCGTCCTGCGCCAGCATTGCGGCTTCCAGCGGTAGTTGCGGCGCCAGCAATTGCTCCACCTGTTTCTTGCTGGGTACGGCGCCGCTCTTGTAGTCGACAATGGCGGCGCCGCCGCCGGTCAGCACGTCAATGCGGTCGGCACGGCCGGTCAGCGTGAACTCGCCGCCGGGCGCGCCGAAGCTGAGCCGCCCGGTTTTTTCCACATGCGGGATGGCGATGGTGGTGCGGCGCTTGCGTTCCACTTCGATGAAACCCTGCGCTGCGTTCTCAAAGCGTGGCCGCCACACCGCCAGCGCCGCTTTGGGGATACCCGCCTGCGCGAAAAGCTGATCGGCAATGGCCACCAGCTGTTCCACGGCGTCGTCCGGAAGACGATCCGGATAGCGGCGGACGAACTCTTCTACCGCGCCGTGCAGGATATTGCCGCGCTCCATCGGACCGACATCCTCGTCCAGCGGTTCCAGGGCGCGCAGCCGCAGCACATGTTTGGCGTAAATGGCATAGGGATCGCGCAGCCAGGTTTCGATCTCCGTCACCGACAGACGGCGCGGGCGCGCCTCCACCGGCGGGCGGGGCGCAGGCCGCGCCAGACGTTCACTTTGCGGCACCGCCATCATGCGCGCGGCCAATTGCGCATAGCCGGTATCGGGCGCCAGTGCCCCGTCCAGCGTCAGGCCGCGCGTCAACTGTTCCAGCCGCTGCAGCCAGCGCGAGGCAATCGTCGGCGCGCCATCGGATTTCAGCGCGCGGGTCAGCAGCACGCAAGGGCTGGCCGCCAGCATCGCAAAGTCATGCGCCGACAGGCCGATGCCGCGCTCGGGCTGTTCCAGTCCCAGGCTGGTGCGCATGGGGCGTGAGAACCAGGGATCGGCGCTGGCGGACCCGGGCCAGCTGCCTTCATTGAGGCCGCCCAATACGGTGAGATCGAAATGCTGAAGCCGCGCTTCCAGCGGACCCAATATCGCCAGGCGCGGATGCTGGCCGAAGGCGGTGCGGACCGATTTGGTCATGGCAAGGCTGCGCAGCAGGGACGGCCAGGAATCCGGCTCGATGGGTGGCAGGCCTATCGCCGCGCGCCGCAGCTTGCCGATCAGTTCTGACGCCGCGCTGCCATCGCTGTTGTTCCACAGGATGCAGTTTTCAGGTTGATCGCAGGCCAGGGCTTGGGCGACGGTGACGTGAACGGTGATAAGGCTGTCGAGCGCGGTTTCTCTTTCGCCAAACAGTTTTTCCAGAGGCGCTAGGGTCGATGCGATTTCGGACCACCATGCGGCGAGGGCCTCCAGCGCATCGGGTGACGGCGCATTGCGGCCCTGTCCGGCATTTGCGATGGCGATACCGATTCCCGCTAGGCCGGGATCAGGGCGGGGGCCGCGCAGGCACCAGCGGTCCAGCTCGCGGGCGCGGGCGCGAAAACTTGCGCCAGCCTGTCCGCGCCGCGCAAAGGGATGCTTGAGCAGTGCCAGCAGCGGCACGGGGGCGAACTGCGCTTCCGCCGCTTCGGCCAGCAGGCAGAGGAATGCGCCGGCGGCGGTGTGCGCCAGCGGGCGGCCGGCGGAATCGTCGATCGCGATGCCCCAGCGGCTCATCTCGGCGGCGACCCGGCGCGCCAGGTTGCGGTCGGGCGTCACCAGCGCCGCGCTGCGTCCCGGTATTTCCAGTGCTTCGCGCAAAGCCAGCGCAATGGTCAAGGCTTCCTGGGCCGGATCTGCGGCTATCACCAGCGCGATGTTTTCCAGCCCTTGCCGGATGTCGCCGCCGCCCGATTGCGCCAGCGCGCGCCAGGCGTCGGTGGTGGGCGCGGGGCGCAATGTTTCGCGCAGCAGGCTTTCGCGCGCCGTGTTGACCGGGGGTTCAAACCAGTCTTTCACATCCTGGCGTTCGGCTTTCATGGTCTGAAGCAGCTGGCGCAGGCCAAATTGCGGATGGCCGGGATCGTCCTGCAACTTGCCCCAACTGTCCTCGTCCAGTCCCTGATCCAGTCCCGGCAGCACCACCGCGCCATGGGGCAATCGTGCGATCACGCCCAGTAGTTCGGCGGTGGCGGGGATCGATCCGGTGGAGCCGGCGGCGATCACCAGTCCTTGCGGTGGCGAGGTTTCCAGCCGCTTGGCCAGGGCGCGCAGCGACCGGACGCGGAAATCCGCGGGACTTATCGCGCCCTCGTTGCTGAGGATCGTGGGCCATTCCTCGCTGAGAAGGCCAAGAAATCCGGCAACGTCCTGCCAATGCTCGGCGAGTTCGGCGGGGAAGGACTCCTTCAGCTTGCCGATGTCGCAGCCTTGGGTTTCGACCTCGTGCATGACCTTGCCCAGGCTGTCGGCCAATGCCGCGCTTTGCGCGAAGGACAGCAATCCCTGCCGTTTCGCGCGGTCAAACTGGCGCACCAGCATGGCGAGCAGAAACTGTTGCCGCAGCGGTTCGATAGCCGGCGTCAGCTCGAGATCGTCGGAGGCCGCATCGAACAGAAGCTCGTCTTCGTCGCTGTCGCCCAGCGCCTTGAACTCAGGCAGCAGGGCCGCGCCGCCCATCACACGCGCAAACGCATCGCCAAAGCCGCGCGCCGCGCGGCGGGTCGGCAGATAGATGGTGGCGGAAGACAGCGCGACGGGATCATCCCCTGTCCTCTGCAGCAAACCGCGCGCCAGGCTTTCCGCGAAATGGGCGCTGGCGGCAATGGTGTAAACCGCCGGCGCCTTCACGCGGGCGACAGTGCGGCGAGATACGCATCCGCCTCGCCGCGCGCCTCCGGCGTGCCGACATGAATCCAGACCCCGTCCAGCACGCAGCCTGACAGCCGTCCGGCAGCGATGGCGCGGTCCCACATGATGTTGGTGGAAAAGGCGCCGTCCGGCGCGCCGTCGAACAGGCGGGGATGGACGATCTGCACCCCGGGATAGGCATAGGGCTGCTCGCTGCGATCCTTGGCGCGCGCCACCTTGCCATCCGCTTCCAGCACGAAATCGCCGCTGCCCTCATAGCCCATCGCGGTTTCCATCTCGGCCAGCAGCAACAGTCCGTCCATGCGGCTGGCGTCCCACAGACGCTGCATGGCGGGCAGGGGCGGCACGCCGCCTTCCGCCCAGATGGAGTCCGAATTGATGACGAAGAAAGGCTCGCCGCCGAAATGCGGCATCGCCTTCACCACGCCGCCGCCCGTATCCAGCAATTTCTCCGTCTCGTCGGAATAGACGATGTCGACGTCGCGGCGCTTGTCCAGATGGGCGCGCAACACCTCCGCCTTGTAATGAATATTGACGACGATCCGCGTCACACCGGCCGCGATCAGCCGGTCGATGGCGTGATCGATCAGGGTGCGTCCTGCCACCGTCACCATCGGTTTGGGACGGTCGTCTGTCAGGGGGCGCATGCGGGTGCCCAGGCCTGCGCCCATGATCATGGCGCGCGTGACCTTGGTCATAACGTCTCCATCGCGGGCAAGGCCCGTTTGGCTTTGGGTATCACGCGATCATACCAGGCGCTGAGATCGGCCAGCGCCGGATGGGACAGGTCGCGCTCCAGATAGGTCCAGACGCGCGGCAGCAGATCGAGATACCGCGCCTTGCCATCACGCTTGTAAAGCCGCGCGAAGATGCCGACGATCTTGGCATTGCGCTGGGCCGCCATCACCGCCATCTCGTGGCGGAAAGCGGCTTCGTCCACCGGCGTGCCCTGCGCCCGCATCGCGGCGAGGTAATGGGCGGTGGCGGCTTCCGCCAGTTCCGGGCTGACATCGCGGCGCGCGTCTTCGGTAAGCGAAATCAGATCATAGGCGGGGCTGCCCGCCACCGCGTCCTGGAAATCGATCAGGCCGACGCGGGCCACACCTTCACGCTGCGGTAGCCAGAGCAGGTTCTGGGCGTGATAGTCGCGGTGCACAAAGACGCGCCGCCCGCCCTCGATCCACGACAGCGCGGCTTTCCACAAGGCGCGATGTTCAGCGGCCTCGGTTTCGCTGGCGCTGCGTTCCAGCGCCAGCGGCAGGAACCATTCGGTGAGCAGGCTGGTTTCGGCGATCAGCGCCGTCTGGTCATAGGCGAAGAGCGGTTTGTCGGACGACAGTGCGGCAGGGGCATCCTGCGCATGAATTTTCGCCAGCACTTCCACCGCGGCCTTGTACAGCGCAAGCTCGTCGCCGCCATCGGCCAGCACATCGGCGAACAGCGCGTCACCCAGATCCTCGAGAATGGCAAAGCCGTTGGCATGATCGGCGGCATGAACTTCCGGCGCGGCCAGGCCGTGACGGCGCAGATAATCCGCCACGGCGGCGAAGCGGGCGCAATCGGCCCCCGCCAGCCGCGCCACGGCATTGTAGCCGAGCGCCTGGCGCTCCGCTTCGCTGGCATCGGGCGGCGCGACCGCGCCTTCCGCACCCTGCGGCTGGTCCATCAGCATGGTGTTGCGGCCGTTCATCGCCAGCCGCGCATAGCGCCGGGTCGAGGCATCGCCAGGCAGCAGCGTCACGGTCGCGTCGCCCCAACCGGCGGCAACCAGGAATTTGCGCATGGCCGTTTGGCGATCAGACATGACGCAATACGCTTTCCCATCGCGCCGGCCCGGTCAGCCGCGCGGTGCGCGCCCCGTCCTGCATCCCCAGCCGCACATGCAAAGCATCGGGTGGCAGAATTTCGGGGGCGCGTTCCGGCCACTCCACCAGCACCGCGCCCTGATCCAGTGCATCGTCGAATCCCAGTTCCTGCATCTCGCGCGGCTGCTTCACGCGATAGAGATCGTAATGGCTGACGGCCAGTCCCGGCGTGTCATAGGCCTGCACGATGGTGAAGGTCGGGCTGGGCACATCTTCGCTGACCCCCAGCCGGCGCAAAATGGCGCGCGCCAGGGTGGTCTTTCCCGCCCCCAGATCGCCCCACAGCGCCACGGCATCGCCGCAGCGCAAAGCACTGGCAATGTCCGCCCCCAGCCGCGCCGTGGCGTCGAGGTCGGGCAGGGGGATTGCATTTCGGAAAGTCTCTGATATTTCGGCCATATCCATCGTTTTTAGCCTGCCATTCGGGCCGCAGGAAGGGGCTGCTTGTGGGCCATCCACCGGCATGGTAACCCCGCGCGCGCGTAACGGAATCCAGTCAGAAATGCCCGAAAATATCGTCATTATCGGCGCCGGCCAGGCCGGCCAGCAGGCGGTCCAGTCCCTGCGCAGCGAAGGCTTCAAGGGCGCCATCACCATGGTGGGCGACGAGGCCTATCCGCCCTATCAGCGCCCGCCTTTGTCCAAGGCCTATCTGCTGGGCACCTTCGAGCGGCCGCGCCTGTTCCTCAAGCCGGACTCTTTTTACGAAGACGCCGGCTGCGAATTGCTGCTGTCCACTTCGGCCAAGGCCATCCATCGCGCCGACCGCACGGTCGAGCTGACCGACGGGCGGCTGCTGGCCTATGGCAAGCTGCTGCTGGCCACGGGCGCGCGGGTGCGCAAGCTGCGCTGTCCCGGCGCGGACTTGGCTGGCATCCATTACCTCAAGACCATCGCCGATGTGGACGGGTTGCAGAGCGTGTTCCAGAGCGGCAAGCGCATCGCCATCGTCGGCGGAGGCTATATCGGGCTGGAAGTGGCGGCGGTGGGCGCCAAGCGCGGCCTGGACGTGACGGTGTTCGAGGCCATGGACCGGTTGATGGCGCGCGCCGTGTCACCGCAACTCTCCGCCTTCTATGCCGCCGAGCATGAAAAAGCCGGCGTGAAGCTGAAACTGCGCACCGGCGTGGAAGGCTTTGAAGGGGGCGCCAAGGTCCAGCGCATCAAGGCTGGTGGCCAGACCTATGAGGCCGACATCGTGCTGGTCGGCATCGGCGTGGTGCCGTGCGACGAACTGGCGGTTCATGCCGGTCTGGGTTGCGAAGACGGCATCGTGGTGGACCAGAACGCCCGCACCGGCGATCCCCATATCTGGTCGGCGGGCGACTGCACCCGTCATGTCGGGCGCGAAGGCCATTCCATCCGCCTGGAATGCGTGCAGAACGCCATCGACCAGGCCAAGCATGCGGCCCTCGCCATGGTCGGCAAAGCCAAAACCTACAGCGAAGTGCCGTGGTTCTGGTCGGACCAGTATGATCTCAAGCTGCAGATCGCCGGCCTGGCGCGTCCCACCGACCGGCGGGTAGCACGCGGCAACCCGGCAAGCCGCAAATTTGCCGTCTTTCACCTGCGGGATGGCGTTGTGGCAGCGGTGGAAGCGGTGAATGCACCCGGCGAATACCTGGTCGGCAAGAAGATGATCGCGGAAGGCAAGGCAATCGCGCCCGAGACACTGGCCGACATGTCCATCCCCATGAAGCAGATGGGCTGATGTCGCCGCCGAAATTCAAGGTCACCTATATCGAGGACGGCGGCAAGGCGCACACCGTCGAGGTCGCCGAAGGCTGGTCGTTGATGGAAAGCGCGGTCAAACACCTGATCCCCGGTATCGATGCCGATTGCGGCGGCGCCTGCGCCTGCGCCACCTGCAAGGTTTATGTCGCGCCCGAATGGCAGGAAAAGCTGCCGCCCAAGGGCGAGATGGAAGAAGCCATGCTGGATTTCGCGCCCGATGTGCGGCCCACCAGCCGCCTGTCCTGCCAGTTGCGCATGAGCGCGGCGCTGGACGGTATCGTTCTCAACCTGCCCAAGTCACAGCACTAGGATGAATGCTGTAGCCATCTGCGCAGCCCAGAAAATGCTTTAACTTACAGGGTCGCTATAAGGCCTGAATCCACTGCCTTCCGACCTGATTTTTCGTACGCGTACGGGATCGTCTCTTCGCCGAGCCCAAACCAGAGATAAATCAAACGGACAATTTCGTATGCGGCGATTTCAACATCGAAAGTCGCACTCTTCTCGACGTATGAATTCTGAAACGAATCCTCGGGAGTCTCCTCCACTTCCGTACCAAATTGCTGCGCTATACTGTTGAGAGCGCCCGGGCCCAGCACTGTCTTTTGTCCATCTAGGTGTACATGATGCAGTTGTGCCCCAAAAACAATCTCCGAGGGTATCTCTTCAAAACCTTTTATGACTTCTGCGTATAAAGCGGTGAACGAATAGATGGCCTCGATCAATGCGAGCGGATTGATGTTGAATTCCCGCCTCTTTCCCCATGCCAAAAAGTCATTAGCAGCCGACGCAACGAATACCATCGTTCCGTCAGTGAAGAGATCTAGGACTTTTCTATCTCCATTCGTAACTCGTATCGATTTTTCTTGAACGATTTTTGCGGAATCTAGCGTTTCAAGCGACCATCCGCTGCTTCGCAGTATTGGCGGCCGCTCGACCTTGCGCTTAAGGCTACTCGCTCCAGATGAAAATATTGAAGTCAATTTGCTAGCGCCGGACGGCTGAGCAAAAAGCACAAGCGCACGTCGATTGACTAGGGCCTGTCCTCAATTAGAGGATTCCCAGTTATGGCGGCGCGTGATTCATAGGCAGTCGGCTGATTCGGAGCTGACAGATGCGGCGTTATGGAT
>JBEENS010000061.1:0-11200 GCA_041192105.1 Pseudomonadota bacterium | reverse complement strand
CGACTACCGGACCGGACCGAATGATCCGCTGGTGCGAGCCACGGCCTTTACCGCTTCGGTACGCCCGGCTGCCACTCCGCGATCAGGCGCTGCGCAGGCGCGAAGTCAGGTGACTTGCGGCGGACTTCACTTACGAGGTCGATTGCCGCTGCCTTGCCTCCGTCGTTATAAAAAGTTCGCGCCAATTCGAGTAACTTCACCGAACGCGCGGCATCGCCATTGAGGTAAAGCCGGGCAGCCGCCAGCATCTCAGCGAACTGCGCTGTGCCATGGCCAATTTTCACCTGCGCCAGTCGGAGGTCCCCGTCCTTGGAGGCAACCCACTCCGGCGCCGGCCGGCTCTCGCGCAATTCTCCAATGAGTTCGCCCGCCTCTTTCCAGTTTCTCTGTTGGAGGAGCGCATCGAGCTGAAGGAAGAAGGGTTTCTCGATCCACTGACGGCGGGCGTTGGTGGCGCCTGCCGTCGTCGCAGCCAGCGCCGCTTGTCGCGTCGCGAGTTCGCCTTCAATTTCGGTGAGTTGCTGCTGCATCCAAGCGCTGGCGGGAAATGCAGTCGTGGCCAGCAGAGCAATGGCCCGCGCGGTTTCGAGGCGATCGGCCAAGCGCAAAGCAGTAATCGTCTGCCGGTACAGTTTAATTGGCCACGGCCGCGCGCGAAAATACTCGACCAGGGACTGCTGGGCGGCATCGACCGGAGCAGACGTGGCATCCACGACTCGGACCAGCCAGTCGCGCCATGCCTCGCTTATCGCCGCGTCCCGCCCCTTGGCCACCACGATGCGGGGAATAATCGCGCCCGCCATGGCCCAACTGCCGCGCTGCAGGTGGACCTGCGTTAACATGACTTGGTAAGGTTGCGACGGATACCCGCGTTCCGCGGCCGCCGCCACGCATCTTTCGCAGACCCGCCTGCATGGCCGTGACGCCCTGACCATCTCCAATGGCCGAATGCAGCTCAGTGTCCTGCCGGGCGGCGGTTTTATCGGCGAGGTGCGGCTGACCAGCGGCCGCGCCCGCGCCGACATCAACCCGATGCGCGTGCCGCATTATCCCACCATCGATCCCTATAATTTTACCTATGCGCGCGATGGCGCCGCCTATGGCACCGATGTCCAGGCGCGGCTGATGTCGGGCTATATGGGCCATTTCACCTGCTTTCCACAGTTCGGCAATCAGCCCGAAGAGTTCAAGTCCGCCGATTACAGCCAGCATGGCGAAGCCTTGACGGTGAAATGGCGGCGCGAGCCATCGGCGGATCTGGTGATGAGTGCAGACCTTTCGCGCACACAGTACCGTTTTCAGCGCAGCATCAAGATGCTGCCGGACGAGACGGTGGCCACGGTCACCGAGACGGCGGAAAATCTGATGATCAGCGACCGCCCTCTGCAATGGGTGCAGCACGTTACTTTTGGCCCGCCCTTTGTCGAAAAAAACAAGATGTTCGCCGATGCCTCGGTCGACCAGGTGATGCTGGGCTGGGGCGATGGCGCCACTTTGGCGGACTGGCCCAGCAGCGTGAATGAAAAAGGTGCGATGCATGACTATCGCGTGTTCAGCGGCGATGTCGGCAAATGGCTGCTCCAGCGCGAGGGCAAGAACTGGGTCACCGCCTGTCACGCCGATTACAATGTGCTGATTGGCTATATTTTCGAGGCCGCGGCCAATCCCTGGCTGCTGGACTGGCAGCAAAACCGCACCAACATGCAAAAGCCCTGGGACGGCAAAGTCTTGGCGCGTGGCTTTTGCTGGGGCGACAGCCTGATTCAGGGCGCCAGGAACGCGGTGATGCAGGGCAAGAATTTTGGCGTGCCGCAATATAGCTGGATCGGTGGCCGTGCCAAACGCAGCCAGACATATTCGATCTTCCTGGCGGAAATCCCCACCGGCTTTCGCGGCGTTGCCGATCTGAAAACCGAAAACGGCTTTATCGTTCTGACCGAAAAAGAAACCGGGAATATCCTGCGCGTGAAAGCGGCGCTGGCCTAGGTTATTTTTCGGCTCCGAAATGCTGCGTCAGATAGTCGACCAGCCGGTCGAATTCGTTGTCGCCGATGACGGCACCCTTGTCGATCATGTGGTTGACGGTCTGGGCCCATTGGCCGGCGGTCTTGCGCTTCGTGGTGAATTCGGTGGCAAGGTGGCAGCGGGTGCAGGCCTGCTCCACCACATCGCGCATCGGGCCGGGCGGAAGTTCCTGGGCGTGGGAAACGCCGGTGGCCGCAGCCAGGGCCAGCAGCGCCAGACTGGTGGTGCGGAACGCGCGATCAGCAGTCACGAAGGCAATTCCCATGGCATGAAAAGCGTGGCACGTTCTTTATAGATAAAAAATTAGGGGTGGAAGAGTGAGGAAGATTTCGCGCCGTGGCGTTTGCGCCACCGGAATGGCTGCGATTGCGGTGTCTCACATGCCCGCCTTTGCGGCCGCCCCGCCCTATGACACCGCCAATGGCGAGTGGCGCACCTATGGCGGCAATCTGGGAAGTTGGCGCTATTCCGCCCTCGACGAGATCAATGCCGGCAATTTCAGCAAACTGCGCCACGCCTGGACGTTCCGCCCCGACAATCTGGGTCCGGTGCCCGATCCCAATCTGCAGGCCACGCCGCTGATGGCCAACGGCACGCTGTACCTGACGGCAGGTTCGCGCCGCGCCGCGGTGGCGCTCAATCCCGCCACCGGCGAGCTGAAGTGGAAATACAATATCGACGAAGGCAAGCGCGCCACCAACGCGCCGCGCCAGGGTTCGGGCCGCGGCCTCAGCTATTGGACCGATGGCACCAAGGAACGCATTTTATTCGTTACCGTCGGCTATCAGCTGGTCTGCCTCGACGCACAGAGCGGGTTGCCGGTGCCGGACTTCGGCACGGGTGGCATTGTCGATCTGAAGACGGAAATGGACCAGGAGATCGACCTGACCGGCGAGCGGGCCGATGATGATATCGGTCTTCACGCCACGCCGCTGGTGGTGGGCGATGTGATCGTGGTTGGCGCGGCGCATCTGCCGGGCCGGTCGCCGCGCAAGCGTCACGTCAAAGGCTATATCCGCGGCTATGACGCGCGTACCGGCAAGCGGCTGTGGATTTTCCACACCATCCCGCGCAAGGGCGAGTTCGGCCATGACACCTGGCTGAACGGCTCGGACGAGTATACCGGCAATACGGGAAACTGGTGCCAGAACAGCGCCGATCCGGAGCTGGGCCTGGTCTACATCGGCGTGGAGGCGCCGACCGGCGACTGGTATGGCGGCGCGCGCCCCGGCGACAATCTGTTCAGCGAAAGCATCTTGGCGCTGGATGTGAAAACCGGCCTGCGCCGTTGGCACTATCAGACGTTGCATCACGGGGTTCAGGACCGCGACATCCCCTGCGCGCCGATTCTTTGCGACATCACGGTGGACGGCAAACCGATCAAAGCCATCGCCCAGCCGACCAAGCAGGCCTGGCTCTATGTTCTGGACCGGCGCACCGGAAAACCGGTCTGGCCGATTCCCGAACGTTCCGTCCCCAAGGGCGATGTGCCCGGCGAATGGTATCCGGCGACCCAGCCGCATGTGACCAAGCCGCCAGCGTTCGACCGCCAGGGGATTTTTGTCAAAGACCTGATCGATTTCACGCCCGCCTTGCGCGCCGAGGCCGAGCAGCTGGTTTTCAATTACCGCATCGGGCCCCTGTTCACGCCACCATCCGCCAGCAAATGGCCGCGTCCGCTGGCCACCATCATGAATCCCAATGGCGATGGCGCGGCGCAGTGGCCGGGCGGCGCCTTCGATCCCGACACCAATATTTTCTACATATTCTCGAACCTTTCCTACAGTCCCACCGGCCACATCCCGGCCAATCCCGCCGTCACCGATGTCGGCTGGATGCTGGGCGTGGCCTCGCCGCCGGCAGTCGCGGGCGAGACGCCCCGCCCGGGCATCGCCCGGACGACGGTGCAGGGCATGCCACTGATGAAACCGCCTTACGGCCAGATCACGGCAATCGACCTCAACAAGGGCGAGATCGTCTGGCAGGTGCCGCATGGCGAAACCCCGGATGAAGTGCGCAACAATCCCGCGCTGAAAGGCATGACCATTCCACGCACCGGCTCGAAGGGAAAAGTCGGCGTGCTGGTGACAAAAAACCTGATCATTGCCGGCGACGGCACCGCCACCACCGGGCCGGATGGAAAACTGGGTGGGTGGCTGCGCGCCTATGACAAGGCGACCGGCAAGGAAGTGGGTGCGGTGCCGCTTCCCACTAGGGTCACCGGCTCGCCCATGACCTATGCCGTCAACGGCACGCAATATATCGCCGTCGCGGTGTCCGGCGGCATGCCCGGCCAGCTGGTGAGCTTTCGGTTGTAATCAGGCCTGGTCAGCGAAGATGAGGTTGCAAGTCACTTGCAAACCGCGTTGGCGGACTGTTTGATGTTCCGCACCCATTCAGGGCCCCGCGACATCGCGTGGAAGTCAGCGACCGGATCGGTGGCTGGCCCGCCCCAACCATAACCTTCTCCGCCGCACAGGTGGACGCATGAGGAAGACGTCATGAAGTTCGCCACCGTCCGCAGCGCCCTGTTTCAGATTCATATGTGGGTGGGGCTTGTCCTGGGCGTGTTATTCGTGGCGGTGAGCCTTTCCGGCAGCATTCTGGTTTATGACGACAAGCTCACCGACATCATCGCGCCCCCGCCAAAGGCAGTCACGGCCGGGCCACGCATGCCGCTGACCATCATCGGGGAGTATGCGCGCCGCGTGGTGCAAGCCGAAGAGGGTGGCCAGATCCAGTTCTTGCCGCCAGCCAAACCCGGAGAGACGGTTTTGGTGCGCCTGAACGGCAAGCATCGCAAGGTTCCCGCTTCACTGGAGGAGCCGGTGAACCTTCAGCTCTATGTCGATCCGGCTTCCGGCGTGACGCTGGACGTGCGCCGCGACGGCCGGCTGCCGGTCTTTCAATGGCTGCATCAGTTTCACGGCAGCTTGCAGCTGGGCCGCGAGTTCGGCCGCCCCGTGGTGGGCTGGCTGGGCGTTGGCATGGTGTTGCTCGGCCTGACGGGCATCGTGTTGTGGTGGCCCAAGCGCGGCCAATGGAAATATGCCTTCCTGGTGCGCCGCACCGCCACCGGCCTGCGCTTCCACCGCGAGCTGCACGCCGCCGCCGGCATCTGGATGTTCGTGGGTTTCATGGCGGTGAGCTTTTCGGGCGTCGCCATCACCTTCCCCCAGACCATGCGTGCCATCGTCTCGGCCAGTACGCCCGCGCCCGCGCCCGCGCCCGTGGCCCAACTGGTGCCGGGCGCCAGGCGCCTGGGCCCCGATCATGCGGTGCTGATCGCAAAAAAGACGATGCCGGGCAGGGCGGTGCGCAGCGTCACCATGCCGGCCAAGCCCGACGAGCCGCTGATCGCCGCGGTCGCCTCGCGCTTCGGCACCACCGCCACGGTCTATATCCATCCCAACACCGGCGCGGTGATCGCCGTGCGCGACATGGCCAACAATGGCGGCGGCGACAGCTTCATAGCGCTGCAGCGCCCGATGCATGACGGTCAGGGCAATCTGGGACCGGTGTGGGAATTCCTGGTCTTCCTGTCGGGCCTGGTGCCGCTGCTGTTCGTCATAACCGGCACCATCATGTGGCTGAAGAAGCGCCAGCGCCGCATTCCCATGTCGACCATGACCGACGAGGTCACGGCGGAGGAGACGGCCTGACCGTCTGAAGAAGGCCAGTCGGCTTTTCGCATTGCAGCGATTTTGCGGTTTTCCCTGTGAAAAAGCACAGCTTTGACGCTGCGCGTGGCAGATGCTGTGATAGCCTGTCAGGGAGGGCCGGGGGACATTGGCCAGGTATCGGAGGTGTTTTTCATGGAAAAGAAATCTAGGCGCGGACTGCTGACCAAAGGCGCCGTCGCGGCGGCTGCCGCCACCGGCGTGGCGCTGCTGGGCAAGAGCAGCGAAGCGCAGGCCCAGCCGAGACTGGAAAAGCGTTCGCCCTATCCTGCGCCCAATCCGCCGCCGACCGGAAAGCCGATGTATTCGCGCGCCGTCGCCTATGGGAACATGCTGTTCCTGTCGGGCGTGGGCGCGCATTATTTCGGCACCATCGAGGAACATACCAAGACGGTGCTGGACGAACTGTCCAAGAACCTGACGGAAGCCGGCTCATCGCTGCAGAGATGCCTCAAGGTCAGCGTCTTTCTCAATGACCTGGGCGACTATGATGCGATGAACAGGGTCTATCGTTCCTATGACTGGGGTCCGGTGCCACCGGTGCGCAGTACGGTGGCGCCGGCCAGCGGCATTCCCGGCAATTCGCTGGTCGAAATCGACGTCATCGCCTACATCTGAGAAGGAGCCTAGCGATGTTCGGCAGGTGGTCGCGGCGTGATCTTCTGAAAAGTTCTGGCGCGGTGGCCGGCGCGGTGGCGCCTGTCGCCCTGGTGAGCGCACCGGCGGCGGCGCAACCCGCGCGCACCGGCACCGACAGCGACAATCTTTACACTCGCATCGGGGTACGCCCGATCCTCAACGCGCGCGGCACCTACACCATCATCAGCGGCTCGCGCTCGTTGCCGCAAGTCAAGCAGGCGATGTTCGAGGCCTCGCATTATCACGTCCATCTCGACGAGCTGATGAACGGTATCGGCGCGGAACTGGCGAAGCTGACCGGTGCTCCCTGGGGCATCGCCACCAATGGCTGCGAGGCCGCCATCGTGCAGGCCACCGTGGCCTGCATGGCGGGGACCGATGTCGAAAAGGCTCAGGCGCTTCCCTATATCAAGGCGAAGGACCAGGTGATCATCCCCAAACACTCGCGCAACCAATACGACATCGGCGTGCGCATGGTGGGCGCCGAGGTGGTGGAAGTCGAAACGACGGACGATCTCCGCCGCGCCATGACACCGCGCGTTGCCATGATCTACATAATGTCTTCGCCGAGCGAGGCGCGCAGCGTGCTGCCCATTGCCGCCATCTGCACCATCGCCAAAGAGAAGAACATTCCGGTGTTCGTGGATGCGGCGGCGGAAGAACCGCTGAGGCCCAACATCCACCTGGCGGCTGGCGCGACCCTGGTGGGCTATTCCGGCGGCAAGTGCATGCGCGGACCGCAATCCTCCGGCATGCTGATCGGCCAAAAAGACTTGTGCCAGGCCGCCTATTTCAACGCCGCGCCGCATCACAATTACGGCCGGGCGCTCAAATGCTCCAAGGAAGAGACCATGGGGCTGCTGGCGGCGGTGCGGCAATGGTATCGCCGCGACCATGACGGCGAGCAGCGCATGTGGCGCCAGTGGCTGGAACATATCGAAGCACGGCTCAAGCCCTTGGCCTCGACGCGGTTCGAATATCTGCAGCCTTCCGATCTGTCCAACAAATCCACCCGGCTGCGCATTCATTGGGATGCCAAAGTGCTGGGCATCACCGGCACCGAACTGGTGACGAAACTGGATGCGGGAACGCCGCGCATCATGGTGGAAGGCGGCACCGGTACCCGCCCCGATGCCATGGCTAGCTACCTGACCATCATGCCGTACATGATGGACCCGGGCGAAGACCGCATCGTCGCCGACGCGCTGTATGCCGGTCTCAGCAATCCGGGCCGTTATGAAAATCCGGTCGTACCCAAAGGCGCGACGGCGCAGCTTGCGGGCAACTGGGCCGTGACGATCAAATATGTGCGCGGCCAGGGCGAGCAGCAATTCACCTTGCAGCAGGCGGGCGATGCGCTGACCGGCACGCAAAAGGGCGAGATCTATCAGGGTACGCTGACCGGCTCGGTGCGCGCCAACACGCTGGAGATGCGCAGCCGCATGCCGGTGCCCGGCAGCAGTATTGACTGGCGCTTCAAGGGTACTGCCACCGGCAATAACATGTCCGGCACGGTGGACTTGGGCGAGTACGGCATTGTTCCATGGACGGCGACCAAAATATGAAAAAACTGCTCTCCTGCGCCGCGCTGGCGCTGCTGACCGTGGGGGCTTCGGCCCAGCCACTTCCCGCCTATGACCTGCTGCTGCGCGGCGGCCGCGTCATTGATGCCAAAAACCGCATTGATGGGGTGATGGATGTCGCCATCAAGGACGGCAAGATCGCGCGCGTCGCGCCCGGCCTGGCGCCCGGCGACGCGATCAAGACCATCGATGTGCGCGGGATGGTCGTCTCGCCCGGCCTGATAGACCTGCATGTCCATGTCTATAACGGCACCGGCGAGAAGGGCTCCTATGCCGGCGATCTCAGCGTGCCGCCGGATGGCTTCACCTTCCGCAGCGGCGTCACCACGGTGATCGATGCCGGGTGCGCCGGCTGGCGCAATTTCGAGGATTTCAAGGACCGCATCATCGACCGTTCCAGGACCCGCGTACTGGCCATGCTCAATATCGTGGGCGCCGGCATGCGCGGCGGCAAGTGGGAACAGGACATGGGCGACATGGACGGCGAGGCGACCGCCAAGATGGCGCAGCGCTATCCGGGCGTCATTGTCGGTGTGAAAGCGGCGCATTTTTCCGGACCGGAATGGAAGCCGATCGACGAGGCGGTGATCGCCGGCAATCGCGCCAAGCTTCCCGTGATGGTGGATTTCGGCACCGACCAGCCCGCCCGTCCGCTCTATGATCTGCTGACCAAGAAGCTGCGTCCCGGCGACATCTACACCCACATGTTCTCCGGCCTGCGCCAGGAGCAGGACCCGGCGACCCAGGGGCCCAGCAAGGCCTTTGTCGAAGGGCGCGCTCGCGGCATCTATTTCGACACCGGTACCGGCGGTGGCAGTTTCAAATTCATGCTGGCGGCGCCGATCATCAAGCAGGGCTTCAAGCCGGATTCGCTGTCCACCGATCTGCATACCGGCAGCATGAACAGCGCCACCAAGGACATTCTGAATGTCGCCAGCAAGATGATGGCGCTGGGCCTGCCGCTGCCCGAAGTGATTGCCGACATGACCGCCCATCCTGCGCGCCAGATCAAGCGCGAGGACCTGGGCAACCTGTCGCCCGGCTCGGTGGCCGATATCGCGGTCATCAGCGTGCAGAAGGGCAAGTTCGGCTATACCGACATGGGCAATACAAGAGTGGACGGATCGCAAAAGCTGGTGGCGGAACTGACCTTGAAGGACGGCAAGATCGTCTATGACCTGAACGGACTTTCGGCGCTGGCATGGACCGCGCCGCCGGGCGACGTCCGGCAGGATTCGCGCTGGACCATCTTCCCGCGTCCCGATCCCGCTCTGGGCGTGACGGCGCGCTAGGGGCGGTCATGCTCTCCAAGCGCGACCTGCTGAAAGCCGCTGCCCTGATCGGCGCGGCTTTGCCCGAAATTGCACAGGCCCAATCCTTCACCTGCGTCGATTTCGAAAAGACGTGGGGCGAAATCGAGAAAAGCCCGGTCAATGCCCGCTGGCAGGAGGCGATGGCGCCGTTTTTCGCGCCCATGGCTGAGCGCAAACCCGGCGAGCGCTTCCCCATGTGGCAGGAAGTATTCTATCTGGACTGATGATGCTCGAGGGCGATTACGATTACATCGTGGTGGGTGCTGGCTCGGCGGGCTGCGTGCTGGCTAACCGCCTGTCCGCTGATCCCAGCAAGCGCGTTTTGCTGCTGGAGGCGGGCGGGCATGACGACTGGATCTGGTTTCACATCCCGGTCGGCTATCTCTATCTGATCGGAAATCCGCGCAGTGACTGGATGTTCGAGACGGTGGCGGAACCCGGCCTGAACGGCCGCAAGCTCAACTATCCGCGTGGCAAGGTCATAGGCGGCTCCTCCAGCATCAATGCCATGCTCTCCATGCGGGGGCAAGCGGGCGACTATGACCATTGGCGCCAGCTTGGCCTGACCGGTTGGGGCTGGAATGACGTGGCGCCGGTGTTCAAGAAACTGGACCGGCATTTCCTGGGTGACACCGAGCACCATCGCGCCGACGGCGAACTTTCGGTGGAAGAACCGCGGGTGCGTTGGGAGATACTGGACCGCATAGTGGATGCCGGCGAAGAGATTGGTATCCCGAAAAGCGCGGACCCCAATACGGGCGACAATGAAGGCAGCTATTATTTCCACGTCAACCAGAAGCGCGGGCGGCGCTGGTCGGCGGCGCGCGGTTTCCTGAAGCCGGTGTTGCACCGTCCCAACCTGCGGCTGGTGACCGACGTGGAGGTGGAGAGGGTTCTCTTTGACGGCAAGCGCGCTACTGGCGTGCGCTACCGCCATGGCAATCAGCTGTTCGAGGCGCGGACCAGCGGTGAAGTCCTGTTGTCGTCGGGCGCCATCGGTTCTGTACAAATCTTGCAGCGCTCCGGCGTCGGTCCGGGCGCATGGCTGAGCCAAGCGGGCATCCCGGTGCTGCGCGCGCTGGAAGGCGTAGGTAAGAACCTGCAGGACCATCTGCAACTGCGCGCCATGTATCATGTGAAGGGCGTAAAAACCCTCAACGAAATCTATTACTCATTGCTGGGTCGCCCGTGGATGGGGCTTCAATATGCGCTTGCGCGGCGCGGACCGATGACTATGGCGGCATCGCAACTGTGCATGATCACCCGCTCCGATCCGTCACAAGAACGCGCCAACGTCCAATACCACATCCAGCCCTTGTCGCTGGACCGTTTCGGCACGCCGCTGCACCGCTTCCCGGCCATCACCGTCAGCCCCTGCAACCTGCGCCCCACCTCGCGCGGCACGGTGCGGATCAACTCCGCCGCGATGGATGCGCGCCCCGAAATCGCACCCAATTATCTGTCCACCGACGAGGATCGCCGGATCGCCGCCGACTGCATTCGCCTGACGCGGCGGCTGATGCGCCAGCCCGCACTGGCGCAGTATCGGCCCGAGGAATTCCGCCCCGGTCCCGATGTGGATGATAGCGACAACGCGTTGATCCATGCGGCGGGCGATATCGGAACCACTATTTTCCATCCGGTCGGCACCGCGAAAATGGGACTGGCCAGCGATCCACGTGCCGTGGTGGATGAACGGTTGCGGGTGCACGGACTTCAGAATTTGCGGGTAATCGACGCTTCGGTGATGCCGACCATCACCTCGGGCAATACCAACACGCCCACCATCATGATCGCCGACAAGGGTGCGGCGATGGTGTTGGAGGACGGACGCTAAGACTTCTTGTCATTCCCGCGCACGCGGGAATCCAACTTTCAACAAACGGTCCGCTTAAAGAAGTTGGATACCCGCTTTCGCGGGTATGACTAACATCAGGTAACCGGCGCGGGGTTGAACAGC
>JBEENS010000060.1:0-11589 GCA_041192105.1 Pseudomonadota bacterium | reverse complement strand
AGTCCGCGTCTGCCCACTACCAAGGCGGAACATGCTGCGTTCAAGCGGTCGAATAAGACGTCCTTTAAGCCAGCACCGAGGAAAACCTAACGCGACTTTCCAGGCCCGAACGGCTGCTCGCGATGCTGGGCCAGTATCCGGTAGCTCTTGGCGATCCTCAACCCTGCCCAGGTGTGCGCGTGACGATGAAATCCTTCAGCCGGTCGCTGGCCAGCTTGAAGCTGGGATCATGTTCCAGCGCTTTCTGGTAATCCAAATAGGCTTCCTTGTAGCGGCCGAGATAATCGTAGGCCAGCGCGCGGTCGTAATAACCGATCACGGGGAAGCTCATGCCCAGCGCCAGCCCCTTGTTGATCTGCTCGATGGCCTCGTGAAACTGCTTCTTGCGGATCATCATCGACCCCAGATTGACGTAAGGGTCGCCCAGGGTGGGGTCCAGCCGGATGGCGGCCTTGAAATCGGCCTCGGCCTTGTCCACCTCGTCCATCGTGTTCAGCAGCACGCCGCGATTGCCATAGGTTGCGGCCCTGTCACGTATGCTCAGCGGGTCATTCCTGAGCGCGGCATTGCAGATCTGCACGCCCTCGCGGGGCTTCACCCCCGCCTTGGCGGCGATAAAGCAGTTTCGCGCCTGGCCGTTCGAGGTGGACACGATGATCTGGGCGGAGGCTGCCCCAGGCAGCGTCAATGTCAGCGCCAGCGCGGTGGCGAATAAGAGGATTTGAACCTTCATACCCTGTCTCCACGGGGAAAGTTGCCAGTGTATAATACATCCGTTCGCGTGCCGGCGCGGATTGTTTTACGCGGCCAGTTACGACACTGTTCCGACAACAAAATCACAGGTTTGAGGAGGAAACATGAAGCTGTCTCGCAAGTTCATGGGGCTGGGTATCGTCGCCCTCGCCCTATCCGCTGCCCTTCCCGCGCTCCATTCGGCCTCGGCCCAGCCGGCCCCGCACCCGGTCAAGCTGTACAGCTCCGGCGCCGACGTCGCGGCCATGATCGCCAAAGCCAAGGCCAGCGGCGGCAACATGAACATCCTGATCGCCAATGACGAAGGCTATCCGGTGATGATGGAGTATCGGGTCAAGCAGACCAACGCCTCCATCCATCCCACCCAGTCCGAACTGGTCGAAGTGCTGGAAGGCAGCTGTACCCTTGTAACGGGCGGTAAAATCGTCAATGGCGCAGTCGAGGGCGGCAGCGCGCGCAAGGTCGCCAAGGGCGATTATGTCCTGATCCCGTCCAACACCCCGCACTGGTACACCGAGCCCAATGGCCTGGCGATGATGACCATCCACATGCCGGTCCCTGCCAAGTAAGTGCCTGCCAAATAAGTGCCGGCGAAATAGCCGTCAGTCTCAGTCGGGCAACGCAAAGATATAGAGCTGGTTACCGGTGGCGGGGCGCTTGACCTCGCGCAGCAGCATGGTCGGTTTCTGCTGCGGGCTGCCGCCGCCAAGGCCGGTGGTGACGGCGATATACTGCTTGCCGTCAATGCTGAAGCTGACCGGATAGCCCTGCACCGTGTTGCCCAGCCGGGTTTCCCAGATCACCTTGCCGCTTCCCACATCCACCGCCTTGAAGCGGCGGTCGAAGTCGCCGACGAAGGCGACGCCACCGGCGGTGGACAACACCGCCGACAGGAAGGGCGAACGCTGCTCCCAGGTCCACATCTCCTTCATGTCGCTGGCGCGATAGGAGGAAAGGCGGCCCAGCTGCTGCCTTGAGCCGGGGGTGAAGTAGAATTTCTGCTGGGCCGCGGTGCCGCCGCCGCCCAGTTTCTGATCCACATCCAGGCCCCGGATCATCACGCAGCTCTGGCTGAGCGGGATGATCAGCTGGTCGGTGGGCTGGTGATAGCTGGTGGCCTGCCAGTCATGGCCACCCTGCGGCCCCGGGCAGGAGGAGAACCACTCGTTGGTCTTCTGGTTGCGGATATCCTCGCGATAGGTCACCTCGCCGGTCCTCTGGTCCACCTTGGAGAAGACGTTCTGGAAGATCGTCTCCTTGGCGGCGATGAACTTGCCGGTGACGCGGTCCAGCTTCCACAGGATGCCAGGCTTGCCGATGGTCAGCAGGGTTTTTTCCTTGCCGTGATCGATCAGGACGCGCTCGAACACCTCGTCCAGGTCCAGCGTCTCGCCCGGGGCATGCTGGAAATACCATTTCAGTTCGCCAGTGTCGGGATTGAGCGCCAGGGTCGAACTGGAATAAAGCGTCGCGCCGTCACCGCTTTTGCGGCTGGCGCGGAACCAGGGCTTGGTCTGGGCCGTGCCCCAATAGGTCGTGTTGAGGTCGGGATCGTAGGTGCCGGCGATCCAGGTATCGCCGCCGCCGCGCAGCAGGTTGGGCAACCCGTTCCAGGTGTCGCCGCCCGGCTGGCCTTCCAGCGCGGTGGTGTAGAACTTCCAGGCTGGCGCGCCGGTGCGCGCGTCGAGGGCACTGATATAGCAATTGTTGAGCGAGTAATTATCACAGCCGGTCATGCCCGAGAGCACCTTGCCGCGCATCACCATCACGCCGCCGGTCGCGGAATTGCGGTCGCTGCCCAGCTTCTGGCGCCAGACCTCGGCGCCCGTGCGCGCGTTCAGCGCATGTACCACGGCATCGGTGGTGGCGACATAGACCTTGTCTTCATACACCGCCAGGCTGCGGTTGCCGCCATAGGCGACGCGCGACTGCGGACCCAGCCGGTTTTCCCAGATCAGGTCGCCGGTGCGCGCATCCAGCGCCTGCACCGTGTTGGAGGTGTTGGCGAGGAAGATCACACCGGCATGGACAATCGGGGTCGGCTGGTTGGCGCCACCCTCGTTCATGTTCCACGTCCATTTGAGCGTCAGGCCCTTGATGTTGGACGCATTGATCTGTTTCAGCGGGCTGTAGCTCCAGCCCTGGTAATTGCGCCGGTACATCAGCCATTCGCCATCCGGCGGATTGCGTAGCATCTCATCGCTGACATCGGTGTAGTTCTGCACCGTGCCGACGGTATGGCCAAGCTGGAAAGCCGGCGCCATCAGGTCGGTGCGCTGGCTCAGCGGCAGCGTGCTGAGCGGGGCGGATGCGGGCGGCTTCGCCCCGGGCGCGGCTGGCTTCGGGGCGGCGACCTGCACCTGGGCGCGGCCGCTGGCCACGCTGGATATCCTGACGCTGACGCTCTTGTTGAACAGCTTGGCGCCCGGCCTGGCGCCATTGGCTGCCAGCAGATAGGCGACGACATTGGTGTACTGCGCTTCGCTCAGGCTGGCCGGCGCGCCGGCCGGCATGGACACCGCGATGAACTTGTAGAAATCGGCGGTGGTGCGACTGCCCCATGCACCCAAAAAGCCCTTCCCGCCCAAAGGCGGCGCGTCGGCGCCGCCTGCCAGATTGTCCCGATGGCAACCGGCGCACTGCGCGGCATAGACGGTGCGGCCCGCCGCCGCCTGCTGCGCGGTGAAGATGCTGGCGCCTTGCTGCTGTTGCTGCGCAGTCGCATACGCACCGCCGAGCCCGATGGCAAGGGCAGCGCCCGCGAGAAGTCTTGCGGTGACAGACATCCTAGTTCCTTTTGGCTTCCAGCCAGCCTTGCAGATTGCCTTCCGGCGCTTTCTCGCTGTCGACACGGACATAGACCGCTTCGCGATTCAGCGCTTCGATCTGTGCCGGGGTCAGTTGCACCGTGCCCGACACAGTGCCTTGCGCCGTGCGGGTAACGGTCAAGGGTCCGATCGTGTCACCCAGCACGCCCTTGAGGAGGCCAATCCGCACCGACGCGGCGATGGCGGGCGAGGTCATGTCCCTGAACGTGCCGCTGACTGTCAGCGTGTTGCCGTTCAGCCTAGCATTGACCTGCCCGATACTGCCAAGGATGTCAGCCCTGGTGGACGCGTCGAACGGCGCCGGATCGAGCTGGGCTTCAAAGTCGGCGGCAAACGCCGGCGCACAGGCCAGCAGCAATGCTGCCGCGATTCCAAGAACGCGGTTTTGGCGTCTCATTCCCCTGCCCCGGCTTCCCGTTTTCAGATCTGCGGCGGCAGCTTCACGCCCAGCACATGGCGCAGATAGTTGATGTTGTGGTTGAGGTAATTGTCCGTCGCCACATGCATGTTGCCGCCGATGGCGTCGAAGCCGTCATCGCCCTTGCGGGGGCCGTCCACGTCCATCACCACCCAGCCCTTGAAGTGCCGCTCGCGCAGAACCTTGAAGATGCCGGGGAAGTCCACGCCACCGCTGCCGAAATTGTGATAGACGCTGGCTTGGCGATGCATTTCGGGCGTCGGGGTTTCGACATTGCCGCGGAACTTGGCGTAGGTGTCCTTCATGTGGATTTCCGCCAGGCGCGGGAAATAATCGCTGATCATCTGAACCGCATCGCCGCCGCCCAGGGTCAGGTGACCGGTGTCCGCGGTCAGCCAGACATATCGGGGATCGGTCAATTCCATCACCCGGCGAATTTCTGCTTCGCGCTCGATTGGGCCCCAGATATGCGGATGCGGCGCCAGGCGGATGCCGAATTCCAGTGTGCGGCGGCCCAGCTCGTTGAGCGTATCGGCCAGTTGCTTGAGCTGGTCATCGCTCGGCCCGCCTTTCGGACGCGCGCCCATGTTGATCTTCCAGTGATCGCATCCGAACACCTGCAGCCAGTCGCGCGCAAAGACGACATGGTCCGAGATGGTCTTTGGAATCCGGTCCTTGTCGATGAAGTTGGTGGACTGGCCTGGGCCGCCATTGGAGGCGTCGATCATGGTGACGTTATTGTCGATGCAGATCTTGAGCAGGTCCTTCGGGCGGTTGCGATACTCCTCCCAGCCGCCGTTATAGGGCTCGATGCCCTGCAGCCCCAGCTTGGCGCACATCCTGATCGCCTGTTCGGTCGAATAGACCCGCGTCGCGCCCACGCCCGCTTCGCCCCAGATCGAGCCGGTGGTGCCGAACAGCATGTCCGGATTAACCGGGTCCAGCGGCTTGTGCTTGAGCTTCTGCGCAAAGGCCGGTGCGGCGGTCAGGCCGGACGACAGGCTGGCGGCGGCGGCGGTCGCGCCCACGATGAAATGACGGCGCTGCAATTTTTCCATGACAGTTTCCTCAAAGCGTTTTTGACGAAGCGTTTGATCGGACGTTTGGGCGCGGGTGACATTAAGTCAAGTGCGGCGTAATGCGCGGCGCGCCCCCGACTCTGTTGCAACGCAGCAACCGCGCTGCTGGTGCGAAGACTTGCGACAGTTGGCCTGCGCGCGACCGATTTACTCCCTAGGGCAAAAGTGAGACTTTGCTATGAAGTGCGCATCGCGATGCGCAGGGCTGCAATAAAAATACTAGAATATTGGCCTTGTTTATGGCGGAGAGTGGCATGCCTTTTTCAAAGATTTTAGCTTTCGGTTGCGCGGCAACCGTTGCCGCTGCGCTGACGGTTTCGGCGCTGGCGCAGCCGGTGGTGCGCATGGGATGGGCACCGAAGCCCACTATTCTGCCGCCCTATGACGGGCCGCACCAGCCAGTCACCAATTACGATAAGGTTATGGCCGCGCACAAAGGTGAGGTGCGTTGGAGCCATGATGTGGTCAAGACCACGCGTTTCCACGGAGAGTGGGTACAAATGGCCCCCGGCGATAGCACGCCCACCATGTTCTACGGTGACGATCGCACCTTCTGGGTGGTGTGGGACGGCTAAGTGCGCTTTACCATTGACGGCGAGGCACCGTTTGTTGCCAGCAAGGCTTTTCTGGTTCAGGTGCCTTTTCGCGTGCCTTTCAAGCTGGATGTGGTCGGTAATAGGCCGGCGCGTTTCTTCCGCGTCACGCATACCAATCGCCTGCCGCTTTATACCGCCGATCAGCCCAAGCCGGCGGCGCTGAATGACAAAAATGGGACGGACTACATCAAGGTCACCTATCCCAGCCCGCCTGACACCTACAAACTTCCCAACCGGCCTTATCGCAACTTTTTTAAGGATGTCGTGGCCGCCGATCCCACCCATGGTCCCAAGGATCATTCGGTGGCGCAGGATGACGATCTCTACATCAATATCATTCGTGGCCAGGGCTTTCCCACACCGCCCGCCACCAACAGAGGCCACTTCCACGTTGGCAGTGACGAATTCTGGTTCATCTTGGAAGGCAAGGTCGAATATCTGATCGAAGGTATAGGTCTTGTCACCAGCGAAGCCGGAGATGTGGTATTTGTGCCGCTAGGACGCTGGCACCGCGCTGCGTGGGCCGACGGCCAGATGGACACTAGGCTGTCGTTTAACAACCGTCCCGGCATGCTACACAACTTCGCGGAAGATGCGAACGGTCGTCAGTGATTGGAATCTAGGAGGAAATGCAGAATGAAAATTCCTGCGAAAACTGTAATTGCCGCAAGTATGCTGGGACTTCTGGCGCTGCCCGCAGCGGCGCAACCCGCCGCCGCTCCCAAATCGCTGCTGGCCTATACGCCCAAGCCGGTGAAGCTGCCTCCCTATGGGAAGAACAAGCCCATCACCCACTTGGTGGACGTCCTGGCCGCGCACAAGGGCCAAGCCAGCTGGACTCACCAAGTGATCAAGACCGACCGTTTCGACACACGCTGGGTGCAGATGGCGCCGGGCGAGAAAGTCTCGACCCGCTATTACGGCGATGACCGCGTCATGTGGGTAGTGTGGCAGGGCCAGATTCGCTTCAACATCGATGGCCAGGAGCCGTTCGTGGCGTCCAAGGGCTTCCTGGTACAGGTGCCGCAGCGCGTGCGCTACAGCATGGAGACGGTCGGCAGCGAGCCGTCGCTGCGTTACGAAGTGACCCGCGCCGGCCAGCATCCCAACTTCCCCGCCGACAATGGCGAGTCCAAGCCGGCGAACACGCCGGACGGGATTGAGTATGTGAAAGTCTCCACTCCCACCCAGCCCGACAAGTATGAAGGCGTGAACAAGCCCTATGTCGACTTCTTCAAGGATGTGGTGGCCAAGGACCCGGTGAAAGGCCCCAACCCGTCGCTGGTGATGATGGATGAAGGCAACATGTCCAACATCATCCGCGGCAAGGGCATTCCGACGCCGCCTGACGCCAACAAGGGCCACTTCCATGTCGGCCGCGACGAGTTCTGGTTTATCCTAGAAGGCAAGATCGAATATCTGATCCAGGATATCGGGCTTGTCAAAGCCGATCCCGGCGACATCTCCTTCGTGCCGCCCGGCCGCTGGCATCGCGCCAGCTGGGCCGATGGCCAGACCGACACCCGCCTTTCCTTCAACGCCAATCCCTACACATTCCACGCTTTCGGCCCCGATGCCGGCGGCGAGCAGTAAAGGACCGCAAATATGAAAAACGTCATGAAATTTGCGGCCGTCGCGCTTGCCCTGCTCGCCATTCCGGCGACCGCGCAGGAACGCAAGGTCTATATGTCCTGGGCGCCTAAGAAGATGATCGCCTACAAGTCGCCCAACAAGCCGATCACGCGCCTGCCCGAAGTGCTGGCCAAGCATAAGGGCCAGGCGAGCTGGAAGGAGGATGTGGTCAAGACCGACCGTTACCACGCCCAGTGGATCCAGATGGCGCCGGGCGAGAAGACCCGCACCATCTTCTACGCCGACGACCGCACGGTGTGGATCGTATGGGGCGGTCAGGTCCGCTTCAACATCAAGGGCCAGGAGCCGTTCATCGCCACCAAGGGCTTTTTGGTGCAGACGCCGCTGCGCATGCAATACAGCCTGGAAGTGGTGGGCAACGAACCGGCCCTGTTCTTCGAGGTCCGCCGCAACGACACGTTGCCCAGCTATGTCTTCAATGAAGGCGAGCCGGTGCCCGCGTCGGTCGGAAACCAGAAATATGAGAAGGTCAGCTATCCGCCGGGCCTGCGCGCCGGCGGCAACGTGCCCTATGACGACGTCAACAAGCCCTATCTGGATTACTTCAAGGACGTGATCGCGAAGTATCCGACCGGCAGCACCGGCTGGCCGCGCTATTTCGTCAATGACAAGGAAAACCAGCTCGCCATCATCCGCGGCATGGGCGTGCCCACCCCGCCGGATACCAACAGGGGGCATTTCCATGTCGGCACCGACGAATTCTGGTTCGTTCCCGAAGGCAAGATCGATTACCTGATCGAAGGCGTCGGCCTGATCACCGCCAATGCCGGCGACCTGGTCTATGTCACGACGGGGCGTTTCCACCGCGCCAGCTTCGCGCCGGGCCATATGGATACGCGATTGGCTTTCAACCGCAGCCCGACCATGGTTCACAACTACGCCGAAGATGCGAACGGCCGGCAGTAACGGAGCTTGAACATGCGCAAGTCAGCACTGGCCATATTGGTGGCGGTTATCACCGTCGCCTGTTGGCCTGTGCTGGCGCAGCCCACCACTGGCGATGTCTGGTATTCTTGGACGCCCAAACCTGACAAGCTTCCGCCTTACGGACAGAACCAGCCCGTTACCCGCCTGCCCGCCGTTCTGGCCAGGCACAAAGGCCAGGCGCGGTGGAGCCAGCAGGTCATCCTGACCAAGCGTTATGACGCAAAATGGATTCAGGCGGCGCCCGGCGACAAAACCACTTCCCGCTATTATGCCGACGATCGCGCGGTATGGGTGGTATGGGGCGGCCAGATTCGCTTCACGATTGAAGGCCAGCAGCCCTTCGTGGCGACCAAAGGCTTGCTGGTGCAGGTGCCGCAGCAGATGCGCTATCAGATGGAAACCATCGGCAGCGAGCCGTCGCTGCGCTTTGAAGTCACCCATACCGGAATTCATCCGGTCCATGCCGAAGGCACGCCCAAGCCCGCCGATCCGGACGGTTACACCAAAGTCAGCACTGTCACCCGCCCCGATCCCTATGACGCCATCAACCGGCCCTATGTGGATTTCTTCAAGGAGGTGGTGGCCACCGATCCGGTGAAGGGACCGGCGCAAAGCCGCGTGGTTTCGGACGAGGCCAATCTGGTCAACATCATCCGCGGCAAGGGCGTGCCCACCCCGCCCGCCAGCAATCGCGGCCATTTCCATGTCGGCCATGATGAGTTCTGGTTCATCCTGGAAGGCAAGTGCGACTATCTGATCGAGGATATCGGCCTCGTCACCGCCGACATGGGCGATGTCGTGTTCGTACCGCCGGGGCGCTTCCACCGCGCCAGCTGGGCGGACGGTCAAACCGACACGCGGCTGTCCTTCAATGTCAGCCCCAACCTCTTCCATGCCTTCGGCGAAGACGCCGGCGGCAAACAATAGCGGAGGCGATGATGAAGGTTCTGAAAATCGCCTGTGCCCTCGCCCTGTTGGCGCTTCCCGCCCAAACCTTTGGTGTCATGGCGCAGGACCGCAAGATCACCCTGGACTGGGCACCCAAGCCCAACCGGCTGCCGGACTATGCCGGTGTCAACAAGCCGGTGACGCGGCTTTCCGAAGTGCTGGCCAAGCATAAAGGTCAGGCCAGCTGGTCCGAAGATGTAATCGAGACCGAACGCTACAGCGCCAAATGGATTCAAATGGCGCCGGGCGAAAAAAACCGCACCCAGATTCACACCGACGACCGCACCGTCTGGGTGGTGTGGGGCGGACAGATCCGCTTCACTATTCACGGCCAGGCGCCGTTCATCGCCACCAAGGGTTTCCTGGTCCAGGTGCCTTTCCGCGTGCCCTACAGCATGGAAGCCCTGGGCAATGAACCGGCCTTGCGTTTTGAAGTGACGCGCGGCGGCGCCATCCCCTCCTATCCCGCGACACGCGAGGAACAGAGTGCGCCGCCGCCCACGGATGGACACTATTATGTCAAGGTCAGCTATCCGCCGACTTTGGTTGCGGGCGGCATGGACAGCTACACCGACAAGAACAAGCCGTATCTCGATTTCTTCAAGGAGTTTGTCGAGAAGTACCCCAGCGGCGGGCCGCGCGGCGGCCTGTTCGTGGGGGACAAAGACAACCAGGCGGCGATCATTCGCGGCCAGGGTGTGCCGACGCCGCCCGACAGCAACAAGGGCCACTTCCATATCGCCAACGACGAGTTCTGGTTCGTGCTGGAAGGCAAGATCGATTATCTGATGGAAGGCAAGGGCCTGTTCACTGCCAATACCGGCGATGTGGTGCTGGCCCTGCCCGGCCGCTTTCATCGCGCCAGTTGGGCCAACGGCCAGATGGACACGCGTCTGGCCTTCAACCGCAGCCCGACCATGCAGCACAATTACGCCGAAGACGCCGGCGCGCGGCAGTAAATGAGTGCGCGGCTCTGGCCGTTGGAACCCACCGCGGCCAGGGCCTATTTCGCCTGTACGCAAGGGCGGTCCTTTGATAGGCTTGGCACGTGCCATAGGAAGGACAATCAGCCCAATGGTCCTGCGCAAGAGCATCCCGCTCTTCTCGGTTGCTGCCGCATCGCTCACCGCGATCGTCCAGCCCGCCTCGGCAGCCCCTTGGCAACGCGGCTTCGTCGTTGCCACCTATGAATACGCATTCCGCTATGGCGGCCGCGCCGGTTTCGAACGCACCGGCGAGATCGAGCCGGGCTCGGATTGCCTTCACGGCAGCAGCGTCCATTTCGCCAATGACAAGAACACCGAAGCGGCGCTGAAGCAGTCCTTCCGCAGCAAGTATGAGATCGAGGCCATCTCCCGTCCGCCAGGCCTTCAGAATGTCCGGGCGCCCGTCAGTACGCGGTTCAGCATCTGGAACCGCGCCATTACCTATCGCGCATGGAAGCGCGGCATCGAAACCTATGTGAACCCCTGGGCGGCGGAAGATCCCGGCCAGCCCGAAGTGACGGGCAAGATCGCCACGGGCTTTAACCTGGACAACGATTCCAACACTGGCGGTTTTGTTGCTGAGAACGGCGAAAGGGGCATTGATCACGCCCTCTACCGTGCCTGGGGTTGTGACGCGCCCTGGCGTGGGGATGGCAACGCGACGCTGCATCTTCGCGCCAACGACAAGATGCAGGGTGGTCTTTACACCATGGTTATTCGCGTCTCCGGCAACAAGGATCCGATGAATGACGCCAATGCCATCGTCGAGATCGGTTATTCGCCGGACAAGATCACCAAGAATGCGCGTGGCGAAGTGGCAACCGACTATTCCTATCGCATCCTCAAAAGCGAGCAGTACACCAAGCTGAAGGCCAGGATCCGCAATGGCGTAGTCGATACCGAACAGGTCGGTGAACTACATGCACCCCGCATCGCCTGGTGGTACAATCATGTCGGCGACGCTGATTTCCGCAAGGGCAAGATCCGTCTGGAGATCGGCGCGGACGGCAATGCCAAGGGCCTGATCGGCGGCTATCGCGACTGGCGCGAAATATATACTGAGAATACTTTCTCCCAGGACGGTGGACAGCAGGGTATCCGCGAGCATGAGGACGGCGTGGCGCTTTATTATGCCTTGAAGCGCAATGCCGACGGCATGCCCGATCCCATGACGGGTGAGAAGATGGGCATCTCCTCCACTTATCGCATTACGGCGATGCCGGCCTATGTGGTCGATTCTGCAAAGCCGTTGGGCGTGACGGTCATCCAGGCGGAAGAGAAGCGAAAAGGCGCGTTCTTCGCCATCCGCGAGGCCACCATCAAGTCCATCAGGACCAGGATCATGCAGGGCGTGCCGCCTGGGACGACGCAAGGCGCCTTCCCCTCCATGGAGCGCCGCAT
>JBEENS010000059.1:0-12212 GCA_041192105.1 Pseudomonadota bacterium | reverse complement strand
CTAGGTCTGCGGCCCGCCGCGCGCAGCCGGCGGGAAACCGACCACAACCGTGGTTCCCTCGGCCGGACGAGGTCCATGGAGGCTCAGCGCTTCAGCGCGCGCCAGCCAATGTCCTTGCGGAAAAACGATCCTTCCCAATGGATCAGCCCGGCAGCCTGATAGGCCCGCGCCTGCGCTTCGGCGACGTCCTTGCCGATGGCGGTGACGTTCAGCACCCGCCCGCCGACCGCGACGATGTCGTTGCCGCGCCGTTCGGTACCGGCATGAAAGATGGTGACGCCCGGAACCTTCGCCGCTGCGTCGAGCCCGGTGATGACATGGCCCTTTTCGTACGAACCGGGATAGCCCTTCGATGCCATCACCACTGTCAGCGCCACCTCGTCGCGCCATTCCAGCGGCGTGAGGTTTCCGTCGCGCGCCGCGATCAGCGCCGTCAGCAGGTCGCTTTTCAGGCGCGGCATCAGCACCTGGCATTCCGGATCGCCGAAGCGGCAATTGTATTCCACCAGCTTGGGGCCGTTCCTGGTGATCATCAGGCCGAGATAGAGCACGCCCATATAGGGCCGCCCCTTGGCCGCGAAAGCCGCGACGGTGGGCTTGATGAATTGCTCCATCGCGATTTTTTCAAGATCGGGCGTCAGCACCGGCGCGGGCGAATAGGCGCCCATGCCGCCGGTATTGGGACCGGTATCGCCGTCACCAACGCGTTTGTGATCCTGGGCGCCGGCCAGCGGGATGACGTTGGTGCCGTCGCTGAGGGCGAAAAAGCTGGCTTCTTCGCCTTCCATGAATTCCTCGACCACGATTTCATGACCGCTTTCGCCAAAGCCGCCCTCGAACATGAAATCGATAGCCTTGTCGGTTTCGCCCCTGTTGGCGGCGATGATTACGCCTTTGCCGGCGGCCAGGCCGTCGGCCTTGATCACAACCGGATACCCCAGCGTGGCGGCGAAAACCTTGGCGGGCGCAGGAGTGCTGAAGCGCTGATAGGCGGCGGTGGGAATGCCCGCCTCAATGCACAGGTCTTTGACAAAGCCCTTGGAGCCTTCCAGCACGGCGGCGGCCTTGGACGGTCCCAGGGCGCGGATGCCGGCGGCTTCCAGCACATCCCACAAGCCGCCGACCAGCTGTGCATCGGCGCCGATGACCGCGAAATCGATTCGGGCTTCCTGCGCGAATTTCGCCAACCCGGCAAAGTCGGTGGCGGCTATCGGCACGCAATCCGCGACCTGGGCGATGCCGGCATTGCCGGGGGCACAGTAGAGTTTTGTCAGCAAGGAGCTGGCGCAAAGCGCCCAGGCCAGCGCATGTTCGCGGCCCCCGGAACCCACCAACAAAACCTTCACAGCCGCCTCGCCATTTTTCGCCGCCACCCTGTATCATAAGCCCATGCCCGACACAGCAATTTCCAACTTGCCCGAACTTTCGGTCACCGAACTGTCCAACGCCCTCAAGCGCGCGGTGGAAGACCAGTTTGGCCTGGTGCGGGTGCGGGGCGAGATTTCCGGCCTGAAATTCCATTCCTCAGGCCACGTCTATTTCGACCTCAAGGACGACAAATCGGTCCTGAATGCGGTGATCTGGCGCGGCATCGCCGCAAAGCTGCGGGTCAAGCCCGAAGCCGGGCTGGAAGTGATCTGCACCGGCAAGCTGTCCACCTATGGCGGCACCTCGCGTTACCAGCTCATCGTCGAGCAGGTGGAACTGGCGGGGCTGGGCGCGCTGATGGCCATGCTGGAGGCGCGGCGCAAGATGCTGACCGCCGAGGGCCTGTTCGACGCCAGCCGCAAGAAAAAGCTTCCCTTCCTGCCGGAAGTGATCGGCGTCATCACCTCGCCGACCGGGGCGGTGATCCGCGACATCATGCACCGTCTGGATGCGCGCTTTCCCCGCCGGGTGCTGCTGTGGCCGGTGGCGGTGCAGGGCGAGAAGGCGGTAGCGGAGATCGCCGCCGCCATTGCCGGATTCAACGCCTTTGACGGCAAGCGCCTGCCGCGCCCCGACCTGATCATCGTGGCGCGGGGCGGCGGCTCGGTCGAAGACCTGATGGCATTCAATGACGAGGCGGTGGTGCGTGCCGCCGCCGCCAGCGCCATTCCGCTGATTTCGGCGGTGGGGCATGAAACCGACACCACTCTGATCGACTTCGCCGCTGACATGCGCGCGCCGACGCCAACCGCCGCCGCCGAACTGGCGGTGCCGGTGCGCACCGAGCTGCTGGCCCAGACCCTGGATTTCGAGCGCCGGGTGTTGCGGTGCTTCTCCAAAAGCATGGAAGACCGGCGGCGGCATCTGGCGCAGCTGGTGCGCGTGCTGCCGCGCGCCGAAAGCCTGTTCGCCGGACCGCGTCAGCGGCTGGACCTTGCTGGCGACAAGCTTGCCCATGCCCTGCGCCGCAATTCGCAGATCCATCGCGTCCGTTTCAGCAAGGCGGCGGCACAGCTGCGTGACCGGATGCTGCGGGACCGGATGATGGTCTGTGCCGAACGGGCGGCGGCGCTGGGCGAACGCGCCTTGCGGGCGCAGCGCACGCGGTTGACCGAGAAGCGCCGCAAGCTGGATGGGCTGGTCCGCCTGCTGGACAGTGTTTCGCACAAGTCGGTGCTGGAACGCGGCTTTGCGCTGGTGCGCGGCGAGGATGGCGGTGTGCGCAGGCGCGCTGATTCCATCCCGTCTGGTGAAGCACTGCGGCTGACCTTCGCGGACGGCGATGTGGTGGCGGTGGCAGGGCAGGGTGACGGAAAGCCGAAGCCCGCGCCGAAAAGGAAGCGGGGCGGCGATCAGGGCTCGCTTTTCTGAGGTGCGATACGGTAATCTGGCGGCATGAACATCATGGAACGCGACAAGGGCGAGGCGAAGCTTCGCTATCTCGACGGCGAGTATGAAATCCTCACGCCGGGCGGCCATGTCGTCTGCGCCGTGACCGGCACCCAGATTCCGCTGGATGCCTTGCGCTACTGGAGCGTGGACCTGCAGGAAGCCTATGCCAGCCCGGATGTCTCCACGGCGCGGGCGCAGGAAAAAGGCCCGGCGCCGAAATGATGCAGCGCCGGTTTTTTGTCGGCGCCTCGCTTTTCCTGGCCGCGGCGCCCGCTAGGGCGCAAGCAGAAAATCCGGTGCGCTTTTCCGTTGCCGGTTCGATGGAACAGGGCAGCCTGGCGATGGGCAGCGCGCCGCCCGGTTCGCTGGCGGCGCTGGACGGACGGCCGCTGCGCATACTGGCCGATGGGCGATTTGCCTTCGGCTTTGCGCCCAATCAGACCAATGCGTCCGTTGTGACCGTGCGCTATCCCGATGGCGGCGGCGACAGCCGGTCCTTCACGCCCAGCCTGCGCGCATATGACATTCAGCGTGTTGATGGCTTGCCGCAGAACACCGTGACCCCGCCGCCCGAAGTCAAAGCCCGGCTCGCCAAAGAGGCGGAAGACATCTATCTGGCGCGGCTGGCCGACACGGCGGGTGGCGATTTTCTTTCGGGCCTGGACTGGCCCGCGCCGGGCCGCGAAAGCGGCGTGTTTGGCAGCCAGCGCATCAATAACGGCATTCCCATGTCGCAGCATTACGGGGTGGACATGGCGGCGCCGACCGGAACGCCGATCCGCGCGCCCGCCGATGGCGTGATCAGCCTGTCAGCCGATCATTATCTCAGTGGCGGCATCATCCTGATCGATCACGGCCAGGGCGTCTCCACCGCCTATCTGCATCAAAGCCAGAGGCTGGTGGCGGCGGGCGACCGGGTGAAGCGCGGCCAGCGCATCGGGCTGATTGGCGCCACGGGCCGGGCCACCGGACCGCATCTGCACTGGGCGATGAACTGGTTTCAGGTTCGGCTCGATCCGTCACGCTCGACGCGAAAATCCAAGCCCGACCCGCTTTAATTTTGGTCGCGCCGCGATGCCCTTCGCTACGCTCCGGGTTCGCGGTCGCTCCTAGGGCTTTCCCACGTAACACTTGCCGTCGCCGCTCTCGAATTTTGTGTGCGGCGTGGCGGCGAAGAATTCGTCGAAGGCCTGGCGCACTTCCGGCCATTTGCCCTTGCCGAGCCAGCTCTTGAAATAATCGTCTCCGACCAGGACGCCGCCAGAATTGAGCTGCGGCCACCATGCCTTGAGATCGCCCATCACCGACATGTAATCGTGCCCGGCATCGATATGCAGCACGTCGGGGCGGATACCCTTTTCCTTGAGCAACTGAAAGCCGTTGATACTGTCCAGCGGCAGCGGCACGACAATATCCTGCAAGCCCTCGTTGCAGATATTGGCGGCGAATTTGTGATAGAGGCGGGGATAGCCGAATTCGAAATCCAGGTCGGGGATGAACTTCTCCCACATGTAATGTTCGCTGGAGCCCAGCCATGTGTCGATGGCGATCACCACCGCATCCAGCTTCTGGCGCTGCATTTCCTTGGCCATCGTGACCACCGACGCGCCCTTCCAAACCCCGATCTCGACCACGATGGCGGGCCGCGTTTCCACGATGGCGCGGGTCAGGTAGGGATGCTGCGAATGCCAGCCCTGCAGGTCGGTGGGAAAGCGATGGGCGGGGAAATCCTTCAACGGATCGCGCCCGAAGAACAATTGATCGAGAATGCGCTGGCGCGTGCTCATGGCAGACCTGTTTAGACGCGCGTCAGCGCGATGTCACGCGCAGTAGGCCAGCGATTGTGAATCCACAGCCATTGGCTGGGGTCAGCGCGCACCATCTCTTCGATACGGGCGGTGATGGCGGCGGTCAGTGCGTGGACGTCGCGGGCCTCATCGCCGCTGGGCGCAAAATCCGGTCCCGGCATGACGGTGACATGGAAGCGTGCGCCACTGGTGCGCCGGTTGGCGGCCAGCAGGATGCGCGTGCCCAGCTTCAGGGCGAGGGCGGCGGGGGCGGGGGTGGTCATGGCGTCGCGGCCGAAAAAAGGCACGGCGATGCCTTCCCGCAGCTTCTGGTCGACCAGCATGTAGAGTGCCTTGCCGCCGCGCAGTTGCGTCATCATGCGGCGCGCGGCGCTGTGCTTGGCCAGCAGGCTGCTGGGTCCGTTGATGGCGCGCTGGCGCGCGATCCAGTCGGCGATATAGGGATTGTTGGGTGGCCGCACCACAGTGGCGCCGTGCAGGCCATACTGTTCGCCCAGGATCGGCAACATTTCCCAGTTGGCGAAATGCCCCGACAGAAACATCAGCGCCTGTCCCTTGTAGGATTCCGGGGGGTCGGCGGTGAGGGCTGTCAAAGTGATGCGCGGATCGTCGCCGAAGGGCGAGAATTTTTCCAGATGCGGATACTCCGCCACCACCCGGCCAAGATTGTCCCACATCGCGATTCGGATGGTGTCGCGCTCGGCATCGGATTTTTCCGGAAAGGCCGCCAGCAGATTGCGGCGGGCGGTGCGATCGGGGGGCAGGTGCGCAAAGATATTGCGGCCGATGAAGCCGCCCAGCGCCGTCGCCGCTTCCAGCCCGATGACGCGAAACATCGCCATCAAGACAAAGAACGCCGCGGCCTCGGCGCCATAACGCAGTTTTTGTCCGAAAGAGAGGCCGGGTTCGGTCATTGCCGGTCGCTAAACCGATGCCAAAGCCCTGTCAAGCAAACCCTCCAGGGCGGACGGATCGTCGAATGTGGACACGGCTTTCACGGCCCGGATGCCTTCGCGTTGCGCCACGCTCAGGCGCACGAAATCCTTTTCGGTGGTCACCAGCATCGTATCACCGGCGATGGCTTTCAGATGGAGGATTTCATCGTCGGTAAAGGGATGGTGATCGGCAAAAAAGCAGGAGCCGGCGACATCGATACCGCCCGCTTCCAGCGAAGCGATGAACTTCTCGGGCCGGGCGATGCCGGCAAAGGCGAAGACGTTTTTCCCGGCCATAGCATTGGTCTCAACCGCAAGGTGCGTGCGCAACACCGGGCCGGAAAATCCCTGCAGGTCCGGATTGCCGTCGCCCACCAGAATAACCGCGTCGGCGCGCGCCAGGCCCTGCGCTACCCTTTCACGCAAAGGCCCGGCGGGTATCATCAAGCCATTGCCGAAACCAGTTTGCGCATCCACCACCACCAGCGAAAGTGTTTTGCGCAGCGAGAAATTCTGATGACCGTCATCCATCACCAGAACGTCGGCGCCTTTTTCCGCCGCCAGCCGGGCGCCGGCGGCGCGATCCCGTGCCACGATAGTCGGCGCGGCGCGCACCAGCAGCAGGGCTTCGTCGCCCATGACCGAAGCGCCATGCGCCCGCGCGACCTGAGCGGGGCCGCGCTCGCTGCCGCCATAGCCGCGGGTCAGGAAGAATGGCTTGCGGCCCCGCGCGCGCAAGGCCTGGGCGACGGCGATGGCGATGGGAGTCTTGCCGCTGCCGCCCGCCGTCAGATTGCCGACGCAGATCACCGGCATGCCGGGGGCGTGGAGTTTTGTATGCCGCGCCTTGAACGCCACGCTGGCGCCGTAAAGCACGCCCAGCGGCGACAGCAACGCCGCCAGCACGCCGCGCGATTGCCAGAACTCAGGCGCGTGCATCGAGCAGTGTCTTCAGGGCGTTGATGGTACGTCCCACCGCGCCGGACAGAGTGGCCGCGCCGCGCGCCGCCGCTTCGCCAGCCTGGGCGGTGCCATCGCGGTCCAGCAGCAGTCGCGCCGCTTCGCGTGCGATATCGGCGCTGTTGTAGACGCGGCCAAAGCCTTGCACCGACAGGATGGCGTCATAGGCGCCAGCGGCGTTGGCGGTGTGCGGCCCTGCCAGCACCGCGCAATGCAGCGCCGCAGGCTCCAGCGGATTGTGCCCGCCCAGCGGTACCAGGGTGCCACCGACGAAACAGAATGGCGCCAGCCGGTAGAACAACCCCATCTCGCCCAGCGTGTCGGCGATATAGATGGCGGTCTGGGCGGTGATGGCCGCGCCGGTGGAGCGGCGCTTGCTGGCGCGTGCGCCGCACAGCATTTCAAGATCGCCGCCGCGCTCGATATGACGCGGCACCAGAATGGTCAGAAGATCGGGAAAGCGCGCTCGTAGAAGATCATGGGCGGGCAGGATGGTTTCGTCTTCGCCCGGATGGGTCTGGGCCGCCAGCAGCACCGGGCGCTGGCCGATTGCCTGGCGCAAGGCGGCCAGCGCGGCGTCATTCGCTGCCAAGGGCGGCGCATCCGCTTTCAGGCTGCCCGCCACTTCGACGCTGCGTGCGCCGAGATTGCGAAAACGTGCCGCGACATCCTCGTCCTGCGCCAGCACGACATCGAATGCGCCCAGAAGGGCGGCGACGCTCTTGCGGGCCAGCCGCCAGCGCTCCGCCGAGCGCGCCGAGATGCGGGCATTGACCAGCGCCAGCCGGATGCCGCGCGCACGCGCCCCGAGGATCAGGTTGGGCCAGAGGTCGGATTCCACAAATAGCCCGGCATCGAGCCGCCAGTGATCCAGAAAACGCGCCACCGCGCCGGGCATATCCAGCGGCACATACTGGTGCAGCGCGCCCTTGGGCAGCCGCTGTTTCATGATGGTGGCGCTGGTCACCGTGCCGCTGGTCACCAGCACCTTGGCGCCGTCCGCCAGCAGTTTTTCGATCAGGGGCAGGGCCGACAGGCTTTCGCCCACCGATGCGCCATGCACCCAGATCAGCTTTCCCTCCGGCCGCGCCACCGTGGCGATACCCAACCGCTCGTTCAGCCTTGTGCGGTCTTCCTTGCCGCGCGCGGCGCGCTGGCGCAGCAACAGAGGCGCGAAGGGAGCGGCAAGTCGCGCCAGCAGGCGCCAGGCGGCAAGGCCGAACGGCGTCCTCATCGTGCGTCTTCCAGATTGTGGCGATAGAGATTGGCATAAAGCCCGTCCGCCGCCATCAGTTCGGCATGGCTGCCCGACTGCGCCACGCCGCCTTTTTCCAGCACATAGATGCGGTCGGCATCCACCACGGTGGAAAGGCGGTGCGCGATGACGATGGTGGTGCGGCCCTTCATCAGGCGCGCCAGGGCTTCCTGCACCTGGCGTTCGGATTCGGCGTCCAGCGCGCTGGTGGCTTCGTCCAGCAACAGGATGGGCGCGTTGCGCAGCATGGCGCGGGCGATGGCGATGCGCTGGCGCTGGCCGCCCGACAGTTTCAGCCCGCCTTCGCCGACGGTGGTGTCGTAACCTTGCGGCGTGGCCATGATGAAGTCGTGCGCTGCGGCATTTTTCGCCGCCGCCATGATCTCGTCCTTTGAGGCGCCCGGTTTTCCGAGCGCGATATTGTCGGCGACGCTTTCGTCGAACAGCATGGCGTCCTGGCTGACGATACCGATGGCGGCTCGCAGGCTTTGCAGCGTTACCGTCCGGATATCCTGGCCGTCAATCGTGATCACGCCGCTGTCGCAGTCATAGAAGCGCAGCAGCAGGTTGAAGACGGTGCTTTTGCCCGCGCCCGACGGTCCCACCAGCGCGATCTTCTGTCCCGGGGCAATATCGAGATTGACGCGCGTCAGCGTCGGACCGGCATCAACGTGATAGGCAAAATCGACATCGTGGAAACTCACTGCGCCACCGGCAGCCCGCAGCACCGTTGCGCTCTTGCTGTCGACAATGGTCGGGCGGGCGTCGATGGAAGCGAAGATGCGATGGGCGGCGGCGATGCCGGCGCTGGCGGTGGGCCACAACTGGCTCAGGTTGCGCACCGGCTGCTGCGCCATCAGCAGCGCCACCAGGAAGCCCGAAAAGGCATTGAGCGTGATCTGCCCGTTCAAGCTTTGCCAGCCGCCGGCGAACAGAACCAGCGCGATGACGATGCCCAGGAAGATGTCGGTCAGCGGCGCGGCGGCGGCCCGCAACCTGGCGGCCCTCAGCAAGGTGTTGAGACGCGATTTCAGCCGGGCATCGACCCGCGCGATGCTGTGATCTTCCAGGCCATAGGCCTTGATGATGCGCCGGCCGTCCATCGCTTCGGACAGCACCACCGCAAGATCGCCGGTCTCGTGCATGCCGCGGGTGGCGGCGCGGCGCATCGAGCCGCCCAGCCGCTCCATGGTCCAGGCCACCAGGGGCAAGGCGATGAGCGCCAGCAGGCCAAGCTTCCAGTCGGTGATCATCACATAGGCGAGAAAAACGACCAGCTGCACGCTTTCCAGGAAGACGGCGGCGACGCCCTGGGTGATCGCATCGCGCATCAAGGTCGCGTCATAGAGAAAGTTCGAGACGAACTGGCCGGAATGCACGGAATTGAGATCGGCAAGATCGCGGCGGATCAGGCGGCCGAACATGTCGCGCTGGGCGGAGGCGACGGCCTTTTCCCCCAGCGAGTCCACCAGCATGCGCCCGGCAAACAGGGTGAGGGCGCGCAAGGCCACCACGCCCGCCACCGCCAGCGCCAGCGGCAGCAGCAGATCGGCCTGGTGGCGCATGAAGATCAGCTTGACCTCCCAATTGACCATCAGCGGCACCAGGCCGCCCAGCGCCGAGGTCACAAGCATGCAGGCGATCGCCAGCGCCAGCAGGCCCCAATGGCCGCGCACATAGTCGCGCAGCATCCGGCGGATGATCGCGCCGGTTTGCAGGTTGGTGGGGCCCGACTGGGCCGCGCGGGGGAATGGCGCGGAACTCATGGTCGCGCCGATGTAGCATGGCGTCCCCACAGAGGCAAAAAGCCCTGCCGAGCCAAAAGCTTAGTGGTCGTGATCCGCGTCCGGCTCCATCAGCCGGTGCATATGAACCATGAAATAGCGCATCTGGGCGTTGTCCACGCTGGCCTGCGACTTGGCCAGCCAGGCTTTGCGCGCTTGCGCGAAGTTCGGATACATGCCGACAAAGTCGAGCTTTGTAAGGTCCTTGAAGTCGATCTCGGTGGTGGATTCCAGCTCGCCGCCGAACACGAAATGCAGAAGCTGCTTGGTTTCCCTGGATGACATGTCGACTCCGTTTCGTTGCGTTGCACCATTGAAGCGCAAGCGGGCCTGCGCCCTAAGCATCCTTATTGTCGCAGCAGCGCGATAATGTCCGCATGCAGCGCCGGATTGGCCGCCACGAGGCTGGGCTGGATGGTGCTGGCGCGGTTGTAGCGCAGCGCCGCACCTTGGGCGTCGGTCAGCATCCCGCCGGCCTCGCCCAGGATGACATCCGCGGCCGCAAGGTCCCAGTCGCGCTTGGCGCTGAGGGCAACGCTGGCGTCGGCGCTGCCATCGGCCACCAGCATCAAGCGATAGGCCACCGAGTTGCGGTTCTGCACATGCATGGCCGGCCAGGGCGCGCAGGTCAGCTGGGTGCGGTCGCCCAGCATGGCGCATTCTTCCAGGGCGGCGCGCGCACTGACATGGATCGGCGTCCCGTTGCGCCGCGCCCCGCCGCCGGCTCGCGCGGAATAGAGCTCATCGCTGATGGGATTGTAGATGGCGCCGCAACAGGGCCGTCCATCCACCACTACTGCGGCGCAGATGGTGAAATGCGGCCGGTTCTTCAGGAAGGCAATGGTGCCGTCGATGGGGTCAACGACAAACACATGGCTGCGCGACAGCCGCGCCGGATCGTCGGCGCTTTCCTCCGACAGCCAGCCGTAATCAGGCCGCGCCGATATCAGGGTTTCGCAGAGATACTTGTCCACCGCCAGATCGGCTTCGGTGACCGGGCTGCCGCCGTCCTTGCTCCAGCGCTTGTAGTCGCCACCGTAGAGTTTTCGCGCAATGTCTCCGCCCGCGCGCACCGCGTCTTCCAGAAGCCTGAGATCAGGCTCCGGCAAGAGTCATTCCCTCGATGCGGACGGTCGGCGCATTGGTGCCGTGGTGGAATTCGAGGTCGCTGGCGGGGGTGAGGCGTGCGAACATATCCTTCAGGTTTCCGGCAATGGTGACTTCCGAAACCGGAAACGCGATTTCGCCATTCTCGATCCAGAAACCCACTGCGCCCCGGCTGTAATCGCCGGTCACGCCATTGACGCCCATGCCCATCAGTTCCGTGACATAAAAGCCCTGCTTGATGTCTGCGATCAGGTCCTTGACCGATATTTTTCCCGCTTCCAGGTAGAGGTTGGTGGAGGAGGGCGAAGGCGGCCCGCCGGTGCCGCGCGCGGCATGGCCGGTGGTTTCCAGCTCCAGCTGCCGGGCGCTGGCGCAATCCAGAAACCAGCTGGTCAGCACACCATTCTCGATCAGGGCGCGGCACTGGTTGGCGACGCCTTCGCCGTCGAACGGCTTGGAGCGCAGCCCGCGCACCCGGTGAGGATCGTCGATCACATTGATGCCGGGCGCGAAAATCGCCTGGCCCATGCGGTCCTTGAGAAAAGACACGCCGCGCGCGATGGCCGCGCCCGAAATTGCGCCGGCAAAATGGCCCACCAGGCCCGCCGCCTCGTCGGGGTGGAACACCACCGGCACGCTTTGCGATTTCATGCTGCGGGGATTGAGGCGCCTGACGGCTTTCTCGCCGGCGGTGCGACCGATTTCTTCCGCGCCGCGCAGGTCCGCCGCATGGCGGGCGCTGGCATGATCGTAATCGCGCTCCATCAGGGTGCCTTCGCCCGCAAGCACCGCCACGCCGATGCCATGGCTGGTGCCGGCATAGCGGCCGTAAAATCCGGTGCTGGTGGCCAGCGTCACCGCGTTGCGCGAGAAGGAAGCGCCGCCGCCTTCGGAATTGGTGACACCCGCGACCGCCAGTGCGGCGGCTTCAGCGCCGCGCGCCCGTTCGATCAGGACTTCCGCGCTGGGTTCTTCGCTGTCTTCCAGATCCAGTACGGGAATGGTCTTGGCCAGCCGGTCCGTGGGCGCCAGGCCGGCAAACTTATCCTCGGGCGCCAGCCGCGCCATGGCGACGGCGCGGCCCGGCAAAGCGTTCAGCGCCTCGTCGGAAAAGTCGGTCGAGGACACGAAGGCGATCTGCTGGCCGACGAAAACCCGCAGGCCCAGATCGTAGCTTTCGGCCCGTTCGACATCCTCCAGTTTGCCCAGGCGATAGGAAACGCTGGATGACACGCCTTCGACATGCAGCGCATCGGCTGCGTCAGCGCCGGCTTTTTTGGCCGCATCGAGAAGGGTGGTGAGAATTTTCTGGGGATCGGGGGTCATGCCATTCCGATGCCGCACCTTGGCGCCCCGGTCAAGGTTTCCCTTCGACCGGGGCGATATAAAGCGCCTGTTCCCCGAAGGCGATGTAAAGGCGCAGATTCTTGAGAACACTCATGCCCAGCGACAGATCAGGCAGTATCAGGTCGGCATTCTGGCGCCTGGTGCGATTGCGCGCCATCCGGCCGCGGTCGGCCAGGCGGTTCATCACATCGGGCAC
>JBEENS010000058.1:0-12645 GCA_041192105.1 Pseudomonadota bacterium | reverse complement strand
CACAATTTAATTTCATCAATTGCGTTGGTTGCGCCGCCAAAAATTCAAGCGCTTGTTGTTGCCATGACCACCGGCAGGGAGCTGGTTGGATACAAGGGACTTCGTCGAGATTTTTCCGCCAGTGGTTTAAGTCATTTTTTGGCGATTAGTGGTTTTAATCTTGCTGTGTTGTTTGGGGCGGTGTGGTTTGGTATGGAGTTTATTCGTTTGCCTTGGCCTGTTCGTGGATGGTTTCTTATGCTCACCGCGTTTTTATTTCTGTTTGTTGTCGATGTGGAAACCTCGGTCTTGCGCGCTGGAGTCGCTGGAATTTTGGTTGGTATATCTGTTGCGTGTGATCGCGGCTGGAAGGCGGACGGACTTCTGGCGGTTGCCGCAATATTTACGCTTGCTTGTGACCCGTGGGCCGCTTGGAACCCCGGATTTCAATTAAGTTATGGAGCGGTTTTGGCGTTGCGGTATGGAAGTGAACCAATTCAAAGTTTTTTATCTTGGCCCTGGAAGGCGTTGCCGTGGCTTCCAAAAATTATTCCTTCCTACTTTATACGGCCGTTTGTAACTGCTTTTTCAGCAAGTATTGCGGCATGGTTAATGTCGACGCCCATTACCGAATCACATTTTGGAAGCGTCTCTGTATGGGCGGCGGTTGCGAGCACGGTTCTTGCGCCGCTTGCCGCGGTGATCACGGTTTTAGCATCGATTGCGTGTTTGGTTGGCGGTATTCCTGTGATCGGTTTAATTTTGGGATATCCGCTTGCCTTATTTTCAATTGTTTTTCTATGGCTAGTTGATTGTGTTGCCTTGTTGCCCGCAGTGAATATTCGTAGCGGCGTGGTCCCGTGGTGGTGGTCTGTAATTGAGCTTGTCGCGCTTGGTGGCAAGATAAGTGGCGTTGTGTTGATTGGGCTCGATACGCAGCGGTACCGATTCCACCCCGCTGAAGCCGTAGGTCTCGAGGGCGGCGCTTTTGCGCGGGTTGTTCGTCAGAAGACGAATCTTTTTCACGCCGAGGGCCTGCAAAATCTGCGCCGCCATCCCGTAATTGCGAAGATCGGGCGCGAAGCCCAGGGCCGCGTTGGCCTCGACGGTGTCCATGCCCTGGTCTTGCAAGGCGTAGGCCCTGATCTTGTTAGCCAGACCCACGCCGCGGCCTTCATGTCCGCGCACGTAAACCAAAACGCCGGACTCGCTCTGGGCAATCCGGCCCAGCGCGCTTTGCAACTGGGGTCCGCAATCGCAGCGAAGCGATCCCAACGCATCGCCCGTCAAGCACTCCGAATGCACCCGAACCAGAGTGGTGTCGCGGATCGGCCCTTTGACCACCGCCAGATGCTCGGTGCCGTCTACCAGGCTGCGGAAAGCATGCACTTCCAGCGCCTTGGGCGCGAAGGCGGTGGGAAACTGCGCCGTGGCGATACGCTCGACCAGAACTTCATTGCTGAGGCGATGGGCAATGATCTCGGCGATGGTGATGATGGGAAGGCTATGGCGCTCCGCCAGCGCCTGCAGATCGGGCCGCCGCGCCATGGTGCCGTCCTCCTTCATGACCTCGCAGATCACCGCGGCCGGGTTCAGGCCCGCCAGACGCATCAGGTCGACCGAACCTTCGGTGTGTCCCGCTCGCGCAAGAGAGCCGCCCTCGACCGCCCGCAGCGGAAAGACATGGCCGGGAGAAACGGTGTCCTGAGGTCCGGCATTGGGATCAACCGCTACTTGAATCGTGCGCGCCCGGTCGAATGCAGAAATTCCGGTGGTGACCCCAGTGCGGGCCTCTATCGATACCGTAAAGGCGGTCTTACGCTCGGTGCCGTTGCGAGAGACCATGGGAGCAAGGCCCAATCTGTCGACCTGCGCGCCATCGAGCGCTAGGCAGATCAGTCCGCGCGCATGCGTCGCCATGAAATTGACTGCTTCGCCGGAGGCGAACTGTGCAGCGAGCACCATATCCCCCTCATTTTCGCGGTCATCGTCGTCCATGAGAATGATAATGCCGCCGGCCTTCAGCCGGTCTATCGCGTCAGATAGGCGAGACATGAGCGCTCCACATATTTTGCTATGATGTCCACTTCAACATTGACCATAGCGCCCGGCGCGCAATCGCGAAGGTTGGTGTGGTCCCAGGTATGGGGAATGATCGTGATCCTGGTCGCGAAGTGGCCGTCGCCATCAACCTCACCCACCCGGTTCAACGTCAGGCTGACGCCATTGAATGCTATCGACCCCTTCTCGACGCAGAAGACGCGCAGATCACCGGGCAGGGAAAGCTCCAGCAGCCGGCTCTCGCCGTCCGGCGTCACCGACACCATCCGGGCCTGCGCATCGACATGGCCTTGCACCAGATGGCCCGAGATGCGCGTGGACGGGGTCATGGCGCGCTCGAGATTGACCCGGCCACCAAGCCGGAGCGCGCCGAGATTGGAACACGCGAGGGTGGTCGCGCTGACGAAGAAGGCGGCGCGTCCGGCGGGATCGGCCTCAACCACCGTCAGGCAGACGCCGTTGACCGCGACGCTTTCGCCCGGCTCTAGTTCGTCAAACCCGGTTTGCAGCATCAGTCGCACCGCGCCCTGAGCCGGTTCAAGGCCGGCAACACTGCCCATCGATTCGATGATTCCGCAGAACAATTACTTAATTCCCGTTGGGGTGAAGGTTGGGATGGTCGTGCCGGCAGCGGAAGGAAACGGCATCCGGAATATCGGCGGTCGCCGACTTGCGGATGGTGATCCACTCGTCCCACAGGCCGCCGGCCTCGACATGTCCGGTCAGCCCGGGTCCCGCTTCCACCAGCGCTTCTAGGCAGCCCCGTTCGCCGAGCCGTTGCTGGGCCGACAGGATGTCGGGGGCGAAGAAGGGGTCGAAGCCGCGCATCGCGGCGCTCTCCAGATAGGCCGGGGGTGTGCGCTTGCGCCTGTCGATGATGGCCAATGACCGGCGCTTGCCCGGATGATCGGGCACCCGTCTGACGGTGAACAGCGGCGCATCCGCCACGACTGTCCCCGATCCGGTGATGATCGCATCGGCGCGGCGGCGCAAACGATGGGCGAGATCGAGCGATGTGTCGGAGGTGAAGGTTTTCGCGCCGGGCGGCGGCACCATGGCGCCCGTCTCGTCCAGCGCCTGTTTCACCGTGATCCAGGACCGCCCGGTAGTCGCCCATTTGGCAAAGGGCCCGATCAACCGCGTGCTCGCCGCGGCCAGGGCGGCTGCCGCCGGATGATCGAGGTCGGCCAGGAACAGGATTTCGAGGCCGGCTTCCTTGAGCCGGGCGGTGCCACCGCCGGCGACACGGGGGTTGGGATCTGCGTTCCCGACCACCACCCTTTTGGCGGACGTGCCAAGGATCGCCTCGGCGCAGGGCAGCGTGCGACCCAAATGATTGCAGGGCTCCAGCGTCACCACCACCGTATGAATGCGATAGGCCAAGCCTTTGCGGCGGCACGTGTTCAGCGCAAGCGCCTCAGCATGCGGCTCGCCGGCTTTCGCATGCGCCTCGCAGGCGAGCAAGGCGCCATCTTCATCCAGAATCGCGCAGCCGACTGGGGGATTGGGCGAGGTGGCGCCTGCGAACTTATCAGCGTGCACCAGGGTCAGGCCGAACGCATCGACGATCGCCGCCATGCCTCCGGAATCTTTGCCGTGCGAAAATATCTTTTCCAAACCCATCGACCTTGACGACGCAAAGGACATGGTCAGGGCAAGCGGAATAAGCCCGCGAAGTTGACACCTCGCTGAGACAAACCGCCGTTCTCTTTCATCCGGACTGTAACCGTCGGCTTCGGTATCTCACCGAATCTGCTGACCTTGGCAGCAGCACGGCTGCCAAGCGCTCGCGGGCTCATGCGCAACAAGCGCAAATACCGCCGGTGGGGAATCTCGCCCCGCCCTGAGAACGTCCGCCGGTCACATACCGCGACAGGCCAATGCGTTTTAATGTAACATTTCACAGGAATCAAGCTCGACGCAACCAGTCACCAAGCAACATCAGTATGGACCCCAAACGGGAGCAGGTTGGGAATGTCTGCTTTTGGGCCCGAACGCCCGACAGATCGACAAACCGATCAATCGACCGCAACATGTGATCGCTCGGGACATGCCGTTCCAGGCTAAAGCCGTAAAACAGCGCCTCCTGCATCACAGTCCGTTCGCCCATCATCGCCCGCGCCTCCCGTCACCAGGACAAGTGAATCAGGACGACAGAACCGCTTCAAGCAGGACTTTTTCAACACAATCGACCCAAAGCGGACATTCTGCGAGGATGGAAGGGTGAACGCATCAGGCCATTATGTCGACGGGCGTGTCCAAGCCCACTGGGCGTAACTAAAATTCCGTCAAAGGGTGATCCAAACTTACCTCGGTAACGAATAAAGGTTGTGGCTTAATTTGGGGTACCTTATGCGTGAACTTGTCGTTCCGCATGGAGATTCATATTCGATCATGAATATAGCCCATTGCGTCATATCCCAGATTTAGGGACTAGGCACATGGTCTTTCAGATTCTGGCATGGATGTGGGCTACTGTATTTGGCATTTCTGTAGGCAGTTATTGGGTCTTTGGTTTGTCTCTTGTGGCGCACGCTTTATTTATCTCTGCGGCAGCAATTACCGTAGCGACTTATTCAACCGCGAAATTTCGTCCGAAGGCTTTCGTTCGCTTGCTTGGCCGTCAACCGAACGGTGAGCATTTCTGATCCGACATTTCATTGACGATTTTAACCTGCGAGTGGGTCGCTCACCGACTTGAGTGAATTACACCCTTAACTCGGCTTGGTGTATCAGACACATCCACTGGGCTCAGAACCGTGACAGTACCCGATCGTCGCGGCAACGATCCGAGCAGTAGCGTACCTCGTCCCAGACTTTCGCCCATTTCTTGCGCCAGACGAAGGGGCGCTTGCAGACGACGCAAAGCTTGCAGGGCAAGTCTCTTTTCTTCTGCATCTTTACCATGGTAAAATCTCCACTTTCATGATCCGCATCGCGCGCGCTTTCGTAAACAGCTAGCCCCCCCGCATAATACGCGCACGCGTCCCTGAATGGTTCAATGAATGAAAAGTCTGCGTCTGGTACTCGGCGATCAGCTCACGCACTCCCTGAGCGCGCTAGACGGCATCGATCCCAAACAAGATGTGGTCTTCATGGCGGAGGTCGCGGAAGAGGCGACTTATGTTCCTCATCACAAACAGAAGATCGTCTTTATCCTCTCGGCCATGCGTCATTTCGCCGAGGAACTGATCAACGAAGGCCTACGCTTGCATTATGTGCGGCTCGACGATCCCGCAAACACCAGCTCGTTAACGGGCGAGCTCGCGCGTGCCATCGAATTACATCAACCCGATAAGCTCATCGCTACTGAGCCCGGCGAATGGCGGGTGGCGCAGATGATGGGCGAATGGTCCGCGCAATTTGCCGTGCCTCTGGAGATCCACGAAGATGATCGCTTCTTCTGTTCACGCGGTCGATTCGCGCGCTGGGCGGATGAGCGAAAATCCTATCGCATGGAGTTCTTCTATCGCGAGATGCGCCGCGAGACCAGGTTACTAATGCATGGCGATAAGCCTGAGGGCGGCGAGTGGAATTTCGATAAGGAGAACCGTAAGCCCCTACCTTCGCACCTTAAGCCGCCAAAGCGCAGGCGCTTCGAGCCAGACACCCAAACGCGCGAGGTAATGACGCTGGTGGGTGAGCGGTTCGCCCACCATTTCGGTGATCTCGAACCCTTTGGCTGGGCCGTGACGCGGGCTGATGCGCTGGAGGCTTTGGAGCAATTCATCAGCGACTGCCTCCCGCTTTATGGCTACTACCAAGATGCTATGAAGATGGGTGAGCCTTTTCTCTATCACTCCATCATATCGCCCTATCTCAATTGTGGACTTTTGACCGCACGCGAAGTCTGCGTGGCCGCCGAATGTGCCTTTTCTGCAGGCCATGCGCCGCTCAACGCTGTGGAGGGTTTCATCCGGCAGATTTTGGGTTGGCGCGAATATGTGCGCGGCATCTACTGGCACCATATGCCGAACTATGCCGATACCAACGCGCTTGACGCTCAGCGCCAGCTGCCCGATTTTTTCTGGAGCGGCGATACCCAAATGAATTGCGTGGCGCAGGTGGTCGGCGAAACGCGTAGGAACGCCTATGCACATCACATTCAGCGCCTGATGATCACCGGAAATTTTGCTTTGCTGGCAGGCCTTGAGCCGCGCGCGGTGGAGGAATGGTATCTCGCCGTATATATAGACGCCTTCGATTGGGTGGAGTTGCCCAACACCCACGGCATGGTACTGTTTGCCGACGGCGGCATGCTGGCCTCCAAACCCTATGCGGCCTCGGGCGCCTATATCAATCGCATGTCTGACTATTGCGGCTCCTGCACCTATGACGTGAAAGAAAAGAGCGGCGAGAAGGCCTGCCCCTTCAACATTCTTTATTGGCATTTCCTCATCAAGAACTACTCGCGCCTCGCAGGTAATCCGCGCATGACCATGCCCTATCGCAACATTGAGAAAATGAGCGCGGAGCGGCGCACTGAGATCACGCGCCAGGCGCTAGCTTTTCTGGCAGATGGGGATAAGCGGCAAAGGACGAACCAATTTGCGCTCGACCTGTGATGCATCACTAGGAGATCGTAACGCCTAAGTGATCGAAGAATAAGCCAGATTGATCGGCGCTTAAATCATCGAGCACCCCAAGCAATCGCATAGCTGAGGTCTGCGGCGTCTGCACCTCAAGCCCATCCTTGCTGAAGGGAGACGAGAGCGCCGTGTGCACTGTGCCCGGATGCAGTGCTACGCACAAGGCCGCAGGCCTGCGGCGTTTCAATTCGATGGCAGCCGTACGCACAAGCTGATTTAGCGCGGCTTTTGAAGCGCGATAGCCATACCAGCCGCCCAGATGATTATCGCCAATGCTACCCACCCGCGCCGAGAGCGTGGCGAAGACCGCCTTGCCTTCGGGAGCCAGTGCGGGAAGTGCATGTTTCATCAAAAGGGCCGGGCCGATAGCGTTGAGCGCGAAGGCGTGGGCGAGCTTGGAGGCGTCAAGGTCGCGCCAAGTTTTTTCGGGGCCGTGCATATTGTCATGCAGAAAACCGGTGGCGTCGATGACGAGACGCAGTTCGCCAAGAGCCGCGACGGAGGCGACAGCACGGACGATGCTCGATTCGTCCGTAAGATCGAAGGGCAGCGCGCTGCGTCGGCTGAGCGCTTCCACCGCAGCAAAGTGATCGCTCGCACGCAGATGCTCCACCAGCCCCGCGCCAACACCGCCGCTAGCGCCAACTATCACCGCGACGCCGCCCTGCGAAAAAGAAGACATCCGCGCTGAAACAGGCTCGTTCACAACTTCAGTTTCCCTAAGGCCTTGGACAGATAAGGTCGGATGGGCAGGAATAGGCGATAGACGACTTCCAGCAGAGGCGGCACACCCGGCAAGCCAGCGAGCCGCGCGGCCCAGCGCCAGCGAGGCAGGGTCTTCCATATCTCGACGAAGCCCTGCGCGCCTGACGCAATGCGTCCATCGCTCAAACGCACATGGAACCGCGCCATAGCCTGCTCGCGCGTAAGACCGATGGGCAGATCGCTGGTCTGCGTGGAGGCGTCCAGGAAGCAGATGGCGCCAGCGCCTTCCTGCGCCCTGTAATGGCCGATCTCTGCGCGGCAAAGCGGGCAGGCGCCATCGTAATAAACGGTCAGGGCGGGTTCAGATTGAGTCATGGTGGCTCCATGTGTCCAGAATCGCCCGCGCCATGGCCTCGCCGCTGTCGAAGGCGGCCTCCACGCGCGGGCCAAGGCAATAATCGCCGCAGGCGCCGACGGCCGCCTTGGCGTCCCACAGGCAAGGAACGGCCAAAGCTTGTACCACCAGGGCGTAACGCCAACGGTGGGTGGTGGCAAAAATGGGCGCCGATGGCGCACTGATGAGGTCCAACGCAAAGGGCGAAAGCTTTTTGAGGACGGCCTCTGGGGTCTCATCCAGATAGGCCCGCGACCAATCAGGCGAGGCATGGACCACGAAAGTCTCTTGCCCCACAGGGCGGCCCGGTTTTGAGGAATTGCGCGCGATCCAGGCGATGGGTCCTATCTCCCGACGCATGCTCTCGCCCTGAAAGGCGGCTTCGCCATCGAAGGCCAGCATCAGTGCGAGACAGGGAGCATAGCGCGCCGAGGCGAGTTCAAGGAAAAACAGGCCGCCGGTTTTGATCAGCGACGTCGTTTGGGGTGCAGGAGTGGCGACAATAACCGCCGTGAAGCCCTCAAACACCTCCTCGCCCGCATGGATGCTCCAGCCCTGCGTGTCGCGGGAGAGGCTTTTCACCTCAAGGCCCATGACGGTATCGAGGCCTGCCGCCATGGCCCGGGCGGGGGCCGTCATGCCCGGCGCGCCCACGATGACCTCATGGTCATACCAGGAGGCCGCATGGCCCGCAGCGCTCCATTCATCGACCAGAGCTCGAAAACGCGGGCCGCGCGCGGTGAAATATTGCGCGCCATGATCGAAAGAGAAGTCACCGGTGCGACGGGTCGCCATGCGCCCGCCAAGGCCTCGGCTCTTGTCGAAGATCGTGCAGCCGGCGCCGGCTTCGCGCAGCAAACGGGCTGCTGCAAGCCCCGCCATACCCGCCCCAATGATCGCCACCCGCTTCGCCATCGCTTACCTCTGTCTCTCAACATGATACGAAGCGATAGGAATGACGGATCTGGCGCAGGCTCAAGGTTGCCTGCGCCCCATCTGGATGGAACACCAGCTATACAATAGTCTCAGTTCCGCTGGTACAAAATATCCGTCAGGTGAGCCCCACAGGATGCCCTCAGGCAATAATTCTTCTATCGCCGAAGTCGAATGGCTGAACAGGGTCAAGCGGAGACGAAATTCTTTCGCGGCGACCAAGCGGCATTGAGAATGAGCTGCAAGGCATGCACCGCCAAGGGCAAGCCGGCGCCCGCGAAGCCGGCTTGCCGCCAGATCAGCCACCCGGCAACCGCAATCATAAGATAGAGGATGGTCTACACCGGGGCGAAAAGCCGGTTCGGCGGCCGCCAGGACGGCTTCTTCAATCGCTCATATCAGCCGCCGGGACGAAACAACGCGCCCGTGAGCGCCGCGAGGAAACAGGCGGCGATGAAGCAAGCAAGTCCGATGATCGAAGCAAAGTTCATCTAGTCACATCTCCATCCCCAGATGGTTAGCGACGGTGAATATGTCCTTGTCGCCCCGGCCGCAGAGATTCATCAACACGATACCACCCTTGCCCACCTCATGCGCGATCTCGCCGATGCGGGCCAACGCGTGGGCGGGCTCCAGCGCCGGGATGATGCCTTCGAGTTTGCAGCAGAGCTGGAAGGCGTCCAGTGCCTCCTCGTCGGTCGAGGAGACGTACTGCGCCCGGCCCACGTCATGCAGCCAGGCGTGCTCGGGTCCGATGCCCGGATAATCGAGCCCGGCCGATATGGAGTGGGCGTCTATGATCTGGCCGTCGTTGTCCTGCAGCAGGTAAGTCTTGTTGCCGTGGAGCACGCCTGGGCGTCCGCCGGACAGCGAGGCGGCGTGCTTGTCGGTCGCCAGGCCATGACCCGCCGCTTCGACCCCGATGAGCCGGACGCCCTCGTCGGCCAGGAAGGGGTAGAACAAGCCGATGGCGTTGGAGCCACCGCCGATGCAGGCCACCACGGCGTCTGGCAGTCGGCCTTCCGCCTCCAGGACCTGCGCCCGCGCCTCCGTCCCGATCACGCTCTGAAAGTCGCGGACCATGGCCGGATAGGGATGAGGGCCGGCCGCGGTTCCGATGATGTAGTAGGTGTCCTGGACGTTTGTGACCCAGTCGCGCAGCGCCTCGTTCATGGCGTCCTTGAGCGTGCCTGTCCCCGATGTCACCGGCCGGATTTCGGCGCCGAGCAGGTTCATGCGGAAGACGTTGGGCTTTTGCCGCTCCACGTCGAGCGAGCCCATGTAGACGACGCAGGGGTAGCCGAAGCGGGCGCAGACAGTTGCTGAAGCCACCCCGTGCTGGCCCGCGCCGGTCTCGGCGATGATCCGGGTCTTGCCCATGCGCCTGGCCAGCAGGATCTGGCCCATGCAGTTGTTGATCTTGTGCGCGCCAGTGTGATTGAGCTCGTCGCGCTTGAAGTAGACCTTCGCTCCCCCGAAGTGCTGGGTCAGACGCTCAGCGAAATAGAGCGGGCTGGGCCGGCCCACATAGTGCTTCAGAAACCCGTCGAGCTCGGCCTTGAAGGCCGGGTCGGCCTTGGCCGCGCAGTAGGCGGCGTCCAATTCGTGGACCAGCGGCATCAGGGTCTCGGGCACGTAGCGGCCGCCGAAATCGCCGAAGCGGCCGTCTGCATCCGGATAGGCCGCGTAGTCGTTAGGTCTTAGGGGCACGTTCACTAGAAACTCCTCAGTGCTCGGCGACCGTGGCCTGCTGGATATTTTGTACCAGCGTGAGTGAGACTACTGCATTGCTGGCGTTCCATCCAGATGGGGTGGCACGGGCATAAAAGCCTGCGGCGCTGGCGGTCGGTATCCCAGCGATGAATGGGGTCTGACGGTGTTGTACCCTACGAAAGGGTATCGGTTCCGATGATCCGCTGTCCCGCCAAGAGACAACCAATTTGCCACGTACCACTTAGTGGGGACCAGTCAACTGATCCAGCGGGTCGTTTCTTGCGTATAAGAGCTGTACCGTGCTCAGAGCAAAAATGCCGATCGCCATGTCGCATAACGGCTTGGTCGCCGTTAGCGCCTTTTAACCAAGGGAAACCTAGAATGTCAGCGACGTTTGAGAAACTGATGAATGGAGCTGGTGGTGGGTTGGCCTTGCTCCAGGTTTTGGCAGAGAACAGTTTCGACTCTGTGCTGATCACGGATGCATCGGCGGAAGGCAAGATTATCTACGCCAACAAGTCGTTCAAAAAACTAACTGGTCACGACCCATCTGAAATCATCGGCAAGACGCCGCGCATTCTTCAAGGACCGGGAACAGATTCCAAGGTTATTGCGAGGCTTTCCGACGCGCTGAAGTCGGGCGGAAAGTTTGAAGGCAAGGCGATCAACTACAAGAAAGACGGCACACCCTTCATCATGTACTGGCGTGTGCTGCCGATCAGAGTTGGCAAGAAAATAACCGCCTGGGTTGCCATCCAGCGCGAGGGGGCGGTCATCTGAGTGGAGCGTTCGGAAAGAACACGGTTTGCATTGTCGCTACACTGTAAACTTCCAAACGAGACCAGAAGCAGGGTTGGAGGGCGTCATCTGGTGTCCAACCATACGACGACAGCAGATTTCTAGTAAGGGCAAGCCCATCGATCGCCGCAATCGATATATTCGTAAAACTCCGGTGCTGATCAATTAACGATTGGACGTTTGGGAGATCAGCTTGGAGTCACAGCTTCCGAAATCGACGGTATATTTTGATGGCTCCGGTCCCCTGTGTCGGGCAGAGATCGGATACTATCAACGTAAGGATCAAGACCGCGCTCTTTGTTTCGTCGATATTTCTGAAATCTCCGCCGTACCCCCGGAAGGAATTACCCGAGAGCGCGCAATGAAGCGCTTCCATGTTCTCGCAAGCGATGGGTGCGTTCTTTCCGGCGCGGCCGCATTCGTCGAGGTTTGGACCCGTTTGCCCAGATGGAGCTGGGCAGCGCGTGCCGCGTCTCTGCCGGGAGCCCTGATTGCCTTGGAGTGGGGCTACAGGATTTTTCTTCCGGTTCGCCCGTTCATTTCCCATTTCTTTGGGCTAGCTCTGGGGCTTCGGGCGGCTATCCGCGGAGCCAAGCGCTGGTGACGGGGCAATTTGAACCGGAAGACGAAACGGCTGACAAGGCTCACCTTGGGTCGTTTCCCCAGGCCGGCGTGGCGGTCGTTTTCGGCGCTGGTGGCGGTATTGGAGGGGCATTGGTCGAAGCCATCCAGGCCGCGAGAAAATTCAAGCATGTCGTCTCATTCAGTCGCAGAACTTCACCAGCGATCGACCTTCTGGACGAAGGCAGTCTTGAACGTGCCGCGGCGTTCGCCGCCGATCTAGGTAAGCTTCGTCTGGTGATTGATGCGACGGGATTTCTTCATGATGATCGCCAGGGACCCGAGAAGAGCTGGCGGCAACTCGATGCGGCCAATATCGCGCGAGCCTTTGCGCTGAATGCGATCGGGCCCGCGCTGATCATGAAGCACGTGCTGCCGCGGTTGCCGAGGTCGGGAAAATCTGTCTTCGCGACACTGTCTGCCCGAGTGGGGAGCATCGGCGATAATCGGCTGGGTGGTTGGTATTCCTATCGAGCGTCCAAAGCGGCTCTCAATCAGCTCGTGCGAACCGCGGCCGTTGAATTGGGCCGCCGATCGCCAAATGCTATTTGCGTAGCCCTACATCCGGGCACAGTCGCCACAGCGCTGTCTGCTCCCTTCGCAGCGACTGGTTTGGAGGTGCATCCTCCCACGGCGGCGGCCCGACATCTGCTCGCCGTTGTCGATCAACTCACGGCGGAAGCTAACGGGGGGTTTTTCGACTGGCGCGGCCAGCCTGTGCCTTGGTGATCGCACGGTAACCGCGCGCCTCCGAATGTCCGCTTTTGGCTGCCGGCTCAACCGATCGACGCAACACAGGCGTTAAATCTATCTGCTGGCGTTTGGAACGCCAAGGTTTTGCGCGGCCGTCCA
>JBEENS010000057.1:0-12863 GCA_041192105.1 Pseudomonadota bacterium | reverse complement strand
TTCGACATACTCTTCGGCTATCAACACGCTGACCTTGATCTCGGAGGTCGAGATCACCTGAATGTTGATGCCCTTGTCCGCCAGCGTGCGGAACATGGTCTGGGCCACGCCGGGATGGGCGCGCATGCCGATGCCGATGATCGAGACTTTGGCCACCGCCGCGTCATGGATGACGTCACGATAGTTGATGGTCTTGGCATGGGTCTCGATGGCCGCCAGCGCCCGCGCCAGCTCGCCGCGGGTGCAGGTGAAGGTCAGGTCGGTGGTTTTGCCGTCCTCGGACACATTCTGCACGATCATGTCGACATTGACGCCGGCATCGGCCAGCGGCCCGAAGATCGCCGAAGCGATGCCGGGCCTGTCGGGCACCTTGTGCAGGGTGATCTTGGCCTCGTCGCGGCTATAGGCGATGCCGGTAACCGGTTTTTTTTCCACGATGTCTTCCTCGTCGCAAAGCAGGGTGCCGCCCACATCGGGCGTGAAGGTCGAAAGCACGCGGGTCGGCACCCGGTGCAGCATGGCGATTTCCACCGAGCGCGTCTGCAAGACCTTGGCGCCCAGCGAGGCCATTTCCAGCATTTCCTCGAAGGCGATTTTTTCCAGCCGTCGCGCCTTGGGAACAATGCGCGGGTCGGTGGTGTAAACTCCGTCCACGTCGGTATAGATGTCGCAGCGCGCCGCCCCGATGCCGGCGGCCACCGCCACCGCGCTGGTGTCCGAGCCGCCGCGTCCCAGCGTGGAGATCCGCGTGCCGGGCGCGACGCCCTGGAAACCGGCCACCACCGCGACTTCGCCGCCTTCAATAGCCGCCTTTATGTCGTTGGCCGGAACGCCCTCGATGCGGGCCGAGCCGTGCACCGCCGATGTGTTGATCGGCACCTGCCAGCCCAGCCAGGACCGCGCCTTGATGCCCATGGCATTGAGGGTGATGGCTAGCAAGCCCGCCGTGACCTGTTCACCCGCCGCCACCACGACATCATATTCGCGCTGATCCGGCACCGCCGTATGATTGGCGCCTTCCGGCCTGGAGGCGTCATTCGTCCAGGCGACCAGCTTGTTGGTTTCGCCGGCCATGGCCGAGACCACCACGGCCACCTTGTTGCCACGCTCGACCTCGCGCTTCACCAGGGTTGCGACATGGCGGATGCGGTCGATGTCGGCCACCGAAGTGCCGCCAAATTTCATCGCAATGGTCGCCACGTATTGAATTCCTAAGTGGGGCCCGATTTGCCCCTGAATGGATGGCGGCCTACATAGACGGGGTCACGTTCCCGCTCAACCCTCGAAACGGCATGGCAGATTCAGCCTCTATAGACCCCGCCGAAGTGGCCAAATTCTCGGCCATTGCTGCGGAATGGTGGGATCCGGCCGGCAAGTTCGCCCCCCTGCACAAGTTCAACCCGGTGCGGCTGGCCTTTATCCGCGCCGAAGCGGCGGCGCATTTCGGCCGGGACGCCAGGTCCCTGCGGCCGCTCGAGGGTCTTTCGCTGCTGGATATCGGCTGCGGCGGCGGGCTGTTGTCCGAACCCATGACCCGGCTGGGTTTTGCGGTTACCGGCGCCGATGCCTCGGAAAAGAATATCGGCACCGCCAGGGCCCATGCCGCCCAGTCCGGGCTGGAGATCAGCTACCGCGCCACCACCGCCGAAGTGCTGGCGGCCGAGGGCACCAGCTTCGACGTGGTCCTCAATATGGAAGTGGTGGAACATGTGGCGGATGTGTCCGCTTACCTTGGCGCCTGCACCGAACTGGTGAAGCCCGGCGGAATCACCGTCGTCGCCACCATGAACAAGACCCTCAAGAGCCTCGCCTTGGCCAAGATCGGGGCCGAATATGTCCTGGGCTGGCTGCCGCGCGGGACGCATGACTGGAACCGCTTTATTCCGCCTGCGGAGCTTAAGGCGTCACTGGACGAAACCGGCCTAACCATCCTGAAAACGCAAGGTGTTTCTTTTGACCCGCTGGCATGGGATTGGAAATTGAGCACCGATGTAGACGTAAACTACATGGTGGTGGCGAAGCGGTAAGACTGGATCTCCTTCCCTCGGTGCTGGTCGCACCTCGCCGGGGATGACTTCGCGCCTAGCGCGAAGTCAATTCGCACCTTCCGGGTCCGGCGGCAGGGGCGCGACGTCTACACCCTCTTCGACCAGTTCCTGGGCTTCCTTGTGGGTCGCCTCGCCATAGATGTGGCGGTCTGGCGTTTCGCCATAATGGATCTTGCGGGCTTCCTCCGCAAAACTGGGACCGACATAGTCGGCATTCTCCTGCACATACTTGCGCAGGCCGGTGGCGAACTGGCGCATCTGACGCGCCTCGGCCGACCTGCCCTTGGCGGACTTTTTCGTACCGCCGACAGCGGGCGCCATGATCGCTTTTTCGATCCGCATGGAAGCGCAGGCCGGGCATCCCAGCTGGCCGGCGAAGGACTGTTCGTCGAAGGCGGCGCTGTCGCGAAACCAGCCTTCGAATTCGTGCCCCTTATGGCAACGCAGGGAATAGGAAATCACAGCAGCGCCCCCTTAGCCTGCCCCCAGGCTGTTGATACGAAACATGATCCGGGAACGGAGGATTCGCAAGACCTGCGTCAGGGACCAGAGAATTCGCGGTCGTGTTGCAGGTTGGGAACTTTCGCGCGCGCCTCCGCCGCCAGCGCCGGATCAATGTCGGCGATAATGACGCCCGGCTCGTTTCCGGCTTCCGCCAGCACTTCACCCCAGGGCGCAACGATCAGGCTGTGGCCATAGGTCTTGCGGCCGTTGGCATGGGTGCCGCCCTGCGCCGGCGCAATCACGAAAGCGCCGTTCTCGATCGCCCGCGCCCGGAGCAGCACGTGCCAGTGCGCGCTGCCGGTGGGTACGGTGAACGCGGACGGCACGGTGAACAGGAAAGCCCCCTTCTGCGCCAGCTTGCGATAAAGCTGCGGGAACCGCACATCGTAGCAAATGCTGAAGCCCACCTTGCCGAATTCCGTGTCGGCCAACACCGCGTCATCCCCGCCCGCAACGGTGTTGGACTCGCAATAGCACTCGCCCGAGGCCAGTCGCACATCGAACAGATGTATCTTGCTGTAACGGGCGCGGATGCCGCCGTCCGGCGCGAACAGGAAGGAACGGTTGGCAGTCTTGCTGTCGCTGACCTTGATGGCCAGCGATCCGATCAGAATCCAGACCTTCAGCTCCGTCGCCAACGCGGAAAAAACCGGCAGGGCCGGGTCATGCGCCTCGTCGTAACTCTGGGCCAGCTTGGCGCAGCCGTCCGGCGCCATCAGGGTGGTGTTTTCCGGCGTGGCAATAAAGGTGGCGCCCCGGACGGCCGCTTTCCGTACCAGCGCGATGGTGTCGCGGATATTTTCCGCGACATCGTCGGTGGAGCGTAGCTGAACGCATGCAGCCTTGAAGGGGGCCGCCCGGAATGCCGTCATGCTGTTACTTCACGCGGTCCTGGATTTTGGCGATGGCGGCGCGGGCGCAGACTTCGTCCTTGTCGCCGCCGGGAGCGCCCGAAACCGAAATGAAGCCGACCACATCGCTGCCGGCCATGAGCGCGAACGCGCCGGGACGGGCGGTCTCGATCATCAGATTGGCCTTGATCTCGGCGGCCAGCGCGGCGTCGGTGCCGGCCTTGGTCACAACTTCGCCACTGCTCATTTTGTATTTGAGCACCACCTGGGCCTTTGTCATGGCGATGCGCTGGGTGATGGCGGCAGCGCCGTCATTTGAAATCACCACAATCGGCACACCGGCGGAGTCCGCAACCAGCGTGGTGGTCTTGTAGGTGCTGGCCTGGCAGGAGGCGTTGGCAGCCTGGGCGGCTTCGATGGCCAGCGCGGTGGGAATACCGCGCGCGCGCGCCGGACGCGGAAGCTTCATTTCTTCGGCGGTGGGTGCGCCGACGATGGTCGGCGCGGGACTGGTCTGCGCCATGGCAGGCATGGCAATCGCAAGCGAGGTGACGGCGAGCAGAATCTTTTTCATGAATAGTCCCTTCCCGTTTCTGGAGTTTATTGCGCGGCATTATTCGGGTCGCCGCCGCGCTTTGTCCAGCAGTAAAGGGACAAAACTAGGCCAAAAGCGCGTCCAGCTTGCCTGCATTTTCCAGGGCATAAAGCTCGTCGCAACCGCCGACATGGGTGTCGCCGATGAAAATCTGCGGCACGGTACGCGCGCCGCCGCTATTGGCCTGCATCTCTTCGCGTGCACCATCATCCACGATGATATCGATCTCCACGAACTCCGCGCCTTTCTTTTTCAAAAGCGACTTGGCGCGCGCACAATAGGGGCAGAACGGGGTGGTGTAGAGACGGACGGTTTTCATGGCAGGACTCAGTGACTTCCTGTTTTCTATATAAGCACGTCCGACGCCTTCACAACGCGGGCCAGCGCCAGGACATGAACGCGCACAGCGCCCGCCCGTTTCAAAGCCCGGGCGCAGGCATCCGCGGTGGCGCCGGTGGTCAGAACATCGTCGAGCAACAGGATGCGTTTTCCAGCCACCCGGGCCGGATCGGGAACCCGGAAAGCGCGCTGCATATTGCGCCGGCGCGCCTTGGCCGAAGCCATCGCACCCTGGCTGGGCGTTGAACGACTTTTCACTAGCACAAAGGGATCGGCCGCCAGAGCGCTATTGGCTGCCAGCCATCGCGCCAGTTCTGCGGACTGGTTGTAGCGCCGCTGCCAGAGCCGCCAGCGATGCAGCGGTACCGGCACGATCAGATCGCACTCCGAAAGGCTGGCGCGGCCGGTGCGCCCCAGCCAGCGGGCGAAACCCGGCACCAGGTCCAGGCGGTCGGCATGCTTGAGCGCCAGAATGGCGCCGCGGCTTTTGTCGTCATAGGCCAGAATGGCGCGTGCCGTGTCGAAGGCAGGTTTGCGGGTGATGCAGGCGGCGCAGAAATTCTCCCCTTCCAGTTCAACCGGAAAGGGCAGACCGCAGCAGGCACAGCCCGGGCCATCGAGAAAAGCAATACCGCTCCAGCAGGCGGCGCAAAGCCCCTGCGCGCTGACCGGCAGGCGGCAGGACATGCAGAGCGGCGGAAACAGAAGATCGACCAGCCCCCGCGCGAGATTTTTCCCATTCCCAGCCATAGACGCTAGTCTAGCGCCGATGCCGGACTTGCCAAACCATATGGGCCGCCCGCCCCTTTTCGATTTTTCCGCCAGCCTGCGGGCACGCCGGCGGGCGCAGGCGTTGGCAGGCGACCGTTTCCTCGACCGGGCGGGCGCGGAAGGTCTGGCCGACCGGCTTGCGGCGGTGACGCGCAAATTCGCCTTGGGGCTGTGGATCGGCGCCCCGGCGAGCGAAGGCGAGCCATTAAAAGAACCGGTGCCGCCGGACATCGCGCCCTTCGCCCAAGAATGGGTATGCGCCGATTTTGACGAACACGAGATACTCAACGCCGGTGAAAGCCGCTTCGACATCGCCGCCAGCCTGTTCTCGCTACAGGCGATCAACGACTTGCCGGGCGCGCTGGTGCAGATCCGCCGTTCGCTCAAGCCCGACGGTTTGCTGATGGCCGCACTGCTGGGCGGGGCTACCCTGTCGGAATTGCGTGACGGTTTTGCCCATGCCGAAAGCCTTACCCGCGGCGGCGCCTCGCCCCGCGTTTCGCCTTTTGCCGATGTCCGCGACCTAGGCGCCCTGTTGCAGCGTGGCGGCTTCGCCCTGCCCGTCAGCGATGTCGAACGGCTGATGGTGCGCTATGGGGATTTCTACGCTCTGGCGCGCGACCTGCGCGCCCATGGGCTGACCAATGTCTTGTCGGAGCGCAGCCATAAATTCCTACGGCGCGACACGCTGACAGCGCTACTGGCGCAATATGCCGCCCAGCATGCCGATCCGGACGGCAAGCTGCGGGCGCGGTTTGAAATTCTGTATCTCACCGGCTGGTCGCCGCATGACAGCCAGCAAAAGCCCCTGGCGCCGGGAGCTGCGAAATCGCGGCTTGCCGATGCGCTGGGCGCGACCGAAACCGTTATTTCAGGTTCGCGGACATCGTCGTGAAGAAGGTGGACAGCTTGGTGCCCACGCTGGTCACGCCCGACAGAATCATGATCGAAAGCAGGCTGGCGATCAGGGCATATTCGATGGCGGTGGCGCCGCAGCTGTTGGCAGCCAACTGCTTCACAACAGATCGCGTAGCATGGGAATAAGCGGTAAGTCGGCTGCGGGCATGGGAAAATCGTTCATGTCCTTTGGCCTCACCCATTTCAGCGCCGCGTGATGGCGCGGCTGGGGCGTGCCGTCCCATCGGCGGCAGACATAGAGCGGCATCAAAAGGTGAAATGCGTCGTATGTGTGCGAAGCAAAGGTGAACGGCGCGAGACAGGCCTCCTTCACCGCGATGCCGAGTTCTTCCCTCAACTCGCGGATCAGGGCATCCTCGGGCCGTTCGCCGGTCTCGACTTTGCCACCTGGAAATTCCCATAACCCCGCCATGTTTTTGTCCTCGGGACGTTGTGCAATCAGCACGCGTCCATCGGGGTCCACCAATGCCACCGCAACGACAAGCATCAAGGGTTGCGGAGTGTTCATCTTGGAGGAGCGCGACTAAGGTGGGGTTAAACGAAATGGTTAGCGCAGCTTAACGCTGATCCAACGCGTTGCGACCCTAACCCCGGTGCGGGGCGGCAAACAAGGAGAAGACAATGACGACATATGGCAGCGCCGTCTGGAAAGGCGGACTCAAGCACGGCATCGGGGCGATCTCGACCAAAAGTGGCGCCCTGAAGGATCACCCTTATGGCTTTGTCGCCCGCTTTGAAGGCGGTCCCGGCACCAATCCCGAAGAGCTGATCGGCGCGGCCCATTCGGGTTGTTTCACCATGGCCCTGTCCAAGATTCTGGGCGATGCCGGCTTCACCGCCACCGAGATGAACACTAAGGCCGAGATCACATTGGAAAAGGACGGCGACGGCTTCACCATCACCAAGTCGCATCTCACCCTGCGCGCGAAAATCCCCGGCATTGACGAGGCCAAGTTCAAGGAACTGGCGGGCATGGCCGAAAAGGGCTGCCCCGTGTCCAAGCTGGTCAAGGCGGAAATCACCCTGGACGCCGCACTGACCTGACGCTCAGGCGTTCGGCAGAAACAGCGGCAAGGCCAGCGGCTCGGCGGGCGCAAAACTCCCGTCTGGCCGCTGCCTCAGCAATTGCCGCGCCTGCGCATCCACAATCGCGTCGCGCGCAAAGGGCTGCTGCTTGTCGGCGCGCACGATTTTATCGCGCGACAGTCGCGCCAGCCCCAGCGGCTCGAATTGGCCCGTGACGGGCGCGGGAAATTCGGGATGATCGATCACCGGATCGACATAGATCCAGAAGGCGTAGCGGGCATATTCTTTGGACAGCCAGGCCGGCTTGAGGCCGGCGCGGTTCCCATGATTATAGGCAAAGTCCAGGCAGTGATCGTCTTCGCTGCGGGGATGACGTTCAAGCGACAGCTCCCAATCCTTGAGCAGGGCAAAGGCGGCCTCGCTGCCGTTCCACAACTGTACCGCGCCGCTGGCCATCAGCTGGGAGTCCGAGGCCACATCGACGCTGAAGAAGAATTTCCACAACCGCCCGCCCGGCGCGGGCCGCCAGGCGTCGTTCATCGGATCGGTGAGCCAGTTGTAGATGGCGAAATCACAGCCCGCAGCGCAAAGCGCCCCGATCTGCTCCGGAGCTTTACGGAAAATCACATCGGCATCGACATACAGGACCGGCTTGCGGAAATGCCTGAGGGCAAAGCTGATAAAACGCGGCTTGCTGAAGTCCGGATCGGCGACACCGCCCGGCGTGATGGAACGGTGGATCTGCGGCACTTCGTAGATCGCATGGGCCAGGCCAAACGCCTCCAGCGACGCTGCGAGGCGCTCCGCCTTGGTCTGGTAGCATGGCGTGAACATGGCGCAGACAATGAACGGCGCTGCGGCATCGCCGCCTTCCCGCCACGGCGCATAGAGATCGCCCATCAGGCGATTTCCGCGCGGCACGAAATCAGGTCAGCTGCGATACGAACCATTGATGTCAATGTAGCCGTGGGTCAGGTCGCAGGTCCACACGCGCGCCTCGCCTTTGCCCAGCCCCAGGTCGATCGCGATATTCACCTCGCGGCCCGACACCGCCTTGGTGGCGGTGGCCTCATTGTATTTGGCGGCGCGCATGCCCTTCTCGGCCACCACATGGCCGCCGAAGGAAATCTTCAGCTGGTCGCGGTCGGCGGCTTCGCCGCTCTTGCCCACCGCCATCACGATGCGGCCCCAATTGGCGTCATTGCCAGCAATGGCGGTCTTGACCAACGGCGAATTGGCGACCGATAGCGCGATGCGTTTTGCCGCCCCGTCACTTTCCGCGCTCGTCACATCTATGCGGATCAGTTTCTGGGCGCCCTCGCCGTCGCGCACCACCTGCAGCGCCAAGTCCAGCAGCAATCCGTCCAGCGCCCGGCGGAATTCAGTTAGCTTCTTGTCGCTGGCCTTGGCAATGGCGGCATGTTTGCCGCCCTTGCCGGTGGCGAACAGCATCAGCGTGTCGCTGGTGGAGGTGTCGGAATCCACCGTGATGGCGTTGAAGGACGGCCCGATGCCCGCACTCAGGCATTCCTGCAGCACGCTGGCCGGCAAATTCGCGTCGGTGAAAACGAAGGACAGCATGGTCGCCATGTCCGGCGCGATCATGCCCGATCCCTTGGCGATACCGTTGATGGTCACCTTCACGCCGTCGATGTTCGCCGTGGCGGTGGCGGCCTTGGGGAAGGTATCGGTGGTCATGATGGCGTCGGCCGCAGCGCGCCAGTTGCCGGCCGCCGTCTGGCGCGCCAGATCGGACAGCACGCGGGTAATTTTGGATGTGGGCAACGGCTCGCCGATCACGCCGGTGGAGGCCATGAACACCTCCTGCGGACGGCAACCCGCGACCGCGGACGCTTCGTTCGCGACGTCCCGCACGCCGTCCAGCCCCGCCTTGCCGGTGAAGGCGTTAGCGTTGCCGCTATTGACCACCAGCACGCGCGCCTCCCCGCCCTTGAGCTTGTCCTGGCACCACAGGACAGGCGCACTGGCGGTCCGGGATTTTGTGAAGACACCGGCCACCTGGGTTCCGGGCGCCAGCAGCGCCAGCAGCACATCGGTGCGCTGCTGATAGCGGATACCGGCAGCCGTCGTCGCCAGGCGGATCCCGGCCAGTGGCGGCAGTTTGGGGAAATTCTTGGGGGCAAGGGGCGAGACAGCCGGGCCTGCCGACTTGGCCCCCGACTGGGCAGATGGCGCCTTCTGAGTCAGTTTCGCTGTTTTCGCCATCTTTCCCCCCGATTTGGCAGGGATATTGTTAAAAACCCCCGGTTTGACAAGAGAGTAGCGCGTTCTTATGTCTCCCGCGCGGCCGCCATGCGGAAAAGGCGGTCTCTTTTGGGCCGGACCGCGGTTTGGCCCCCTTCCGGCCGTATGTAGAGGAATTTCATGCTGGGTCTCAGCACGTTTGCCAAATCGCTTTTCGGCTCCGCAAATGACCGCAAGGTCAAGCCCCTGTGGGGCGCCGTGGCCGAGATCAACGCCCTGGAAGACCGCTTCAAGGCGATGTCGGACGAGGAACTGCGGGCACAGACCCCGGCTTTCCGCGAACGGCTGGAAAAAGGCGAGAGTCTGGACGACCTGCTGCCGGAGGCCTTCGCGGTGGTCCGCGAGGGCGCCAAGCGTACCCTCGGCCAGCGCCATTTCGACGTCCAGCTGGTCGGCGGCATTGTCCTGCACCGGGGCAACATCGCCGAGATGAAAACCGGCGAAGGCAAGACCCTGGTCGCCACCCTGCCCGTGTATCTCAACGCCCTGGCCGGCGACGGCGTGCATGTGGTCACGGTCAACGACTATCTCGCCAAGCGCGACAGCGACTGGATGGGGCAGATCTACCGCTTCCTGGGCATGAGCGTGGGCGTCATCGTCCATGGCCTCAGCGATGAAGAGCGCAAGGCCGCCTACGGCGCCGACATCACCTATGGCACCAACAACGAATTCGGCTTCGACTACCTGCGCGACAACATGAAATATTCGCTGGATACGATGAGCCAGCGCGGCCACAACTTCGCCATCGTGGACGAAGTGGACTCGATCCTAATCGACGAGGCCCGCACGCCGCTGATCATCTCCGGCCCAACCGAAGACCAGACCGAAATGTACCGCTCCGTGAATGCGGTGATGGGCGCGCTGGTAAAGGAAGACTACGACTTGGACGAGAAAACGCGCCAGGTGTCGCTGACCGAGCTCGGCAACGAGCATATGACCCAGATCCTCAAGACAGGTGGGCTGCTGGAACAGGGCGACCTGTACGACACCGAGAATATCGCCGTCGTCCATCACGTGAACCAGGCGCTGAAGGCACACCTGCTGTTCCAGAAGGACAAGGACTATATCGTCAAGAACGGCCAGGTCATCATCATCGACGAGTTTACCGGCCGCATGATGGAAGGCCGCCGCTATTCCGAAGGCCTGCACCAGGCGCTGGAAGCCAAGGAAGACGTCCAGGTCCAGCCCGAAAACGTCACCATGGCGTCCATTACCTTCCAGAATTACTTCCGCCTTTACGACAAGCTGGCGGGCATGACCGGCACGGCGATGACCGAAGCCGCGGAGTTCATGGACATCTACAAGCTCGATGTCCTGGAAATTCCCACCAACGTCCCGGTCAGCCGCATCGACGCCGATGACGAAGTCTACCGCACCGCCGACGAGAAGAGCGAAGCGATCATCAAGCTGATCATCGCCTGCCGGGAGCGTGGCCAGCCCGTGCTGGTGGGCACCACCTCAATCGAGAAATCAGAACAGCTTTCCGAATTCCTCAAGAAGCGCAAAGTCCAGCACAACGTGCTGAACGCCCGCTATCACGAACAGGAAGCCTTCATCGTGGCCCAGGCGGGCCAGCCGGGCGCGGTGACCATCGCCACCAACATGGCGGGCCGCGGCACCGACATCCAGCTGGGCGGCAACGCCGACATGCGGATCAAGGCGGAACTGGACGCCATCACCGACGAAGCCGAGTATGCCAGCAAGAGCGACGCCATCCGCAGGGAAGTCGCGGAGCACAAACAGAAGGCGTTGGCCGCCGGCGGCCTCTATATGATCGGCACCGAGCGCCATGAAAGCCGACGCATTGATAACCAGCTGCGCGGCCGCGCCGGCCGCCAGGGCGATCCCGGCGGCTCGAAATTCTTCCTGTCGTTGCAGGACGACCTGATGCGCATCTTCGGCTCGGAGCGGATGGACGCCATCCTCACCCGGCTGGGGCTGGAACCCGGCGAAGCCATCACCCATCCTTGGGTGAACAAGGCGCTGGAAAAGGCGCAACAGAAGGTCGAAGCGCGCAACTTCGAAATTCGCAAGAACATCCTCAAGTATGACGACGTGCTGAACGACCAGCGCCGGGTGATCTTCGACCAGCGCAAGGAGATCATGTCGTCCGAGGACGTTTCCGACCAGATCGCCGACTTCCGCGAGGAAGTGGTGGAGATGCTGGTGGAACGCCACATCCCGGAAAAGGCCTATGCCGAGCAGTGGGACGCCAAGGGCCTGCACGACGAGGTCGAGAAGATTTTCGGCGCCGAACTGCCGGTGCTGGACTGGACCAAGGAAGAAGGTATCGCCGACGAGGAAGTGCGCGAACGCATCATGAAAGCGGTGGACGAGCGCGCCGCCGAGCGCGCCGCCAATTTCGGCATCGACGTCACCCGCTATGTCGAAAAAGCCATCCTGCTGCAGACCTTGGACCAGAACTGGCGCGAGCATATCGTCAACCTCGACCATTTGCGCCAGTATGTCGGCCTGCGCGGTTACGGCCAGCGCGACCCGCTGAACGAATACAAGAGCGAGGCCTTTGAACTTTTCGAGGCGTTGCTTGTCACCCTGCGCACCGATGTGGTGCGCCAGCTGATGAATGTGCAGATCCAGACCGCCCCGCCGCCGCCCCTGGAAGACACGCCCCTGCCCGACATGTACGCCTCCCACATCAATCCGCTCACCGGCGAGAATGAAGTGGAGCAGAACGGTCTGTGGCCGGACGATGCGCCGGTGGACCCCAACAATCCCAGGACCTGGGACAAGGTGCAGCGCAACGCCCCCTGCCCTTGCGGCTCGGGCCGGAAATACAAGCATTGCCATGGGGCTCTAACTTAATCGCCGCACGGTTTTTGGTGGTCGCGCCGCGATGCCCTTCGCTGCGCTCCGGCGGCCCAGGCCGTAAGTACAAGCGCTGCCACGGGGCGCTGGCTTAAGCTTGCGCATAACTTCATTTTCGCGCGTTATGGGCGTTACGGGAGATTTGCGTGCTGACTGAACACCAATCCGGCGGCAAGACGGTCTGGGTCGATCTCTACAATCCGACTAACGAGGAAATCGCCCTAGCCTGCGGCACCTACGGCCTAGACATTCCGCCGCGCGAACAGCTGGAGGAAATCGAATTCTCCAGCCGCCTGCAGTATGAGGACGATGTCTTCACCGTCTCAGTGCCGGTGACGCCCCATGTCACCAACCAGGCGGAAGATGTCACCACGCCACTGGGCTTCGTTCTTACCAAAGACCTGCTGGTGACGGTGCGCTTTGCGCAGCTGCATACTTTTGAGGCGATAACGGCGCGGGTGAAGCGGCGCGAACGCAGCGCCCCGGACATTTTCATGGTAATCCTGGAGGCGATGATCGATTACGGCGCCGACCGGCTGGAAGAATTGCGCGCCGAGGCGCAGCGCATTTCCCAACGCATCTTCCACAAGGGAATACAGGACCAGCAGACCTACAATGTTTCGGGCGTGAACCGCATGTTGCGCGACACGCTGGTGCAGATCGGCGACATGGGCGAGCGCCTTTCCCATATCCGCGACACGCTGCTGGTGCTGCAGCGCG
>JBEENS010000056.1:0-12922 GCA_041192105.1 Pseudomonadota bacterium | reverse complement strand
ACCGTGGAAGGCGAGCGCGACGATATCTGCGGGTTGGGCCAGACCATGGCGGCGCAGGATATGTGTTCCACCGTCAAGCCGTTCCGCAAGAAACACTATATCCAGCCCGGCGTCGGGCATTACGGCGTGTTTTCCGGCACCCGTTGGCAGACACAAATCTATCCGATGGTTCGCAGTACGATACAGGCGGCGGACTGAACTAGCGCAGGGTTGTGTTGAGCAGCCAGGCCAGCCGCATTCCCGCCTTGGCGAGCTGTATCCGCGTCACCGGCAATCCGTCGCGCACATATCCGGACGACAGACGCAGGGTGCGGCGGCCGCCCACCATCGGATAAATTCTCGCGCGCGCGATGTCGTGGGATTCATTGGCCCATGAGATGGGCGTGCCCGCCTGCCAGGCCTTGCGCTGCGCCGGCGAGACACCGCGTTCGATATCAGCCGCGATCCGGCCGGCCTCCGGGCCCAGCGCTTCCACCATTCTGGTATCCCAGACCTGGTGCAGGTTGGTGCGGCGGCCCTGCAGCGCGATGCGGACTTCATTGCCACCACGGTCGCCATTGTCCGCCGCATGCAGCGGCTGGTGAAGGTCGGCCACCAGATGGATCAGGAAGCGCAACGCCTCCGCGCGCGCCGCGGCGGGGCGGCGCGAGTCACCCAGCACCTGCCGCGCCCTGCCGATCTGCGCCACCACGCAATCTGCGTTCGGGCAGTCGCGCGCGGCGACATAGGCCGGAACGTGCAGCGGGATATCAACATAGTGCCAGCGTCCGGTTTCCCGCCGCTGGTCGCGGATTTCATCGGCCCAGTTGGCGTCATGGATCAGCATCGCCGGACTGCCCAGTAGCCGCGCCACCTGCGCCCTGGCCCGCGGTGTCAGCTGATACGCCGCGATGGTGGCGACAATCTCATGGCCCTGCGCGCCCCAGGCGAAAGCCGGCGTGGGTGAAAACAGCAGAAAGGCCATCAACGAGAATCGCAGCATCCTGCCATGGGACTTTGGAAAAGGTCTAAAGTCCAATGACAACAAGCCGTTGGCGAACATTTCAGGGTTGCCCTGCACATCAGGGGACGGTTATATGGCAGTGGTCGCATGCCGGGGATGGGCTGCGGGAAGAGCTGGGCTGGGATCGGGCGAGCATAAAGTCGGGGACTTTGCGCCAGCCGGTTTCCAACGACAATGGAGCCGCCTTGAATCCCGACCGCTATACCCGCGAGAAAGCGCGCGTATTCTCCAAGGTAAAAAAGCCGCCGCCCGAGATGGAGCCTGGCTTTAGCACAATGCTGTTGCAGCGGCTGGATGGCGCAAGCGCGGCGCTGGCCACCACGGATGGCCGCTGGGCCATTGTTTCAACCTCGCTGACGGCCATGGTGGCAGGGGCCATTGCCTTGCTGGCGACGGGCATGACGCCGGTATCGCACCCCCTGGTCGCGCCCGGCCGCTCGTCCCTGCCCTACGCCTTGTTCCAGAAATTGATGCGGGAGACGCCGACCGTCGCCGACAATGCGGACAACGGCAATCCCATCCCCAACCCGGGGGTGGAAAATCGTACCGTCACGCTGGATGCGGGCGACACGCTGGCGGGCATGCTGGAAGATGTCGGCATCTCGGTGCAGGACGCCAATGCGGTGGTTGCCGCCATGGGCAAGGATTTCGATCCCCGCCAGCTGAAGGCGGGGCAGAGTTTCGACATCACCTATTCCGTCGCCACCATCGACGCCACTGGCGCGCCCGCACAGCCGGCCCAGCCGCGCACCACGGTAGTGATGGTCAACCGCAAGCCCGTGGTGGTGCCGATAGACTCCGACGAAGACGCGGCCAGTTCCACAGACGCGGATTCCCAGCCGATTTCCCGGCTGCTGTCGCTGCATTTTTCGCCCTCGATCGAGCAGGAGATCACCGTTACCCGCACCACCGAGGGCCGCTACACTGCGGAAGTCGAAAAGAAGGAGCTGACGGTTCACCGGCACCGCGCCGGCGCCACCATCGATTCCAGCCTCTATCTCACCGCCATGCAGTCGGGAATTCCCGCCGACGTGGTCGTGGATATGATCCGAATGTTCTCCTACAAGGTGGACTTCCAGCGCGACCTGCATCCAGGCGACAGTTTCGAAGTCTTCTACGATTATTACTACACGCCCGAAGGTAAGCCGGCGAAATACGGCGCCATCAGCTATGCGATGATGACCTTGGACGGCAAGCAGATCCCGATGTACCGCTTCCAGGCCGACCCCAACGAGCCGGCGGAATATTTCGATTCCAAGGGCGAGAGCGCGAGGGGCCTGCTGATGAAGACGCCGGTGGACGGTGCGCGCATCTCATCGGGCTTTGGTTCGCGCTTCCATCCCATTTTGGGTTACTCCCGCATGCACCGGGGCGTGGATTTCGCGGTGCCGACCGGCACGCCGGTGATGAGCGCGGGCTCGGGCACCATTTCCTTCATGGGCCGCACGCGAGGTTACGGTAACCTGGTGAAGATCAGCCACGGCAGCGGCTATTCCACCAACTACGCCCATCTCTCGCGTTTCGCGCCGAGGCTGCGCCGCGGCGCGCGGGTGCGCCAGGGCCAGATTTTCGGCTATAGCGGAAACACCGGCATGTCCACCGGACCGCACCTGCATTACGAGATCGTCGTCAACAACACCCAGGTCAATCCGCTACGGGTGAAAATCGCCCAAGGCCGCCAGCTGGCGGGCCGGCTGCTGACCAAGTTCATGGCCTCGCGCGTGGAGATCGACAATGTCGTCGCCAGCATGCCGCTGGAAGCCAAGGTAGCGGACAACGCCACAGACCTGCGCCAGGCAAAGGCGAAATGACACGCCGCCAAGCGGCGTGTCATCCCCGGCGAGGTGCGTCCAGCACCGAGGGAAGGGGATCCAGGTTTTTCAATTCAACGTCGTGCCAGACGGCGCGCTGTCCGTGAGTTCATCGGCAGCGGCGGAAAATTCCTGGCCATTGACGATCAGGCCGGTCTTGCTGGCGCTGGCCTCCACCACCGATCCTTCCGAAATCTTGCCTTCCAGGATCAGCTGCGCCAGCGGATCCTGCAGACGCCGCTGGATGACACGCTTCAGGGGACGCGCGCCATAGACCGGGTCGTAACCGGCATTGCCCAGCCAGTGGCGCGCCTTTTCGTCCAGCACGATCTCGATCTTGCGGTCGGCCAGAAGCTTTTCGAGGCGGACGATCTGGATATCGACGATCTTGTCCATATTGGCGCGGGTCAGGCGGTGGAACAGGATCACTTCGTCCAGGCGGTTGAGGAATTCGGGGCGGAAGTGCGAGCGCACCGCGGCCATCACCTGCAAGCGGGCCTGGGTCTGGTCGCCTTCGGCGGCCAGGAATTCGGTGCCGAGATTGGAGGTCAGGATGATCACCGTGTTGCGGAAATCCACGGTGCGGCCCTGGCCATCGGTCAGCCGTCCGTCATCCAGGACCTGCAACAGCACATTGAAGACGTCGGGATGGGCCTTTTCGACCTCGTCGAACAGGATCACCTGATAGGGCCGGCGCCGCACCGCTTCGGTCAGCACCCCGCCCTCCTCATAGCCGACATAGCCCGGCGGCGCGCCGATCAGGCGTGCGACGGCGTGCTTTTCCATGAACTCGCTCATGTCGATGCGCACCATGGCGCTGTCATCGTCAAACAGAAAGTTCGCCAGCGCCTTGGTCAGCTCGGTCTTGCCGACGCCGGTCGGCCCCAGGAACAGGAACGAGCCGATGGGCCGGTTGGGATCTTGCAGGCCGGCCCGGGCACGCCGGACCGCGTTGGAGATGGCGCGCACCGCCTCGCCCTGGCCGACCACGCGGCCCGCCAGATCACTTTCCATGTGCAGCAGTTTTTCGCGCTGGCCTTCCAGCATCTTGTCCACCGGAATGCCGGTCCAGCGGGACACCACGCCCGCGATATGTTCGGCCGTCACCGCTTCGCCGGAGAGCTTGGCGTCTTTGCTTTCCTCGATGGCCTTGAGCTTGCGTTCCAGGTCGGGGATGACGCCATAGGTCAGCTCGCCCGCCCGGCCGAAATCGCCCTTGCGCTGCGCCACTTCGACTTCCTGCCGCGCCGCGTCCAGTTTTTCCTTCAGACCCTGCACATTGGCGACCGATTTCTTCTCTTCCAGCCAACGGGCGGTCAGGGCGGCGGATTCCTCTTCGAGCTCGGCGAGTTCTTTTTCCAGAGTCACCAGCCGGTCGCGCGATGCCTTGTCGGTTTCCTTTTTCAGGGCCTCGCGCTCGATCTTGAGCTGCATGATGCGGCGGTCCAGCTCGTCCAGCTTTTCCGGCTTGGAGTCGATCTGCATGCGCAGCCGAGAACCCGCCTCATCCATCAGGTCGATGGCCTTGTCGGGCAGGAAACGGTCGGTGATGTAGCGGTTTGACAGGGCCGCGGCGGCGACAATCGCCGAGTCGGTGATGCGCACGCCGTGATGAAGTTCGTATTTCTCCTTGAGGCCACGCAGGATGGAGATGGTGTCTTCCACCGTCGGCTCGCCCACGAAGACGGACTGGAAGCGCCGCGCCAGGGCCGCGTCCTTCTCCACATACTTGCGATACTCGTCCAGGGTGGTGGCGCCGATGCAATGCAGCTCGCCCCGCGCCAGCGCCGGCTTGATCAGGTTTGACGCGTCCATCGCGCCGTCCGCCTTGCCCGCGCCGACCAGCGTGTGCATCTCGTCGATAAACAGGATGATTTCGCCATTGGCGCCGGTCACTTCGTTCAGAACAGCCTTCAGCCGCTCCTCGAAATCGCCGCGAAACTTGGCGCCCGCGATCAGCGCGCCCATGTCCAGCGCCATCAGCTTGCGGTCGCGCAGGGATTCAGGAACGTCGCCATTGACGATGCGCAGCGCCAGGCCTTCGGCAATCGCGGTCTTGCCGACGCCCGGCTCACCGATCAGCACGGGGTTGTTCTTGGTGCGCCGGCTCAGAACTTGGATAGTGCGGCGGATTTCCTCGTCACGGCCGATCACCGGATCCAGCTTGCCGCTGCGCGCCAGCTCGGTGAGGTCACGGGCATATTTCTTGAGCGCGTCATAAGCGTTTTCGGCGGTGGCACTGTCGGCGGTGCGGCCCTTGCGCAAGGCAGCGATGGCGCCATTCAGCCCCTGCGCATTGACGCCAGCTTCTTTCAGGATTTTCGCAGGCTCGGTGCCGGCGGCTAGGACCAGCGCCAGCAGCAGATATTCGGCGGTGACGAAACTGTCACCGGTCTTCTTGGCGACGGTTTCCGCATTGTCGAGCAGCTTGGCGGTGTCCTGGGAAAGATAGACCTGGCCCGAACCGCCCTGCACCTTGGGGAGTTTCTTCAGCGCGGCTTCGACACCGGCCCGCACGGCGCGATCATTTCCGCCGGCGACGTTGATCAGCCGCGCCGCCAGGCCTTCCTCGTCATCGATCAGGACCTTGAGCAGATGCTCGGGCACGAATTGCTGATTGCCCTCGCGAAGCGCCAGGCTCTGCGCCGACTGGATGAAACCGCGCGCGCGCTCGGTGAATTTCTCGATATCCATGCTCTCTCCCGGACGGCCCCTTGCTGGCAGCGATCCTAATACGGCCCGGTAAAGGCGCCGTTCCGGAACAGATATGGGAGCGCGAGACCGGGGCTGCAAGACCCGTAAGGCCGGTAGAAAAAGGTCCAGTGGACCTTTTGCCGGCCAAACGCGCAGGCAGTTAACGCCAACTGTCAGGTCGCTTCGGCTTCTTCGCCTTCATCCTGATTCGCCCCTTCGGCCAGGGAGAAGGAGGGGCCGCTGCCGGCATTCTGCTGCGGCTGGGGGGCAATCTGGGGCTGGGGCTGGCCATCGGCGCCCACCGGGCGCGGGTTCTGGGCGGACTGCTGGGCCTGATACTGGGCCTGCTGCGCGGCTGCTGCGGCCATGATGCGATAATAATGCTCCGCATGCTGAAGATAATTCTCGGCCATGACGCGGTCGCCGCCGGAATTGGCATCGCGGGCCAGCTGCAGATACTTCTCATAAACATGGCTGGCCGAACCGCGAATCTTGATTTCCGGGCCGCTGGAATCATAGGTGCGGTTGGGATTGAACCCGCCGCCGCTATTATTATTGTTATTGCCGCCGCCGCTACCGCCGCCGCCGCCGCCATTACCACCATGTTGCGGCCTGCGGCCGCCTCTACGTGAGCGTTTCACTGTAAGCCCTTCCTTCGCCGCTACTACCGTGACGCGCAACAGGCGCATCAACCGCAAGACGGCATACTTTGGTCGCTTTGAGTCCCCTGCCCGGCCGCGGTTTTGTCTCGCGTCACCAGCTCAGCCGCGGCTGCCTTTGCATCCCGCGGGAGGGATCATCCCCGATCCCTAGAGGCGGAAATTAGCCTATACCCCACGTTTTTCCAAGGGAATCCTCAGACTTTCCGCAAGATGACGCAGCGGGGGATGCCCGCCAAATCCGGCGCGATCCGGACCATTTCGAGGCCCTGGAACAACAGTTCCATCGCATTTGCCTGCCCCGCGCCGATTTCCAGAAAGGCATGGCCGCCCGGGCTGAGGATGCCTGGCAGCAAGGCGGCCAGCGCCCGATAGGCGTCCAGCCCGTCCGGTCCACCATCCAGCGCGCCATGCGGCTCATATCGGCACACGTCCGGCGCCAGTAATTCGATGTCGCCGGACGGAATATAGGGTGGGTTGGAGAAGACCAGATCGAACGGGCCTTTCGCCGCCGACCACTGCGCCAACCGGGTTTGCGCCCGGCGCGGCATGTGGCGCGCGACATTCGCATCCAGATAAGCGAAAGCCTGCGGCGAAGATTCAAAACCGATTCCGGTGGCGTTGGGAAATGCTGTCAGCGCCGCCAACAGGATAGCGCCGGACCCAGCGCCCAGATCGGCGACCGAGAGCGGCGAATCGGGGTCCGCCACCACGCGCAGGGCTTGCTCGATCAAGGTTTCGGTATCGGGTCGCGGGATCAGCACGCCCGGCCCCACCTCGAAGGCCAGGCTCCAGAATTCCTTGCGGTCGGTGATATAGGCGAACGGCTCGTGCGCCGCGCGGCGGGCGACGAAAGCCGCAAAAGCCGCGCTTTGCTCCGGTGTGGGTGTGGCCGTCAATGTCGCATCGCGGCTGACGCCCAAAGCATGGGCCAGCAGCAAGCGCGCCTCGCCGCGCGGATTCTCGATGCCCGCCTCGGCCAGCAACCGCGTGGCCGCGTCGAGGTTCAATTGTCGGCCGCTTCGAATTCGGCCAGCCGGTCGGCCTGGTCCTGCGCCACCAGCGCATCGACGATCTCGCCCAGTTCGTCGCCGCTAATGATGCGCGCCAGATTGTAGAGCGTCAGGTTGATGCGATGATCGGTAACGCGCCCTTGGGGGAAATTGTAGGTACGGATGCGCTCGCTGCGGTCGCCGGACCCCACCAGGCTCTTGCGCTCGCTGGCCCGCTCGGCGTCCACCCGCTTGCGTTCGGCATCGTATATTTTGGCCTTCAGCAGCGTCATCGCCTTGGCCTTGTTCTTGTGCTGGGATTTTTCTTCCTGCATCGCCACCACCGTGTTGGTGGGCAGGTGGGTGATGCGCACCGCGCTGTCGGTCTTGTTGACATGCTGGCCGCCCGCGCCCTGGGCGCGGTAGGTGTCGATGCGCAGATCCTTGTCATGAATGACGATATCGACATCCTCGACTTCGGGCAGAACCGCCACGGTCGCGGCGCTGGTATGGATGCGCCCCTGCGTTTCGGTGGCCGGCACGCGCTGCACCCGGTGCACGCCGCTTTCGAATTTCAGCTTGGCATAGACCCCGCGCCCCTCCACTTCCAGGGTGGCGTCCTTGAAGCCGCCCATATCGCTTTCCGACAGCGACAGAAGGACAGTCTTCCAACCCTGCAACCCGCAATAACGCTGGTACATGGACAGGAGATCGCCCGCGAACAAGGCGGCTTCGTCGCCGCCGGTACCGGCGCGGATTTCCACAATCGCCGACGAGGCGTCGGCAGCGTCGCGCGGCAGTAACTGGATTTTCAGTTCGAGGTCCAGCGCGGTCAGGCGGGCGCGCAAATCGGCGCGTTCCTGCTCGGCCATGCCGCGCATCTCCGAATCCATCGCGCCGTCCGCGATCAGCGTCTCGGTTTCTTCCAGCTGGGTCTGGACGCTACGAAGCTCGCGCGCGGCTTCGATCACGGGGCTAAGCTCGGCATGCTCGCGTGACAGCTTGACGAAGGCCGCGCCGGACGCGCCCGACGCCATCTCGCTTTCAATGGCAGAAAAACGGTCGAGCAGCCGCTCGAGTTTGGCGGGAGGTATCATGAAGGCAGGCTACTGCGCGGCTTCGAGCGGCGCTCCACGCTGCGCCTCGATCTCGGCGGCCTTCTTTTCGCAAAGCTCGACAACGTGATCCACCAGGCTTTCATTGCCCAGCTTATAGGCGGGCTTGCCGTTCAGGTAGATCATGCCATGACCCTTGCCCGCGCCGCCGCCGGTAAAGGCCATATCGGTTTCCTTGGCTTCGCCCGGCCCGTTCACCACGCAGCCGATGATCGACAGCGACATCGGGGTGGCGATGTGCTTGAGCCGCTCTTCCAGCGTGCGGACCGTGTCGATCACGTTGAAGCCCTGGCGCGCGCAGGACGGGCAGGACACGATATTGACGCCGCGATGGCGCAGGTTTAGCGACTTGAGAATGTCGAAACCGACCCGCACTTCTTCCACCGGATCGGCGGACAGCGAGACGCGGATGGTATCGCCGATGCCGCCCCACAACAGCATGCCCATGCCGATGGAGGATTTCACGGTGCCCGAAATCATGCCGCCGGCCTCGGTGATGCCGACATGCAGCGGGCAGTCGATCGCTTCGGACAGCGCCTGATAGGCGGCCACCGCCAGGAACGGGTCCGATGCCTTCACCGAAATCTTGTATTCGCGGAAATCCAGGTCATCGAGAATCTTGGCGTGATTCAGCGCGCTTTCCACCATCGCTTCCGGACAGGGCTCGCCATACTTCTCGAGCAGGTCCGGTTCCAGCGAGCCGGCATTGACGCCGATGCGCATGGAGCAGCCATGGTCCTTGGCCGCCTGCACCACTTCACGCACCCGCGCCGGGCTGCCGATATTGCCCGGATTGATGCGCAGGCAGGCGGCGCCGTTAATCGCGGCCTCGATGGCGCGCTTGTAGTGGAAGTGAATGTCGGCCACGACCGGAAGGGCGCTGGCCTTGGTGATGGCCTTCATCGCCTTTGTGGCGTCCTCGTCGGGACAGGAGACGCGCACGATGTCGGCGCCGGCCTCCTCGATGCCGCGAATCTGTTCGATGGTGGCGCGGGCGTCACCGGTGATGGTGTTGGTCATGGTCTGGACGGAGATCGGCGCATCGCCGCCGACCGGAACCTTGCCCACCATGATCTGGCGCGATTTGCGCCGGTAAATGTCGCGATACGCGCGAATGCTCATTACTCGATTCCTTACAGGGCGTCCTTAGCGGCTATTGAACCGGTCCACCAGCGACTGGGGATCGAGGGAGACGCGGCCGAGAACTTGTTGTGTCTGCCCCGCCCGTCCCAGAGCCAGGCCGTCCAGCACCACTTCCACGCTGGCGCCATCGTTGGTCGCCATGGAAAGGCCCGGCGTATTGGGCAACTGGTAGGTGTCCCCCGCCTTGAGGTCGCGGTTGAGATACAGGGTTCCGTCCTCGGCGCGCACGGTGATGCGGGTATCGTTGAGGGCGCGCAAGACAACGCGGGCGCCCCGGTTCTGCGCGCCATAGACCTGGCTGCCATTGCCCGGCGGGACGGCAGGAACCGCGCCCTGGTTGGGTCCAGTGGTGCCAGCGGTTGCTGGCGTCGCGGGACCGGCGGCGGGCGGCGGCGTCGCCGTTGCGGCCTGGCCGGGATTGGCAATCGTGGCGTTGTCGGTCGCCGGTGACGGTGTTGCGGTCTGGGCCGGGATCACCACCGGCGCGGGCGGTGCCGGAGCCGCAGCCTGGGGCTGGGCCAGAACCGGCGCGGGCGGCACCGGTTGATTGTCGTCACCACCTGATGACAGCAAATGCCAGATGCCGAATATCAGCAGCAACGCGACCACGACTGCGATGGCGCGCCAGCCCTGCGGCAGGCGGCGGCCTTCTTCCTGGTGGATCGGTGCGGGCTCGCGCGACTGTTCCTCGGGGCGGCCGGAAATATCCTGCTTGAAGCGTTCGACATACTGGGCGGAGTCCAGACCCAGATGACGGGCATAGGAACGCACAAAGCCAATCGCATAAGTCTTGCCCGGCAAATCCTCGAGCCGGTCTTCTTCCAGCGCTTTCAGATGGTCCTTGCGGATTTTCAGGGCGCACGAAACCTGGGCGATCTCATCGCCGCGCCGCAGCCGCGCCGCGCGCAAATCCTGACCGACGGTCTCGAGCGGGCTTTCGCTGTCGCCGTAAATTTCGCGCAAGTGGATGCGACGGCGGTTCTGGCCGTCCTTTTCTCCACTGCCGACATTCTCCAAGGACATTTGTGTAAGTTTGGTCATAGGTTGACGGGGGCCTCCGCCCGCCCTCCGATTCCCAGCAAAGGGGGGCAAGCGCGGCTCAATATCTGTTGGGTCAATCATATCCGAACAAGCCGGGTACGAACAACCGCTGCACTGCAAAAAAGCCGTGTTATCCCGGAAAATCCCTATTTCATGACAATTCCGCGCTCGGCGGCGAAGGCGGCAAGCCTGGTCCGCAGGGAATGGTCGGTCCGGCCGCACAGCCGGTCCACAAAGGCGGCAACCTCCCCCAGGTGCAGGCTGCGAATCATCATCTTGACCGGGCCGATCTGGCCGGGCTGCATGGACAGGGTACGCAGGCCCAGCCCCAGCAGCGCCATGGCGTCCAGCGGCCGCCCCGCCATCTCGCCGCACAGGCTGAGATCGCCGGAATTCTCCGCAGCGCTCTGCACGATCAGGCGGATCAGGGTGAGCGAGGCGGGATTGAGATTGTCATAGCGGCGGGCAACGCGCGGATTGGTGCGGTCCACCGCAAAGGCAAGACTGAGAAGATCGTTGGAGCCGATGGAGACGAAATCGGCCGAGCGCATCAGCTGCGGCAGCATGAAGGCCAGCGCCGGCACTTCCAGCATCGCGCCCACCAGAACCTGGGTCGGGCGTATCAGGTGCAGCAGCCGGGCCCGCTCCAGTTCGCGGTCGATCAGGGCGCGGGCGCGGTTGAATTCGTCGACGTCCGACACCATCGGCAGCAGGATGCGCAAGGTGCGTCCCGCGCTCGCATTCAGCAAGGCGCGCACCTGGTAACGCAGCAAGGCCGGGCGATCGAGCGCGATGCGGATCGCGCGCCAGCCCAGCGCGGGATTTTCCTCCCGCTCCCAGCGCGCATAGGGCAGCACCTTGTCGCCGCCGAGATCGAGGGTGCGAAACACCACCGGCTTGTCGCCCGCCGCATCCAGAATTTTTTTGTAGAAGGCAGCCTGGTCGGCCAGGCGCGGCATGGTCTCGCCGATCATGAACTGCAACTCGGTGCGGAACAGGCCGATGCCGTCGGCGCCCGACTGGTCCAGTTGCGGCATGTCGAACTCAAGCCCGGCGTTCATCATAAGCCTGATGGCGATGCCATCACGGGTGACCGCCGGCAGGTCGCGCACCGCCGCGAAGCGCGCCTGCGTCTGGACGCGTACCGCGCGCTTTTCCTCGAACGCCTTCACGATTTCGGCGGCGGGACGTAAGTGGACTGCACCCATCTCGCCATCGACCGCGATGCCATCGCCGGCACGGGCATTGTCGGCGATACCCTCCAGCGATGCGACCATGGGAAGTCCCATGGACCGCGCCACGATGGCGACATGGCTGGTGGCAGCGGCCTCCTCCAGCACCAGCGCAACCAGCCTGTCGCGGCCATAATCCAGCAGTTCGGCCGGACCCATGCCGCGCGCGATCAGCACCGCATTGGGCGGCAGGCTGCGGTCCGCGACATCCTCGCCGGTGAGATGGCGCAGCAGCCGCCGCGCCAGATCGTCGAAATCATGGGCGCGTTCGCGCAGGATGGGATCGCCCATGCGCTGGACCCTGAGCCGTGTCTCGTCCTGCACGCGCTCCACCGCCGCTTCAGCAGTGAGGCCGGTGCGCACCGCATCGCGCATGCGCTGGCGCCAGCCCTGGTCATAGGCGAACAGGCGATAGGCTTCGATCACTTCGCGCCCCTCGCCCGTCAGGTCGAGCTCGCTGGAGGACAGCATCTGGTCCACGGATTCGCGCAGGCTTGCGATCGCCGCTTCCAGACGCTTGAGCTCGTCCACCGGATTGTCGGCGATCATGCGCTCGACCTTGACGCGCGGCTCGTGCAGCACGACGCGCCCGACGGCCACGCCTTCCGATAGCCCCTCGCCGACGAACTTGCGGGGCCGGTCGTGGCGCAGTTCCGGTTCGTCCAGTTCGGCAACGTTGAAGAAGCCGCCTTGGGCCACCACTTCGGCCAGCACCATGGCGACGGTCTGCAGCGCTTCGACTTCCTCTTCGGCGTATACCCGCTCGGCCTTGTTCTGAACGGTGAGCACGCCGAACACCTGGCCGCCGCGCACGATGGGCACGCCCAGGAAGGCCTTGAACGGGTCTTCGCCGGTTTCCGGGCGGTAGGAGAAATGCGGGTCAGCGGGGGCGTCCGAAAGGTTCACCGCTTCGGCGGTCTCCGACACCATGCCGACCAGGCCTTCGCCTTCCTTCAGCCGAGTGGTGTGGACCGCCTCGCGCCTAAGGCCCTCGGTGGCGAAAAGCTCCAGCACCTTGCCGGCGCGGCGCAGATAGATCGAGCAGACTTCCGCCACCATGTTGGAGGCGATGACGGAGACCAGCTTGTCCAGCCGCATTTGGGCGCTGGTCTGCTCCGCCATGATCTCGCGCAGGCGGCGCAACAACAGACGTGGACCGCCACCAGGCGACATTAATTCAAACCCCAACCCGACATGTCATGGCCCGCCGGAGTGCGGGCCACCCAGTTGGG
>JBEENS010000055.1:0-13657 GCA_041192105.1 Pseudomonadota bacterium | reverse complement strand
CGCCTGCAGATTATTCTCTATACGCTGGTGCTGGTGCCGCTGGGCATGGCGCCGGCGGCGCTGGGCATCGGTGGGGCGCTGTATCTTGCCGCGGCTGCCGGCATCGGCCTGTGGTTCCTGTGGGAAGCCATCTCGGTGTACCGCGAGACGGACGAGATCAAGGAGCCTGCCGCCCACCGCCTGTTCGGCGTGTCGCTGCTTTATCTGACGGCGCTTTTTGCGGCGCTCATCGCCGAGAAGCTGATCGGGCTTCCGGCTTTGGCGCTATGAAGGACGAAGAGCGATGGGCCAAGGATCGATGGGTCGTAGAACGCCGCAAACGCAATATCGCCCTGGCGCTGATGCTGGCCGCGGTCGCCGTGTTGTTTTTTCTGATGTCTATCGTGCAGTGGCGCGAACATTCCGGCCAATAAAGGGGCTTTGATCATGAGCAGCGATGTGAAGCACGACTACCATCTGGTCGATCCCAGCCCCTGGCCCGTGGTCGGTTCGATCGGCGCCTTCACCATGATGGTCGGCGCCGTGTTCTGGATGCACGAGGACTATACGGGTTTCTGGGGCCTGCCGGTGAACGGCACGCCGTATATCTGCCTCATCGGTCTGGGCATCGTGCTCTCCACCATGCTGGGCTGGTGGCGCGACGTGATCAGGGAATCTGTGGTGCTGGGCAACCACACCCCGGTGGTGAAGCTGCACCTACGCTACGGCATGCTGCTGTTCATCGCCTCGGAAGTGATGTTCTTCGTCGCCTGGTTCTGGGCCTATTTCAACACGGCGATCTTCTTTGCCGACGTGTCTGTCGCGTCCTGGCCGCCCGCCGGCATCATCACTCTGGACCCCTGGCACTTGCCGCTGCTGAACACCCTGATTCTGCTGACCTCCGGCACCACCGTGACCTGGGCGCACCATGCCATCCAGACCGGTGACAAGAAGGGCGCTGTTCAGGGCCTTTTTCTGACCGTGATCCTGGGCCTCTGCTTCACCGCGGTGCAGGCCTATGAGTATATCCATGCGCCCTTCACCTTCGGCTTTAATGGTGGTCTGGCGCTGCAGCCCTTTACTGAAGTCAGCCACATGGCGCTGAGCAGCGGCGCCGGCAATATGGGCGCGATCTATGGCTCCAACTTCTTCATGGCCACCGGCTTCCACGGCTTCCATGTCATCGTCGGCACCATATTCCTGATTATCTGCCTGTTTCGCGCGATGGCCGGCCATTTTACCCCGGAGCGTCACTTTGGGTTCGAGGCGGCCGCCTGGTACTGGCATTTCGTTGACGTGGTGTGGCTGTTCCTCTTTGCCTGCATCTATGTCTGGGGCGCTGGCGCGGTTACGCACTGATCCGCAACGCTACCGCTAAAGCCATCTTCCTCGGTCTCTGTCCGCGTTGCGGGCAGGGGCCGTTGTTTGACGGCTATATTGCGCTGAAGAAAGAGTGCCCGGCCTGCGCCATGGACTATGGGATGTTCGATGCGGGTGACGGCCCGGCGGTGTTCGGCATCCTGATTGTCGGCGCCATTGTCTGCGGCCTGGCGCTATATGTGGAGTTCACCTTCCTGCCGCCTTTGTGGGTCCATGCGGTGCTCTGGATTCCCCTGATCTGTATTTTGTCCGGCCTTTTCCTCAGGCTGTCCAAATCGGCGCTGCTGGTACTGCAATACGGGCACAAGGCGGGCGAGGGGCGGGTGGAATGACATTCCGGCCCTATCCCGGCGTCACCATAGCCGTTGTCATCATGCTGGGCGTCCTGTGCGGTCTGGGCTTCTGGCAGCTCGAGCGGCTGTCATGGAAGGTGGCGTTGATCGCGCAGGTCGAAGGCAATATGGCCGCCGCGCCGCTGCCGCTGGACACCATGCTGAAAATGCCGCGCGACCAGGCCCAGTATCATCGCGTGACGCTGACAGGTGCGTTCGATCACGCGCACGAAGCCTATGCCTTCGCCACGGCGGGCAGCGCCGCCGTCTATCATGTGCTGACCCCGTTCCGCACGCTGGACGGCCGGGTTCTGATCGTTGACCGCGGGGCGGTTCCGAAAGAAAGGCTTGATCCGGCCAGCCGCACGGCGGGGAACGTCACTGGCCCCACGCAGGTGACGGGCGTCTGGCGCAATCCCGACGCGCCCGGCGCGTTCACCCCGCCGCCCGATAAATCGCGGCGCATCTGGTATGCCCGCGATCTGGCGGGCATTGCGAGCGCCGACAAACTGACCCTGGCTGCGCCGGTAGTGATCGAGGCCGATGCCACGGCGAATCCCGGCGGCTGGCCCCTGGGCGGGCAGACCGTAGTGAGCTTCCGCAACCAGCATCTGGGCTATGCCGTCACCTGGTTTGGGCTGGCGTTTGCCCTGCTATGTATCTGGCTGGCCTTCCATATTTCGCGGGGCCGGATCGCCTTTAAATAGGTGGTTCAGGAGGAAATCCCGCCCTATAACCGGACCCCATGCAGTTTATTTCCACCCGCGGGCAGGCGTCCCAGACCTCATTTTCCGATGTTTTGCTGGCGGGGCTGGCGCCCGATGGCGGCCTCTACCTGCCGCAGGGCTGGCCGCAATTTTCGCCTGCCGAGATCGCTGCTTTCAAGGGTGCGCGCTATCAGGACGTCGCCTTCTCCATCCTGTCGCGCTTCACCTCGGGTTCCTTCAGCGACGGCGAATTGCGGGAAGCCGTTGAGGCGGCCTATGCCGATTTCGATGCGCCCGAAATAGCGCCGCTGACCCAGATCGCCAATGACCAGTATCTGCTGGAGCTGTTCCACGGCCCGACCCTGTCTTTCAAGGATATCGCGCTGCAGGTGCTGGGGCAGCTGTTCAGCCGCGCCCTGGCCAAGTGCGGGGGCCGCGCCACAATCGTGGCCGCCACCTCCGGCGATACCGGATCGGCGGCGATCGCCGCGCTGGGCGGGCTCGCCAACATCGACGTTTTCGTGATGCATCCCAAAGGACGCGTCAGCGATGTGCAGCGTCGCCAGATGACGACCTCGCATCACGCCAACGTCCACAATATCGCGCTGGAAGGCAGCTTCGACGACGCGCAGTCCATCGTGAAGATGCTGTTCGCTGATACGGCCTTCGCCGACCAGATCAGCCTGACGGCGGTGAATTCGATCAACTTCGTCCGCATCGCGGCGCAATGCGTCTATTACTTCACCGCCACTGCCGCACTGGAAAAGCCCGCAACGTTCGTGGTGCCGACCGGGAATTTCGGCGACATTTTTGCCGGCGAAGCGGCCAGCCGCATGGGGCTGGATGTGGCGCGGCTGGTGATCGCCACCAATGCCAATGACATCATGGCCCGTGCACTGAATGACGGCGTGTATGAAGCAGGCGTATCGCACGCCACGCTCAGCCCGTCGATGGACATCCAGGTGGCGTCGAATTTCGAGCGCGCCTTGTTCGAGGCGTCCAACCACAATGCCGACTGGACCGCCGCCGCCATGGGCGACTTCGCCCGCAGCCGCAAGCTGGTCTTGCCCACCCCGGTGCTGTCGCAGCTGCGCGCCCGCTACAGCGCCTTTGCCAGCGACGACCTTGAGACCCGCGCCGCCATTGCCGCCGTGCATAGGGAAACCGGGCGTATCATCGATCCGCACACGGCGGTGGGTGTCGCCGCCGCGCGCAAGATCGGCAAATCGCCCTCTCCCGTGGTCGTGTTGTCCACCGCCCATCCCGCCAAATTCCCTGATGCCGTGCGCCAGGCTATCGGTGCACCGCCACCGGAGCCGCGCCGCCTGTCGGGGATGAAAGACCTGCCGGAAAAGCTGGAAATCCTGTCCAATGACCCTGTTTTGATAAAGCAATTCATCTCTTCTAGAGTTGCGGCATGACCCTGGAAATATCAAAACTTTCCAATGGCTTGACAGTTGTCACTGATCCCATGGCCGGGATCGAAAGCGCTGCTTTGGGCATCTGGGTGGACACCGGCAGCCGTAATGAGGCGGCGTCCCAGATGGGGGTGTCACACATGCTGGAACACATGGCGTTCAAGGGTACCGCAACTCGTTCGGCCCGCGCCATTGCCGAAGAGATCGAGGCTGTGGGCGGCGTGCTCAATGCCTATACGAGCCGCGAACAGACCGCCTTCCATGCCCGGGTGCTGAAGGAAGATGTGCCGCTGGCTTTGAACATGATCGGGGACATTCTCACCAACCCGGCCTTCGAAGCGCCCGAGCTGGAGCGCGAGCGCCAGGTGGTGCTGCAGGAATTGGGGCAGGTACGAGACACGCCCGACGACATCGTGTTCGACCATCTCCAGTCCGCGATCTTTGAAGGCCAGCCGCTGGGCTGGTCGATCCTGGGCGAGGAAAAAACCGTCACCGCCTTCGACCGCGACATGCTCAAGGCCTATATGGCGTCGCAGTACCGCACCGGCGGCATGACCCTGATCGCATCGGGGGCGGTGCGCCATGACGAGATCGTCAAGCTGGCGGAAGAAAAATGCGCGGGCCTTAACACGGGTGCCGTTCCCGCCTGTGCGCCATCGAACTATGCCGGCGGTGATTACCGCGAGGTCCAGGACCTGGAACAGGCGCATGTCGCCTATGCCTTTCCCGGCCTCTCCAATTCCGATCCGGATTATTTTGTCGCCCAGATCTATGCCACGGCGCTGGGCGGCGGCACCTCGTCACGCCTGTTCCAGGAAGCGCGCGAGAAGCGCGGTCTTTGCTATTCGATTTATGCCTTCTCCAACGGTTTCCAGGATTCCGGCTTTCTCGGTGTCTATGCCGGAACCGGCGAGAAGGAAGCGTCGGAAATCTCCGCCGTCATCGCCGGCGAGATGGAAGCGATTGCCGGCAATCTCACCGAAGCCGAAGTCAGTCGCGCACGCGCCCAGCTGAAAGTCTCGCTGCTGATGGGCATGGAGCGTCCGGGCACGCGCGCCGAACAGATTGCCGGCCAATTGTTCGCGCTGGGCCGCGTCCAGTCGGCGGCGGAAATCGTCGCGGTGCTTGATGCGATCGACGCGGCCATCGTCAAGCGCTTTGCCGCAAATGTCATGCAGGGCGCATCGCCCACTATCGCAGCCCTCGGTCCGGTGAAAAAACTGGAAGCCCATTCCACATTCGCGCGCCGCTTCGGCAGCACCCTGGCGGACGCAGCGGAATAATGGTCAAAGCTGCTTTCGCAAAAACCAGCCCGATTGCGTTCATGCGCGGTCTCACATTTCCGGGCGGCCAGCAGCCGGTGATCCGCTGCGAAGGGCTTTACCTGCGCTATCCCCGCGTCGCCGATTTTCCCATCTGGGCAAAGTTGCGCGCCGAAAGCCGGGAGTTCCTCACCCCCTGGGAACCGGTCTGGGCCGATGACGAACTCACGCGCGGCGCTTTTCGCCGCCGCATCAAGCGCTACCAGAAGGAAACGCGGCAGGATTCGGCCTATGTGTTTTTCGTGCTGCGCGAAAGCGACAATGCGCTGGTGGGCGGTTGCACAATTTCCAATGTCCGGCGCGGCGTCACCCAATGCTGCACCCTGGGTTACTGGATCGGCGCGAAGTTCGCCCGGCAGGGCTATATGACGAATGCCTTGCGGACGCTGCTGCCCTTTGTCTTTCGCACCCTGGGTCTGCATCGAATCGAAGCCGCCTGCCTTACCGACAATGACGCCTCCAAAAACCTGCTGGCGCGCGTCGGTTTCCGGCAGGAAGGGCTGGCGCGGCGTTATCTGCTGATAAACGGGGCATGGGCCGATCACCTGCTATTTGCTTTGCTGAAAGAAGAAGCGCAGCTAGGTTAGCGCGCTGTTTCGCATAACCCGCCACAAGAGACGCATGACGAAACTTCGCCGCCTCGCTGTGTTCTGTGTCGCGCTCGCCATGGCGGCGGCCGAGCTTGTTGCCACCAGCGCGGCGCAGCCGGCGGGCAAGCCGCAGCCGGCGCCGCCCATCACCATCAATTTCGGCAGCAACCAGAATGTCCTGGATCTCAAACCGGCGCTGACGCCGGATCGCGCGCCCGGCAGCACGGAAACAGACGGGTCCAGCTGGTACTTTGTCCAGGTCACCAATGACTCGGTACGCCCCGCTACCCGCGTGCTGCTGGCGGGTCAGCCGCCCCGCAGCGCCCATTCGCTGCTGCCCAAGCCCATGCGTCCGTCCATCCTGGCGTTGGCCGGTTCGGATTCGGGCACGGTGGTGGAAACCGCATCGGCCTACGGCCGCCGCGCCTGGCGGGTGATCGTGCCGCCGGTGAGCACGGTGCGGCTGGCGATCCGCGTCGGGGCCGCGGCAACACCTCCCGCGCTCTTTGCCTGGACCGAACCGGCGCTGTCGTCGCACAACCGCCAGCTGGCGATTTTCATCACGGCGGTGGGCGCGCTGATTGCCGCTTCGGCGCTGATCACCGGCGGGCTGGCGGTGTTGATTGGCCATGCCGCGCCGCGCTGGGTTTCGGTGACGCTGCTCTTGCTGCTGCTGGCCTGGATGTCGGGGACCGGCATGTTCGACGCCAGCCTTGCCACCGGCTATGGCGGTCCCTACGGCCTGTCGGCCTTCCTGACGGCACTGGCGCTGGCGGCGGGGGCGCGGCTGGCCAATGCCATTATTCCCATCCGCGAGATATGGCCCAAATACGAGAAGCATTTCACCCGCACGGTGTATGGCCTGATCGCCCTGGGCGCACTGGCCTATGTCGGGCTGCCGCTTGCTACGCTTCTGACCAATATCGCGATCGTTCTCGGCAGCATGGCCATCGCCGCCTATTTGTTCCTGTCAGGCCGTCTTGGCCACAAGGCGGCTCAGGTGATCGCGCCCAGCGCCGCGGCGTTCGCGCTGGTTGCGCTGGCGGCCGCCGTGATGGCGGTGGGCGGGTTGGGCGAGGATCTGACCGGTCCGGCGGCGACCGGCGGCTTTGCGGCGGCGGGCGCGATATTGCTGGCGCTGGCAGTGATCGCCAGCGAGGAAATCGCCGTGCTGCCGTTCCTGCACGGCTCCCATGCCGCCCGCCTGCTAGAAGCCCAGGCGCCGGCCCCCGAAGCGGTGATCGATCACATGGCGCCGCTCAACAGTCTGGCGCGGGCCGCCATCGGCGCGGCGCATCAGGGCGTCTTCGACATGGATTTTCGCGCCGGCCTGCTGACCCTGTCGCCGGAAGCAGCCCAGATGATCGGGCTCAGCGTGCACGAAACCACCCTGTCGCATGGCGACTGGCTTGGCCATGTTCACCCCGAGGATCGCGACGTCTATACACGCGCCTTGGACGAGTATCGCCATCGCCCCGGCCTGGCCTTTCGCCTGGAATTCCGCGCCCGCGGCGGCAGCGGCCCCTATCGCTGGCTAGAACTGCGCGCCACCATCGTCAGCGAGCAGCAGGTGCCATCCGATTGCCTGGGCCTGCTCTCGGACATTACCCAGCGCAAGGAAGCCGAATTCGCCGCGCAGAATGCGGAAAGCGCGCGCAAGCGCGAAGCCGCCCTGCCGCGCGATGCGCTGACCGGGCTGGGCAACCGCGTGGCGCTGATGGAGGCGCTGGACGCGCTGGGCGAAGGCTTTGACAAATCGCTGTTTGCACTGCTGGACATCGATCGTTTCAAGGCCATCCATGCCAGCCTGGGAGACCGGGGCGCCGACGCCATCCTGCAGCAGGTGGCGCAGCGCCTGACCGGGCTGGGCGAGCCGGCGCAGATATTCCGCACCGGTGGCGACAGTTTCGCCTTCCTGTTCGCAAATCCGCGCCGCGCGCCGCAATCCATCGGCAACGCCCTGGCGGAAGTCTGCGGTAAGCCCTACAGCGTCGAAAGGCGCGAAGTCTTCGCCCCCTGCAGCATCGGCCTGGCAACTGGGGCGCAGAGCGAGGACCCGCTTGCCTTGATCAAGAATGGCGAGCTGGCGCTGATTTCCGCCAAGCGGCAGGGCGGCGCCTGTGCCCGCGTCTATTCTACCGATCTGGAAATCCTGGCGCCCGGCGACAGCGTGGCGCTGGAGAGCGAATTGCGTCATGCGCTGGCCGCCGGCCAGCTCGATGTGTTCTACCAGCCCATCATCCGCCTCAGTGATCGCAGCGTGGCGGGATTTGAAGCGCTGCTGCGCTGGCAGCATCCGATCAAAGGCCTCATCTCGCCCGGCGACTTCATCGCCCATTTCGAAGAGACGGGTCTGATTGTCGGCCTGGGCCGCTTTGCGCTGGAGCGCGCCGCCACCGATCTGGCGCATTGGCAGCGCTATTTTCCGTTGAGGCCCCCGCTGTTTGTCAGCGTCAATTTCTCCCGCCGCCAGCTGAAGGATTCCGGTTTCGAGGCGCTGCTCAAGACCATCCTGTCGGGCAGCGGCATCGCGCCGGGCACGCTGAATCTCGAAATCACCGAAAGCGCCATCGCCGCCGATCCCAAGATGCCGCAGATCATGGCGCGCATCCGGGAGGCCGGCGCGGGCCTGTCGATCGATGATTTCGGCACCGGCGCCTCCACCCTGAGCGAGTTCCGCACCTTGCCGGTCGATACGGTCAAGATCGACAAGAGCTTTCTGGCCCGGCATGGCGGCACCGACATCGATACCGATGGCGAGGTGGTGCTGTCCGGCATTGTCGCAATGGCGCACGAACTCAAGCGCGCGGTGGTGGCCGAAGGCATAGAAAACGAAGCCGATGCCCAGTTCTTGGCCAGGATCGGCTGCGAATTCGGCCAAGGCTATTATTTTTCCCACGCTCTCGACGGGGCCGGGGCATTGGAATACATCGCCAGGCATTATAATGCCGCATCTGCCCCTGAACTCTGCTAACCAAGGAGACCAGCATGACGATTAAAGTCGGTGACAATATCCCGTCCGCCACCCTGATGGAAATGCAGGACGGCAAACCCGCGCCTGTCAGCACGGACAGTTTTTTCGGCGGCAAAAAGGTGGCGCTGTTCGCGCTGCCCGGCGCTTTCACGCCGACCTGTTCGGCCAAGCACGTTCCCGGCTTTGTGCAGAATTTCGATGCGCTGAAAGCCAAGGGCGTGGACGCTATCGCCTGCGTTTCTGTCAACGATGCTTTTGTGATGGGCGCCTGGGGCCAGGACCAGAAATCGGACGGCAAGGTGCACATGCTGGCCGATGGCAATGGCGATTTCACCCGAGCCCTGGGCTTGGAGTTTGACGCCAGCAAGTTCGGCATGGGCAAGCGCAGCCAGCGTTATTCCATGATCGTGGACAATGGCGTGGTGAAGGCTGTCAATGTCGAAGAGCCCGGTGCTTTTGAAGTGTCCAGCGCTGAACACATGATCACCCAGCTGCCGTAAAGCGCGGTTCTTTTGCGCTCCGAGTTCGTCGCGCCGTCGCTCATGGACGTTAAGTCCACTTCGCTCGGCGCTCCTGCTCGGAGCGCAAAATCCCTCGCGCTTATTTGAGTGTTGGAATGGCGGAACGCGCCAGCTGGTCCGCGCGTTCATTTTCGGGGTGGCCGGAGTGACCGGCCACCCATATCCAGTGCACCGTGTGCCTAGCGATCTCGTCATCGAGAATCCGCCACAGATCTTCATTCTTGACCGGCTTCTTGTCGGCTGTTTTCCAGCCTTTTTTCTTCCAGCCCAGAATCCATTTTGACGCCCCGTCCATCACATAACGGGAGTCGGTATGAATGGTGACGGCGCTTTGCTTCTTCAGCGCCTTCAGGGCTTCGATCACCGCCATCATCTCCATGCGGTTGTTGGTGGTGGCCTTTTCGCCGCCGGACATTTCCTTTTCGTGATGTCCTTGGCGCAGGATCGCCGCCCAGCCGCCGGGCCCGGGATTGCCGGAACAGGCGCCATCCGTGAAGATTTCGATAGTCACAGACCGTATTCCCGTGCGTGCTTCACCTTGTTGTGGAAGCGCAGCTTCTTGGAATATTCGCGGGGGTCCTTGGGCCGCACCAGCGCGTTGGGGTCCTGGTTCAGCCAGTCATAGGTGCGCGTCAGCAGGAATCGCAGGGCAGCGCCGCGCATCAGCACGGGCAGGGCGGCGATCTCCGTCTCGCCCAGCGGACGCGCCGCACGATAGGCCTGGATCACGGCCTGCCCCTTGGTGATGTTGTAGCTGCCGTCCAGTTCGAAGCACCAGCTGTTCAGCATGATCGCCAGGTCGTAAATGTAGAAATCATTGCAGGCGAAATAGAAGTCGATCACCCCGCCGATCTGGTCCTGCACGAACAGGACGTTGTCGGGGAAATAGTCGGCATGGATCACGCCGCTGGGCAGCCCGCCGGGCCAGGCTGCGACCAGTTCCTCCAGCGAACTGGAAATCATCTCGCCGAGGCCATCCTCGATGGTGTCCGCGCCTTGGATGGCCTCGGCCAGCGGCCGCCAGCCCTTCGGGCCCAGCGCATTGGGGCGGCTGAGGGCAAAACCCTCCTGCGCCTTGTGCAGCTCGGCCATGACCGTAGCGGCGGCGGCGCAGTGCGCGGCATCGGGCCGGCGCAGAGATATGCCGGTGAGAAAGGTGACGATAGCAGCGTGGCGGCCATTCAGGCTGACCAGCGACTTGCCATCCCCAGTCTTCACGGGAAGCGGGCAGTGCACGCCCTGCTCGGCCAGATGCTCCATCAGTCCCAGGAAGAAGGGCAGGTCAACCGGGTTCACCCGCTTTTCGTACAGGGTCAGGATGAAGGCGCCCCGGTCGGTCTGCAGGTAGAAATTGGAATTCTCGATACCCTCGGCGATACCCTTGAAGGACAGGGGCTGGCCGATGTCGTACTGCTCCAGCAGCCGCTCCAATTCCTCGAAACTGACCTCGGTATAAACGGCCATGGTGTTCAGGCCCCCTGCCTAAAATACAGGAAAGCTTGGCTTTTTCGGCGTCCTATACTTTCCATCACGGGTCTGCTTGGCTATGGTCCGCGCCCAAATTGGCGGTTGGGAGAAGTCGGGCCCGGGCGGCCAAAAGTCAAGCATACCGCAAGGAAGAACCGCGTTGATGAGTCTGCGTCCCCTGGCCCTGGTTGCCCTGTTTGCCCTGCCGCTGCTGGGCTGCAGCCAGAAGATCACGGTCTGCCCGATACCGGCGATCCTGAACGATACCGCCACCGTGACGGTTTTACGCCCCGGCACGGCGCCCGATCTAGCCAACGAGCTTTATACCGTGTCGCTCAGCCGCGCCGAGGGCGACTGTGTCTACAACAACGGCACCGGAGTGGTGCGGGCCTCGCTCGATCTCACCTTCTACGCCACGCGCGCGCCCTCCAGCGACGGCGCCGCTTACTCCGTGCCCTATTTCGTCGTGGTGCATGAGGGGTCCAAGGTTTACGCCAAGCATGCTTACAGCCTCGATTTCACCTTCGCCCCGGGCGCCGCCACTGCCACCATCAAGCAGGCACCCAACCAGACCCGCATCAAGATCGAGAACGGCAAGCTGCCCTGGAATTACCAGTTGCTGGCCGGCTTCCAGCTGACGGCGGAGCAGATCGAATATAACAAGAAGAAGGGCCGCTACCTGCCATGACGTCTCTGGCGGCCGAACTGTCGCGAATTGCCGGTGAGGCGTTCGCCGCTGAAGGCTTGGCCGAGAGCTTCGGGCGCGTCGCGGCATCCGACCGGCCCGACCTGGCGCAGTTCCAGTGCAACGGCGCCCTTGCAGCAGCAAAGGCCGCGAAGGCCAATCCCCGCGCTATCGCAGAGAAGATCGCGGTCCGGCTGAAAGCCGAACCGATTTTTGCGAAAGTGGAAATCGCCGGTCCGGGTTTTTTGAATCTCGATCTGGCCGACGCGGCGCTCAGCGCGCGCGCAGCCGCGCTGGCGACAGACGACACGCTGGGCGCACCGGGAACCGGTACAGGCAAGACGGTGGTGATCGATTTCGGTGGCCCCAATGTCGCCAAGCCGATGCATGTCGGTCATCTGCGCTCCTCCATCATCGGCGACTGTTTGCAGCGCCTGTATCGCGCCAATGGCTGGAAGGTCGTCAGCGACGTCCATCTGGGTGACTGGGGCCTGCAGATGGGCCAGCTGATTTCGGAAGTCGAGATAGAAGGCGTCGCCCCGGTCTATTTCGATCCCAATGTCGTGGGGCCTTATCCCGACGATTCCCCGGTTAGCATGGACGACCTGGAAATCCTGTATCCGCGCGCCTCCGCGGCGTGCAAGGCCGATCCGGCGCGGCTGGAAGCGGCGCGGCGCGCCACGGTGGACCTGCAGGCGGGACGTGCCGGCTATCGCGCCCTGTGGCGTCATTTCGTGAAAGTGTCGGAACGCGGACTGGAACGCGAGTTCGCCGCCCTGGGTGTGAAGTTCGATCTGTGGAATGGCGAGTCTAGTGTGGATGCCCTGATCCCGCCCATGCTGGACGATCTGAAGACGCGGGGCTTGGCCGAGATCAGCGAAGGCGCGTTGGTGGTCCCGGTCGCCCGCGAAGACGACAAGAAGCCGATGCCGCCGCTGATACTGGTGAAGTCCGAAGGTGGTGTGCTGTACGGCACCACCGACCTTGCCACCGTGATCGAACGGGTTCGTAACTATGATCCCACCCTGATCCTGTATGTGGTGGACCACCGCCAGCATGGCCATTTCGAGCAGGTTTTCCGCGCCGCCGCCAGGGGCGACCTGTCGGGCAAGGCGCAGCTTGAGCATGTCGGCTATGGCACCATGAACGGCACCGACGGTAAGCCGTTCAAGACCCGCGCCGGCGGGGTGATGAAACTTCACGACCTGATCGCCATGGCCAAGACCGAAGCCGAGAAGCGGCTGGACGAGCAGGGGATTGGCGCGGAGTTCTCCGCCGAAGAGCGCAGCGAGATCGCCCGCAAGGTCGGCATCGCCACCATCAAATTCGCCGATCTCTCCAACCACCGCGCCACCGATTATATTTTCGACCTGGAGCGGTTTTCGAAGTTCGAAGGCAAGACCGGGCCCTATCTCCAGTATGCGGCGGTGCGGGTCCAATCCATGCTGCGCAAGGCGAAGGAACAGGGCGCGTCCATCGGCATCCCATCTGTCCATTCGGCGGAAGAGCGCCGGCTGATCCTGCAGCTTCTGTCGCTGGGCGACATGCTGGCGGCGGCGGAAGACAAGCGCGCCCCCAACATGCTGTGCGAATATGCCTTCGAGCTGGCGCAGAATTTCAGCCGCTTCTACAACGAACATCATGTCCTGTCGGAACCTGATCCGGCCCTGCGGGCGGCCCGGCTGGGGCTTTGCGCCCTGGTCCTGGCGGCCCTGACCCAGGTCTTGGACCTGCTGGGAATCGAAGTTCCCGAAAGAATGTGAGTAACTGCGGCTGATTGCCCGGTTTCGTTGACTCCCCTTTGGCCCCCATTATGATGCTCTGCAACATCCCTGTCCGCCGGAGGCGCTGCGGGGTTGGCCAGCACACGATCCCTCGCGGGAGAGAGCACTGAAACTGCCGCCGAAGGAGCAACCGCCCCGGAAACTCTCAGGCAAAAGGACCGCGATCGGGTGATGAACTTCTGGAAAGCGAGGCTGTTACGACAGCCTCCACCGAAGGGGTAACCTGGCGAAAGCCGGGGACGCAAAGCTTCAGGGCTTCTTCACACCACCGCGGTGTGTCTGCCGGCTGAGCTACCGAACGATCACAGAGGTATCAGGTCATGCGTACTGCGAAGATGCAGACGGTTGTCAGATTTGCACGGAGAATGGGGAGTGCCTCGGTTGCCGGCGCCCTCCTGCTTCTGGCATCCTGCCGTCCTGCGGTCTCGAGCGCGACGCTCCGTGCCGATATGGGCGCAGTCACGACGGCCGATGCAATTCTGGCAAATCCTGCCCGCC
>JBEENS010000054.1:0-13816 GCA_041192105.1 Pseudomonadota bacterium | reverse complement strand
AATCCATAACGCCGCATCTGTCAGCTCCGAATCAGCCGACTGCCTATGAATCACGCGCCGCCATAACTGGGAATCCTCTAATTGAGGACAGGCCCTAGATTTATGTCGCGGGGATGCAGGTCGGCCAGTCGGATTGAACCAATGACTGGAACTACCTTTTTATTGATCCTGTGCTCGAAAAACGACGCGCTCCGTAGGTTTGGGCGGACATGCTTCTCAAGGTAGGCGTCCCAAAGCGTCTTGACGGTCACGGCGCTGGCGTCCTGGGCAGCATATACGTCCCGGGGGTCCATATTGTCCCCGACATGCGATTTGGCCTCCAAGGCCAGCGCCCGGGCGCTGGCAAGCGATCTCGCCGGGTATGTCCCTAGCGTCAGCCGGGCCCGCTTGCCGTCCTTTGGCGAGGTGTAGAAATAGGACCAGCTCTTTTTGCCGCCTTCGGACACCCGCAGGACAAGCCCCGGGGTCTTGGCGTCGAAATAATCAGCCCGCCCGGACCCGTCAGCCTTGGCGTGGAGAACAAATTTGTCGGTGAGTGCGACCCGAGCCATGATCCTTTGTTCAAACAGCAGAGGGACAGTTTCCGTACCCGGCGGGTACGCCAGCAGGCGCTATGGTGCGTTTCGAGGCGACGGCAAGCAAGTGAATACGACAATTATTTACCGGAATTACTGGCTTTCTTCGTTTCTTTGCGTCGCAGCGGATTGCATCAAATCGCATGATCATTTATTTGGGAGCTAAGGGCCGTTGGTTCGAATCCAGCCGCTCCGACCAACTTTTTGTTAGAGAGTTTCATGCGCGCGCGTATCTACAGACCGGCCAAAAACGCCATGCAGTCGGGCAGGGCCCGCACCAAGCTTTGGCAGCTGGAATATGAACCGGAGACGGCGCGCACCATCGATCCGTTGATGGGCTGGACTTCGTCGGGCGACATGCGCCAGCAGCTTTGCCTGGAGTTCGACACGGCGGAAGACGCGGTCGCCTATGCGCAGGCCAACGCCATTCCCTACCAGGTGTTCGAGCCGCATGTCCCGACGCCCAAGCCCAAGGCCTATTCGGACAATTTCAAGTTCGAGCGCAAGGTGCCCTGGTCGCATTGATATTGCGCCGGCTGTCATCCCCGGCGAGGCGGTCCATCGCGGCAGCGATGACCGCTGAGGGAAGGGGACCCAGGCATTTCCACCGCGCAAGTCCCTTGGGCCTGGATTCCATACCCCTCGCGCCGTAGGTGCGGCGCTCGGCCGGGAATGACAGGAGGCGGCCATGGTGAGAATTGATAGGGTTTCGGGCTAAACTATTTTCACGACTCCGTAGCTCAGATGGATAGAGCACCTGCCTTCTAAGCCGGTGGTCGCTGGTTCGAATCCAGCCGGAGTCGCCAGTTTTTTCTATCGCGTAGTGACCTGGTCGATCCAGTCCAAGTAGCCCTTGAAGCCCGCCAGGAATTCCGTCCCGACAATTTCCGGAATGCTGTAGGGATGCACCGCCTTGATCCGGGCGATGGCGCTTTCGAACAGCGCGGTGCGGGTCTTGATCAATAACAGAAGTTCGGCATCATTCTGGATCTTGCCCTCCCAGACATAGAAGCTTTCGATCGGCAGCAGCTGGACGCAGGCAGCCAGCTTTTCGTCAATCAGAAGATTGGCAATTTTGGCGGCCTCGTCGCGCGACGGCACCGTCGTCAGCAGCACGCCATAATCGGCCGGTGAACTCACCTGGCTGCCGTAAGCGCCGGCAGCGGCGTACTCGCGCGGCGGGCGAAGTCCATGATGTGCTGCACAGTTTCCTTGAGGCCGGTGGTGACGATGTCGCTCTCGGTGGCTTCGATGCCGTCGAGATAGCGCGAATTGTCGCCCGCCAGGCCCCAGAAGATCGCGATCACCGGAACGCCGGGCATGTGCTTGCGCAGGCGGCGCACCTGATAGCGGGCATTCTTGAAGGTCCCCGGCTCGAGATAGGAAACGCAGGTCAGCCGCACGCCCGCGCCGGACAGTTCGCGGATATTGGTGGCCGAAGTTTCGTCCGACGACACGACGCGTGCGCCGACACCATACTTGCCCAGCATGTCCACCAGCAGCAGGGCGGCGGCTTCGTCCAGCGGGCCGCGCCCCGCCACGCACAGGACCGGCTCGACCGGCGCGCCGTGCCAGTGATGCGTGGGGTCGGCGGCGGCGTCCTCGTCCTTGCGGTCGGACAGATTGACGATCAGGCCCTTGATGGCGTCGCGAATGCGTTCCTGGCGCATCGAATCCAGCACGCCGCGATCCACATCGGTCTGCGCCAGCATCAGCGCGCGCGCCGCCACTTCGTCATAATAGGCCGTCAGCGAATTTTCCTTGAGAAAAGCCTCGGCTTCGTCGGCGGCTTCGTCGGGATCGTTGGCCAGCATCCGCAGATAAAGGCTTTCCTCAAAGCGCAAGGCGGGGCGGTCGCCCAGCATCACGTCGAGGAATTTGAGGCTCTCGACATGGCGGCTGAACACCACAAAGCACATGGTCAGCGGCGTGGAGAGCAGAAGGCCCATCGGCCCCCATTGCCAGGTCCAGAATACCGCCGCGACCACCACCGCCACGGCCGACAGGCCCATGCTGCGGCCATACAGGAAAGGTTCAATAGCCTGGCCGGTCACCGCATCGATCACAAAATAAAGCAGCATGGCCTGGACCAGCATGCTCCAGCCGGGGTCCACCGCCAGCGCCAAAGCGAGGGGAAACAGGGAGGCCAGCGGCACGCCGACATAGGGCACGAAACGCATCAGGCCAGTCATCAGCCCCCACAGGCCGGCATTGGGAATGCCGATCAGCCACAGGCCGACGCCAATAATCAGGCCGAAGCAGATGTTGACGCCGGTCTGCAAAAACAGATAGCGCGACAGGCGCGATGCAGCTTCGTCCAGCGCGATGGTGGTGCGCTGCATGTCGCGCGATCCCGCCAGCCGTACGATGCGGTCACGCAAATCGTCTTTCTGCAGCAGGATGAAACTGACGAACACGAGCACCAGCACGATCAGGCCCAGCGGTTCGAGAAGCGGGCCGAGCACGGTCTGCGCCATCGACCATGGCGCGACCGAGGTGCGGCGGATGATGACGGGGATCGGCTTGACCGTATCGGTCGCTGTCGCCCCGGTCGCCTCTTCGGCCTTGTTGCCGCCGGTGATCTGTTCGGCCAGGGTTTCCACGGTGCGGTTCAGCCGGACGATGGTGCCGTTGTTCACTGCTCCGCCCACCACCGACTGGATCTTGTGGGCAAGATTGGTCTGATAGCGCGGAAGTTCGGAGGCCAGCTTGGCCAGCTGCGAACCCATGAAGCCGCCCACCGAGGTCAGGACGACCACCGCCAGCAACACGCTGATCAGCACGGGCGCGATATGGCCCAGATGCCAACGCTTCAGCAGGCTGACCAGCGGCGCCAGGGCGAAGGCCATCAGCACCGCCAGCGCCAGCGGCATCAGCACGGGGCGGCCGAAATAGATGCCCGCAACCACCACAGCGGTGATCACCGCCGTCATGAATTTGGGCGTGAGCGAGTCGGTGGACGCGGCGGCGCGGTGCGGGGACGGCTTCAACTCTGACATGGCCCGACTATAACCCGCGGAAACCCTTTAGGCTTCGGCTAGTTTCCGGAAAAAACAACTTGGCGCCCCGGTGTGGCAGGCCGGCCCCATCTGGTCGACCTTCAGCAACAGGACGTCCCCGTCGCAATCGACATAGGCCTCGACCAGATGCTGGTGGTGACCGCTGGTTTCGCCCTTGGTCCACAACGACTGGCGCGAACGGGACCAGTAGGTGACCCGCCCGGTCGTCAAGGTCATTTCCAGCGTTTCGCGGGTCATCCAGGCGAACATCAGAACCTGGCCGGTGTCTTTGCTCTGGGCAATCACCGGCACCAGGCCGTTGGCGTCAAACTTGACGGTGGAGACGAAGGCGGCGTGGGTCAGGTGATCGGTCACGTGTGCTCTCTCAGGCGGGCGAGGCCCGTTTCCAGGTCGGCGATCAGGTCGCTCGCATCTTCTAGGCCGGCATGAATGCGCAGCACCGGCCCTTCTTCCGAGAAGGTCTTGGCTTCGGCGAAGGCCCCGGTGCTGCGCCTGATATGCGCCGGGACGATCAGACTTTCAAACCCGCCCCAGGAATAGCCGATACCGAAATGCCGCAACCCGTCCACGAAGGCGGCGACGGCAGCCTCGGGCGCGGGCTTCAGCACCAGCCCGAACAAGCCGCAGGCGCCGGAAAAATCGCGTTTCCACAGGGCGTGGCCGGGGTCGCTTTCCAGCGCCGGGTGCAGCACCCGCGCCACTTCCGGCCGGGCGGCCAGCCAGCGGGCCAGGGTGAGGCCGGTTTCCTGGTGGCGCGCCAGACGCACGGACAGGGTGCGCAGCCCGCGCAGTCCCAGGAAACAGTCGTCGCCGCTGGCATAGAGGCCGAGATTGCCGTGGGTCTCCTGCAGCCGGGCGGCATGGCTGTCATTGGCCGCGACATAACCCAGCATCACATCGGCATGGCCGCCGACATATTTGGTGGCGGCCTGTATCGAAAGGTCCACGCCATGTTTCAGGGGCTGGAAGAACACCGGCGTCGCCCAGGTATTGTCCATCAGGACCGAGACACCTTTTGCGTGGGCGGACTTCACGATCGCGGGAATGTCCTGCACCTCGAAGGTGAGGGAGCCGGGGCTTTCGCAGAACACCGCCTTGGTATTGGGCCGCAGCAGCGGCGCGATGGCTTCGGTCGGCGCATAATAAGTCGTTTCGACGCCGAAACGCTTGAGCGTGCGCTCGCAGAACGTCTTGGTCGGTTCATAGGCGCTGTCCACCATCAGTAGATGGTCGCCCGCGCCGCACACCGACAGGATGGCGAGCGCATTGGCGTTCAGGCCCGATGGTACAGTGACGGTGCGGGCGGCACTTTCCAGCACGCTGATCGCCTCTTCGAAGCTGCGTGTGGTCGGCGTGCCGCGGCGGCCATAGCTGTAAGGTTGTTTGTTCCCCTTCAGCGCCGCCAGGTCGGGATACAGGATGGTGGAGGCACGATAGACCGGGGTGTTGACCGCGCCGAAATGCGTGTCGCTCATCCGCCCGATGGAGACGGCCAGGGTTTCCGGTTTGTCTTTTTTGTCCATGTCCCTAAGCCACCCGCCGCTTCCATATAAAACTCAGCAGGAAGAAAAATATGCCGCTACCCACGCCGACCCAGCCGATCACGTTGAACACGCCCAGCGAGGTTTCCAGCGCGGCGCGCGGATCGACCGCCTGTCCGCCCAGTGTTTCCGTGCCCGCATGTTCGGCGATAAAGGCACCGATATACTGCGCCCAGCTGCTCGACAGGAACCAGACCGCCATCATGGTGGAAACAAGAGCGGGCACCGACAGTTTGGTGATTTCCGCCATCCCGACCGGCGACAGGCACAGTTCGCCCGTGGTGTGCAGCAAGTATGCAAGCGCCAAGAAGATCAGCGGCAGGCGGTAATCGGTGTCGGCAAACCCCGCCGCATAGACCAGGATCAGGAAGCCCGCGCCGACCTGCACCAGACCCAGCCCGAATTTCACGATCGGATCGAAGTCCATGTTTTTTCTTCCCAGCCAGGCCCATAGCATCGCGAAAAGCGGCGCGAATAGCAGGATGAACCCGGCATTGAAGGATTGCGTCTGTGCCGCGGTGAAACCATCGGGCAATTGGGTGTTGCGGTCGGCAAAAAGATTGAGCGAAGTGCCGGCCTGCTCGAACAGGGTGAAGAACACCACGGCGCCAGAGATCAGGATCAGCGCCAGGATCATGTCCATACGGGCGCGGCCCTGGCAGCGCACGGCGATGTACCAGCCGACATAGCCCAGCACGATCAACGAGCCGGTGGCGAGCAGCATGCCGACCGCCTGGTTTCGCTGCACCAGCAGCCACACCAGGCCGACGCCCAGCAGCCCGCAGATGTAAATAATATGTTCGCGGCTCAGTGGCCCCAGCACGGGTTGCGCCAGCAGGGTGGGCGAGGGCGGCTCGCCATGTCCTTCCAGATGCGCTTTGCCGCGCAGGAAGACGATCAGTCCGGCCGCCATGCCGACGCCCGCAAGGCCGAAGCCCGCCCACCAGCCGACCGTCTCGCCCAGCAGTCCGCACAGGATGGCGGCCCAGAAGGCGCCGAGATTGATGCCGTAATAATAGAGCGTAAAGCCGGGGTCGCGGCGCGGATCGCCGGCTTTATAAAGTTGCCCCACGATGGTGGAGATGTTCGGCTTCAGAAATGCCACCCCCATGATGATGAGCGACAAAGCGAGATAGAATACCGACAGGAAAAACGGATCGCGTTCCTCCACCGTCGAATGGCTGCCCGTGGCCAGAGTCGCCGGCAGCGCCGCGCCGGCGGGAAGCCCGGCAATGGAAATGCCACCATTCCCGGCCGATGAATAGCGATAGCTATTGCCCCCGACCACCACGCGCGGTTGCTCGCCGGACAAAACTTCGTAACGCGCGCCATCGTGAACCAGGAATTGCTTTGCCGGGCTGCCCTCAACCGCCATCAGGCAATGACCGGCTACCAGCAGCACCGCACCGTAGGCGATGGCCTTGCGGGTGCCGAGATAACGGTCAGCCAGCGCGCCGCCGATCAGCGGCAGCAGATAGACCAGTGAGGTATAGGCGCCGTACTGGGCGTTGGCGGTGGCATCGTCGAACAGGAAATGTCGGGTCAGGTAGAAAATCAGCAGGCCCCGCATGCCGTAATAGGAAAAGCGTTCCCACATTTCGGCAAAGAACAGGATTTTCAACCCGCGCGGATGCTTTCGCATCTGCAGGTAAACCGGGATGCCGGTTGCCACCGTGATGATGATGCCGATCAGAACGACAATATTCATGGCAGTCCCCAGACTCTAAGGCAGCTCGACAAAGCGTTCTTCGCGGGCGTAAGCGGTGAAGCCCAGCCGTTGGTATAGCGGCAGAGCGCGGGAATGATCCAGCGTGCAGGTGTTGATGGTCAGGCGCCGGATCGGCTGCAGCCACGCATTGGCGCAGGTATGATAGAAAAAGAAGAAGCCCATGCGGCGGCCGATCGCTTCGGGCATCAGGCCGAAATAGGAGATGTTGGCCTCTCCCTCCTTGCGCAGGTCCAGCTCGGCCATGCCGGCGGGATTTCCCTCCGCATACAGAACATAGAGCAGGTTGCGCGGGTCCTGGATCACTTCGGCCAGCCTGTCCGGTGCAAGCTTCTTGCGATCGACCCAGTAATAGTCCGCGCCGATCGTGTCATAGAGATAGCGGTAGTAATGGACCGGCGGCTTTTCGCAGCGGAGCAGGGCAACCTTGCCGCGCGGTTGCGGTGGGGGCAGGGCGGTGGGCCTGGCGTTCATCTCCAGGAACGTCACCGTCATGGGAATGCGCCGCGCCACTTTGGCCATGTCAGTCCCTGACCACAGGTGCTTCGGGGCGTCCGCCCCATTCGGTCCAGGAGCCGTCATAAAGCGCCACATTTTTCGCGCCGATGTCCTGCAGCGCCAGCAGCAGGATGGCCGCAGTGACACCGGTGCCGCAGCTGGTGACGATGGGCTTTTGGGTATCAACGTCTGCCGCCGCGAAAATCTCGCTGAGCTGCTCAGGCGGCTTGAAGGTGCCCTCGCTGGTGAGCAGGCTGCGAAAATGCACATTGGCCGCGCCGGGCATATGGCCGCCGCGCACGCCCGCGCGGGGTTCGGACTCGCTGCCGGTGAAGCGGCCGGGGCTGCGGGCATCCACCAGCTGGGCGCTTTTGTCTTTGACGATGCCCATCACGGCATCGAAGTCGCGTTTCAAATCGGGCTCTGCGATAGCGGTAAAGAATTTTGCCTTGGGATTGGCAGGGCCGGCTTCGAGCGCACGCCCTTCGCGGTTCCACTTGGGCAGGCCGCCATCCAGCACCATCACCCTGGCATGGCCCATCGCCTTGAGCATCCACCAGACACGGGGCGCCGAGAAAATGCCGGCGCCGTCATAGACCACCACCGTCTCGCCATCGCCGATGCCGAGATCCCCAACCGCTTTGGAAAATTCACCCGGCGCCGGCATCATGTGCGGCAGGTCGGTGGCGTGACCGGCGATGCCGTCAATGTCGAAGAACACCGCGCCGGGAATATGGGCCACTTCGAATTCGCCCGCCGGATGGCGTTTCTCGCCGGGCATGTACCAGGAGGCGTCGACTACCCGCACATCCTTGAGATGCGCGGCCAGCCATTCTGTGGAGACAAGATTGCTCATTGATAAGGAACCACGATGGCGGCGCGTTGTTCCGCCAGCCATGGCGGAACGGGCAGGCCTTTTTCGCGCAGGAAAGCGGGATTGAAGAGCTTGCTCTGATAGCGATTGCCGTAATCGCACAGGATGGTGACGATGGTGTGGCCCGGGCCCATGTCTTTGGCCATGCGGATGGCGCCGGCGACATTGATGCCGGTGGAGCCACCCATGCACAGTCCTTCATGCTGCAAGAGGTCGAAGATCAGCGGCAGGGCCTCTTCGTCGGCTACCTGATAGGCGTCGTCGATCGGCGCGCCTTCCAGATTGCCGGTGACGCGGCCCTGTCCGATGCCTTCGGTGATCGAGGTGCCGTGGCTTTCCAGCTTGCCGCTCTTGATCCAGCTGTAAATCGCCGCGCCCAGCGGGTCGGCGGCGGCGATCCGCACATTCTTGTTTCTTTCCTTCAGCGCGATGGCCACGCCGCCCAGGGTGCCGCCGGTGCCGACGGCGCAGGTAAAGCCATCTACCTTGCCGTCCGTCTGGGCCCAGATTTCCGGGCCGGTGCCTTCGATATGGGCCTGGCGGTTGGCGACATTGTCAAACTGGTTGGCCCAGATCGCGCCGTTCTTTTCCGTCTTCGCCAGCTGCTCGGCCAGGCGTCCCGACAGCTTCACATAATTGTTGGGGTCCTTGTACGGCACCGCAGGCACTTCGATCAGTTCGGCGCCGAGCAGGCGCAGCGCATCCTTCTTTTCCTGGCTCTGGGTATCGGGAATCACGATCACGGTGCGAAAGCCCATGGCATTGGCCACGGTCGCCAGGCCGATGCCGGTATTGCCGGCGGTGCCTTCAACGATGGTGCCGCCGGGGCGCAGCTGGCCGCGCCGGATGGCATCCTGGATAATGAAAAGCGCGGCACGGTCCTTGACCGACTGGCCGGGATTGAGAAATTCCGCCTTGCCCAGAAGCTCACAGCCTGTTGCTTCGGAAGCCTGCTTGAGACGGATCAGCGGCGTGCCGCCTATTGCGGCGGTGACATCATGCTTTATTTGCATAACGCGAACCTAGTAGGCCGCGCCTAGCGCTTCAAGGCTCGAAAAATGCCCAAGGCGCGGTCTCGTCCAACGGCCAAATCCACGATGGGTGCGGGGTAATTTTTGGGCGGCACCGGAGCGGCCCACGGCTTGTGGATATATTTGTCGGGACAATTTTCCAGTTCGGGCACGAAGCGGCGGACATAGACGCCCTGGGGATCGAATTTCTCACCCTGCAGCACCGGATTGAAGATGCGAAAGAAAGGTGCGGCGTCGGCGCCGCAGCCCGCCACCCATTGCCAGTTGGCGCTGTTGCTGGCCAGGTCGGCGTCCACCAGCGTGTCCCAGAACCATTCCTCGCCCTGCCGCCAGTGGATACCCAGATGCTTGATCAGCAGGCTGGCGACGATCATGCGCACGCGATTGTGCATCCAGCCCGTCTGCCAGAGCTGGCGCATCCCGGCATCGACGATGGGAATGCCGGTGCGGCCCTTCGTCCAGGCCTGGAAGTCCTTCTCGCTTTTGCGCCAGGGAAATTCGGCGAACCGCCGGTCCAGCGGCAGGGACGGCAGATCGGGATTGTGAAACAGGAGCTGGGCGCAGAATTCCCGCCAGCCCAGTTCTTTCAGGAAAGTCTCGCTCCCCTGGCTGTGATGTGCTGCGCGAACCGCGTGCCACACCTGCCGCGGCGAGATTTCGCCCCAGTGCAGATGGGCGGAAAGTCTTGACGTGCCATCGCGGTCCGGCAGGTCGCGGGCAGTTCCATACGCATCCACCTGATCGAGGAAATCGTAAAGCGCGTCCTGCGCCGGCTTTTCACCGGGCGTCCAGTCGAAGCCGCGCGCCCAGTTGAGTTTGGCCGGCAGCAGCTTCCAGTCCTCCAGCCTTTCGCTGGCCGCGATAGCGAAATGCGGGACGCGGGGCGCTGGCAGCGGTTTCTCCACTGTCCGTTTCAGCATCGCATTCCAGAATGGGGTGAAGACCCGAAACGGCGTGCCTGCGCCGGTCTTGATTTCCCAGGGCTCATGCAGCAGCGCGCCGTTGTAACTTTGCGCGGCGTCGCCAAGGGCGGTCTTCAAACCTGTGTCGCGGGCGACAGCAAAGGGTTCGTAGCAGCGATTCCACACAAGCTGGTCCGCGCCTGTCTCCCGCATCAACGCCTTGATGGTTTGCGCCGTATCGCCCTTGCGCAGCACCAGATGTCCCTTCAGGGATTTGTTCAGGGCGGTGAGGGAATGGTGCAGCCACCAGCGCGAAGCGCCGCCCCATTTCCAGGCGCCCGCGGCCCCGTCATCCAGAACGAACAGGCAGATCACGGGCCGGCCAGACTTGGCCGCGTGAGCGAAGGCGGGATTGTCGGCCAGCCGCAGATCCTGACGAAACCAGATGATGATGGGATTCATGCCTGTCTTACGGGACACTCCGCGATTCGGATCACTGGTTTGATCGCTGGTCTAATCACTTGTCTAATCACTGGCCTTTCGCGCATTCCGCATGCCGGAAGCAGGTGGTGAGATGATCGTTGACCATGCCGGTGGCCTGGGCGAAGGCGTAGACGATCACAGGGCCGCAGAAATTGAAGCCGCGTTTCTTCAATTCCTTCGACAGCCCCTCGCTCATCTCGGTCTGGGCCGGCACCTGCTCGCGGCTCTTGAAGCGGTTTAGCTTGGGCTTGCCGCCGACATGCTTCCAGATCAGATCGCGAAATCCGCCCGGTTCTTTTTCTTCAATCTCCAGCCATAGCCTGGCGCCCCGGATCGTCGCCTCGATCTTGGCGCGACTGCGGATGATGCCGTCATTCTTGAGCAGCCGGTCGACATCGCGCGCAGTGTAGCGGGCAATTTTCTGCGGATCGAAATCGTGGAACGCTTTGCGGAAATTCTCCCGCTTGCGCAGGATGGTGATCCAGGAAAGTCCGGCCTGAAAACCATCCAGCACCAGCTTTTCGTACAAGGCGCGGGCATCATGCTCCGGCACGCCCCATTCGCTGTCGTGATAGGCGATATAAAGAGGGTCTTCGCCCGGCCACGAGCAACGTGTTTTATTTTTCAATGGTCGCTCGCCGGTACGCTGCCGCTAACCGGCCACGCCGACGCTCTTCCCAGCCATGCTGGTCTCGTCAGTGCAACCGGAATGGATGCGGCTGTTATCTCGCCCTGTGTCTCGTCGAGCCGGTCCAGCCGCACCAATGCAAAAGCTGCAGAACCATAGGCAGAAAGAATTTCACCGATCTCGCTGCCGCCGCGCGTCACGGCGCCACTGGCGGGAAGATCCGCCTGCGCCGCGATCATGACGATGCGCTTGCGGGCTGTCGCACGGTGCTTCATGCGCGACGTCAGTTCCTGGCCGACGTAACAGCCCTTGGTGAAGGACACGCCATGGAGTTCTTCCAGTCCTGCATCCAGGGCGAAGATTTTCTCAGACCCGAAATCGCCGGCTTCCGGCACACCCAGCGCCAGCCGCATCGCGTGATAGGCGCGTGGCCCCGGCAGGTTGGCCGGCATTTCGGCGATGGCGCCGATGCTGCGCATACCCAGTGCCGCCAGGCGCGGGTCGGGATAGGTCACGGCGCGGTCCGCATAGGCGAGCGGGCGATTTTCGGGATGGCCCTGCAGGTTGCTGTAAACCGCCAGCTGGTCGCGGGCCTCGACGTCCACCTTGGCGCGCAGCTTGTACATTTTCAGTTTCTTCAGCAGCGCGTCGCGCGAAGCCTGGGCGCAATCCAGCAGCAAGGCGCCATCGCCTTCGGTGACAAAGAAATCGAACAGGATCTTGCCCTGGGGCGAGAGCAGGGCGGTATACAGGCCCGTGCCCGGAGCCAGCCCCTCGGCGACATCATTTGTGACCAGTCCCTGCAAAAAATCGCGCGCCTCGGGGCCGGAAATTGCGATAATGGCGCGGTCGTCGAGAAGAACAGGTTCCATCCATCCCAGTTAATCCCCTCCGTCAAGATTGCCAAGGGCGGGAGGGGTAGGCTAACTCCGAGCCCATGAGCATGAAAAATCAGGAAAGTTTCGACCTTCTGATCCGGGGCGGCATCGTTGCCACCCCCAATGGCATCGCCGAGGCTGATGTGGGCGTGATCGCCGGGCGCATCAAAGCCATCGGGTCGCTGGCAGGCGCCAGGGCCGCCGAAGTCTTCGAGGCCAAAGGCCTGCACGTGCTGCCCGGAGTGATGGACACCCAGGTGCATTTCCGCGAACCCGGCAATGTCCACAAGGAAGACCTGGCCAGCGGCAGCCTGGCCGCGATCCTGGGCGGCGTCACCAGCGTCTTTGAAATGCCCAACACCGTGCCGCCGACCACCACGGCCGAGGCGATCCAGGACAAGCTGGCCCGCGCCAGGGGGCGGATGCATTGCGACCACGCCTTTTACGCCGGCGCGGCGCCGCAGAATATCGCCGAGCTGGCCGTGCTGGAAAAAATGCCCGGCGTCTGCGGCATCAAGGCGTTCCTGGGGTCTTCCACCGGCACACTGCTGCTGAACAAGGAAGAAGACATTCTGGCCGCCCTGAAATCGGGCAAGCGCCGTGTTGCGGTTCATTCCGAAGACGAAGACCGCATGATCGCGCGCAAGCACCTGGCGGAACGCGGCAGGCCCGAAACCCATCCGGTGTGGCGTGACGCGGAATCCGCCCGCATGTCCACCGAGCGGGTGCTGCGGCTGGCGCGGGCCGCCGGACGCCGCCTGCATGTGCTGCACATCACCACCGGTGACGAGATTCCGCTGCTGGCGGCGGCCAAGGATATCGCCACCGCCGAGACCACGCCGCAGCATCTCACGCTGTCGGCGCCGGAATGCTACGAGCGGCTGTGCACCTATGCCCAGATGAACCCGCCCATCCGCGATGAAAGCCATCGCCAGGCGCTGTGGGCGGCGGTGCGCGACGGGGTGATCGACGTGATCGGCTCGGACCATGCGCCGCACACACGCGAAGAAAAAGACAAGATCTATCCCGATACGCCTTCGGGCATGCCGGGTGTGCAGACCCTTGCGACCGTCCTGCTCGATCATGTCAACAAGGGCAGCCTGACCCTGGAACGATTCATCGACCTCACGGCGTCGGGCGCGCAGCGCATCTTCGGCATTGCCGGCAAGGGCCGCATCGCGTGCGGCTATGACGCCGACTTCACCATCGTCGATATGGGCCTGACGCGCGAAATCCAGAACAAATGGATCGCCTCGACTTGCGGCTGGACGCCGTTCGACGGCATGAAGACCAAGGGTTGGCCGGTCGCCACCATCCTGCGCGGGCGTATCGTGATGCGCGATTTCGCCAGCATCGGCGACGCGGGCGGCGAGCCGGTGCGGTTCGTGGAAACCCTCGAGCCGGCATGACGATCCTTTATCTGGTCCTCTCCGGCGTGGTGATGGGCCTGATCGCGGCGGTGCCGATCGGCCCAGTAAACCTGATCTGCATCCGCCGCACCTTCGCCTTCGGAACGCTCAACGGCTTCGTCTCGGGGATGGGCGCGGCGCTGGGCGACGGTGTGTTCGGCGCCGTCAGCGGCTTCGGCCTGACCTGGATCGCCCAGTTGATCCAGGGCTATTCCACGATCATCGAGCTGGTCGGCGGCGCCATGATGGTG
>JBEENS010000053.1:0-23387 GCA_041192105.1 Pseudomonadota bacterium | reverse complement strand
GTGACGGACGAACAGGTGCTGATCCTGGATTTCAAAACCAACCGTCCCCCGCCAAAGACCGAAGCCGGCATCGCGCCGCTCTATCTGGACCAGATGGCGCTCTACCGCGCCGCAGCGCAGTCCGTGTTCCCGAACAGGCGAATCGTTTGCGGACTGTTGTTCACCGACGGCCCCAGTCTTTTACAGCTTTCCGATGTGGTTCTGGATGCCCGGCTGGCCGGTATTTCTGGCCGCCTTGACCCGGCCTAACCTTGACCCATCAAGCGCGCGTTCCTAGATATGGTGACGCGATAGTCACAGGATTGATCTTATGCCCCTGAAAGTGTCCGACGCCTCGTTCCAGGCCGATGTCCTGGATGCCAAGAAGCCCGTGTTGGTGGATTTCTGGGCTGAGTGGTGCGGACCCTGCCGCATGATCGCTCCGGCGCTGGACGAGCTGTCCACCGAGTTGGGCGACAAGGTGATCATCGCCAAGCTGAACATCGACGAAAATCCGCATGTGCCGACCAAGTATGGCGTGCGCGGCATTCCCACCATGATGATCTTCCAGGACGGCCAGGTGGCGGCGACCAAGGTCGGCGCGCTGCCGAAATCCAAGATCAAGGAATGGATTGAGTCGTCTATCTGACCCTCGGTGTCATGGCCCGCGAATGCGGGCCACCCAGGTGATACGTTTCCCTTGAGCAGATTTTAGCTGGATGGCCCACACTCCGGTGGGCCATGACAGTGAGGTCAGCCGTTCTCGGCCAACACCCGTCCCGCGAGATAGAGCGAACCGCAGATCAGGATGCGCGGCGGCGCGGTCTGGTCGTCCAGCCGCGTCCAGGCGGTGACCTGCAGCATGGCGTCTTCCAGATCCTCGGCGGGCGCCGCGTCCAGGCCAGCCTTGCGGGCGGCATCGTAGAGCGCGCCCGCGCCCAGGCTGGCCGCCTCGCCCGGGATCGCCACCGTCACCACATGCCGCGCCAGCCCATTGAAAGCGCGCAAATACCCCACGGCATCCTTGTTCGCCAGCATGGCGCAGATCAGATAGAGCGGGCGTTCGCCATGCTCCTCCAGGTCGGCCATGGTGCGCGACACCGCCTCGGCGCCATGGGGATTGTGTCCCCCGTCCAGCCAGACTTCGGCGCCGCGCGGCGCGGACTCGATCAGCGGCCCCTTGTGCAACCGTTGCAGCCGCGCCGGCCATTCCACGCCGGTGAGGCCCTTCTCGATCGCCGCGTCTTCGCCCCAGCCGCGCTTGGCGCGGCGCAGGGCGGCGATGGCGACGCCGGCATTCTCGATCTGGTGACGGCCGATCAGTTTGGGCAGGGGCAGGGCGAGCAGGCCGATGCCGTCTTCATAGACCATGCGGCCATACTCCTGGCGGCTGGCGAAATCCTGGCCGAACTCGAACACCGCCACGCCCAGCCGGTCAGCCTGCGACAGGATGACGTCGCGCGCGATCTCGCTTTGCGGGCCCATCACCAACGGCACGCTCTTCTTGATGATGCCGGCCTTTTCCGCCGCGATACCCGCAAGGTCGTCGCCGAGGAATTCTCGATGATCCAGGCCCACCGGCTGGATCACTGTCATGGCCGGGTTAGGCACCACATTGGTGGCGTCATAGGTACCGCCCAGGCCGACTTCCAGAATGGTCGCGTCGGCAGGATAGCGGGCGAAGGCCAGAAACATGGCTGCGGCGGTGATTTCGAAAAAGGTAATCTCGCGGCCCGCATTGACCTGTTCGACTTCCTCCAGCAGCGATACCAGCGCTTCTTCGGATATTAGCTTTCCCGCGATGCGGATGCGTTCATGGAAGCGCACCAGATGCGGCGAGATATGAACATGCACCTTGAGGCCCTGCGCCTCCAGCATGGCGCGGGCAAAGGCGCAGGCCGAGCCCTTGCCATTGGTGCCGGCGACATGGATCACCGGCGGCAGTTTCAGGTGCGGATTGTCCAGCTCGCCCAGCAGCCGCAGAATGCGGTCCAGCGCCAGGTCGATCTTCCTGGGATGCAGCGACAGAAGGCGCCGCAGCACCGCATCGCTGCGCATGGTCTCAGAGAGCATTAAGGAGTCGCGGCGGCGGCGCCATTGCCGTTGCGCTTCGGCATCGGCAACACCTTGCTCCTCGGCTTGGCCTGCTTCAGCAGGAGGTGCAGCACACGCGACAGGGTGGCGCGCATTTCCTTGCGATGCACCACCATGTCCAGCATGCCATGTTCCAGCAGGTATTCGGCGCGCTGGAAACCTTCGGGCAGTTTTTCACGAATAGTCTGGGCGATGACGCGCGCGCCGGTGAAGCCGATCTGCGCGGCGGGTTCGGCAATCTGGATATCGCCCAGCATCGCATAGGAGGCGCTGACGCCGCCAAAGGTCGGATCTGTCAGCACCACGACATAGGGAAGACCCGATTCGCGCAGCATGTCGACGCAGATGGTGGCGCGCGGCATCTGCATCAGCGACAGGATGCCTTCCTGCATGCGGGCACCGCCCGATGCCACGAACAGGATGTAGGGGCGCTTTTCCTTCAGCGCCGCCTGCATGGACTCCACCAGCGCCTCGCCCACGCCCATGCCCAGACTGCCGCCCAGGAAATCGAAGGGCTGGACGCCGATCATGACGGACAGGCCGTCCACGGTGCCGCGCGCGGCGGTGAAGGCTTCGGGGCGGCCGGTCTTGGTACGCGCCGCCTTGATCTCGTCGGTGTATTTCTTCTCGCCCTTGAAGCGCAGCGGATCAGCCGGGACCGAAGGCGGCGTCAGTTCGCTGAAGCTGCCGGCGTCGAAGGTATAGGCAAAGCGTTCCGCCGGACCGATCCGCAAGTGATGGCCGCATTGCGGACAGACATTCAGGTTGGCCACCAGGTCGCGGTGAAAAATCATGTCACCGCAGCTGGGACACTTGCGCCACAGATTATCGGGCGTGTCGCCGCGGTCCTTGCCGCCCATCAGCCCCTTGATGCGGGGCCGGACAATATTGGTGATCCAGTTCATGCCGGAACCTTACCATGACGCGCGGCATGGGTGGAACCGGCCAAAGCACGGGTTAGTTCCAGAACTTCCGCCACGACCCGTTCTTTACCATGTCCCAGATTGTCGGCGACCCGGCCCACAATGGCCGAGCCCACCACCACCCCGTCGGCGATGCGGGCGATGGCGGCGGCCTGTTCCGGCGAACGGATGCCAAAGCCCACCGTGCAGGGCAGATCGGTGGCGGCGCGCACCCGCACCAGCGCGGCGCGGACTTCTTCTTCCGGGACCGACTTGGTGCCGGTCACACCGGCGACCGACACGTAATAAAGATAGCCGCTGGCGTCCGTGACAATGCGCTTGAGCCGGGCTTCATCGGTGGTCGGCGTGACAAAGCGGATCAGGTCCACGCCGTGCGCCAGGGCCGGAACGCGCAGCACTTCGTCTTCTTCCAGCGGCAGGTCCACCACGATCAGGCCGTCGACCCCGGCATGGGCAACATCCTTGGCGAAGCGCGCCGTGCCATAAGCATGGATGGGATTGTAATAGCCCATCAGCACGATCGGCGTGGTCTTGTCCGCCTTGCGGAATTTCTCGACCATCTTGAACACCTTGGTCATGCTGGCGCCGGCTTTCAGCGCCCGCACCGAAGAGGCCTGCACCGCCGGGCCATCGGCCATCGGGTCGGTGAAGGGCATCCCCAGCTCGATGATGTCCGCGCCCGCCGCCGGCAACTGCTGCAGGATGGCGAAGCTGGTGTCCATGTCCGGGTCGCCCGCCGTGATGAACGGCACGAAGGCGGCGCGGCCTTCCTTTTTCAGGGCGGCGAACCTGGTCTTGAGGCGGCTCACAGTTTTTCTCCCAGCGCGGCAGCAACCGAGAAGATATCCTTGTCGCCGCGCCCCGACAGGCAGACCGCGATCAACTGGTCCGGTTTCATCTGGCCCGCGATCTTGGCGACATGGGCGATGGCGTGCGCCGGTTCCAGCGCCGGGATGATGCCTTCCAGTTTGCTGAGCAGCATGAAAGCGTCCAGCGCTTCCTGGTCTGTGATGGAATGGTATTTCACCCGGCCAATATCTTTCAGCCAGCTATGCTCAGGCCCGATGCCGGGATAATCCAGGCCCGCCGAGATGGAATGGGCTTCCAATATCTGGCCGTCGCTGTCCTGCAAAAGATAAGAACGCGCGCCATGCAGCACGCCCGGCGTGCCCTTGGAGAGGGTGGCGGCATGGCGCGGTGTGTCGACGCCGTCACCTGCCGCTTCCACGCCGTGAATCTCCACGTCCGCATCGTCCAGGAACGGATGGAACATGCCGGCGGCGTTGGACCCGCCGCCGACGCAGGCGACCACCAGATCGGGCAGGCGCTTTTCGCGGTCCAGCATCTGGGCACGGGTCTCATTGCCGATCACGGTCTGGAAATCGCGCACCAAGGCGGGATAGGGATGCGGCCCCACCACCGAGCCGATGATATAGAAAGTGTCGTGGACGTTGGCGACCCAGTCGCGTAGCGCCTCGTTCGTCGCGTCTTTCAGCGTGCGCGACCCGGACGACACGCCCCGCACCTCCGCGCCCAGCAGGCGCATGCGGAAGACATTGGGTTTCTGCCGCTCCATGTCGACATCGCCCATATAGACGGTGCAAGGCAGGCCGAAGCGCGCCGCCACCGTGGCGGTGGCAACACCATGCTGGCCGGCGCCGGTCTCGGCGATGATGCGGGTCTTGCCCATCCGCTTGGCGAGCAGGATCTGGCCCAGGCAATTATTGATCTTGTGCGCGCCGGTGTGATTGAGGTCTTCGCGCTTGAGATAGATTTTCGCGCCGCCCAGATGGGCCGTCAGCCGCTCGGCAAAATAGAGCGGACTTTCGCGCCCGACATAATGCTTCAGAAGGCCCGCCAGCTCGGCGTGAAAGGCCGGGTCTTTCTTGGCCGCCTCATAGGCCGCTTCCAGCGACAGGACCAGCGGCATCAGGGTTTCGGCGACGAAACGCCCGCCATAACCGCCGAAATGGCCGTATGCATCCGGGCCGCTGCGCAGGGAATTGGGAATCTGGTTCATGCGCTTTTACTCATGGGGGCCCGTGCGTTTGCTGCGGTGATGAATGCGGCGATCTTTGCTGCGTCCTTCACGCCGGGCGCACTTTCCACGCCCGATGAGACGTCAACCAGCCGGGCGGCGGAAAGTTCGATGGCGCGGGCCACATTGTCGGGGTTCAGACCGCCGGCGAGGAACCAAGGCCTGGTGAAACTGCGACCGCTGAGGATTTTCCAGTCAAAGGCCGTACCATGCCCCCCTGCCCGCTCGGCACCCCTGGGCGGGCGCGCATCGAACAGCAGCATGTCGGCGACTTTCTCATATTCGGAAACAATCTCGAGATCCGATGTCTCCGCGACCGACAGCGCCTTGATCACCAGCAGGGCGAACCGGGTGCGGATTTCGGCCGTGCGCTTTGCCGTTTCATTGCCATGCAGTTGCAGGAAATCGGGACGCACCACCGTCACGATGTCTTCAATCCGGGCGTCATCCAGGTCGGCAATCAGCACCACGCTCTTCAGTTGTCCCCGCATGCGCGCGGCCAGCATCTTGGCCTGCTCCAGCGCCACGAACCGCGGCGATTTGGGATGAAACACCAGTCCGCCATAGGCCGCGCCGGCGCTGACCGCCGCGTCAACCGCGTCGGCGCTCGCAATTCCGCAGATTTTCACGGCGATGGGCATGGAACGGGGTATATGGCCCCCCAAAGGGCCAAAATCAAGGAACCGGGATTAAGACACTGAAATGGTGAGACTTTGGGCAATGTCCCGCGCCGCCTGGGCGGGATCAGGCGCAGCCGTGATGGGACGCCCAATCACCAGGATGCTGGCGCCGGCATCGCGGGCTTCCGCCGGTCCCATGACCCGGCGCTGGTCGCCGGTCGCGACGCCGGCGGGCCGGATGCCCGGCACCACCAGCAGAAAATCGGGACCCAGTTCCTTGCGCAGGATTGCGATCTCGTGCGCCGAGCAGACCACGCCGTCGAGTCCGCATTGCTGCGTCAGGCTGGCCAGCCGCAGCACTTGGTCCGCCACCGGCGGGGTCAGGCCGACCGATGGCAGGTCCTCGTCGGAGAGGCTGGTCAGCATGGTGACCGCGATCAATTTTGTGGAGGGGCTGACGCTCTTCACCGCATCCAGGCCGGCCCGCATCATGGCCGCGCCGCCCTGGGCATGGAGGTTCAGGATGGAAACGCCCAGCGAGGCGGCGGCGCGGCAGGCGCCCGCTACCGTATTGGGAATGTCGTGATATTTGAGGTCCAGAAAGACCGGCACGCCCATTTCGAGGAAGGGGCGCACACCGTCCGGGCCATGGGCGTTGAAAAACTCGAGGCCGAGCTTGAGGCCACCCACATCGGCGCGCACACGCTCCGCCAGCTGACGGGCATAATCGGGATCGTTGGTGTCGAGAGCTACGAAAACTGGATTCAAAAGTGGGGCCGGATTCGTGTTCACGCTTCCGGCGTACCGCCGTTCAGGCGTTCGCGCAATTCCTTGCCAGTGCGGAAGAAGGGTGCACGCTTCTGGCCGACCGAAACCGGCTCGCCGGTGCGCGGATTGCGGCCCATGCGCGACGGGCGAACCTTGACGGAAAAGGCGCCGAAACCGCGAAGTTCCACGCGATGCCCGTCCGCCAGCGCCTTGCTGATGGAATCGAGCACCGTCGTCACGATGCGATCGACATCGCGGTGATAAAGGTGCGGATAGCGGGCGGTAAGGCGCGCAACCAGTTCTGACTTGATCATCCCCAAGTCCCTTGAGGGACAAGGCCGTCCCCGTGGCTAAGGATTAACCTGTCAGGGAAGTTTGGACGCGTCAACGGGAAGCATCTGAAAAGTCAGACTTTTTCGGGTTCTGAGGCCAATTTTGTCCGCAGACGGTGCTTTTTGGCCGCTTCCGCGCCCTTCCCAAGCGGCTTGCGCCGCCGCCGGCCCCAAGGGAAAGTCCCGCCAACCAATAAGACATAGGGAGTGGGACATGAAAATTCGGCATTTGGTGCTGGCTGCGGCCCTGATTCTGGGTACGGCGTCAGGGGCTTGCGCCAAGGACAACTGGCTGGGGGCCTGGGGTTTTGTGCCGACCCCGCCGCCACCGGGAATCGCGCCGCCCCCGCCCGCCTCGCCCACCGCGCCGCTGGCCCCAGACGCCGGTCAGGTGCCCATGGCCACCGCGCCCAATGCGCCGCTGCTCGACAATCCCGGCAACGTGCCGCTGGTGGTGCCGGAAGGCGACCCGGCCAATGTGACCATCCGCCAGCTGGTGCGGGTGACAGCGGCAGGCAACCGCATTCGCCTGCGCTTCACCAACGAGTCCGGCGCCGATGTGCTGGTGCTGGGCGCAGTGCGTGTTGGCACTGCCGGGCCTGACGGCAGCGTGATAGCCGGCACCGACCAGGCCGTGACTTTTGATGGCCGCAACGGGGTCGCCATACCCGCCAGCGCGCCGCTGCTGTCCGATCCGATCAACATGAAGGTGACGGCGCTGCAAAAGCTCATCATCACCAGCTATGTGCCGGGCAAGATCGCGCTGGGCGGCCACAGCCTTTATCAGTATGTCGCGGGCACGCCGGGCAATCACACGGCTGCGGCGCAGCTTCCCAATCAGCGGATCATGCGGCTGACCAGCCTGGTCAGCCAGGTTGAGGTCGATGCGGCCACCGCCAATGCCGTGGTGGTGACGATCGGCGATTCCATCACCGAAGGCGCGCTATCCACCAACAATGCCTTCCGCAGCTATCCCGACCGGCTGGCCGAGCGCCTTGTCGCCGCCCGCAGCAAATGGGCGGTGGTCAATGCCGGCATTGGTGGCAACCGCCTGCTGCGCCAGGGCGCCGGCCACAGCGCGCTGGCACGCCTGGACCGCGATGTCCTGAGCGTGCCGGGCGTGAAGGCCGTTATCGTGCTGGAAGGCATCAATGATATCGGCCGCGGTTTCACCACCCTCGGTCCGCAGGAGCCCGTGACGCTGGAAGCCCTGATCGCTGCCAACAAGCAGATCATCGAACGCTGCCGTGCCCGTGGCATCAAGGTGTTCGGCGGGCTTCTGACCCCGTATCAGGGCGCCGGCTATGCCTCGCCTGCGGGCGAGCAGGTACGCACCGGGTTGAACAACTGGATCAGGACCAGCGGCGCGTTCGATGGCGTGATCGATTTCGCCACCGCCACGGCGGACAAGTCCAATCCCCTGACGTTTGCGGCGGAATACAACCTTCGCGACAAGCTGCATCCCAACGATGCGGGTTATCAGGCGATGGCGGACGCGGTGGACCTGGGCCTGTTCAAATAGACCCACGTCCCACAGATCAGGCGGCGACCATCAGATCGCCCTGCTGGATCAGCACGCCGGCGGTGTCGAAGAAGCCCTGATGTTCGGCGATCTTGCCGTCCGTCACGGTCCAGCGCATCGAGATGTCGGTTTTGACATAGCGGCCGCTGGGACGGTGCCAGGCTTCGGCCTCGAACAGGCCCCAGACCTGGTCGCCCTTGGCGGTGATGATCTTGGGCTCGAAGCGGACGAAGTGATAGCGCGAGAACAGCAGCGCGGTGTATTCGCGCATGCCCGCATGACCGCGCTGGGTGCCGCCGAAACGGAAAAATTCGCGCGGCGCCGTCGCCTTCCACACCACATCGGGATGCAGCGCCTCGAACAGCGGTTCCAGATCGCTGTCCTTGAAGGCGGCGATGATGGAAAGCATCAGCTTCCTGTTGGACAATTCCTCGGACATGAATGCGCACACCTTTGCGGGCTTAATGCCTGCAGTTGGGAATGGAAAAACACAGGGTGAAATACCGGCGGCTGCGTGCGAATCATTTCGCAACCGCAATAAAGAACGACGGCTGGCTACAGTCGCGTGTGGGCACTGTCAACGCATAGCAGTCCCGCACCCGCACCTTGCGGCGATTTGTAAGGAACAGACATGTCAGGAACCTGAAAAAGCCAGCATTTAAAGGGATGTGCCGTGATTAAAGGCATGATGAAGATATGGCCAAGCCGTAATCCGCGCGGACACGGTCAATCGGCTATGCTGGATGGCACCTGCGGCGCGGAGACCCCATGACCCTTTTCCTGCTGGCCTATCTGGGCGGCGTGCTGACCATCCTCAGCCCCTGCATCCTGCCGGTCTTGCCGTTCGTGTTCGCGCGTTCGGACCAGCCTTTCGCGCGCTCCGGCCTGCCGCTTCTGGCCGGCATGGCAATCACCTTCGCAGGTATCGCCACCATCGCGACCTGGCTGAGCGTCTGACCCGGCCTCTGGTGGCACTGGGTTCGCGACTTTCCAATCAGGCCCAAGACGCGCCGGGCGGCAGCGTCAGCGCCTCGGTGCTGCTGGGCGTGGCGACGGGCCTGTTATGGGCGCCCTGCGCCGGCCCCATCCTGGGCCTCATCCTCACCGGCGCAGCCATGCAAGGCGCCAGCGCCAACGCCACCTTGCTGCTGCTGGCCTATGCACTGGGCGCGGCGACTTCGCTGGCCGCGGCGCTGCTGATCGGGGGCCGCCTCTTTGCAACCATGAAACGCTCACTGGGCGCAGGCGAATGGATACGGCGCGCGCTAGGCGCGGCTGTGCTGGCGGGCGTCGCGGCCATCGCGCTCGGACTGGACACCGGATTTCTGACACGCCTTTCCACCACCAGCACCAACGTCCTCGAACAGACGCTGCTGCAGAAGGTCGGACTGGCGCGCAAGACAACATCCACCGCCGTGGCGGGCAGCACACTGCCGGTGGAAGGAAACCTGCCGGAACTGACCGGCGCCACCCTGTGGCTGAATTCGCCGCCGCTGACCCGCGAGCAATTGCGCGGCAAGGTGGTGCTGGTGGATTTCTGGACCTACTCCTGCATCAATTGTCTTCGCGCACTTCCCTACGTGAAAGCCTGGGCGCAGAAATATGCGGCGCATGGCCTGGTGGTGATCGGCGTGCACGCGCCCGAATTCGCCTTTGAGAAAGACCCCGCCAATGTGCGCCGCGCCGTGCGCGATCTGGGCGTCACCTATCCGGTGGCGCTCGATAACAGCCTGGCGATCTGGCAGGCCTTCAACAACCAGTACTGGCCGGCGCACTATTTCATCGATGCGCAGGGGCGCATCCGTCACCATCATTTCGGCGAAGGCGAATATGACCGCTCCGAGGAAGTGATCCGCCAGTTGCTGCGCGAGGCGGGCCGCAAGGACCTGCCCGGCGGCATGGTGGACCCCAAAGCCCAAGGCGCGCAGGCTGCCGCCGCGCCCACGGCGCGGACCTCGCACGAGACCTATCTGGGATATGGCCGCGGCGCGAATTTCGCCTCCGGAAATCTGCGCACCGATGAGAGCGCGGCCTATGAGACCGCCTTTCCGCTGCGCCCAAACCAGTGGGGACTCAGCGGGCAATGGACCATCGGCGAGCAGATGTCGAAGCTGGATCAAGCCGGTGGCAAGATCACCTTCCGCTTCCATGCCCGCGATGTGCATCTGGTGCTCGGGCCAGGCACATCAAAAAATAAGGGAACAGGCGGCAAACCGGCCCGGTTCAAGGTGACGCTGGACGGACAGCCGCCAGGCGATGGTCACGGCGTGGACATCGCGGCGGATGGCAGCGGCACGGTGACGGCGGAACGGCTCTATCAGCTGATCCGGCTGAAAAGCGCGGGCGAACATACCTTCACCATCGAATTCGCCGACCCTGGTGTGCAGGCCTTCGCCTTTACCTTCGGATAAGGTCATGGCATGGCGAATGCCATGACCATGACCTATGTGATCCTGTTCATCGCGGCGCTATGGGCCGGCGCGCAGAACGCGCTGGCAGGCGGCGGCACCTTCATCACCCTGCCCGCTTTGATGCTGACCGGCATGAGCGCGCTGTCCGCCAACATCACCTCGACCATCGCGCTGTTTCCCGGACAGATCGCCTCGACCTGGGGCGGTCGCGGTCACGTCACCGCCGTGGGCGGATTGTCGTTCAAGGTGCTGGTGATCCTGTCCTTCGTCGGCGGCATTCTGGGCGCCATTCTGCTGCTGGTGACACCTTCCCCCATTTTCGCCCGGATGGTGCCATGGCTGGTGCTGTTCGCCACCGCGATCTTCGCCTATGGCAGCTTCATGCCGCGCAAGGCCGAGAAGCCGCCGGTGCTGAACAAATGGGGCGCCGCCGCGTCGCAGTTCGGAATTGCCGTCTATGGCGGCTATTTCGGCGGCGGCATCGGCTTTCTGATGCTGGCGGCGCTGACCGCAGCGGGGCTTTCCATCCGCAGCGCCAGCGCCAACAAGAATGTCCTGGCCGGCGTGATGAACGCCAGCGCCGTCGCGATCTTCATGTTCTCGCCGCAGGTCTATTGGCTGCCCTGCGCCATCGCCTGTGTTGGCGCGGCCATCGGAGGCTGGATCGGCGGTCACATGGTCAGCCGCATCAACGAAAAAATCCTGCGCATCGCCGCCGTGGCCATCGGCGTGGCGCTGACCATCGGCCTGTTCTGGCGGGCGGCTTAACTCTCCCCCTCCGGCCTTCGCACCTGACGGCGCTACGTTCGTACGCTGACGCTACTCACCCTCCCCCTCAAATGCGCTAGCGCGCATGATGGGGAGGCGGGCTCAGGTTTCCTTGAAAAGCCCAGTGCTGCCGGACGCCACCGGCACTTTCACACCCAGCGCCGTGCGCATGTAGTTGACGCTGGCGGCGATATTGTCATCCACGGTGCCGGTGCCGTCGCCCGGACGCGGCGCATCAATGTCGAACACCGCCCAGCCCTTGAATTTCTTGCGGCGCATGACGGCGAAGAGGCCGGGAAAATCCACGCCGCCGCCCTGCCCGACCGAGGCATAGACGCTTTTCTCGCGATGCTGCGCCTGGCTGGGCGTTGCGGTGTTGCCGCGATATTGCGGGAACGTGTCCTTGAGATGGAATTCGGTGATGCGGGGAAAGAATTCGTCCGAGATCTTCACCACATCCATGCCGCCCAGAACATTGTGCCCCGTGTCCATGATCAGATAGACATAATTCGGATCGGTCAGTTCCATCACCCGGCGGAATTCATGCTCGCGCTCCATCGGCCCCCACAGATGGGGATGCAGCGACAGGCGCACGCCGTATTTCTTGGTGCGCATGCCGATCTCATTGGCGGTGTCGGCCAAGCCCTTGAGCTGGTCGGCGCTGGGACCGCCCGGTGGGCGGGCGCCCATATTGTTCTTCCAGTGATCGATGCCCAGAGGTTGCAGGAAATCGCGGGCCACCGCTTCCATGTCAGCAATCAGCTTGGCGCGGCCCTCGCCGCCCAGCCAAGGATACTGCGCCACCGCATTGGCCGCCCCTTGCGGCACCGCCGTGTCGCCGGTGCGGTCGGCGGGACGGCGCGGCAGATCGCCAAGGCAGGCAATGGCGACGCCAGTTTCCTCGCTGAGCCTTTTCAGGCCCTGGACATTGTCTAGCCACGGCGCAGCCTGGGCCGAATAGGGCTCAAAGCCTTCCAGCCCGTAATGCTTGCAGTCCTCCAGCATCATTTTCATGTTGGTGGACATCCGCATCGAGATGGAGCCCTGCGTACCCGGCGCCGGCCATATGCCGAAAATCGAACCCGTAGTGCCAAAACGGATGTCCGGGTTTACCGGGTCCAGCCCTTGGGCCACTGCGGAGACACCAAGCGCGCCGACACCGGCCGCTGCGATTGTCGAAGTCAGAAATTGACGTCTCTTGAGCATGGCGTTTCTCCCTTTATGGATTTCGATCACTCGAAATGTTCTGGCGGGTTCACTGCTTGATGATCTGGCCGTCCGGCAGGCGCACTTCGCCCCAGCCCTGATTGAGCGGATGGTTGCGGTTCCAGGGATGTTTTGCGGCGGCGGCCTCGTTGATCTCGATGCCCCAGCCCGGCGCTTCATTGGCGTACATGTAGCCGCCCTTGGTCACCGGCAGGCCCGAGAATATCTCGTGCGCCGCGTCGTTGAAGAAGGCGTTTTCCTGTACACCAAAATTGGTGCAGGACAGGTCCAGCGCCAGGTTGGCAGCATGGCCCACCGGCGAGGTGTCGGCGGGGCCGTGCCAGGCGGTGCGGACATTGAAGATCTCGCCCATCGCCGCATATTTGCGGCAGGGGGTAAGGCCGCCCATCTGCGACACATGCATGCGCATATAGTCGATCAGGCGTTCGGCGATCAGCGGCACGATCTCATGGGGTGAGTTGAACAGCTCACCCATCGACAGTGGCGTGGCGCACTGGGCGCGGATGTTGCGGAACCAGGCGATGTCTTCCGGCGACACCGGGTCTTCCAGGAAGAACAGGCGGAACTTCTCCACGTCCTTGCACATCTTCACCGCCTGGGTGGGGGTGATGCGCTCATGCACATCGTGCAGCAGCTCCACATCCATGCCCAGCTCGGTGCGGCAGGCCTCAAACAGCGCCATGGCGCGCTTGATATAGCCCTCGCGCTCGAACACCGGCGCGTCATGCAGCGCCGGAATGCGCTGGGTCTTGCTGGGACCCGCGCCATAGCCGGCCATGCCGGGCACGCCGACCTGGACGCGGACATGACGAAAGCCATTGGCAATGTGGCGCTTGGCCTGATCGACCACTTCCTTGATCTCGCTGCCCGAAGCATGGGCGTAGCAGTCGGCGGCCAGACGGGCCTTGCCGCCCAGCAGTTGATAGACCGGCAAGCCGGCCTGACGGCCCTTGATGTCCCACAGCGCCTGGTCGACGCCGCTGATGGCGTTATTGAGGACGCCGCTGTTGCGCCAGTAAGAGGAGTTGTAGGCCATCTGCCACGTATCCTCGATGCGGTCGGCTGGTTTGCCCACCAGCAGCGGCTTGAGATATTTCTCGACCGCGATGGGGATTAGGTCGGCGCGCTGGGTGAAGGTGGCGCAGCCATATCCGTACAGGCCCGCCTGGTCGGTGGTGACTTTGACGATCACCAGCCGCACGCCCTGGGGCGAGCACTGGATGACATTGATGTCCTTGATGATCGGCGAGCGCATGCCACGGCCAGCCTGCTCGACACGTTCCTGGGCCTTGGCTTCCCGTGTCGCCAGAAGCGCGGCGCTGCTCGCCACTGCCGCACCGATCAATTCACGCCTGCGCATACTTCGAACTCCCCTAGACTGGCCCGCCGCATCGCGGGCTTAAGCCTGCTTGTTGTTGGCGTGACCGTATGTGGCCGGACGCCCGGCGGCAAGTTTGGGAGTACGACAAAGCATGCTGCGGCGCGGTAAAGGCTTGCGGTTGTTCACGCCCCTTTTTCGATATACTATGGATATAGTAGTATGCCCGTGAAAAAAAACAGTCGCCATCTTCCTCTGCACGCTCGGCACCTGGCCGGCCATCGCCCAGGAAGGCCGCTTTGTCACCTTCAAGACGGTGCAGGACAACAAGTGGGGAAGAACCGAGCATCAGGTCGATCGCGGCACTATCAAGCAGGAAGGCGCTTACCAGACCTTCTGGACCCAGGTCTGGATACCGAAGAACAAGGAACCTCTGGCCATCAGCGCCGGCGGGCAGCTTTTCATCTGGTCGCAGAAATTTGCGGTGGACTGCGCCGGCCACCGCTTCACGGCGGAGTTCATTGACAGCACCGACGCGCGCGAACAAAAAAGGAAAGCCAGCGTGCAAACGGCGCGCTGGACCGGGCTGGACAAGAACCCGGCCTTGAACCGCGTGGTATGTGGAGGAAAATGATGCGGCCCGCGACACTGATTTTTCTGGCGATGACCTTGACGGCGCAGGCCCAGAATGCCGCACCTCCCGCGCAGTCCGGCAATTTGCCGGCCGGCTTCTATCCCAAATCGCCTTGCATCAAGCCCACCGCCGACTTTGGCCCTAAGCCCGACCAGCGCGAGATCCGCAAGGTGGAAGCCTATAACGAGAAGATCCGCGCATATAATACGGCGATGCCAGCCTACAACGCCTGCATCGTGGACTATGCCGCCAAGGCCAATCACGACATGCAGGAAATCCGCGCCGCCGTTGCCGCCGCCAACGTCAACTGACTGCTTAGCCACCATGCGGACTTTGCAGGTCCGCGCCGACGCCAGCCTCCTATGATGTGCCCGACTCGGGGCACCCATGACCTCTTCTCATCTATCTCTGCGCGACGCGCTGCTGGCGCTGGGAATTGTCTTTGTCTGGGGCACCAATTTCGTCGTCATCAAGCTGGGCGTGGACGTTCTGCCGCCGCTGTTCTTCGCCTGCCTGCGCTTTACCTTCGTACTGCTGCCGGCCGTCTTCTTCTTTCCCCGGCCACAAATTCCGTGACGCAACCTTGCCACCTATGGCGTGTGCATCGGGCTGTTCCAGTTCGGCATGCTGTTCATCGCCATGAAAGGCATGATCTCGCCTGGCCTGGCATCGCTGGTGGTACAGATGCAGGTCTTCTTCACTATCGGCCTGGCGATGTGGCGGCGCGGCGAGCGCCTGTTGCCGCATCATATGGCGGCGCTGGCGCTGGCGCTTGCCGGCATGGGTGTCATCGCGGCGCACAATGGCAGCGGCGCGACCATTCCCGGGCTGGCGCTGGTGCTGGTGGCCGCGATGGGCTGGGCGGTGGGCAACATGACCAGCCGCGATGCCGGTTCGGTCAACATGCTGGCTTATGTCGTGTGGGCCAGCCTGTTTTCTATCCCGCCGATTCTGGCACTCTCGTTTGTGTTTAAGGGCCGCAGGCCATCGCGGCGGGGCTTGGGGAGGTAGGCTGGATCACCTGGGGCGCGGTCCTGTGGCAAAGCGTGGGCAACACCATGTTCGGCTATGCCTGCTGGGGCTGGCTGCTGTCGCGCTATCCCGCCACAACCGTCGTACCCATGACCCTGATGGTGCCGGTATTCGGCTTTGGCGCCAGCGCGCTGCTGCTGAGCGAAGCGCTGCCGCTGTGGAAGATCGAGGCCACCTTGATGATAATGGCGGGCCTGGCCATCAACCTGCTCTGGGGCCGCGTGCCCAAGAGCGCCATCACGTCCTAGTACCCGGCAGTGCGGGCGGACCGCGTGACGCCCATGCGGACTCTGCAGGTGCGTAAAATCTCCAGCGCCTTATGATGCGTGCAACCTTTTGCGGTGCCTCATGCCGTCGTCCAACCTCTCCTTGCGTGACACGGCCCTGGCGGTGCTGGTGGTGTTTATTTGGGGCACCAATTTCGTGGTGGTCGTCTGGGGCCTGAACATGCTGCCGCCCCTGATCATGGCGGCCTTCCGTTTCGCCCTCGTGCTGTTTCCCGCGATTTTCTTCCTCAAAAAACCCGATGTGCCCTGGAGCAATCTGGCGGTTTATGGCCTGTGCGTTGGGAGCGGCCAGTTCGGCTTGCTCTATATCGCCATGGACGGCCTCATTTCGCCCGGTGTCGCCTCGGTGGTGATGCAGATGCAACTGTTCTTCACCATTGCGATTGCCGCCCGGCGCACCGGCGAAAAACCACGCCTGCATCAGATGCTGGGCCTGGTGCCCGCCGCAGCCGGATTGCTACTGATCCTGATGCACAATGGCGAGGGCATTACGACCACCGGCCTTGTGATGGTTCTGGGCGGGGCGGTGTGCTGGGGCATCAGCAACCAGGCGTCGCGGGAAGCCGCCCATGGCGCCGCCGCCCGCGGCGCGCCAATGAACCCGCTAGCCTATGTCGTCTGGGCCAGCCTGTTCTCCATGCCGGCATTGTCAATCATGTCGCTGGTGCTGGAAGGGCCTACGCGGATCACCCAGGCGGTGCTGGCCTCCCACTGGCCGATCTGGGTGACGCTGGTCTGGCAAAGCGCGGCCAATACGCTATTCGGCTACACCATCTGGGCCTGGCTGCTGTCGCGCTATCCGGCGGCAACAGTCGCGCCCATGTCCCTGCTGGTGCCGGTGTTCGGCATCAGCGCGGCCGCCATTGTGCTGCATGAGCCGCTGCCGGGCTGGAAGCTGACAGCGACCCTGCTGATCATGGCGGGCGTCGGCATCAACCTGTTGTGGCGCCCCAAAAAGGTCCTGGTGCGCGGCGAAGCGGGCTGACCTATTTCTTGGTCTTGAAGGCGATGAACTTGATCCGCTTGCCGGGCGTCAGCAGCATCTGGTGCGCCGTGCCGGCAGGGATCAGGAAATAGTCGCCCGGCCGCATCGGGCGGGAGGTGCCGCCCGTGATGGACGCGCCGCGATGCTCGCCCGGCGCCGTCACCTTCGATCCCGCAATGGTTCCGCCGGTGACGAAGGTGGCTTCACCTTCCTGCACGAAGATATGGTCGGTCATCCCGTCATGGATTTCCGCCTCGCCCGGCTTGTCGCGGGTGGTGTTGATCACGCGGTAGGCCGGCGCCTGGGTGATGATGATCTGGGAAAAGAAGGCGTCCGCCGTCATGCCCTTCTTCAGATCCGCGTCCAGTGTGCGGCCGGTGATGTGACGCACGGCCTTGTCGTCGCCCGTCTTGGTCTGGGCGATCGCGGCGAGCGGCAGCAGGACAAGCGCGGCGGTGAGTACGATTTTCTTGTTCATGGGCGTTTTCCTCAGTGTTTGTGCTTGAAGATCAGGTAGGTGAAGGTATTGCCGCTTGTGGCGGTGAACAGATGCGGCAGGCCGGGCGGCAGAACCAGCCGGTCGCCGGAATGCAGAGTGATGGTCTTGGCGCCGTTGATGGTGCCGCCGCGGATCTCGGCATTGCCCACGTCGCGGGCGCCATCCTGGGTGCCGCCATAGGTGATGGTACCCTCACCATCCAGCACATGGATATAGTCGTACCAGTGGCCATGGGTTTCGGCATTGTTGCCGCTATCGCCCCGCGTGACGTATTCGACGAAATAGGATTCGTGGTCTGCCACCACCTTGGAGTGGGTCTTGCGGTCCGGCCATTGGGTCAAGGCCTTCACCTCGGCGGCGGACTGGTAGACGAAGGGTTCGACCGGGGTGGCGCGCAGCGTGCCGACGGCGGCGGTCTGGGCGGTCAGTGGTCCGGCGGGAAGTTGGCTCTGTGCCGAAGCCGACAGGATGAAAGCGGTGGTGGCGATGGTGACGGCGGCCATAAGCCCAAAGACGCGCATGGATGATCCCCTTTGTTGTTTTTATGAGGGAACTCTAGCGGCCGCCCGCTGAAAATAAAGAGGCGCGACACCCGAAAAGGTGCGCGCCTCCCTTAGATAAACGACCGAAAGACTAGCGCTTCTTGGTCTTGCGCTTGGCCTTTTTGGCGGCCTTCTTGGCCTTCTTGGCCTTCTTCACGACCTTCTTCACGGCCTTCTTGGCGGCTTTCACCACCTTGGCCTTCTTGGCCTTGCGGCGCTTCTTTGTCTTCTTCGCCGGTGTGCCGGTGAACAGGCCCGCAACCGCGGCTTCCAGTTCGGCGGCGCGCTTGGCCAGCTTGCTCTTCTTCGCCATGACTCAACTCCTCATCAACATTGATGGCGCACGCTAGTGTGATTCTGAATGCAAACAAAATCTCTGGGGACAATCGCAGGGACGAAACCGGGCGTCACACCTTCCTGCACCATGCGTTCGCTCCTCGCGCAGACACTCTGGAAGCGGCTGGAGACGCGGGACCGCAAAAGAAAAAGGCGCGCCTCGCGGCGCGCCTTTTCTCAGTCTGATCGAAGCAATGACTACTCGTCGCTGGCCTCGCTGGCCTTCTTCTTGGGAGTCTTCTTCTTCAGGGCCGCACCCAGGATGTCGCCCAGGCTGGCGCCGCTGTCGGACGAGCCGAACTGCGCCACGGCTTCCTTCTCTTCGCTGACTTCGCGAGCCTTGATGGAAAGCGAAACCTTGCGGGTCGCCTTGTCCACGCTGGTGACCAGCGCGTCTACCTTGTCGCCCTTGCCGAAGCGTTCGGGACGCTGGTCGGCGCGGTCACGGGCCAGGTCGGCGCGGCGGATGAAGGCGCGCACACCGCCCTCCATTTCCACTTCGATACCGCCGTCATTGACTTCGGTGACCGTGCCGGTGACGACCTGGTTCTTGCGCAGAGCGCCGCCCGTCGGGCCGGCCTTCTCAATCGGATCGCTGCCCAGCTGCTTTATGCCCAGGCTGACGCGTTCCTTCTCGACGTCGATATCGAGAACCTGCGCCTTGACCATCTGGCCCTTTTCATAGGTCTTGATGGCTTCTTCGCCCGCCACCGACCAGCTGAGGTCGGAGAGGTGGACCATGCCGTCAATGTCCGAATCCAGGCCGATGAACAGGCCGAACTCGGTGATCGACTTGACCTCGCCCTCGATGACCGTGCCGGCCGGGTGATTGGCGGTGAAGGCATTCCAGGGGTTTTCCTGGGTCTGCTTCAGGCCCAGACTGATGCGGCGCTTGTTGGAATCCACTTCCAGCACGGCGACGTCCACATCCGTGCCGGGGGTAACCAGCTTGGACGGGGTCATGTTCTTCTTGACCCAGGACATTTCGCTGACATGGACCAGACCTTCGACGCCCGGCTCCAGCTCCACAAAGGCGCCGTAATCGGTGACGTTGGTGACCTTGCCCTTGAACTGCACGCCCACCGGATACTTGGCAGCGACGCCTTCCCACGGATCGGTCTGCAGCTGCTTCATGCCCAGGCTGATGCGTTGGGTTTCGTGGTTGAGCTTGATGATCTGCACGGTGACGGTCTGGCCCACCGACAGGACTTCGGTCGGGTGCGAGACGCGGCGCCAGGCGATGTCGGTGACGTGCAACAGGCCGTCCACGCCGCCCAGGTCCACGAATGCGCCGTAATCGGTGATGTTCTTGACCACGCCTTCGACGATCTGCTTTTCCTGCAGGCTGGCGACCAGGCTGGTGCGTTCCTCGGCGCGGCGCTCTTCCAGAACGGCGCGGCGCGACACCACGATATTGCCGCGGCGGCGATCCATCTTGAGGATCTGGAACAGCTGCGGCTGGTTCATCAGCGGGCCGACATCGCGCATCGGGCGGACGTCAACCTGCGAGCCGGGCAGGAAGGCCACGGCGCCGTCGAGATCGACGGTGAAGCCACCCTTGACGCGGCCGAAGATCACGCCGGTGACGCGGGTGACATCGGTGAAGGCCTTTTCAAGATTGACCCAGCTTTCTTCGCGGCGGGCCTTGTCGCGGCTCAGAACGGCTTCGCCCAGCGCATTCTCGACGCGCTCCAGATACACTTCGACGGTGTCGCCCACCTTGATGTCGGCGGGAATGCCGGGCATCGCGAATTCCTTGAGGGAAATGCGGCCTTCGGTCTTGAGGCCAACATCGACCATGGCGAAGTCGTTCTCAATGGCGATGATGGTGCCCTTGATGACCTGGCCTTCCTGGGGGGACTGGGTTTCGAAGCTCTGCTCCAGCATGGCCGCGAAATCTTCGCGGGAGGGAGTGGCCATCGAGGGTTCGGTGCGTTCTTTGGGGGCGGTAGCGGCGCGAGCCATGCGTTGAGTCCTAACAGTCGTTCATGCCAACCGGCGGCATCGAGCCATCGGCGGACTTCCCAGACGCCCACTTCAAATTGAAGAGGCCGCCCGGGCGGTTGGTTTTAAAAGAAGTAAGCGGGATGCCCCTTAGGCCGCCGGGCCTCCTTAGCCCCTGTGGCGGTCCTTGAGCGCGCTCTCGAGTACCTTGGCCACCTTGGGAGAAACCAAGGCGAGAGCTGCCGCAAACGCGGTGTCTATACCCAAATCGGAGGTATCCAGCAAGTCGGCATCCTCGGCCTGTTTCAGGGGCGAAATGAGGCGGGTCTTGTCGGCCTCGTCGCGGGCCCCCAGTTCGGCCACCACATCCTGTTCGGCGCGGCGGATGCCCATGGCCTTGAGTTCCGCCCAGCGGCGGCGGGCGCGGGTGTCCAAGCGGGCATCGACATACAGTTTGGCGGTGGCGCCCGGGCAGATCACCGTGCCGATGTCACGCCCATCCATCACCGCGCCGGGGCTCCCGCCGGGAGGATTGGTCAGGAAGTTCTGCTGGAATTCGAACAGGGCGGTGCGCACCGCCGGGATGGCCGCAACATAGGACGCCGCCTGGCCGACGATATCGGTGCGGATCTTGGGATCGCCCGCCCGGTTGAAATCGATGGTCTGGGCGCCGCGCAGTGCATCGGCTTCGTTCTTGGGGTCGCCGCCGGTCTCCAGCACGCTGAGCGCGGCCAGGCGATACAGCGCCCCCGAATCCAGATGGGCGAAACCGAAATGCGCCGCAAGCTTCTTGGCCAGGGTGCCCTTGCCGGATGCGGCGGTGCCGTCCACGGCGATGACGATGCTTTCTGTCTTGCTCATGGCGCTTCCATAACCGCACCGAGCCCGCGCATCAAATCCTGATATTCGGGGAAGGAGGTGGCGATCATGGTGACGTCATCCACCGTGACGGGTTTGCGGGACGCCATGCCCATGGTCAGAAAGCTCATGGCAATACGATGATCCATGTGGGTGGCGACCGTGCCGCTGCCCATCACGCCATCGGGGCCCTGGCCGTCTACGATCAGGTCGTCGCCTTCTATGTCATAGGGAACGCCATTGACCTTGAGGCCCTGCGCCACCGCGTCGAGGCGGTCGCTTTCCTTGACGCGCAGCTCTTCCAGCCCGCGCATCGCCGTCTTGCCGCGCGCGAAAGCGGCAGCGATAGCCAGGATGGGATACTCGTCGATCATCGAAGGCGCGCGGGCAGCAGGCACCTCAACACCCTTCAGTTCAGAATGGCGCACCACCAGATCGCCGATCTCCTCACCGCCGCTGGTCCGCCGGTTGGCAACGACTACCTTCGCGCCCATCTCCAGCAAGGTTTCGATCAGGCCGATACGGCGGGGATTGAGCAGGATGGCGGGCAGTTCGATTTGCGACCCCGGCACGATCAAGGCCGCCACAATGGCGAAGGCCGCGGATGAGGGATCGCGCGGCACTTCCACGTTGCAGCCCGTCAGCCGGGCCGGGCCTTCCACCGTGATGACTTCGCCGCCTTGTTCGCGCGATGACACCGTTATCTTCGCGCCGAACGCTGCCAGCATCTTCTCGCTGTGATCGCGGGTCAGCGCATCCTGCGAAATGCGGCTGGAACCCTGCGCATTCAGCGCCGCCAGCAACAGCGCCGATTTCACCTGGGCCGAGGCGGTGGCGACATGCGTGGTGACGGCCTTCGCGTCTTTGGCACCATGCAGGGTCAGCGGCATCAGCGCCTTCTCCCCCTGCCCTTCATAAGTAACGCCGAAAGCAGTCAGCGGCGCCACCACCCGCGCCATGGGACGCGATCGTAACGAGGCATCTCCGGTGAAGATGGCCGTGATCGCGGTGGTGGCCATCGCCCCCATAACCAGCCGCGAGCCGGTGCCCGAATTGCCGAAATCCAGTTCCGCTTCCGGGCTTTTCCACTTTCCTACCCCGGTGCCCTGGACCCGCCAGCGGCCCGGCCCCTCCTGGGTCAGCACGGCACCGAAGCCGCGCAGGGCGCCGGCGGTCGAGTGCACGTCACCCGATTCCAGCAGGCCGGTGATCCGGGTTTCGCCGTCCGCCAACGCACCCAGGATAAGGGCCCGCTGGGAAATGGATTTGTCGCCCGGCACCTGGGCCGTCCCTGTCAGGGGTCCGGCGCGGCGGGCAGTCAGCGGGGCGGAATTGGCGTTGTGCATCAGGGGCTTCAAAAGACCTTTACAGGCGGGGCTACCCGTGGCAAACGCGCCCCTCCAATAACCTCTTCTTGCGGGAAGCATCATCTTGGTCAAGGCAGATCTTGGAACCAAACGGGCATGCCCCAGCTGTGCGGCGAGGTTTTATGACCTCACCAAGCGGCCGATCGAATGCCCCAAGTGCGGTTTCAGCTATGAACCGGAAGCGCTGTTCAAGCAGCGCCGCAGCCGCGTGGTCGAGACGGTAGAGGCCGGCAAGGTCGTTGCCGCCGATACCGAGGACGAGGAAGAAGAAGACGAAGACGAGGACGGTGAGTCCGAAGAAGAGGAAGAAGAAGCCGAAGCCGTTGTCGAGGCGCCGCTGAAGGTCGCCGCCACCGGCGAGGACGAGGACGAAGACGCCGCGGAAGAAGAAGCCGAAACGGAATCGGGCATGTCCGTGGTCGATGCCGACGAAGCCGAAAGCATCGAGGACATCGAAGTCGAGGACGATGAAGACGAGGAAGACAACGATCTTCTGGGCGAAGTCGAAGACGAGGAAGACGATGTCTCCGGCATCATCGATCCCGGCATCACCAAGGACGAACCCTAGGTTATAAGTTCGGGCCGGACACCAGACCGGCCCGCCATTGGTACGGGGCCATAGCTCAGCTGGGAGAGCGCCTGCATGGCATGCAGGAGGTCAGCGGTTCGATCCCGCTTGGCTCCACCAATTATTATACAATAAATTCAAATATTTGAATAACATCGACCAGCTTGCTGGCGGGACAGCTTGCCGCGCCGGTAAGCGGGCGGTAAGCAAAATAGACTATTTCGGCCTCGACGGGTCTAGGGCGTGTCTTCAATTGAGCCAAATGATAGCAGCAGCGAGCTGGATAGCGGCGAGGAAGTTTCTGGCGGTTTTGTCATAACGGGTCGCGATGGCGC
>JBEENS010000052.1:0-14858 GCA_041192105.1 Pseudomonadota bacterium | reverse complement strand
CTTGGTCTTGTCGGTGATCTGAGCCTTGAAGCTGTCGGGATTGGTGGTGTCGGCCCATTTCACATGCCAGTTGAACTTGGCGAAGCTCTGGCTGAACTGGTTGATCGAGCCGCCGTAAAGCTGGCGCGCCGAGACGATTTCATCGCCGGGGCTCATCAGGGTGTGAAAGGCAAGAAGCTGGGCGGCATGACCGCTGGCGCAGGCCAGCCCGGCGCGGCCATTCTCCAGCGCCGCGACCCGTTCCTCCAGCACCGCATTGGTGGGATTCATGATGCGCGAATAGATGTTGCCGAAGACCTGGAGGTTGAACAGTGCCGCGGCATGGTCGGCATCCTCGAACACAAAAGCGGTGGTCTGGTAGATCGGCGTCGCTCGCGCGCCGGTGGCGGGGTCGGGCTGCGCCCCGGCATGGACGGCAAGCGTGTTGAATCCATAATCGGCCATGGTGTTTTTCTCTCTATTGGGCGTGTTCGATTTTCAGGTCGGTTTCGATGCGGCGCACCCAGTTCTTCACATGCGGGTACTGCGCCAGATCAATCGCCGCCTGATGGGCAAAGCGGGTGTAGGCCACCAGCGCGATATCGGCGAGGCTGAGTTTCTCGCCGACAAAATAGCGTCGCTGGGCGAGATGATTGTTCATCAGGGTCAGAACACTGGCGCACCTTGCCGGCAGGTTTGGGTCAATCTCGCTGTCGGTCTTTTTCAGATAATGCCGGTGGAAGCGCAGCACGGCGATGGCGGTCTCGTGGCTATACTGTTCCCAGAACAGCCATTGGTACATCTGGGCGCGTTCAAACGCGTCACCCGGTATCAGATCGCTGCCTGCCGCCAGATGCAGGATGATGGCGTTGGACTGGGCCAGCACATTGTTGTCGGCGAAGCGCACCACCGGCACCTGGCCGGCGGGGTTTATCGCAAGGAATTCCGGCGTGCGTGTCTGCTTGGCCAGCACGCTGACCTCGACCCAGTCAAAGGGCAGGCCAAGGCGGTCGGCGACGAACTTCACCTTCAGGCAATTGCCTGAGATGGAATCGCCATAGACGGTCATTGCGGCATTATCGAGCGACATTGGTTTCCACGTTGGGCAGGGTGACGGCGATGGCCTTGCGGTCCTTGCGGCTGATACCCCACAGCAGGCGCCTGGCCTTGGGGTCCCAGTCAATCGCCTGGCCTTCAAAGGGAATGGGCAGCGTGGCGACCAGTTCCAGGGTCGAACCGGCCTTGGGCAGGCGCAGGGCATAGACTTCCGGCCGGTCGTGGCCCGTCAGATAAAGCAGTCCGTCATCGCCCCAGCCGCCGCCCGAATTGCTCATCGGCGCCATGCGCTCCAGCACCGCGTCGGGCAGGGTCCAGCCTTCCAGTTGCCGCCACTGGTCATCGAGCTTCAACACCGTTGTGTAGCGATGGTCATGCCCCGGCTCGCCGGCCTTGCCCGCGTAGTTGGCAAAGCCCGCCCACCAGAAACCGTCCTTGCGATCCACCCAGGTCAGCGATCCGATGCCCATCCCCAGCGAGATGGTCGAAAGATGCTTCATGGCAATGGGATCGAAAATCTCGATCGCGCTGGTCATCGGCACCTTGGGAAAATTCGAGGCGGCGCAGAGCAGGCGCCTGTCCACCAGGGTACAGGCATTCATGTGGGGGAACAGGGCGCGCGGGCCTTCCCAAGTGGCGACGCGCTGTCCGGTCTTGATGTCGTATTTTCCGATGCGCGAATTGTCGATGGCATAGGCATGGGTGCCGTCGGAGGCCACGCCCTGCCGCGCTTCCTCCGCCTCCAGAGTGTGCATAACGGGTTGCGCCACAGCGATGCCAGCCACCAACACAGCGGCACAAAGGCCAAAAGCAACTGCTCGCATGTCGTCTCCTAGAGCCGCTTGAGGCTGCCGCCTTTGCCGAACAGCAAGGGCTTGCGATTGTCGATGATGCGGCGGTTGACGCCCATCCAGCCGATCTCGCCGGAAAAGCGGCCATGCTCGATCTTGGGGCATCGGTTCATCACCACGGTCAGCCCAGCATCCTGGGCGATCTTTTCCGCTTCGGGACTGATCACGCCCAGCTGCATCCATAGAATCGTGGTGCCCAGCCGTTCTTTTTCCGCCACTGCTTCGCGCGCAATGTCGGGAGCATATTTGGCTTCGCGGAAGATGTCGACCATGTCCACCGGTGCGGGAACATCCTTCAGTGCGGCGTAAACTGTCTGGCCCGAGATTTCCTTGCCCGCCATGCCGGGATTCACCGGGATGACATGATAGCCCTTGTTCAGCAGATACATCATGGCGAAATAGGAGGGGCGGATGTCGTTGCCGCTGGCCCCCACCATGGCGATGGTCTTGACGCTGCGCAGGATCGTCTTGATCAGCGTGTCGGGATATTGCTGAAGCGCTAGCTCGGCCACTTCGGCTCTCTCTTCTCAAGAAAGGCGCCGATACCCTCGCAGGCTTCCGCGTCCAGCATGTTCTCGGTCATCACCTTGTTGGCATAGGCATAGGCTTCGTCCAGCTTCATCTCGATCTGGCGATAAAAGGCTTCTTTGCCGGTCTTGATGGTGGCGCGCGGCTTGGCGGCAATGCGGGTGGCCAGCGCCATGGTTTCTGCTTCCAGCAGTTCGGGCGCCACCACGCGGTTGATCAATCCGATGCGGCGGGCTTCCTCGCCGTCGATCATTTCGCCGGTCAGCAGCATCTCCATCGCTGCCTTGCGCGCAATGTTGCGCGACAGCGCCACCATGGGCGTCGAACAGAACAGGCCGATATTGACGCCCGGGGTGGCGAAGCGCGCCGAGGTCGAGGCCACCGCCAGGTCGCAGCTGGCCACCAGCTGGCATCCCGCTGCCGTGGCGATGCCTTGCACCTGAGCGATCACCGGCTTGGGATTGCGCACGATGGCCTGCATCATCGCCGAACATTGGGTGAAGAGCGCGGCATAGGCGCCTGCGCCCTTGTCGCCATCGGGGCGGTGTGCCGCCAGTTCTTTCAGGTCGTGGCCGGAGGAAAAGACCGGCCCTTCGGCGGTGATCACGATCACCCTGGTGGCGTTGTCGGTGGCCGCCCCGTCCAGCGCCGCCTGCAGCGCCGTCATCATGTCGGACGACAGGGCGTTGCGCGCGGCTGGCCGGTTGAGGATCAGGCGCAGCACGCCGCCAGTATGGGCGGAGAGCAGGAGGGGGGGCGAAGCGGTCATGGCGGCGAATGTAGTGCGCGCCTGTGGCAATTACACCTTCCGCCGGCCGATGATACGGTATTATAATACCGCTACCAGAAAGTGCCTGATATACCAACATTTCTATTGACCATGCGGGCACGTGACCGTATACGCGCCCGTCAATTCAACGGATATCCCGCCATGAAAACCTACTCGGCGAAAGCCTCCGAGATCGAAAAGAAGTGGATCCTGATCGACGCCGAAGGGCTGGTCGTGGGCCGTCTTGCTTCGATCATCGCCATGCGCCTGCGCGGCAAGCACAAGGTGACCTACACCCCGCACATGGACTGCGGCGACAACATCATCGTGATCAACGCCGCTAAGGTCGTGCTGACCGGCAACAAGCTGAAGAAGAAGATATACTACCATCACACCGGCTATATCGGTGGCATCAAGGAACGCACCGCGGGCGCCATCATGGTCGGCAAGTTCCCAGAGCGCATCCTGGAGAAGGCTGTTGAACGCATGGTGCCGCGCGGTCCGCTGGGCCGCCGCCAGATGTCCAACCTGCGCGTCTATCCCGGCGCCGACCATCCGCACGAAGCCCAGCAGGCCGTGACGCTGGACGTTGCCAAGATGAACCCCAAGAATACCCAGTATAAAACGAAGGCAGCCTGACCATGGCCGAAGAAAACAAGTTCACTGAACTCAAGACCACGCTGATCAAGGCCAAGACGGCCGAAGCCGTTGATCCGTCCAAGATCGACAGCAAGCGCGACCCCAAGGGTCGCGCCTATGCCACCGGCCGCCGCAAGGAATCCGTCGCCCGCGTCTGGATCAAGCCGGGCAGCGGCAAGATCACCGTTAACGGCCGCGACGAAACCGTCTATTTCGCCCGCCCGGTGCTGCGCATGATCCTGCGTCAGCCACTGATCGCGGCAAGCCGCGATGGCCAGTTCGATGTCGTCGTCACGGTCAATGGCGGCGGGCTTTCGGGCCAGGCCGGCGCCGTGCGTCATGGCATCAGCCGCGCGCTGGTCAATTACGAGCCGACCCTGCGCCCCGTGCTGAAGCCGGGCGGCTTCCTGACCCGCGATCCGCGCGCCGTCGAACGCAAGAAGTATGGCCGCCCGAAGGCGCGCCGTTCGTTCCAGTTCTCGAAGCGCTAAACTCGCTTTCACGGACAAACGAAAACGGCGCGGAGCAATCCGCGCCATTTTTGTTTTCAAGCCACCGGCTTGACCGACGGATCAAACGCAGGCGGCGGCGGGCCATAGGTATTGGAACCGGGACCGCCGGGCTGGCACCAGTAATAGATCAGCACGATGCAAGCGACCAGCAAGGCCAGGTTGATCACTATCACCAGTGGTCCGAACAGCAGGAAGGAGAGCCAGCCGATGGCAAACGCGGTGATCATGGTCATCAACACCAGCAACTGCGAAACGAAGCTGAGGATGATGAAGAACCAGACCAGCTTGCCGTCGCGCCCGGTGTCCTGCAGCCGTCTTGCGCCCATGCCTGCGGCAGGCAACAGCATGGCGAGGTTGTAGATGGCGGCGATCGGCAGGAAGGTCGCGCCCTGCAGGATGGCGGCGATGATGGCAAAAGCAATGTATGCTAGGACGAAGTACCAGAATTGCGAGCGGCCCACCCGGCCGTTCATGTCGAAATAATGATCGGTGATGGTGCGGCGGAAATTCTCAAAGATGGCTTGCATATCCATGACGCAGTTCCCCTGTTCGGTCTTGCGTCCGGCCTGTGGCGCAAGCACCTTAGCCCGCGTCCGGGGCAGGGCCGGGCCGCCTCCCTTGAGGGGATGAATTGAGCTAAAAGGCACCTACCTTCCAAGTCAACGTTCAGAAGCAAGCAGATGAGCAAACAGGCAAAAATCTTCATCGACGGCGCGGTCGGTACCACCGGGCTGGAAATCCGCGAGCGCCTGGCGGGCCGCAGTGAGCTTTCGCTGATCACTCTGCCGGAAGCCGACCGCAAGAATGCCGCTGCCCGCAAGACCGCGCTGAATGACGCCGATGTTGTGATCCTGTGCCTGCCGGATGAGGCGGCCAAGGAAGCCATCACGCTGATCGACAATCCCGATGTGCGGGTGATCGACGCTTCCAGCGCCCATCGCGTGGCGCCGGGCTGGTCTTATGGTTTCCCGGAACTGGAAGCGGACGGCTATGCGCGCGTCGCGGCGTCCAGGCGGGTGAGCAATCCCGGCTGCTGGCCGACCGGATTTCTGGCCATCATGCGTCCGTTGGTGCGCGCCGGTCTGGTGCCGGCGGATTTCCCCGTCACCGTGAACGGCGTCACCGGCTATTCCGGCGGCGGCAAAAGCATGATCGCGGAATTCGAAGACAAGGCCTCCGCCGATTATACCGAGACGGTATCGCGCATCTATGGCCTGAATCTTTCGCACAAGCATCTTCCCGAAATGCAGCAGCATGGCGGGCTGGCGCATCCGCCCTTGTTCGAGCCCAGTGTCGGCCGCTTTTATCGCGGCATGCTGGTCGAGGTGCCGCTGCAATTGTGGGCGCTGCCCGGCAAGCCAGCGGCGCGCGATCTTCATGCCGCGCTGGTCAAAGCCTATCCCGAACGACCGCTGGTCAAGGTGGCCTCGCTGGAAGATGCTGCCGCCGCCACCTCGCTGGACGCCGAAATCCTGGCCGGCGGCAATGGCGTCACCATCTACGTCTTTGCCAATGAAAAATCGGCGCAGGCGCGGCTGGTCTCGGTGTTCGACAATCTGGGCAAGGGCGCCAGCGGCGCCGCGGTCCAGAATATGAATATCATGCTCGGGCTGCCGGAGACGACGGGCCTGTAATCTGTGCTAAAAGCCGCCCCATGTTCCGGGGCTGGACAGGCATCATCAGCAGTATCGCCGTGGCGCTCGCGCTGTTCGCGGGCGCGGTGCTCTATGCCATCCATTCGTCGCCCGAGCCGCGCGGCTTTTCCGGCCTGGAGTTCGATGCGTTGACGCCTGGCGCCTCCGCTCGCGCCCCGATGCTAAAGCACGGCGGGGCGCTGGTGACCAACGCGATGGCGGACAGTCCTGCCGCCAGGGCCGGGATCGTGCCGGGCGAAGTCGTGGCCGCGATCAATGGCGTGGCTGTTCTTTCGGCGCCTCAGGCCTCCGACCTGGTACGCGCAGGCCGGGCAGGGGAACGCTTCATCTTCACGCTCTACGACATCACCAAAGGCGAAGTGCGACCGCGCGAGGTGGCGCTGACCTTCGATGCCGCGCCGCCTGTTGGCAAAAAACGCTATGTGCATCAGCCGCGCACACTGGCGAAGGAAAGTCCGGCCGTCCTGACCGTCGCGGCCAATGCCGCCTGGTCGAAACGCATTCTGCGCGGCGCCACCATAAAGCCGGTGCCGCTTTTGGGGCTGGGCGACGGACCCTGCAACGGTTTTGCGCCTCAGGGGTGGAAAGTCACCGGCCATCTGCCGGGCGCGCTGCATGTCATGGCCGGGGAGGGTTTCGCCCATGCGATCCAGCACAGCGCGGCGCTGGACGGCGCTGATCCGCGGGCCTTCATCAGCGACTATCTGGAAAAAACCTTCGGCGCGCCGGCCCTGCTGACGCCGCCGCAGGCGCGGCCCTTTGGTTTCGTGTTGCAGGATTTCGGCAATCGCAAGGGCGGCGCGGGATTCGTGCTCTATCGCGTCACCGATGGGCGCATCACGCTTTGGCTGGCGGCGATGCCCGGCAGCGATGTCGCCTGGGGCAAGCCGCTGATAGGGGCAGTGGCGCTCAGCTTGCGCTGTGCATCGCCGACAAAACCGCGCGATCCGGCGCTGCTGGCGACGGGTATTTCCCTGCGCTGCATTAAAGGCGCCTGCGAGGACAGTGATTTCGCCGCCACCTATCTGACTGTGCTGCGCAAGGGCTATGTCCACAACATCAAGGGCGAGATGTTCCTGGTCAATCCGCGGAAAGACTATTGGCAGAGTGGGGCAGAGGGACCGGGCTTCTATCACCAGACCGGCGGCGAGAACGAGCGCCTGTATCCCGGACGGATCAACTGACACGAAATGCCCAGGCATTTCGTGTCATCCCCGGCGAGCGCGAAGCGCGAGGAAGTTCGTAGCGTCAGCGTACGAACGATCCAGAATGTTGAAGACCGCGCCGTGTTTGCCGTCTGGATCCCCTTCCCTCGAAAGGCGCTACCGCGCCTTTCTCGCCGGGGATGAAAGCGCAATAGCGCTGCTATTGCGCTTTCACCTTCACATAGGTCCCCGGCGCATCGCCCAGCACTTTCAGCTTGCCATCGCCGGGTTTGCGCGCCGGAATTTTCTTGCCCGACAGTTTGGACAGCCACTGGTCCCAGTCCGGCCACCAGGAACCTGCATGTTCGGTCGCGCCGGCGCGCCAGGTTTCGATGTCTTTGGCGCCCCCACTTCCTTTTCCAAAAGCGTCGTTTGTCCAGTGCTGATACTTGTACGCCGCTGGCGGATTGATCACGCCTGCGATGTGTCCTGACCCTGCGATGATGAAACGCACCGGCCCGCCGAACAGGTTGACCGACTTGAACACCGAGGCGGCGGGGGCAATGTGATCCTCGCGCGCCGACTGCAGATAGACCGGCACCTTGACCTTCGACAGATCCAGCTTGACGCCCGCCAGCTCCATCTTGCCGGTGGCCAGCGCATTTTCCTTGTAGCACTGGCGCAAGTAGGACAAATGCAGCTTTTCCGGCATCCGCGTCGTGTCGCTGTTCCAATAGAGCAGGTCGAACGGCATGGGCTGCTTGCCCAGCAGATAATTGTTGATCACGAAGGACCAGATCAGGTCGTTGGCGCGCAGCATGTTGAAAGCGCCTGCCATCTTGGAGCCGGGCAGCACGCCGCCTTCGCTGTCCATCTTGGCCTTCAGCGCGTCCAGCTGTGCTTCGTCCACGAAGACCGACAATTCGCCTGCGTCGCTGAAATCGGTCTGTGCCGCCCAGAAGGTGGCGGAATGAATCCGGTCGTCATGCTTGGCCGCCATATAGGCCAGGGTCGCCGCCAACAGCGTGCCGCCGATGCAATAGCCGACACAGTTGGGATCGCGCACCCCAGTGGCTTTCTCCACCGCGTCCAGGGCGGCGAAGATGCCGCCCTGCATATATTCCTCGAATCCGGCATCGGCCATGTCGGCGCCGGGATTGACCCAGCTGACCAGGAACACGGTGTAGCCCTGCGCCGTCAGCCAGCGCACGAAGCTGTTCTCGGGCCGAAGATCGATGATGTAGAACTTGTTGATCCAGGGCGGGAAGATCAGCAGCGGCCGCTCATGGACCTCGTCGGTCGACGGCGAATATTGCAGCAGCTCCATCGTGTCGTTGCGGAACACCACCTTGCCCGGCGCGGTGGCGATATTCTCGCCGATGACAAAGCCGTCCGCCGACTGGCGGATGGAAAGCTCGCCCTGGCCGCGCTCGATATCGGCCAGCAGGTTGTCCAGTCCCTTGACCAGGTTCTCGCCATTGGAGGCGATCGTCGCCTTCAGCACATCGGGATTGGTGAGGGGAAAATTGGTCGGCGCGAAAGCATCGGCGAACTGGCGGGTATAGAAAGCGACCCGGCCGCGTTCTTTGTCGTCCAGCCCACTCAGCTTGCCCACCATGTCCTGTATGGCGTTGGCGGTCAGCAGGTAGCTCTGCTTGATGAAATCGAAAACCTCGTTCTGCTTCCACTCGTCGGCGCGGAAGCGGCGGTCGCCGGGCGCGGGCTCCACCACCGACGGCGCTTCGCCCCCCAGCATGCGGCGCGCGGTGGATTCCCACAGCATCATGACGTTGTTCCACCATTCCGCCTGTGCCTTGGCCACCTGATCGCGGTTGCCGCCCATCGCCTTGACCAGGTTCATCATGGCGCCGGAGATGTTCAGCGGATCGAGGGGCGCGGCTGCGTCGCGCTTGGCCGTGCGGGCGATGAAGTCCACCAGCAGCTGCTGGCTCTTCATGCCGACCGTCAGCATGTTGCGGGTAAATTCCCGGGTGTTCAGCCCATCCGGCGCCGTGCCGTGCGATTCGGGCGGCGGTGTTTGTGTCTTTTTGTCAGGGGCAGGGGTTTTGGATGGCATGGGCGTAAACTGTGATAGCCCGGCCACGGTGACAGCCGCAAGACAGCAACGGGTGGCAGAAAGCGCAGCTGTCGCGCACAATTATCGCAATAATTCGGGGGATTTGCGTGGCCAAGCTGCTGGCGCAAAAGGCTTTGGCGCGGTATATGCTTTGGGCTGGGTTTGGTACCGCGCGCCCGCGCGGACCAGGTGATCGGCGCTGGGAATCGGGATTTTTGTATGACGAAACATTACGCGCGTCCTTTGGTGAACCTTGCCATCGTCCTGACGCTGGCCACGGCTGCAAGCGGTTGCCAGACCATGGCCGACCTGGACCCCACGGGTCTGCTGGCCGACGACGAGGTCGCCGAGAGCCAGTTCCCCACCGATAGTGCCCAGCAGGCCGAGGCTGACGCCAACACCACCACCCCCGACCTGGCCAGCATGCCATCGCGTCCCGCCGCGCCCGACACCGTGGCCCAGGCCGACACAACCCAATCCGTTATCGCCTCCGGTGCCCAGGCGCAGTACAGCGGCGAAGCCTTGCGCGCCGGCACCGAGGCGTCCGCGCCGCCGCCAGCCGACACCGACGCCAACGCCGCCCGCCAGGCCCTGGCCGCCAGCGATGCGCCGCCCACCACCTTTGCCGGCGATGCTCCGCCCAGCGCCGGGTCCAGTCTGGTCGGTGGCGACACCGCCCCGCCGAGCGCCATGGCGTCCGCGCCGCCCCCCTCCGCCGTTCCGGCTGCGCCGATGGCTGTGCCCGCCCCGGTCTACAGCGCCGCCATCGCGCCGCCGCCAGGCGCCGAACCGGCCGTGCCGGCCGTTCCCATGACCGCCACGGGCCGGATGGCTATGGTCAATCCGAGCGATGCCCAGCTGGGCTTCAAGCCCTCCAGCGCGCCGCCGCTCAATGCCTCTATCTCCCAATGGGTATCGCCGCCGATCCTGGCGCATTACCGCCAGACCGCCGCGCTGGCTGGTACCGCCGGTACCGGAACGCCCGCCGTCCCTGCGGTTCCCACCTCCGGCAGCCGCAACGCGGGCAATTCCAACCTGTCAGGCGATGTGATCGCCAATCTTGACGCCGCGCCGGGCACGCCCCGCGGCATGGCGGCGGCCATGAATGGCGGCGTCCCGCCCACAGCGGTCGTTTACTTCACCGGTGACGGCACCGCCCTGCCGGCGACCGCCCGCAGCCAGGTGCGCGATGCCGTGGCGGCCTTCCAGGCCAACGGCGGCAGCGGCAGCGTCAAGGTGGTGGGCCATGCCTCCAGCCGCACGCCCAACATGCCGGTCGAGCGCCATCTTGAAGTGATCTTCCAGAAGTCGCAGGCCCGCGCCAATGCCGTGGCCCAGGCGCTGATCCGCGCCGGTGTTCCCGCCGACAAGGTGATCGTGGAAGCGGTGGGCGATAGCCAGCCGATTTATTACGAATCCATGCCCCGGGGCGAAGCCGGCAACCGCCGCGCTGAGATATTCGTGCAGGGGTAAGGCGCGACCGGCGAACGCCGCGAGCTTGGGCGAGCGGCCGGAGAGCTGCTGAAGCGTGCGATACCCCCGGCCCTGCGCACCCCGAATGCGTGACTTGCACGAAAGCACACCATTTTAACCCGAAAAAGATTGCGCCCCGGGCCTGAATCCCGGATTCTCGGGCGTTTTCAGGACTTCAGGCCATGAATACCGATTTCTACCGCATCAAGCGGCTGCCGCCTTACATCTTCGAGGAAGTAAACCGCCTCAAGGCAAGCGCGCGCGCCCGGGGCGAGGACATCATCGACTTCGGGATGGGCAATCCCGACATGGCGACTCCCGACTTCATCGTGGACAAATTGTGCGAGACGGCGCGCGACCCGCGCGCCCACCGCTATTCGGCGTCGCGCGGCATCAAGGGGCTGCGCAAGGCCCATGTCGCCTATTACAAGCGCCGCTTCGGCGTCGATCTCAATCCCGACAAGGAAGTGATCGCGGCGCTGGGCTCCAAGGAAGGTTTCGCCAATCTCGCCATGGCGATCACCGCGCCGGGCGATGTCGTGCTTGTGCCCAACCCGGCCTATCCCATCCATGCCTTCGGCTTCATGATCGCCGGCGCAGCCATCCGGCACGTGCCCGCCACTTCGCCGGAGGAATATTTGTCCAAGATCGGCGTCGCGACACGCCATTCGGTGCCGTCGCCGTTGGCCATGGTGGTGAACTATCCGTCCAATCCCACGGCGCAGGTGGTGGGACTGGATTTCTACAAAGAGGTCATCAAGTTCGCCAAGAAGCACGAGATCTGGGTACTCAGCGATCTGGCCTATGCCGACATCTATTTCGACGATGCCAATCCGCCGCCCTCGATCCTGCAGGTCGATGGCGCCAAGGACATCGCGATTGAATTCCAGTCTTTGTCCAAGACCTATTCCATGCCGGGCTGGCGCATGGGCTTTGCGGCGGGCAATGAAAAACTGATCGGCGCGCTGGCGCGCATCAAGTCGTATCTCGATTACGGCGCCTTCACGCCGATCCAGGTGGCGGCGGCGGCGGCGCTGAACGGGCCGCAGACCGTGGTGGACGAAATCCGCGCCGTCTATAAATCGCGCCGCGACGTGCTGGTGAAAAGCATGGCGCAGGCCGGCTGGGACATTCCCGGGCCCGACGCCTCGATGTTCGCCTGGGCGCCGGTGCCGGAAAAATACCGTGAGCTGGGTTCGATGGAGTTCGCCAAGGACCTGCTGATCCACGCCAAGGTGGCGGTGTCACCGGGCATCGGCTTTGGCGAATATGGCGAAGGCTATGTCCGGGTGGCGCTGGTGGAGAATGAGCATCGCATCCGCCAGGCGGCGCGCAATGTGAAGAAGTTCCTCACCATGGGCACCAACATGTCACCGTCGGACCTGGCGTCCGCGAAATGAACACCCCTTTTCGTATCGCCATCGCCGGGCTCGGCACGGTCGGCGGCGGCGTGGTCAAGGCCCTGGCCGCACGGCAGGAGGAACTCTCCCAGCGCGCCGGCCGCACGTTGCAGATCATCGCTGTTTCGGCGCGCGACAAGAGCAAGGCGCGCGGCTTTGACGTGCCGGGCTGGACCGACGATCCGCTGGAACTGGCCAAAGGCGATGCCGACATCGTGGTGGAACTGATCGGCGGCGATGAGGGCATTGCCCGCGCGCTGGTCGAAACCGCGCTCGCCAATGGCAAGCATGTCGTGACCGCCAACAAGGCGCTGCTCGCCAAGCATGGCAAGGCGCTGGCCGATCTGGCCGAGAGCAAGGGAGTCACCCTGAAATTCGAGGCGGCGGCGGCGGGCGGAATTCCCATCGTCAAGGCGCTGCGCGAGGGCTTGATCGCGCACGGCGTGGATGCGGTGAAAGGCATCCTCAACGGCACCTGCAATTACATCCTGACCGAAATGGAAAGCTCGGGCCGCTCTTTTGCCGAAGTGCTGAAGGAGGCGCAGGCCAAGGGCTATGCCGAGGCCGATCCGGCCCTGGATGTTGGCGGCGGCGATACCGCGCACAAGTTGGCGCTGCTGGCCAGCGTTGCCTTCGGCACCGCGCCCAATTTCGGCGCCATTGCGGTCGAAGGCATCGAGCATATCACCGCCGACGATATCGCCTTCGCCTCCGAATTTGGGTTCAGCATCAAGCTGCTGGGTGTGGCGCGCCGGGTGAGCGATGCGATTGACCAGAAAGTTCATCCCGCCATGGTCAAGGCGCGCACGCCGCTGGCCAATGTCAGCGGCGCCGCCAATGGCGTGATGGTCGATGCGGGTGAAGCAGGCTCGTTCTTCTTCTCGGGGCGCGGCGCGGGCGAAGCCCCCACCGCCAGCGCCGTCGTTGCCGACATCGTCGAAGCGGCCAGCGGTGCGATCAGCCCGGTATTCGGACGTCCGGCTGCCATGCTCAAAACACTCAAGCCCGCCGACGGCAAGGCGGCGATTTCGCCTTGGTACCTGCGCTTCGAGGTGCTGGATGTGCCGGGCGTGCTGGCCTCCATTGCCGGCAATCTGGCGGAAGCCGGTGTTTCCATCGAAAGCATGATCCAGCGCGTGCGCGCGCCCGGCGCCCCGGTGGCAATTGTCATGATTACCCACGAAACTTCACAGGCAAGCGTGGAGCGCGCCTTGAAGGCCATTGCCGCCTCGGACAAGGTTCGGGCCCGACCGTGCATGATTCCAATGGAAGCGGCTTAAAGAAGATATTGAAATGACCCAGGCCGTTCCGCCCGCACAGATCAAGCCGCTCGACCGCGCTTTCGCGCTGGAAGCGGTGCGCGTCACCGAAGCCGCCGCCATCGCGGCTTTCGCCGAGATCGGACGCGGCAACGAGCACCAGGCCGACCATGCCGCGGTGGAAGCGATGCGCGCCGCCTTCAACCGCTTGCCAATCGACGGCACGGTGGTGATCGGCGAGGGCGAGCGTGACGAAGCCCCCATGCTGTTCATCGGCGAAAAAGTTGGGCAGGGCGGTCTCTCGGTGGATATCGCGCTGGACCCGCTGGAAGGCACCACCCTGACCGCCAAGGCGATGGCCAATGCGCTGGCGGTGATGGCGATGGCCGAGCCGGGCAGCATGCTGAACGCGCCCGACACCTACATGGACAAGATCGCCATCGGTCCTGGCCACAAGGAAGGCCTGATCGACCTGGACGCCGAACCCGGCGACAATATCAACGCCATCGCCCAGGCCAAGGGCATGAAGCCCAGCGAAGTCACGGCGCTGGTGATGGATCGTCCCCGCCACGAGGCGCTGATCGCCAAAATCCGCAAGGCCGGCGCGAAAGTGAAACTGATCACCGACGGCGATGTCGCCGGCGTGATCGAGACCACCGATGCCGCGACGGGCGTGGACATCTATATGGGTCTCGGCGGTGCGCCCGAAGGCGTACTGGCGGCGGCGGCGTTGCGTTGCATCGGCGGCCAGATGCAGGGCCGCCTGATATTCCGCAACGACGAAGAGCGTGCCCGTGCCGCCAAGTGGGGTGTTACCGACCTGGCCCGCAAATACAGCCTGCATGACCTGGTGTCGGGCGATGTGGTGTTTTCGGCCACCGGCGTTACCGACGGCTCGATGCTGCGCGGCGTACACCGCGACGGCGATTTCATCACCACCGAAAGCGTGGTGATGCGGTCTGCCACCGGCACGGTGCGCTGGATCAGGGCGCGGCATCGCCGCGTGCAGGGTTGACCGAAGCGACCGCATTCGGCGTCTCCCGTTCCTTCGCGGGCCGCCGCTGGCTGCTGAAATCGGTGGACGCGGCGGTGGAGCGCGATCTGCTGCGCGAGACTTCGCCCGTTCTGTCCCGGCTGCTGGCGCTTCGCGGCATAACAGCAAAAGAGGCGGCGGATTACCTGGCGCCCAAGCTCAAGAACCTTCTGCCCGATCCTGATGTCCTGAAAGACATGCCGGCCGCCGTGGCGTGCGTCAGTGCCGCGCTGGTGGCGGGCGAGCGCATCGCGGTTTTCGGCGATTACGATGTTGACGGCTCGACCTCGGCGGCACTGCTGTCGGATTTCCTCACCGCGCTGGGCGCAGCCCCACGTGTTTATATTCCCGATAGGATGACCGAGGGCTATGGCCCGTCGCCAGCGGCGATGAAGGTGCTGCATGCCGAGGGCATGAATCTGGTGATCACGGTGGATTGCGGCGCCGCCGCGATTGCCGCGCTAGAGGAAGCCAGGACGCTG
>JBEENS010000051.1:0-15272 GCA_041192105.1 Pseudomonadota bacterium | reverse complement strand
GGACCTGCGGGCGGCCCGGCTGGGGCTTTGCGCCCTGGTTTTGGCGGTCCTGACCAGGGTTCTGGACCTTTTGGGCATCGAAGTTCCCGAAAGAATGTGAGTAACTGCGGCCGATTGGCCGGTTTCGTTGACTCGCCCAGACCCCTCCTTATGATGCTCTGCAACATCCCCGTCCGCCTGAAGGCGCCATGGGGTTGGCCAGCACACGATCCCTCGCGGGAGAGAGCAGTTAAAAATGCCGCCGAAGGAGCAACCGCCCCGGAAACTCTCAGGCAAAAGGACCGCGATCGGGTGATGAACTTCTGGAAAGCGAGGCTGTTAAGGCGGTCTCCACCGAAGGGGTAACCACAGTTCGCTTCTTTGGTTAGAAGCGATTTGGGGGAAATCTCTCAGGTCCCATGACAGAGGGGTCGCGCTCATGAGGGCGCGTACTCTTGCATCGGGACCGGTATGGCACTTTCGACAGATATCCTGCGCCGCACGCCGCTCTATGCGCTCCATCTCGAGATGGGCGGCAAGATGGTGCCGTTCGCCGGCTATGAAATGCCGGTCCAGTATCCCGCCGGCATTCTCAAGGAACATCTCCACACTCGCGAAAAGTGCGGGCTGTTCGACGTCTCGCATATGGGCCAGGCCTTCCTGTCCGGCGACACGGCGGCGTTGGAGCGGGTCACGCCCGCCGATGTTGCGGGCCTGAAAGAAGGGATGCAGCGCTACGGCCTGCTGCTGACGCCAGCCGGCACCATCATGGACGACTTCATGTTTTCGCATCTTGCGGGTGAGGCCGACCTGTACCTGGTGGTCAATGCCGGCACCAAGGAAGCAGACTTCGCTTATATTTCGGAAAAGCTGAAAGGCGCCGCGACCCTGACGCCGCGTCTGGACCGCGCCCTGCTGGCGCTGCAAGGCCCGGCGGCGGTCCAGGTGCTGGAACGTCTTTCGCCTGGCATTTCCGATCTCACTTTCATGAAAGTGGTGCGCGCCACCTTGGCTGGTGTTCCCGCCATCATCAGCCGCACCGGCTATACCGGCGAAGACGGTTTTGAGATTTCCATCGAAGGCAGCGATGCGGAGTATGTCGCCCGCGCTTTGTTGGGCGAAGCCGAAGTGATGCCTATCGGGTTGGGTGCGCGCGATTCCCTCAGGCTGGAGGCGGGTCTTTGCCTGTATGGCCACGACATGGACGAGAACACCGATCCGGTTGGAGCCAGCCTGGCCTGGTCGATCGGCAAGCGCCGCCGCGAGGCGCAGGATTTTCCCGCCGGTGCGAAGATCATGGACCTTGTTGCCAATGGTACGCCGACAAAGCGCGTCGGCATTCGCCCCGAAGGCCGTGCGCCCGCGCGCGAAGGTACAGAGATTGCCGACAAGACTGGCCGCATCATCGGAAAAATCACTTCCGGCGGTTTCGGTCCCAGCCTGAATGCGCCCGTCGCCATGGGCTATGTCGAAAGCGTCTTCGCCGCCGACGGCACGGCGCTCGACCTGATGGTGCGCGGCAAGCCGCTGCCTGCTACCGTGACGCGCATGCCTTTCGTTCCCCATACTTACCGCCGCTAGGAGTTTTTCGATGAGTGAAGTCCGCTATACCGACCAGCATGAATGGATCCGCCTCGAGGGCGATGAAGCCACTATCGGCATCACGAAATTTGCCGCCGAAAGCCTGGGCGATGTGGTGTTCGTCGAACTGCCCGCCAGCGGCAAGACCGTCACCGCTGGCGGCGAGGCCGCGGTGGTGGAAAGCGTCAAGGCCGCCAGCGACATCTATGCGCCGGCCGGCGGCACCGTCACCCTTGCTAACAGCGCGCTGGAAGCCGCGCCCTCCAAGGTCAATGAAGACCCGGAAGGTGAAGGCTGGTTCTTCAAGATCAAGCTGGCCAACAAGGATGAGTTCACCAAGCTGATGGATGCGGCGGCCTACGCGAAATTCGTGGGGTCGCTCTGATGCGTTACCTGCCGCTCACCCCCGACGATCGCAGCGCCATGCTGGCGAAGATCGGCGCGCCAAATGTGGACGCGCTGTTCCGCGACGTTCCCAAATCGGCGGTGGTGGCGCTGTCGGCCTTCAACCTGCCAGATACGCAGGGCGAACTGGAAGTCGAGCGCGCCATGTCCAAACTGGCGGCGAAGAATGTCGCGGCCGGCGCCGCGCCCTTCTTCTGCGGGGCGGGCGCCTACAAGCATCATGTGCCCAGCGCCGTCGATCACCTGATCCAGCGGTCTGAATTCCTCACCTCCTACACGCCTTACCAGCCGGAGATCGCGCAGGGCACCTTGCAGTACCTGTTCGAATTCCAGACCCAGGTGGCGCTGCTGACCGGCATGGAAGTGGCCAATGCCTCGCTCTATGACGGTTCGACCGCCACCGCCGAAGCGGTGCTGATGGCCCAGCGTATCACCAAGCGCGGCAAGGCGATCCTGTCGGGCGGGCTGCATCCCCATTATGCGGAAGTCGTGGAAACCGTAGCCGGCCTGTTCGGCTCGGTTGAGCGCACGCCTGTAACGCCGGGCAGCGCCGAAGACATTATCGCCCTGATCGACGACCAGACCGCCTGCGTCGTGGTGCAGAGCCCGGACGTGTTCGGCCTGATCCGCAACCTGTGCCCCATCGCCGAAGCGGCCCATGCCAGGGGCGCGCTGCTGATCGCGGTGGTGACCGAGATCGTGTCGCTGGGCCTGCTGGAGCCGCCGGGTGCGCAAGGCGCCGACATTGTGGCCGCAGAAGGCCAGAGCATCGGCAATGGCCTGAATTTTGGCGGGCCCTATGTCGGCCTGTTCGCCACCCGCGAAAAATTCCTGCGCCAGATGCCGGGCCGTTTGTGCGGCGAGACGGTGGATGCCGAAGGCCGCCGCGGTTTTGTGCTGACGCTGTCCACCCGCGAGCAGCATATCCGCCGCGAAAAGGCGACCAGCAACATCTGCACCAATTCCGGGCTTTGCACTCTGGCCTTCACCATTCATTTGTCCCTGCTGGGCGAGGAAGGCCTGACGCGGCTGGCGCGGCTCAATCATGCCAAGGCATCGGCCTTGGCCGACCGGCTGGCGGCATTGCCGGGGATCGAAGTTTTGACCGGGGCTTTCTTCAACGAATTCACCGTCAAGCTGCCCAAGGCGGCTGCGCCGGTGGTGGAAGCCCTGGCGGCCAAGGGTGTGATCGCGGGCGTCCCCGCTTCCCGCCTGCTGCCCAGAGACAAGGGGTGTGAAAACCTACTGATCCTAGCCGCGACCGAAACCAATACCGACGAAGATTTCGATGCGCTGGTCCTGGCGCTTAAGGAAGCAATCTGATGAGCATGAACAATCAGGGCCGCCCCAGTGGATCGGGCGAAGCATTTCCGGCGAGCATCGCCACCATCTCCGGCGACCGGGGCCTCGATCACGAAGAAGGCTTGATCTTCGAGCTGGGGCACGGCGCCACCGGCGTCGATCTGCCGGACGTGCAGATTTCCGACGCCCGCCTGGGCGGCGCGCGCCGCAAGGACGCCATCGGTCTGCCGGGGCTCAGTGAGCCGGAAGTGATCCGCCATTATGTGCGGCTGTCGCGCAAGAATTACGCGATCGACAGCGGGCTTTATCCGCTGGGCTCCTGCACCATGAAGCACAATCCGCGCCTGAACGAGAAGATGGCGCGGCTGCCGGGCTTTGGCGACCTGCATCCTTTGGCGCCGCAATCCACCACCCAGGGTGCGCTGCAGGTGATTTCGCAGTTGATGAACTGGCTGACCACCCTGACCGGTATGCCCGCCGTGGCGATGTCGCCCAAGGCCGGCGCGCATGGCGAACTCTGCGGGTTGCTGGCCATCCGCGCTGCCATCGCGGCGCGCGGCGAAACCCGTCCGCGCATCCTGGTGCCGGAATCGGCCCATGGCACCAACCCCGCCACCGCCGCCTTTGCCGGTTTCACGGTGGACGAGGTGCCCGCCAAGCCCAATGGCCGCGTCGACGCTGAAGCCCTGAAGGCCAAGTTGGGCCCGGACGTGGCGGCGATCATGCTGACCAATCCCAACACCTGCGGGTTGTTCGAAGGCGAGATCGTCGATATCGCCAAGGCGGTGCATGAGGCGGGCGCGTATTTCTATTGCGACGGCGCCAACTTCAACGCCATCGCCGGCAAGGTGCGCCCTGGTGACCTGGGCATCGACGCCATGCACATCAATTTGCACAAGACCTTTTCCACCCCCCATGGCGGCGGCGGTCCGGGTGCAGGCCCGGTGGTTCTGTCCGAACGGCTGGCGGCTTACGCGCCCATTCCGCTGCTGGTGGCTGGCAAGGACGGACTGCGGCTGATCGAAGACGCGGCGGATGCGCCGGACGGCGCCAAGCCCTTCGGCCGCATGTGCGCCTTCCATGGCCAGATGGGTATGTTCACCCGGGCGCTGACCTACATGCTCAGCCATGGCCGCGACGGCGTGCGCCAGGCCAGCGAAGACGCGGTGTTGTCGGCCAATTATATCCTGGCCTCGCTGAAGGACGTGATGAGCGCGCCCTTCAGTGACGGGCCCTGCATGCATGAGGCGCTGTTCGACGACAGCTTCCTGGAAGGTACCGGGGTCACCACGCTCGATTTCGCCAAGGTGATGATCGACGAAGGCTATCACCCCATGACCATGTATTTCCCGCTGGTGGTGCATGGCGCCATGCTGATCGAGCCTACGGAATCGGAATCCAAGTATTCGCTCGACCGCTTCATCCATGTGCTGCACACATTGGCCACGGAAGCGCGCGCCAAGCAGACCGCGCGCTTTGCCGGCGCGCCGCACCTGGCGCCGCGCCGCCGCCTGGACGAGACGGCGGCGGCCCGCAAGCCGGTGCTGCGCTGGAGGCCTGATCCGCTGAAGGCAGCGGCGGAGTAGGTCTTCTTGTCATTCCCGCGAAAGCGGGATTCCAACTTTGTCTAAAATAATTTGGATGCCCGCTTTAGCGGGCATGACAGTGGGACTACTGGCAGGTGCGGATTTTCAGGCCCGGTGGCAAACGGGTCGCGGCGTTGCTGCACGCCACATCCAGCTGCGCCTGGGTGAGACCCTTCACCTTGCGCAGGTCGGTACCGAGGAATGAGGTGATCGAAGTCTTCGCGCCTGTCAGGTCGGCGCCGTCCATTTTCGCGCCCGCTATGTTGGCGCCGCTGAGTTCGGTGCCACGAAAGCTGGCATTGGTGAAATTGGAAAAGGACATGCACATCAGCGTGGCGTTGGCGCCGTCAAAATTGGCGCCGCGCAGGTCGTGTTCCTTGACGCAGGTGTTGCTGAGATCAGCGCCTGACAGGTTGCAGCCGACACAATCCACAATGCCGCCCTGGATTTTCGCCACGGCGGCCGGATCGGCAGCATGGGCCGGAAGCGCCAGTAAAAGCAGGGTTGCAAGAGGGGCCAACATGCGCATGGCCACACGCTGGCCTCGCGGTGGTTACCAATTGGTTTAAGCCGGGGCGTGGAACAACCGGGAACGGGTCCCGCCGGCCAGCGTTTTCTCCTTATGCAGATTGCCCAGCCAGAGCAGGCGGCCAAAATGCGCAACCTCGCGGCCGAGCTGCGGGATCAAGCGGCGCGCACCGTCTTACCCGATTACCAGGACAAATTCGAACGCGCTGCGCGCGATCTTGAAGCCTTGGCGCAACGGCTGGAAAGTCACAGCCGGTTCCACCTGGCGCCCTAAGCCCGAACTTCCTCAAACGTGAAACAATCGCGGATATGGCGGTTGAAAAAAGCGCCCAGGGAATCGGCGAAAATCAGGCCGTCATAGAGTTCCTGCGGCACATCCCGATAGACATAGATACGCCCCGATTCCCGGAACATGGCGCGCAAGGTATGCGCTCGCTCGTCATAGGAAGCCTGCTCAAGGGCGGTGGACTGGACATAGGCCATGTACCGAAAACGGACAGAGCCGCGAATTGCTCCAAAACAAAAAAACGCTGGACCTATGCGTCCTGCGCTTTTTCATGACAGCCCTGCCAGAAAACCTATGAGCAGCCCGAGGTCGAACCGCAGGTGTTGCACTTCATGCAGGTGCCGTTGCGCACCAGGGTGAAGTTGCCGCAGGCCCCGCAATTGTCGCCTTCAAAGCCTTTCATCCGCGCCTCGGCCGCCCGCGCCGCGCGCGTATCGCGCGGCCTGGCCATCACGGCTTCAAGCTGGGCGACTTGCGCCCCCACAGGCGACGTAATCACCGCCTCGACGCTGGCGCGGATTTCCGACAGGTCCACCGTCTCATGGCCCGGGTCATTGTCGGCCTCGAAGGCGGCCTGCTGGAAATGCTCGTCCTCGGCCAGCATCTTGGGCGCCGCGCCGCCGCGCACCACCGCCATCTGGGTACGGCCACGCAAGTACCCGCTGGAGGCCAGCTTGGAAATCGCAGCCTCCTGGGTGCCGACATCGCTGCCGCCTTGGCCCAGGTCTTCGTCGGATGACGGGACCACATGGGCGAGATCGGTGCGGCCCAGATAGGACACGCCCAGTTCGCGGAAGATATAGTCCAGTACGCTGGTGGCGTTCTTGATGGAATCGTTGCCGATCACCAGGCCCGCCGGTTCAAAACGGGTGAAGGTGAAGGCCTCGACGAACTCCTCCAGCGGCACGCCATATTGCAGACCGACCGAGATGGCGATGGCGAAATTGTTCATCAGGCTGCGGAACGCGGCGCCTTCCTTGTGCATGTCGATGAAGATTTCGCCCAGCCGCCCGTCTTCATACTCGCCGGTATGCAGATAGACCTTGTGGCCGCCGACAATGGCCTTCTGGGTGTAGCTCTTGCGGCGATGGGGCAGGCGCTCGCGCTCATGGCTACGGACTTTCTCGATCACCCGTTCGACGATGCGCTCGGTGACCACCGTTTGCTGCGCGGGCGCGCGCAGGACTTCCGGCAGCAGGTCGTCTTCTTCCTCGTCGGCAAAGGCAAAGACTTGGCTGGCCAGCGGCTGGCTCAGCTTGGAGCCGTCGCGGTACAGGGCGTTGGCCTTCAGGCCCAGCCGCCAGGACAGCATATAGGCCTCGCCGCAGTCCGCCACCGCGGCGCTGTTGGACATGTTGATGGTCTTGGAGATGGCGCCCGAGATGAAGGGCTGTACCGCCGCCATCATGCGGATATGCGCCTCCACGCTCAGGGAACGCTTGCCGATGCGCCCGCAGGGATTGGCGCAGTCGAACACCGGCAGATGCTGCTCTTTCAGATTGGGCGCGCCTTCCAGGGTCATGGCGCCGCAGACATACATGTTGGCGGCGTCGATATCGGCGCGGCTGAAACCCAGGGTCTTCAGCATGTCGAAGTCCGGCGCGTCCATGGCGGCGGCGTCCAGCTTCAGCACCTGGGCGCAGAACGTGGCGCCGAGCGTGTATTTGTTGAATACAAAGCGGATGTCGAAGGCCGCTTCCAGCGCCGCCTCGATCTCGCCGATCTGTTCGTCGTCGAAACCCTTGCCGCGCAGGGCGTCGTAATTGATGCGGCCCTGGTAGTCCTCCAGCGTGCCGTGGCCCACCGCATAGGCGACGATGGCGTCGATTTCCGCCTGGCCATAGCCCAGATTGGCCAGGGCTTCGGGCACGCAGCGATTGATGATCTTGAAATAACCGCCGCCCGCCAGGGTCTTGAACTTGACCAGGGCAAAGTCCGGCTCGACGCCCGTGGTATCGCAATCCATCACTAGGCCGATGGTGCCGGTGGGCGCGATCACGCTGGCCTGGGCGTTGCGGAAGCCATGTTCCTTGCCGAGGGTGAGCGCGTCATCCCAGGCGCGATTGGCGGCGGCCGCCAGTTCGCCGTCGGAAATCGCTTTCAGGTCCAGCGGCACGGGCAGGACGGAAAGCTTCTCATAGCCCTTTTCTTCGCCATGCGCGGCGCGGCGATGGTTGCGTATGACCCGCAGCATCGCCTCCTTGTTGGCGGCATATTCCGGGAAGGCACCCAGCCCGCCCGCGATTTCGGCGGAGGTGGCATAGGAAACGCCCGTCATCAGCGCCGAAATGGCGCCTGCAATAGCGCGGCCCTCGCGGCTGTCATAGGGCACGCCCGCGCTCATCAACAACCCGCCGATATTGGCGAAGCCGAGGCCGAGGGTGCGGTAGTCGTAGGACAGCTGCGCGATTTCCTTGGAGGGGAACTGCGCCATCAGCACCGAAATTTCCAGCACCATGGTCCAGAGCCGCGTACCGTGCTCGAAGCCTTCGACGTCGAAGGTCTTGATCCCTTCGCCCTTGCGAAACTGCATCAGGTTCAGCGAGGCGAGGTTGCAGGCGGTATCGTCCAGGAACATGTATTCGCTGCACGGATTGGAAGCGCGGATTTCGCCGCCCGCCGGGCAGGTGTGCCAGTCATTGATGCTGGTGTGGAACTGGATGCCGGGATCGGCGCAGGCCCAGGCCGCATAGGACACCTTGTCCCACAGATCGCGCGCCTTGAGCGTCTTGGCGGCCTTGCCGTTGCCGCGATTGGTGAGCTGCCAGTCGCCGTCTTCCAGCACCGTCTTCAGGAAGGTGTCGGTGACCCGCACCGTGTTGTTCGAATTTTGCCCTGCCACCGAAGTGTAGGCTTCGCTGTCCCAGTCGGTGTCGTAGGTGCGGAAGTCCATCTCCTTGTAGCCCTGGCGCGCGAAACTGATGACCCGCTCGATCAGATTGTCGGGGATCATGCTCTTGCGGGCTGCCTTGATCTCGCGGCGCAGCGCCGGGTTCTTCAGCGGATCATAGCAATCGCCGCCCGAGCCTTCGCAATTGACGCAGGCCTTCAGCACCGCCTTGAGATGGCGTTCCGCCAGCTTGGAGCCGGCGACCAGGGCCGCGACCTTCTGCTCCTCAATCACTTTCCAATCGATGAAGTCCTCGATATCGGGATGGTCGATATCCACGATCACCATCTTGGCGGCACGGCGCGTGGTGCCGCCCGACTTGATGGCGCCGGCGGCGCGGTCGCCGATTTTCAGGAAGCTCATCAGGCCGGAGGATTTACCGCCGCCCGACAGCCGTTCGTCGGCGCCGCGCAGGGGCGAGAAATTTGTGCCCGTGCCCGAACCGTATTTGAACAGACGCGCTTCGCGCGTCCACAAATCCATGATGCCGCCTTCATTGACCAGATCGTCCTTGATGCTCTGGATGAAGCAGGCATGGGGCTGGGGGTGTTCGTAGGCGGACGTGGATTTGGTCAGCCGGCCGCTCTTGTGATCGACATAGTAATGGCCTTGGCCGGGACCATCGATGCCATAGGCCCAGTGCAGGCCGGTGTTGAACCATTGCGGCGAGTTGGGCGCGCATTTCTGCGACGCCAGCATGTGGCAGAGTTCGTCATAGAAGGCGCGGGCGTCGGTCTCGGCGTCGAAATAACCGCCCTTCCAGCCCCAATAGGTCCAGGTGCCGGCCATGCGGTCGAACACCTGCTTGGCGGATTTTTCGCCGGTGGTTTCCTTGCTGTCCTTGACCGCCTGACGGCGCCAGAGGAATTCCGGCACGCCTTCCTCGGCCACCGGCTTCAGTGCCTTGGGGACGCCCGCCTTGCGGAAATACTTCTGCGCCAGCACATCGCTGGCCACCTGGCTCCAGCTTTCCGGCACCTCGATGTCGGTCTGGGCGAACACGATCGAGCCGTCGGGGTTCCGGATTTCGCTGGCGGCGTTGCGGAAGGCGATGCCTTCGTAAGGCGAGTGACCCTCAACCGTGAAATGGCGGCGAATACGCATGGCGATAACCCCGGAATGGATGTTCTGACTGGCCCCAGCCCCCTCTACCCGGCCGTTTCGGGGCAGTTTCCCGTCCGCAAAGGGCCCCTTTTGAGAGGTTTTGCGGCAGGAAAGCGTCGCCAGATCTGGTGGTCACAAGAGGTAACTGGCCCAAAGTATGGACCCGGCCAAAAGGCCAGCGCAAGCCAATAGTGGTTACCGAGATCTTAATCACAACATGTGGTGGTCGGGAACCAAGCCAAAAAGCCGCGAGTGAAGCGGGCTTGGGATTAAGGCTCCGAAATGTTTTTTGCGCGGTTTGATCACAGGGACGGGCAGGGCTTTGGACGGTTTGGGGATAAGCTAGAAAGCCCGACACTCACGCAATGCAGCATTGGCGCAAAAATCGCCCAGCCCCTATAGTGCGGGCGAATCCTCGCAGCGGTTTGGCATGCTTTTCTCGTGGTGGAAGTCGCAGACACTTGGAACCTGGGTTCAGACCAAGCTGTCCGGAAGCCCCGTGGGCACCGACGTTTTCGGCAATCGCTACTTCCAGAACAAGGACGCCTCGCGCCGCTGGGTCGTCTATAACGGCACGGTCGAGGCAAGCCGCGTCCCGCCCGACTGGCATGGCTGGCTGCACCACACCTATGCCGAACCGCCCACCCGCGCGCCTCTCAAGACTCGGTCCTTTGAGATGCCGCACCAGCCCAATCTCACTGGCACCGAAGGCGCCTACAAGCCGGGCGGCAGCCTGTCGCGCGGCGGCGCTCGTCCGCCCGCCACCGGCGATTACCAGGCCTGGAAACCGGACTGAATTATGAGCACCCGCGTCATGCAGCAAAGCAACATCGCCGAAACCATCATCGGCGCCATCGTCGTGGCCGTGGCGGTTGGCTTCCTGGCCTTCACCTATACGCGCACCGGCAGCGGCAGCTTGTCAGGCTATGAGCTCAACGCCCGTCTGCCCAAGGTGGACGGGTTGGGGATCGGCACCGATGTGCGGCTGGCCGGGATCAAGATCGGCACGGTCACCGACCTGACGCTCGACCCCAAGACCTATCTGGTCACGGTGCATATGAATGTCCGCGACGACATCAAGATTCCGTCGGATTCCAGCGTGCTGGTGACCTCTTCGGGTTTCCTGGGCAGCCAGTATCTTTCGATCACCCCCGGAGGTGACCAGAAGATGATGGCGAAGGGCGAATTCTTCGAAAGCGTCCAGGGCTCGATCGATTTGATGAGCATGGTCGGCCGCTTCGCCACTGGCGCCAGCACCACCAACCAGCCGCCGACGCCCAAGCCCGCACAGCCGCCGCTGGGCAGTGGTCCGTGAAGCGTTTCGCACTGGCGGGACTGGTTCTGATGGCCGCAGGCGCAGCGGTGGCCCAGACCGCCTCCACCCCCAGAACAGTCATTCCCAATCCACCGCCGCTCAGCACGGCGCCCAACAATGCACCGGGGGCTGATACGCCAGCGGCCCAGCCGCCCATCGCGCCGCAGGGCGGCACGTCGCTGATGATGCTGGGGCTGGACAAGATCACTGGGCGTCCCACCAGCATCACCGCGCCCATCGGCAAGCAGGTGAGGTTCGCCACCCTCACCATCACCGCGCGCTTCTGCTATTCCACGCCCGCCAGCGAAACGCCCGAAACCGCAGCCTTTGTGCAGATCGAGGACCATCGTCCCGACCAGCCCGGGCGCAAGATTTTTTCCGGCTGGATGTACGGCTCCAGCCCGGGCCTCAACGCCGTGGAGCATCCGCTCTATGACGTGTGGGTGCTGGGCTGCAACAACAATGCGGCCAAACTCGCCGCCAACAAGTCGACCGTTCCGGTCAAGGTTCAGGCGCCGGATTCCTCCGACAAGGAACAGATCCAGGTGCTGCCCGAAGGAGCTAGCCAATAGTCAGAATAAAGGCCAGATCGCTTCGCGGCTGAGCGCCTGATTCAACAAAACCAGATACTGCGCGCGCGGGATTTCCGCCGCGCCAAACTGCGTCAGATGCGCGGTGATGAACTGGGTGTCCAGCAGGACAAAACCGCCGCGCTTCAGCGCGTCCACCAGATGCACCAGCGCGACCTTGCTGGCATCGCGCGCGCAAGAGAACATGCTCTCCCCGAAAAAGGCCCCGCCCAGCCGCACCCCGTAAAGCCCACCTACCAGCAGATCATCCTGCCAGCATTCGATCGAGTGGGCGTGGCCGCCGGCATGCAGCGCGGTGTAGAGGCGCAGGATCTCGTCATTGATCCAGCTCTCGTCCCGTCCGGGACCGGGCGCAGCACAGGCCCGCATCACATCAGCGAAGGCATGGTCGGCGGTGACAGTGAAGCGGCGGGCGCGCACGGTGCGGGCCAGGCGCTGCGGCACATGGAATGCATCCAGCGGAAGGATGCCGCGCTTGTCCGGCGACACCCAGTACAGCATGGGATCGCCGCGCCGCTCCGCCATGGGGAACAGGCCCTCGGCATAGGCGCGCAGCAGGATATCAGGCGTGAGCCGGGGGCCATGCATCCGCGCAGGATAGCGTGACACGCTATCCTGCGCGATATTTGTTTACCCCAATCTGTCGCAGCTCAGGTCGGCTGCGCCGACATTTCGCTACGACACCCTCCCCCTCTAACGGCTTCGCCGTGAGGGGGAATAGAGCTGTCGGATCCTGATGGTCGCGCCGCGAAATGCGGCGCTCGCGATCTGCTACTTCTTGTTGATCGAGAAGGCGCCGGGACCGGCCGCGGCGATATAGAGGAACAGGAAGCAGAACAGGATGGCCGCGTCACCCCGGTTGAGGACCGGGAAGAAGTTCTGCGGCGCATGGGCGATGAAATAGGCACAGGCCATGGTGCCGGAGGCGATGAAGGCGGCGGGGCGGCTATAGAAGCCAATAACGATCAGTGCGCCGGCAATAATTTCGATGACGCCGGCAGCGCCACCCAGCGAAGCGAGCGGGGGATGCATTTCGCTCGGTGGAAAATTCAGGTGTTTGGTGGTGCCATGCGCCATGAACAACAGGCCTGCCATGATGCGGGTGATGCCCAAAATCTGGGATGCGTATTTGTCCAGAAAACCCATACTGACTCCCTCCGTTTGTTGTTTGTGAGGGAACTCTAGCGGGGAAGGGGGGCTGCGGCTATGGCGTTCTGCGCAGGTCCTGCTGGAAGGCGGCCACGCCATGGGGCGGGATCAGTATCTGCGCCGTATAACCCGGATTGACGATAACGCCATAGCCCGGTGGCAGGCGCAGGAAGAAATGGGAGCCGGCTGTCTGCAACAGGTGAGGCGCCGTGTCGGCGGGCACGCGCGATCGCGCTGTATACACCGTGACATAGGTATCACCCGCTTGCTCGACCAGAACGGGCTGGAAGCGGCTGCCGTCCTCGCGCACGTCATCCCGGCTGGGCACATAGAGGGTCGCGGCCGCGATTTCGCGCAGCAAGGCGTCGCCCGACAGATCGTCATTCTGGGCGGCCAGGATGCGGTGGTCGATGGGAGCTTCAGCCGCGAAGGGCAGCAGCGTCATGGGGACGCTAGTGTCCCAGCTTGGCGAGATACTTCTCCAGCCAGTGGATGGAATAGTCGCCGTTGATGATGTCCGGCTCGCGCACCAGCTTCTGGAACAGCGGAATGGTGGTCTCGATCCCGCCCACCACCAGCTCGTCCAGCGCGCGGCGCAGCCGTAGCAAACATTCATTGCGATTGCGCGCATGCACGATCAGCTTGCCGACCAGGCTGTCGTAATAGGGCGGGATGCGATAGCCGGCATAGATCGCGGAATCGAACCGTACCCCCAATCCGCCCGGTGTGTGGAACTGGGTGATGGTGCCGGGCGAGGGCCGGAAGGTGAAGGCGTTTTCCGCATTGATGCGGCACTCGATGGCATGGCCTTCGAAGACAATGTCCTTCTGGGTGAAGCCCAGCGGCGCGCCGGCGGCGATGCGAATCTGCTCGCGCACGATATCGATGCCGGTGATGGCCTCGCTGACCGGATGCTCGACCTGCAGGCGGGTGTTCATCTCGATGAAATAGAAACGGCCGTCTTCATAGAGGAATTCGATGGTGCCGGCGCCCAGATAGCCCAGCTTGGTGAGCGCCTTTGTGACAACGCCGCCGATCTCGTCGCGCTCCTGCGCATTTAGCGCCGGGCTGCCCGCTTCCTCCCAGACTTTCTGGTGGCGGCGTTGCAGGGAACAATCACGCTCGCCCAGATGCACGACATGGCCATGGGAGTCGGCCAGGATCTGGATTTCGATATGGCGCGGGCGCTGGAGGTATTTCTCCATATAGACGGTGTCGTTGCCGAAGGCGGCCTTGGCTTCGGTGCGGGCCTGGGAGAGGGCAAAGGACAGTTCGCCGGCATTCTTGGCGACCTTCATGCCGCGTCCGCCGCCGCCCGCCGTGGCCTTGATCAGGACCGGATAGCCGATTTCTTCCGCCGTCCGGGCGGCATCGGCGTCGCTGACTTCGCCGTCTGAGCCCGGCACGGTGGGAATGCCCAGATCCCTCACCGTCTGCTTGGCGGTGATCTTGTCGCCCATCATGCGGATATGATCGGGCGTGGGACCGATGAAGGTCAGTCCGTGTTCCTTGATGATGTCGGCGAATTTGGCATTTTCCGACAGGAAGCCATAGCCGGGATGGATGGCCTCGGCGCCGGTGATCTCGCAGGCGGCGATGATGGCGGGAATGTTGAGATAGGACTGGGCGGCGGCAGGCGGTCCGACACAGACGCTCTCATCAGCCAGGCGCACATGCATGGCGTCGGAATCCGCCGTGGAGTGGATCGCCACGGTGGAGATGCCCATCTCCTTGCAGGCGCGGATGACGCGAAGGGCGATTTCGCCGCGATTGGCGATGAGGACTTTCTCGAACATCAGACGACGACGGCGAGGGTCTGGCCGAACTCGACAGGCGTGCCGTCGCCGACGCTGATTTCCCTGACGGTGCCACCCTTGGGCGCGGTGATGGCGTTCATGGTCTTCATTGCTTCGATGATGAACAGCGTGTCGCCTTCTTTCACCGTCTTGCCGACCGCGACGAAGGGTGGCTTGCCGGGTTCGGGCGACAGATAGACGGTGCCGACCATGGGCGAGGGGACAGCGCCCACCGGCGGGCCGGAGGGTGCCGGCGCGGCAGCGGCAGGCGCGGCTGCGGCGGGTGCAGCCGCCATGGTGGTGGCGCTGGCGCTGGCGCCGCTGGCACGGCTGACGCGGATGCGCGCGCCGTTATGCTCGATCTCGATTTCGGTAAGGCCGGTTTCCTTCAGCAGCTTGGCCAGCTCGCGCACGGCGCCGGCATCGACGCCGGGCTTGCCCGATGATTTGGCCGTAGGCTGGGGCGCGGACTTGGCGGCGGGCTTCTTTTTCTTCGTGCTCATTTCGACACCTTGAGAATTTCAGCCACCGCGTCGACGGCGCGCAGATAGCCCTGCGCGCCCAGCCCCATGATAATGCCGGTGGCTCCCTTGGAGACATAGGAATTGTGGCGATAGGGCTCGCGCTTGTGAATATTGGAAAGATGAACTTCGATCACCGGAATTTTCAGCGCCTGGATGGTGTCCAGAATGGCGATGGAGGTATGGCCATAGCCCGCCGGATTGATGATCACCGCGCAGCCGCTGGTGCGGGCTTCCTGA
>JBEENS010000050.1:0-15393 GCA_041192105.1 Pseudomonadota bacterium | reverse complement strand
GGGCAGGTACTGCACGTTGTCGAGCAGGTCGCGCGTATCGTCCACCTTGGTGCGCGAGGCGGCGTCGACTTCCAGCAGGTCGACGAAGCGTCCGGCGTCGATATCGGTGCAGGACGGGCATTTTCCGCAAGGCGTCGACGACACGCCCGTCTCGCAGTTGAGCGACTTGGCGAAGATACGCGCGATCGTGGTCTTGCCCACGCCGCGCGTTCCCGTGAACAGGAAGGCGTGGTGGATGCGGCCGGAGTCGAGCGCGTTGGTGAGCGCGCGGCGGACGTGGTCCTGGCCGACGAGCTGGTCGAACGTGCGCGGGCGCCACTTGCGGGCGAGGACGAGGTAGCTCATCGGGCGAGGCGCTCTGGGTAGGCGGCGGCCCGCGCCAGAATACCCCCGGCACCCGGCGTGGCCGCTACCGTTGCTCCCTTCCGGGCCTGGCGGGGTTCGCGGCTGGCCGTCGCGAGGGATCCGACGCGAGCCACCATTGGAGAGCCGAGACTATACCACGGCGGGTGCGGCCCTCACCCGCGGCCGCGATAGGCCGGCACGCCCTGGTCCGGCAGCCACAACCCTGCCGGCGGCTTGCCGGTCTGCCAGAACACGTCGATCGGCATGCCGCCGCGCGGATACCAGTAGCCCGCGACCCGGATGAATTTGGGCTTGATGGTGGCGGCAATGCGCTTGCCGATTTTGAGCGAACAGTCTTCGTGAAAACCGGAAGCGTTGCGGAACGCGGTCAGGAACAGCTTGAGCGATTTGGATTCGACGATTTTCGTGCCCGGCACATAGTCGATAACGAAATGCGCAAAGTCCGGCTGGCCGGTGATCGGGCACAGGGTGGTGAATTCCGGCGCGGTGAAGCGGATCAGGTAATCGGTATCGGCATGGGGATTGGCGACGGCTTCCAGCACTGCCTTGTCGGGCGATGCGGGCTGCTGCACTTGACGGCCGAGCTGGGTGAGTTTTTTTGCCATCGCACTAGCCCTCGTACACGCAAGTCTGGCTGTAAGAAGGACGGCGCAGCTTCACCCGCACCACTTCCGGCAACGCCGCCTTGGCGCGCACATAAATATACTTGGCCAGATTTTCCAAAGTCGGGATGCCCAGCTCTTCAATGTCGTTGAGCAGGCGGTGATCCAGCGTCGCGCGGATCGCCTTCAGTGCCGCATCCACATCCCCGAGATCGCGCAGGAAACCGGTGGCCGGATTGGCTTCGCCGCGCAGGGTCACTTCGGCATAAAAGGAATGGCCGTGCAGCCGGCGGTTTTCCGCCGCGCCATTGCCCAGATAATGGGCCGCGTCAAAGCCGAATTCCTGGCTGAGTTCGATCATTGGGCCTCAAGGTGCGAAGCGGTAGGCCATTAAAAAAATCAAGCGGCCCCCATGGGCCGCTTGATACGGGCTTTTGGCGGCTCGGGTTGGGACCGTCAAGGATTAACACGAAAAGGGATTGAAAGGCCCTGCTTTCGGCCCAGAATGACCGCATGACTCATCCTGTCCGCAAAATCCTCAAATGGCTGGCTGAACCAGCGGCCATCCTGGTGCTGGCCTTCGGCGCCACCACCGCCATCGCCCAGCCCTTCTATATTCCGTCCGGCTCGATGGAGCCGACCTTGCGCATAGGCGACGCGATGATCGCCAGCAAATTCCCCTATGGCTACAGTACCGCATCGCTGCCGATGTCCTGGGGCGCGCCGGGGGCACGGCTTCTGGGCCGCAATCCCCAGCAGGGCGATGTCGTGATCTTCCGGCATCCCGAGACCCCGCGCACGGTTTTGGTGAAGCGGGTCATTGGCCTGCCCGGCGACCAGGTGCAGATGCGGCAGGGCCGCCTGGTCATCAATGGCCGGACACTGGAACTGCGCGGTACCGGCACCGGCGAAGCGCAAAATCAACGCGGCGATAAAACCGCGATCCGGCAGTTTGTCGAAATTCTGCCCAATGGCGTGCGTCACCCCATTTTCAAACGGCACTGGGATGGCGTGGTGGACGATACCCCCGTCGTCACCGTGCCTGCGGGCCAACTGTTCGTGATGGGCGACAACCGGGACAACTCGCTGGACAGCCGCGTCGCGGTCGAAGATGGCGGCGTGGGGCTGGTTCCAGTGGCCAACCTGATCGGCCGGGCCGAATTCGTGGTCGGCTCCTTCGACTTCCTCAACATGCGCGGACCGGCCAGCTGGCCGGGACTTTTGCGCCTGCCCCGCTTCTTCCAGAAAATCACCTGAAACCCCGCGACAGCATGGCCATGCGCGCAATATTGCGCCGCCGTCATCCCCCATGCTAACTGGCACCGCTTCACGTGAGGTGACTCGCGGGACAGCATAAAAATACAGCTAATTCAATAGCTTAATACAACAAGCGACGGCAGACCGACGCATCAATGCGTCCCAGCCGCGAAGGATGAATGTGGCGAACGAAACGGCGGAAGGCGGACTGGCAGGGCGTTACGCCAATGCCCTGTTCGAGCTGGCCCAGGATCAGAAGTCTCTGGACGCGGTCAGCGCCGATCTGGCCAGCCTGCGCAAGGCCCTGGAAACCAGCCCCGATCTGGCCCGTCTGGTGAAGTCGCCGGTGTTCAGCGCCCAGGATCACGCCAAGGCCCTGAAGGCCATTCTGGGCAAGATGGGCGCCAATGAACTGACCACCAAATTTGTGCTGCTGCTGGCGCAAAAGCGCCGCCTGTTTATCCTCACCGGCGTCATCAAGGCCTATGAAAGCCAAGTGGCCAAGTCGCGCGGCGAAACCGAAGCGGAAGTCACCGCCGCCCGCGCGCTCAACGATGCCGAAATCACCGAACTCAAGGCGATGCTCAAGTCCCGTCTGGGCAAGGAACCGCGCCTTCAGACCAAAATCGATCCCTCTTTGCTCGGCGGCCTCGTCGTCAAGGTCGGCTCGCGCATGATCGATTCTTCGCTTCGCACCAAGCTCGATGGCCTGCGTGCGGCCATGAAAGGACACTAAAATGGACATTCAACCCGCTGAAATCTCCGCCATCCTGAAGCGCGAGATCGAGAATTTCGGGGCCGAGGCGCAAGTCAGCGAAGTCGGCGAAGTGCTGAGCGTCGGCGATGGCATCGCCCGCGTGCACGGTCTTGACAACGTCCAGGCCGGCGAGATGGTCGAGTTCCCGGGCGGCATCAAGGGCATGGCCCTGAACCTGGAAACCGACAATGTCGGCTGCGTGATTTTCGGCAACGACAGCACCATCAAGGAAGGCGACACCGTCAAGCGGACCGGCGCCATCGTGGAAGTGCCGGTCGGCAAGGCCCTGCTGGGCCGCGTCGTTGACCCGCTTGGCAATCCCATCGACGGCAAGGGCGAAATCAAGGGCGCCGCCGAGCGCCGCCGCGTCGACGTCAAGGCCCCGGGCATCATTCCGCGCAAGTCGGTGCATGAACCGGTCCAGACCGGCCTCAAGGCCATCGACACCCTGATCCCGATCGGCCGCGGCCAGCGCGAGCTGATCATCGGCGACCGCCAGACCGGCAAGACCGCCGTCGCCATCGACGCCATCATCAACCAGAAGGCGGTCAACGCCGGCACGGACGAGAAGGCCAAGCTCTATTGCATCTATGTCGCCATCGGCCAGAAGCGTTCGACCGTGGCGCAGATCGTCAAGACCCTCGCCGATGCCGGCGCGCTGGAATACACCATCGTCGTCGCCGCCACCGCGTCGGAACCCGCGCCGCTGCAATTCCTGGCGCCGTTCTCGGGCTGCGCCATGGGCGAATGGTTCCGCGACAATGGCATGCACGCGCTGATCATCTATGACGATCTGTCCAAGCAGGCCGTCGCCTATCGCCAGATGTCGCTGCTGCTGCGCCGCCCGCCGGGCCGCGAAGCCTATCCGGGTGACGTCTTCTACCTGCACAGCCGCCTGCTCGAGCGCGCCGCCAAGCTCAACGAAGACAATGGCAGCGGTTCGCTGACCGCCCTGCCCATCATCGAAACCCAGGCCAACGACGTCTCAGCCTATATCCCGACCAACGTGATCTCGATCACCGACGGCCAGATATTCCTCGAGACCGACCTGTTCTATCAGGGCATTCGCCCTGCCGTGAACGTCGGCATCTCGGTGTCGCGCGTGGGCTCATCGGCCCAGATCAAGGCGATGAAGACCGTCGCCGGCCCGATCAAGGGCGAACTGGCGCAGTATCGCGAAATGGCGGCCTTCGCCAAATTCGGTTCCGACCTCGACGCCTCGACCCAGAAGATGCTGGCGCGCGGCGAGCGCCTGACCGAGCTGCTCAAGCAGCCCCAGTACAAGCCCTTCGCGGTCGAAGAGCAGGTGGCGGTGATTTACGCCGGCACCCGCGGCTATCTTGATCCCTTCCCCACCGCCCGCGTCGGTGCGTTCCAGTCCGCGCTGCTGTCCAAGCTGAAGTCCGGCTATCCGCAGTTCCTGGAAGGCATAGCCAAGGAAAAGGCGCTGACGCCTGATCTGGAAAAGATGCTGAAGGACGCACTGGCCGAAGTCTCCAAGACCTTCGCCTAAAGGAACTTTTTTTTAAAAGGAAGTTGGGCGCCCAATGGCATCCGTAAAGGAAATGCGCACACGGATCGGAAGCGTGAAGTCCACGCAGAAGATCACCAAGGCGCTACAGATGGTGGCGGCGGCGAAGCTACGCCGCGCCCAGCTGGCCGCCGAAGCGGCGCGGCCCTATGCCCGCGGCATGGCGAATGTGATCGCCAACCTGGCCGCCGGTGTGTCGGGCCCCTCCGCCCCCCTGCTGCTGGCGGGCACCGGCAGCGACAAGCGTCACCTGGTCATCGTCGCGACCTCGGATCGCGGCCTGGCCGGCGGCTTCAACTCCGGCATCGTCCGCGCCGCGCGCGAAAAGATCGCGGCACTGCTCGCCGACGGCAAAGACGTCAAGATCATCACTATCGGCCGCAAGGCGCGCGACCAGCTCAAGCGCAACTACAGCAAGCACACTATCGAAAGCTATGAAGTCGGCCTCAAGGCGCCGGGCCTGGCGCTGGTCAAGCCGATCGCGAGCCGCGTGCTGGAAGCCTATACCGCCGGCGAATTCGATGTCGTCACGCTTGTCTATTCCTCCTTCAAGTCGGTGGTCACCCAGACCCCGACCGTGCGCCAGCTGATCCCGGCGCAGGTGGAAGCCGGCAGCGGTCCCGCGCCGTTCTACGATTACGAACCCGACGAAGACACGATCCTCGAAGCCCTGCTGCCGCAGAACATCTCCGTCCAGATTCTGACCGCGATGCTGGAGAACCAGGCCGGATTCTTCGCCGCCCAGATGACGGCGATGGACAACGCCACCCGCAATGCCGGCGACATGATCAAAGCCCTCACCATCCAGATGAACCGTACCCGTCAGGCGCAAATCACCAAGGAGCTGATTGAAATCATCTCCGGCGCCTCCGCCGTTTAAGAGAAAGAAGACAGACCATGAGCACCAAGACCAATGCCCCCTCTTCCAAAGCCAAGGGCAAACTCCTCCAGGTGATCGGCGCCGTCGTCGACGTCGCCTTCGAGAATGGCGAACTGCCAGCGATCTTGAACGCGCTCGAAACCAAGAACATCGACGCCAAGACCGGCAAGGAAGTCCGTCTGGTGTTCGAAGTTGCCCAGCATCTGGGCGAAAACGCCGTGCGCGCCATCGCCATGGACACCACCGAGGGCCTGACCCGCGGCCAGGAAGTCATCGACACCGGCACACCCATCCGCGTGCCGGTCGGTCCCGCCACCCTGGGCCGCATCATGAACGTGATCGGCGAGCCAATCGACGAAGCCGGCCCCATCGCCCAGACCCACATGTCCTCCATCCATCGGGAAGCCCCGACCTTCGCCGAGCAGGCAGGCGCCACGGAAATTCTGGTCACCGGCATCAAGGTCATCGACCTGCTCTGCCCCTACACCAAGGGCGGCAAGATCGGCCTGTTCGGCGGCGCCGGCGTCGGCAAGACCGTGACCATGCAGGAACTGATCAACAACATCGCCAAGGCGTATGGCGGTTACTCGGTTCTGGCCGGCGTGGGCGAACGTACCCGCGAAGGCAACGACCTCTATCACGAGATGATCGAGTCCAACGTCAATGTGGACCCCAAGAAGAACGGCTCGACCGAAGGCTCCAAGTGCGCCCTGGTCTATGGCCAGATGAACGAGCCGCCGGGCGCCCGCGCCCGCGTCGCCCTGACCGGCCTTTCCGTCGCCGAATATTTCCGCGATGTCGAAGGCAAGGACGTGCTGCTATTCATCGACAACATTTTCCGCTTCACCCAGGCCGGCTCGGAAGTGTCGGCGCTGCTGGGCCGCATCCCGAGCGCGGTGGGCTATCAGCCGACCCTGGCGACCGAGATGGGCAACCTGCAGGAACGCATCACCTCGACCAACAAGGGTTCGATCACTTCGGTGCAGGCGATTTACGTGCCGGCCGACGATTTGACCGACCCGGCGCCCGCCGCCTCCTTCGCGCACTTGGACGCCACCACCGTGTTGTCGCGTGACATCGCCGCCCAGGCGATTTTCCCGGCAATCGACCCGCTGGACTCCACCTCGCGCATTCTCGACCCCCAGGTGATCGGTGAAGAGCATTACACCGTCGCCCGCCGCGTCCAGGAAGTGCTGCAGTCTTACAAGGCGCTGAAGGACATCATCGCCATTCTGGGCATGGACGAACTGTCGGAAGACGACAAGCTGACCGTGGCGCGCGCCCGCAAGATCAGCCGCTTCTTCAGCCAGCCCTTCTTCGTGGCCGAGCAGTTCACCAACACGCCGGGCAAGTTCGTCGAACTGGCCGACACCATTCGCAGCTTCAAGGCGATTGTGGACGGCGAGTATGACCACCTGCCCGAGCAGGCCTTCTACATGGTCGGCCCGATCGAGGAAGCCGTGGCCAAGGCGGCAAAGATGGCGTCCGAAACCTCGAAGGCCGCCTAAGCCGTGGCCGTCAAGATCGCCTTCGACCTGGTTTCGCCGGAGCGGCTGCTGCTGTCGACGGAAGCCGACATGGTCACGGTGCCAGGCACCGAGGGCTATATGGGCGTGATGGCGGGCCATGCCCCCCTCGTCTCCACCCTGCGCGCCGGCATGATCGATGTGCAGACCGACGGCAAGGACGACCGCTATTTCATCCGCGGCGGCTTTGCCGAGATCGGCCCGGCCAAGATCACGGTCCTGGCCGAGGAAGCCATCCCCATGACCGAACTGGACCTGGCCGTGCTGGACCAGCGCATTCTTGACGCCCAGGACGACGAGATTGCCGCCAAAACGGACAAGGACCGCCAGGCGGCCGGCCAAATGGTGGATGACCTCAAACTGGTCCGCGCCGCCTTTTAGACCGTAGGCTGATTAACCAGAGACCCTCGCCCCTTTGGCGGGAGGGACCTGTTTTGCTATACAAGCGTCCCGAAAAGCTGGAGCGGCAATCATGACGGTTACAACCGTCTACAAACAGGGCTGGACGATGGACGATGTCCATTGGTCGCTGTTCGACCCGCAACAGGTCGAACCGGCCCTGCTGGCTGCCATCAAGGCGGCCGCTCTGGTCGAATACAACGCGCCCGATTACGTGGTCTATCTCAAGCGCATCTTCGCCGATTCCAGCGCCGCCACCCTCGCTTCCATCGAGCAATGGGGCCAGGAGGAAAGCCAGCACGGCCGCGCTCTGGGCCGCTGGGCCGAGTTGGCCGATCCGGATTTCAAGCTGGAGGAAGCTTTTATCCGCTTCCGCAAGGGCTATACCCCGAACCATTTCGCGGTTGCGGAAGCCGGCTCGGTGCGCGGCTCACGCCGGGGCGAGATGATCGCCCGATGCGTGGTAGAAAGCGGCACCTCCTCCTATTACTCGGCCATCCGGGACGCCACCGAGGAGCCGGTTTTGAAAGAGATCGCCGGCCGCATCGCCGCCGACGAGTACCGCCACTACAAGCTGTTCTACGACACGCTCAACGCCCAGACCGAGCCTGATATCGGCTTCTGGAAACGGCTGATGATCGCGGTGGGACGGGTGCGCGAAAGAGATGATGACGAACTCGCCTATGCCTATTACTGCGCGAATGTCCCGCCTGAGAAAGAGGCGATAACACCTTATAAGCGCAAGAAATATTCGCGGCTGTCGGCCAATGCCAGCATGACGGTCTACCACCGCAAGCACATCCAGAAGCTGGTGCAGATGGTGGTCAAAGTTGTCGGTGCCAACCCGCATGGCTGGCTGGCCAACCTGGCCGGCGCCCTTCTCTGGCACCGCCTCCAGGCCCGCTCGGCCTAATCACCCACCGGTTCAAAAGCCCCGGTCTTCTCATTGCGCACCAGCAGCCGTCCCGAGGCGACGCCGAAATAGGCGCCGTGCAGCGCCAGCTCGCCCTTCTCCACCGCCGATTTCACGAAGGGGAAGGTCATCAAGTTCCTGAGGCTGAGCTCGACCGAGGCGAATTCCAGCTTGCGCAGATAGCTCTCCTCGCCCTCATCGCCCTGCGGCCCGATGGCTTCGGCAGCCGGGGCGATCTGGCTCATCCATTTGCCGATGAAGTCGCTTTCGGTCAGAGGCGCGTCGTCGCTGACAAAGGCCTTGATGCCGCCGCAGAATGCGTGCCCCAGCACCACAATGTGCGCCACCTTGAGCGCCCGCACTGCGAATTCCAGCGCCGCGCTGGCGCCATGCTGGCCGCCGCCCGGCTCGTAGCGCGGCACCAGGTTGGCGACATTGCGCGCCACAAGGATTTCGCCCGGCGCGGCGTCAAAGATCACTTCCGGCGACACCCGGCTGTCGACACAGCCCATCACCATGATGCTGGGTTTCTGCCCCAGCCCGGCCAGTTCCTGATAGCGGGCGCGCTCGGAAGCAAAACGGCTGCCGAGAAACGTCCGATAACCTTTTGCCAGTCGCTCGGGGAACATGTCTTCAACGTTTCCGTGTGGCCTCACCCTTCGACAAGCTCTGGGTGAGGAACTAAGAAATCCTCATGCTGAGCTTGTCGAAGCATGAGGGCAATCGGCTAAGCCTTCCGCTTGACCATCATCTGCTTGATCTCGCCGATGGCCTGGGCTGGGTTCAATCCCTTCGGGCAGGTGTTGGTGCAGTTCATGATGGTGTGGCAGCGATAGAGCCGGAAGGGGTCTTCCAGATTGTCCAGGCGCTCGCCGACCTGCTCGTCGCGGCTGTCGGCCAGCCAGCGATAGGATTGCAGCAAGGCCGCCGGGCCCAGATAGCGTTCCGAATTCCACCAATAGCTGGGGCATGAGGTCGAGCAGCAGGCGCAGAGGATGCACTCGTAAAGCCCGTCCAGCTTGGCGCGGTCTTCCGGAGTCTGCTTCCATTCCTTTTCCGGCTCCGCCGTCTTGGTCTGCAGGAAAGGCTGGATGGAAGAATACTGGGCGTAGAAATTGGTCAGGTCCGGCACCAGGTCCTTGACCACCGGCATATGCGGCAAGGGATACACCGCCACAGCGCCCGAGACATCATTGATCGCCTTGGTGCAGGCCAGCGTATTGCCGCCCGCGATGTTCATGGCGCAGGAACCGCACACGCCCTCGCGGCAGGAACGGCGGAAGGCCAGGGTCGGGTCGATCTCGTTCTTGATCTTGATCAGCGCGTCGAGGACCATCGGCCCACAGCTATCCAGGTCGACCGTATAGGTGTCGAGGGTGGGATTGCCGACGCCATCGGGATCGTAGCGATAGACTTTGAATTCCTTGGTGCGCTTGGGCTTCTTGCCGTTCGCTGCCTTGTCGGCGGGCCACACCTTGCCCTTTTTTACCCGGCTGGCCTTGGGCAGCATGATCTCGACCATTTACGGGCAACTCCTGGACACAGGTGATTTGCGGCTATTTTGCCATGGCGGTGCACGGTCAAACAACCCTGACACTACGCGACAATCTGCTCGAACACCCATGCGATTTCAGCAGGTGAATCCTTCATTGTGCCGCTGACCACCAGCTGCTCGGCCCGGCGCACCACCGGCCCGCCCAGATAGACGCTTTCCTCAACGTCCAGCGCCCCGCCACCGGCACGGAACCGCCAGCCCTCGCCGCCCGGCAGCTTGAGGAGGATGCCGCCGCCGTCCAGCCGCGATACCCGCACATCGGGATGAATGTGAAATCGCACCGCGAAATTGCGTCCCGCCGCCGCACGCTCGTTCACCGGCACCAGCCGGTCGCGGCCCGTCACCATCAGGCCCTGGGGCGACATGGTGATCTGGCGCTCATGGCGGACACCAAACATCAGGGCATAGGCGTCATGCATCGCCTCGGCCGTCCAGCCCTGCGCCGTTTCGACCCGGCGCGCCACGGGCTCCCTGGGGCCGTCCATCAGGCGTGGACCCAGCAGGTCGCGCGCGATCCCGGCAGGAAGGATATGGGCGCTGGAAGTATCGGACAGGGTCAGGGTGGAATGGGCCGCAGTGGCGCGCAGCGCCGCGTTCCAGGCCTGATGGGTCAGCCCCCCGGCGCCGCAATTGACCACGATGCGGTCATTGCCAGACGAGAGTTCGAACGCCCCTGCCCCGGCATGCGCGCCGATTGCGAAGGCGCCTGGCGGCGTCTTGCCGCAATCCAGCAGACAGAGCGTGCGGCCGGCGGCCAGACGTTGATAGGCGCTGTGCCGCGCGTGATGAAAAGGCTGGCCGCGAATATCGTCGCGCGCCAGCAGGCCCGCGATCATGCGCGGATCGCCTTCCGCGCCGCCATTGAACAAAGCCAGTGCGCCATCGGCATGGCGGAAGAAGCGCAGCATGGGTGCGATCCGGTCATGGGCGTTGCGCAGGGCATGGGGCGGCTCCTGGCCCACCGCGCTCAGCGCCTCCATCACCATGATCACATGGCGGTAGGCGGACAGCAGCGCCTCGGGCGAGCGGCTGACATGGCCGCCATCGGGCAATATCTGGCGCTCGATCTCCGCTTCCAGCCGCGCCATGCCGGTTTCCAGCCGCTTGCGGCTGTCGTCCAGGCACAGGCCCGACAGCGCCAGCACCGCGGCAGCTTCCAGACGCGGCAGACCGTCAGGCGCTTCGGCCGAAATGCGTTCCAGCATCCGGCATTGCTCGCGCAAGGACACGAACAGGCGCGAACGCCACATCATCTCGGAATTCAGGATCACCAGCCGGCCATGGCTGAAGATATGCGCCAGCCGCCGCGCCATGATGTGGGGCGCCCAGACCGGCTCGGAATACTTGCTGTAGCGCTTGACCCATTGGCCGATCAGGTTGGTGGCCAGCCGCCGCGACGCATCGCCGCCGGCGGTGGACAGCGCCGGAAGCCAGGCGAAGCTGTGCAGCGCCTCATGCCAGGCGGCATTGGGCGGCGTCAGATCATAGACCGAAACCCCGTCGGGCACGTCTACGGTCTGACCGTGAAAACGAAAGCGTCCCCTGAGCAGGCTGTCGGCCTCTTCCAGGCGGCGTGGCAGCGCATCCCAGGGATGGAACACGATGTGATCGGCCAACGGGCCCTTGAGGAAACGGCGATAGATCCAGCCGCGCCGCCACCAGACATGGAACGGGGCCAGGACGCGGCGAATGCCGGCCCTTGTCAGTTCTGGCAGGAGCGGCAGAAGCTGCTGCGCCTGCACGGCTAAACTCTCAAGGCTTTGATGTTGTCGGCGTAGCAGGGCGGTCCGCCCTGAAACACGGCGGTGCCCGCGACCAGCACGGTGGCGCCCGCGGCAACGGCGCGTTTCGCCGTTGCCGGCGTGATGCCGCCATCGACTTCCAGCGCGATGTCCCGTCCGGTGGCGTCGATGCGCTTTCTCGCTGCGGCGATCTTGTCCAGCTGGCTTTCGAGAAAGCTCTGGCCACCGAAGCCCGGATTGACGCTCATGATCAGGATCAGGTCCACCAGGTCCATCAGATTGTCGAGCGCGTCGATGGGCGTGCCGGGATTGAGGACCACGCCGGCTTTCTTGCCCAGCTTGCGGATATGCTGAAGCGTGCGATGGACGTGCGGGCCGCTTTCCGGATGCACCGTCAGCACGTCGGCGCCCGCCTGCGCAAAGGCCTCGATATAGGGGTCGACCGGCGAGATCATCAGATGGACGTCGAACGGCCTGGTGGCATGGGCGCGCAGCGCCTTCACCACTGCCGGACCGATGGTGATATTGGGCACGAAATGGCCGTCCATCACATCGACATGGATCCAGTCGGCCCCCGCCGCCTCGATGGCGGCGATCTCCGCGCCAAGCTTGGAGAAGTCTGCGGACAGGATGGAGGGCGCGATCAGGACAGGCTTGGCCATGAAGGTTAAGTGCCGGATTCCGGCACGGGTTGCAACGCTCGCCGGTCTCGGGCCACCGCCAGCAGCAGCACCAGGGTGGGCAGCCAGATCACCCGGGACTGGTAGCGGTCATGGGGGTTGGAGAAGGTGCCGCAGATAACGGCGTTGCCAACCAGCCCCAGCAACACCACAGCCGGGAAGGCGCCGCTGCGCCAATTGCGCCGCGCGCCCGCATGCTGGATCAGCAGCAGCAGTCCCAGCAGCGACATCGCCCCCGCCGGGACATGGATCAGGTTCAGGATCTTGAACCGCAGCAGGCCCTGCTGCTGGCGGGCGCCCAGATAGTCGCTCACCTGATCGGGAATGATCCGCCGAAAGCCCGCCTCCAGCACCCAGTTCTGCGGCTCGATGCCGTCACCGGTCCGGAACATCAGGAATTGCAGCACCGAGTCAAAGATGGCGGCGCGCAGATGCATGAAGGGGTAGCGCTGCAGGCTGTCGAGGATGATGCGGCGGTCTTCTTCCAGCTGCTGCTGGCCGGTAAAGCCGCCAAGTTCGCGGAAGCTGCTGCTGGAACCCCACAGCCAGGCATCGGCGCGCATGTTCAGCTTGGCCTTGTAGCCGCAGAGTTTGTAGGTCGCATTGCCATTGGGTGGGCAGGTTTCGTCCATCAGCCGCTTGACGATGCCGTCCTGCACCAGCCGGGCAAAGACGAAGACCGAGCCCGACTTGCTGATGAAGAGATTGCCGGTCAGGACGAAATTGCCCGCCACGATCAAGGCCAGTGCCATGACCAGCCCAATCAGGCCGTGCTTGAAGCGCGGGACAGGCAAAGCGGGATAATGATGCGCCGCCCATTTCAGCAGCGCGGCGCAGATCAGGATGCCGGAGATCAATCCCAGATGCGAAGGATGACAGGCCACCGCCAGGCCGGTGATGCCGGCCACCCAGCGGGTGCGGACCTTCCCGATCCGGTCGGCGCGGAACAACAGCAGCCAGCAACCCAGGATCACCAGCGGCGTGAAACAGTCCGGTTCGACCTGTCCGGCATACCATCCGATCCCGGTAAGGACCGTCAGCGTGGCGCCGACGACGACAAGACCTCCCAAGGTCAGTCCCGTCACTTCGGCGCGCGCGGTTTCCAGGATGATGTAGCTGGTCAGCAGCGCCTGCACGCCGACGATCGGCCACAGGCTGAAAGCGCCGCCCGTGACAAACAGCAAGTCGGCATAGACGGGCGAACGCTCGACCAGAAAGACATGGCCCAGCCCCTCCAGCACATAGGCGCCGGTGTCGTAAAAGATGACCGGAAAGCCGTTCCAGAAGGCGACCCCCAGGAACATCAGGCTGAGGATGCCCACCCCCAGCGCACAGGCCCGCACGCCATCCACCGGCATGGCCAGCCGCAACCCCCAAAGCGATAATTCGTGCATTGTCCCCCGTCGGAAGGAATTTGCCGCAAGCTGCGGCCGAATGCGATAGCGGGTGTGCGGCGGGCGCGGTTGACTAGCGGTGGCCCACCCCTAAACTCCGGCCCGGTTCGTTTTTGCTCGTTTTGGAAGGCTTTTATGGCGGACATCCCGCAGCAACCGGTCGCGGCCAGCCGCCCGCTTTCTCCCCATCTCACCATCTATCGCTGGCCGGTCACGATGATGACCTCCATCCTGCATCGTGCCACGGGCATGGCGCTGACGGGCGGCGCGGTGATCCTGGCCTGGTGGCTGGTCGCCATCTCCAACGGGCTGGACGGCGGCTACCAGACCTTCATGGCGCTGGCGTCGTCGCCGCTGGGCATGCTGGTGCTGTTCGGCGCCACCTGGTCGCTGGCCTATCATTTTTTCAACGGCCTGCGGCACCTCGCCTGGGACCTGGGCTACGGCTTCGACAAGAAACTGGCGGAGCGCAACAGCGTCATCATCTTCGCCCTCTCCTTCGCGTCGGCCATCGCGATCTTCGCCATTGTCTGGACCGGTCACGGGGGATATCTGCAATGAGGTCGCTGCAAACGCCGCTGCATCGCGTGAAGGGCCTGGGCGCGTCCCATTCGGGCACCGGCCATTTCTGGCGCGAACGGATCACCGCCGCCGCCCTGGTCCCGCTGTCGCTCTGGTTTGCCTATGTCGCGATCGGGCTGTCGGGCACCAGCACCTCCGCCCCGCTGCAATTCTTCGCCCATCCGGTGAACGCGATCCTGATGGCGGCATTCGTCATCATCTCGCTCTATCACGCGGCGCTGGGCGTGCAGGTGGTGATTGACGACTATGTTCATTCGACCGGCATGAAGATCTTCCTCTTCCTGCTGGTGCGCCTGTTCGTCATCGCCACCGGCTCGGCCTGTCTCATCGCGCTGTTGCGCATTTCCGTTTTCTAGGACGTCTTCATGCCCGCCTATAATATCGTTGATCACACGTTCGATGTCGTCGTTGTCGGCGCCGGGGGCGCGGGCTTGCGTGCCACGCTGGAATGTGCCTCACGCGGCCTCAAGACCGCTTGTATCACTAAGGTGTTTCCCACCCGCAGCCATACCGTGGCGGCGCAGGGCGGCGTTGCGGCGTCACTGGGCAACATGGGCGAAGATGACTGGCGCTGGCACATGTATGACACCGTCAAGGGTTCGGACTGGCTGGGCGACCAGGACTCCATCGAATATCTCTGCCGCAATGCGCCGGAGGCGGTGTACGAGCTGGAGCATTTCGGAATGCCCTTCAGCCGCACCGAGGAAGGCAAGATCTACCAGCGCGCCTTTGGCGGCATGACCAGCAATTACGGCAAGGGCATCGTCCAGCGTACCTGCGCCGCCGCCGACCGCACCGGCCATGCCATGCTGCACACGCTGTACGGCCAGTGCGTCAAGCATGAAGTCAATTTCTTCATCGAGTATTTCGCCCTCGACCTGATCATGGAAGACGGCGCCTGCCGCGGCGTGATGGCGTGGAATCTGGATGACGGCACCATCCACCGTTTCCGCGCCCACAAGGTCATCCTGGCCACCGGCGGTTATGGCCGCGCCTATGCCAGCTGCACCGGCGCCCACACCCAGACCGGCGACGGCAATGCAATGGTGCTGCGCGCCGGCCTGCCGCTGCAGGACATGGAGTTCGTGCAGTTTCACCCCACCGGCATTTTCGGCGCCGGCGTCCTGATCACCGAGGGCGTGCGCGGCGAAGGCGGCTATCTGACCAATTCGGAAGGCGAGCGTTTCATGGAGCGCTATGCCCCCAACG
>JBEENS010000049.1:0-16179 GCA_041192105.1 Pseudomonadota bacterium | reverse complement strand
CAGACCTATTACCGCTGGCGCAAGGAGTTTGGCGGTCTGAAGATGGACCAGGCGCGTCGGATGAAAGAGCTGGAGCGGGAGAATGCGCGCCTGCGCCAGTGACCTGCCCGCCTATTTTTGCGCCAAGCACGAAAGCATCTATCTAATATCGCCTATCACGCTCCGGCCCAGAGCTGCGGCAGCCCTTGCAGAGGCTAGCGCAAAGTCCGTTACCGCTCTGGGCGCAGCCGCCGCTTCATCTAGCTGAGGCGCCAGCCATGCAGCAGTCTTAGCCACGCTGGTTGAAAATATCCGGCAGGCCACTGTTGGTGGACTTTTGCCGGACTGCAGTCGTCGACAAAGAAGCCGCACTAAGCATGGCAAGGGCCGGTCAGCTTTTCGCCCGTCTTAGGCGGCACCAATCCGAAGAAACGGCCTATGACGCGGCTGGCGTTGGGTTAGCGGATTGTAGGTGCCTTCCGCGCCCATCGGGCCATGACGGCGGCGCTTGAGGCCCTACCGCTCAACATGGGCCGCGCAACATCGCCAGAGCGGATTTCGATTCAGGGGGGTATTCGCGAAGCTCGCGCGAGTACAGGCCGCAAATCAAAATACAGAGCCAAGTGCCAAAACGGCAGTTCCGTACCCCAGCCGTACCCATAAGGTACGGCTGGGCCAATTCGGTCTAGAAAATATCGTCTAAGTGTTTGATTTAATTGGTCGGAGCGGCTGGATTCGAACCAACGGCCCTTAGCTCCCAAAGCTAATGCTCTACCAGGCTGAGCTACGCTCCGATCAGCCCGTCAGGAATTACACGCTAGGGACAAAGGCGTCAATTAACCTCGGAAAACCGTCCGAAAAAAAGGGTTGGCCAGTTTTTTCCGGTCAGGATGAACTGGCCGGTCGCCGCATCATGGGCGATTCCGTTGGGGACGAAATTGGCGTCGGAATCGATGTATTTCCGCTCGGCGGTGCTCATCCGGGAGCGCAGCGGACGCAGGTCGGCACTGGCCTCGACGCAGCCGGTGGCCGGATTGATCCGCACCACATCCCAGTCCTCGAACAGATTGGCCCACACCGCGCCGCCGACATATTCCAGCTCGTTGAGATTATCGACATAGCGGCCGTTGCGGGTGACGCGCACCGATCCCAGCGTGCTGAAATCCTGCGGCGACAGGAAGAACAGCCGGCTGGAACCGTCGCTGGCGATCAGCCGTGTGCCATCATTGGTAAGGCCCCAGCCGTCGCGCGGATTGGGAAATTGCCCCAACGGACGCAGCTGGCGGTCGAAGACAAAGACCTGACCTTCGCGCCAGCTCATCTGGTAGATGCGGTCGCCAAAGACGGTGACGCCTTCGCCGAAATAGCGTTTGCCGGCACTCATCAGCTGCGTGACCTTGCCGGTGGCCAGATTGATGCGGTTGATCCTTGTGTCGCCGAACATATTGCCGGTGCCTTCCAGCAGCGTACCGCTGTCCATTTCCAGCCCCTGGGTGAAGCCAAGCGTGTCGCGGCGGATCTGTTTTTCCACCTGGAAGGTCAGTGTTTTGGGCGCGGGGCATTTTTGCGCCATGGCCGGGGCGGCGTACAGCGTCAGCAAGAAAAGGCAAAGCAGGGTTCGCATGGCGGTGACTATCGCAGCCGCCCGCGTAAAATCAATTCGCAGGTCAGGAGGCCATCACCACGATATCGGCGACGAGTTCACCTTTCGGGCCATCCCCCACCCGCACCTCGACCTTCTGGCCTTCCTGCAGCTCGCTGACATTGCAGCGGCGCAAGGTTTCCATATGGACGAAAATATCGGCGGTGCCGGGGCCGCGGCTGACAAAGCCATAGCCCTTGGCGCGGTTGAACCACTTCACGGTGCCTTCAAAGGCCGGACCGCGCGGCTCGGCAACATAGCGCGGACCGCGCTCGCCGAGCGTGGGCATGACCTGGGCAGTGGAATTGTCCAGCGACAGGATCCGGCTGGCCTGCATGCCGCGCGGGCCTTTCACCGCCTCGCACACCACCGACGCGCCCTCGAAAGCCTGCTTGAAGCCCGACTGACGGACACAGGTCTGATGCAGCAGGATGTCACCCTCGCTGTCCGAGCCGGACGGCGTGATGAAGCCATAGCCTTTATGGGCGTCAAACCACTTGACCTGACCCGTTACGGTCCGGCCTTCCGCATCCTCCATGCCCCCCCCTGCATTTGCCTGCAGGTTTCGCCACAATCTTGCCTTATTGCGCCCCCCACCGAAAGAGGGGGGTACGGACGAATTTTCCGGGTGAACTGGCGGTTCCACTGGGCCAATATGCCCGCCCCGCTCAGGAAACCGCCATGTTCCGTCCGTCCACGCGCCGGCAAATGCCCAAGGCCGATCCAGCGCCCAATCGCGCCCCCGCCGTCTGGATCGCCGGACTGGCGGGCGTGGTGGTCATTCTGCTGCTCTTCGTCCTTGTGGTGATCTAGCCGTTTCTATTTTAGTGCAAAGGAGCGAAACTGCCGCATTAGACAGGGTTTGCGACAAATCCCTGTTTGCGTGGGGGACCGGCGTGACGTCAAAATTGCGCCTCATGATCAAAGAAGAAGCCAAGCCGCATATCCTGCTGGTGGAGGATGCGCGCGATATCCGCGAACCGCTGGCGCGCTATCTGCGCGAACACAGCTATCGCGCCACCACGGCCCAGGATGCCGCCAGCGCCCGCAAGGTGATGAAGGGTGCCGCCATAGACCTGGTGGTGCTGGACATCATGATGCCCGGCGAGGATGGGCTGAGCCTGTGCCGCTCGATCTGCGAGACCACCCAGATTCCCGTCATCCTGCTGACGGCGCGCGGCGAGGAAGTGGACCGCATCATCGGACTTGAGATGGGCGCCGACGATTATATCGCCAAGCCCTTCTCGCCCCGTGAGTTGATCGCCCGGGTGGCGGCGGTGCTGCGCCGGACCCAGGCCCTACCGCCGCGCCAGAAGCCGCCGGGCGCCGAACGCGTGCGCTTTGGCGAATGGATGCTCGACACCGGCCAGCGTGAATTGATCGGCCCCGATGGCGTGGCCCTACCCTTGTCGAGCGGCGAATTCCGCTTGCTTTCGGCGCTGCTGGAACGGCCCAAGATCGCGCTCACCCGCAACCAGCTTCTGGACCTGACCAAGGGGCGCGACGCCGACCTGTTCGACCGCTCGATCGATAACCATGTCAGCCGGCTGCGCAAGAAAATCGAGCCGGACCCCAAGAATCCGCGCTATATTAAGACCGTCTGGGGAGGCGGGTACATCTTCGCGATGGACCCTGAAATGGCTTAGTCGCGGCAGCGACCAAACGATCAGTCGCCTAGCGAGCGACCGAAAAAGCAAAGGCTGAACATGCGATTCCGATTCTGGCCGCGCACCCTGGTGGTGCAGTTGATCCTGGTGACCGCCGCCGCCGTGGCGATCTCCAATATCGGCGTCGCGATCTATTTCTACAAAAACAGCGAAGCGCAGACCCGCAATTTCAACACCGAGCGCATGATCGACCGCACGGCCTCGGTCGCCGCTACCGTCCGCCAGTTTTCCCAGAAATCGCGCCTGGTGGTGATGCAGAATATGAGCAGGCTGGAATGGCGTTTCCGCGAAGCCAAAGGCTACACCGCCAGCCCGATGACGGCTGAGGAAGCCGCGCTGGCCAAGCGTCTGGCGGATGCCTTGCCGCAAAACCATCCGCGCAAGAACGCCATCGCTGTCCACTTGCACCAGCCGCTCACCAATATCCCGGAAGAATTGCGCCCCATCCGCGCGCGCGGGACCGACACAGACTTGATCCAGACCATCGTTCCCATCGATGCGCACACCACGTTGAGCAGTGTTCTGGTCCGGCCGACGCCGGTCTGGCCGGTCGAGATCATGGTCGCCGCCGCCGTTGCGGGTCTGCTGGCCTCGGCGGGCGCTGCCTTCATGGCGCGGCGCGTGGTGCGGCCGCTGTCCGAACTCACCCGCGCCGCCGCCGCCGTGGCAGCCGGTTCGGCCACGCCCCATGTCGCCGAACAGGGGCCCGATGACGTGCGCAACGCCGCCATCGCCTTCAACGCCATGGCGGCGAAGGTTACCAAGACCCTGGAAAGCCAGCGCCACCTGTTGTCGGCGGTGGGCCATGACCTGCGCACCCCCCTCACCGCCATGCGTATCAATCTGGAATTTGTCGAGGATTCCGAACTGCGCGGCGGACTGCTGCGCAATCTCGATGAATTGCAGGCCCTGACCGAGCAGGTGCTGGCGGCGGCAAAGGGCGCCAGCGGCGAACAGCGGCGCAGTGTGGACCTGTCGGCGCTGGTCGAAAGCCTCTGCACCGACTTGGACGAAATCGGCGAGCCGGTCAGCTGGGCCAATCATTCCCCCGCGCCCATCTCCTGCCGTCCCAACGAGATCAAGCGGGCCGTCCGCAACCTGGTGGAGAATGCGGTCGCCTATGGCCACAAGGCCGATGTGCGAATCGCCAGCACGGGCGACGGCTATGACGTGGTGGTCGAGGATGAAGGTCCCGGCATCCCCGAGACCGATCGCCAGCGTGTGTTCGAGCCTTTCGTGCGGCTGGAAAGCTCGCGCAACGAAGCCACAGGCGGCACGGGCCTGGGCCTGACCCTGGTCAAGGCGATTGCCGAAGGCCATGGCGGTGCGGTGAGTCTGGAGAGCCGTCCCGGCGGCGGCCTACGGGCACGGATGCATCTGCCGCGCGCGGCCGGCTCCGCCTAGTTGGCGCTGGCAACACCCAAGGCCACAAAGTTCGCAAAAGCTGCACGTTTCCAAAGGCTTTGTCTTTGGCCTTGATGTGAGGTGTGAAGCCTTTCCATGACCGACGATCCTCTTTATCGCCGCGATATCCTCCGGCTGGCGGCTGACGCCACCGGCAGCGGACGCCTTGCAGCAGCCGATACCACCGGCACGGCACACAACCCCGCCTGCGGCGACCGGGTGACGGTCGAGCTGACGCTGGACAGCGGGCGGATCACGGCGCTGGCCCACCAGACCCAGGCCTGTGTTCTAACCCAGGCTTCGGCGGCGCTGCTGGCGGGCGCGGCCCCCGGACAGGACCATGCCGGCCTGACCCGGCTGGGCGCGGACCTCAGGACCATGCTGGCGGGCGGGCCGCCGCCTTTCCCGGCGTATGGGGTTTTCGACGGCGTGTCCGGCCATCCCGGCCGGCATGCCTGTGTCCTGCTGCCGGTCGAGGCGGCGTTGAAGGCGCTGGAGACGATCCCTCACCCTTCGACAGGCTCAGGGTGAGGATTTCCTCATGCTGAGCCTGTCGAAGCATGAGGAGACTCAGATCTTGCCGAACCAGGCACCGCCGGGACCAAGGGCTAGCGCCGCGCTGACCAGCCTCGCCTCGCCCGTCCCCAGATCCAGCGCCGTGGCCGGACCCGGCAGATCGAACCGCATCCCGTCGTCACCCAGGTTGAAGACGCAGACGATTTTTTCGTCCGCCGTCTCGCGGACAAAGGCCAGCACCTCTCCCGGCAGCAAGGTGAGCGTCCCGGTGCGCAGTGCCGGATGGGCGTTGCGCGCCGACAGCAATTTGCGCGTGAAGGCCAATGCGGAATCCGGGTCGCCTTCCTGTGCCGAGACCGCCAGCGCCGCATGCTCCTCGCCCGGCGGCAGCCAAGGCGTGCCGCTGGTGAAACCCAGATGCGGCGCCGCGGCGTCCCACGGCATCGGCGTGCGGCAGCCATCGCGCCCCTTGAACAGCGGGTAATAGAGATCGCCGACCGGGTCTTTCAGCTGGTCGCGCCGCAGGTCGACTTCCGGCAGGCCCAGTTCCTCGCCCTGATACAGCAGCACCGTGCCACGCAGGGCGCAAAGCAGCGCCAGCATCGCCCTGGCCGATCCCGGACCAAAGCGGGAGGCGGTGCGGATCACGTCGTGGTTCGAAAAAGCGATGCAGGGCCAGTGATCGGGAAATTGCGCCAGGGTCTCCAGATGGGCACGAATGGCACGCGCGTCGCCCGCCAGCAGCAGCGCGAAATTGTAGCCGGCGTGAAGCCCGGTTTCCGGCGGCAGATAACAGCCGGAACGTTCGAACTCTTCGGAGAATTCGCCGAACACAAAACGGTCATCGAATGCGTCCACCCGGCGGCGGATCACATCCAGCACGGCGCGATTTTCCTCCCGGTTGGAGTCGTTCAGATGGCTTTGCATATTGGCCGCCGCCGACCATTCCGGTGCACCGCGCAGCGCCGACGGGATGGCCGGATTGTCGCGAAGCTGGGTGTCATGCAGGAAGGCGTTGGCGACATCCAGCCGGTAGCCGTCGACGCCGCGCTTGAGCCAAAGATCCAGCACGTTCAGCGCGGCTTCGCGCGCCTGCGGGTTCGTCCAGTTCAGCTTGGGCTGCTGGCGCAGGAATTTGTGATGGTAATACTGGCGCCGCGCCGGCTGGTACGACCAGGCCGGCCCGCCGAACACCGACAGCCAGTTGTTGGGCACCGTGCCATCGTCTTTCGAATCGGCCCAGACATACCAGTCGCGCTTTTGCGCATCGCCGTCGCGGCTGGCGGCGAACCAGGCATGTTCGTCGGAAGTATGCGCCAGCACTTCGTCGAGAATGACTTTCAGGCCGCGGGCATGTGCGCCGTCCACCAGCGCGGCGAAATCCTGCAGACTGCCGTAATCGGGATGCACGCCGTCATAGTCGCAAACGTCATAGCCCCAGTCGCGATTGGGCGACGGATGGATGGGCGACAGCCATATCGCATCCACGCCCAGCGACTTGATGTAATCGAGCTTGCCCGTCAGGCCGGCGAAATCGCCCTGCCCGTCACCATTGCCGTCGCAGAAGCTGCGGACATAGACCTGATAGACAGCTGCGCCGCGCCACCAGGGAGAGGCTGCCGCCACCGGTTACACTTCGCTGGCGCTGCTGATGACCTTGGCGGCGAGGCCGTACTTGACCGCGTCTTCCGCGCCCATCCAGAAATTGCGCTCGGTATCGGCCACGACCTTTTCGTAGGTCTGGCCGGTCTCGTCGGAAATTTCCTTGATCAGGCGGGCCCGCATCTTGAGGATTTCTTCCGCCTCAATGGTGATGTCGCTGGCCTGGCCGCGCACACCGCCCAGGGGCTGGTGCAGCAGGAAGCGGGTGAAGGGCAGACAGAAACGGTTTTCCTTTTTCGCGCCCAGGAAGATGTGCGCGCCGGCGCTGGCGACCCAGCCGGTGCCGATCATCTTCACCTTGTTGCCGACAAAGCGGATCATGTCGTGGATGGTGTCGCCCGACTCCACATGGCCGCCCGGCGAATTGACGATGACGCGAATGTCGCCTTCGCTTTCGGCATAGGCCAGAAGCTGGGCGGTAACCCGCTCGGCCATCTTCATGTCCACTTCGCCGAACACCAGGATGGTGCGCGACTTGTAGAGCGCCTTGGCAATCTCGCTGGATTGCGGCTCCGGGGCCTTGGACTTCTCGTCTTCTTTTTCGTCATTCTCGTCGGCGCGGCGCAAGGGCAGTCTCCGGGATTCGGGGGTTGGGTGCAGTCTAGCGATGATATAGGTACGGGCAACCCGCTTATAAAGCGTCAACAACCGCGCGCATTGTAGGGCCAATTCCGGCATTCAGGACCAGATCGGCAAAACGGTCCTGCGGGGTTTCGTCCCGGTTCAGGATCGCCAGCTTGGCCCCGCCCCGCTTGGTCATCAGAGGAAAGTCCGCCGCCGGATAGACCGCCAGCGGCGACCCCATCACCAGCATCAGGTCGCAGGACAGGGTCGCCGCCTCCGCCCGCAGCATTTCATCCTGCGGCATGGGCTGGCCAAAGGAGATGGTGGCGGTCTTCACGATCCCGCCGCACCCAGCGCAATCAGGCGCCTCGCCATGAAGGTCGAAATGGGCGCGGATTTCAGGGATTTCGACCCGCATGCCGCAGTCCAGGCATTTGGCATAGCGGGTATTGCCGTGCAGCTCGATCACCTGGCCGTCCGGCACAACACCAATTTGTTCGAGGGCAGCCTGATGCAGGGCGTCGATATTCTGGGTGATGACATGGCTGACCCTACCCTGCCCCACCAGTTCGGCCACGGCCCGGTGGCCGTCATTGGGCTGCACCGCGTTCCAGGTGTCTTCCATTTCGAAACGCCGCTGCCAGGAGACGCGGCGGGCCTGCGGATCACGGACATAGTCCTGAAATTCCACCGGCATCATCTTGGTCCAGATGCCGCCGGGCGAACGAAAATCGGGAATGCCGGACTCGGTGGACATGCCCGCCCCCGTGAATATCACGGTACGGCGCGCCGATCGGATCAGCGCCGACAGGGCTGCGACTTCGTCGGTCAATGCGGCTTGGCCGGGAACTTGAACGGTTTCACCGTGCCGCAATCGGCCTTCACCCAGTCGCCGGTATAATGCGTGCTCATCTGGTGCGGCTGGCCGCGCATCGCCCCCTTGAAGTTGTATGACCCTTCATAGTGATCGTTGCCGCGCCAACTCACCTGGGAGCGGCCCGTGCCTTCCATGGCGCCGCGGCACACGATCTCACTTTCGACCGAATTGGCGCTCTGCTTCAGGATGCGCGGCGTGCAGTTCATCTGGTTCTGCGCCTGCATCCGCGATATCGCATCTTTATCGATCTCTTCCTTCGTCATGCAGATCTGCGTCTTCACGGGCTCGCCGCCCATGCCGGGCAGCTTCATGCCGCGCGATTTCATCATCGCCATCGCTTCCGGCGGCAGTTGCGGCATCGCCATCTGCATGGTGGTGGTGATGTTCCACAGGCCCGGCTTGCCATGCGGCGCGGCCAGCACGGCGGATGGCGCAAGAACGAGCATCGTGACGGCAATTCCCAAAATCCGTTTCATGGCGCGTTTCCCTGTCCGTAGCGGCGGCAAATCTGGCACGCCCGCAGCGGCTTGAAAAGCGCGGCAATAGCATTACTTCTGACGCCGCCATTCGCACGGGGATGCAACATGACCAGGCCCAAAGCCCTTATCACCGGGGCTTCCACCGGAATCGGGAAATCCTATGCCCAGCGCCTGGCGCGGCGCGGCTATGACATTGTGCTGGTGGCGCGCGACAAGGCGCGGCTGGAAGCGCTGGCGGCTGAGCTTCGCAGCGGCGGCGCGCAATCCGAAGTGCTGGTCGCGGACCTGACGCAAAGCGCCGATGTCGCGCGGGTGGAGCAGAAGCTGGAGAGCGACGGCGCTCTCACCTTCTTTCTCAACAATGCCGGCATCGCCACCGTCGAACCCCACCTTCACACCAAAGTGGAGACCATCGAAAGACTGGTGGCGCTGAACGTGACGGCGGCGACGCGGCTGGCGCTGGCGGCGGGCCGCGCCTTCACGGCGCGCAAGTCGGGTACCATTGTGAACATGGCCTCTGCGGTGGCGCTCAACCCGGAACGGTTCAACGGCGTCTATAGCGGCTCCAAGGCCTTCCTGCTGGCGCTGTCCCACGCCCTGACGCGCGAGCTGAACGCCAACGGTGTCACCATCCAGACCGTCCTGCCCGGCATCATCCGCACCGAAATCTGGGAACGTTCCGGCAAGGACATCAGCACCCTGCCGCCCGAACGCACCATGGAGGTGGACGAACTGGTGGACGCCGCGCTGAAGGGCCTCGACCTGGGCGAGCGCATCACCATCCCGTCCCTGCCCGATATCCAGGACCTTGCCGATGCCGAAACTGCACGGCTGAAGCTGGGCCCGAACCTGTCCTGGAAACATCCAGCGGCGCGTTACAAAAACGTCTGACCAGGCGGGATTTTAAAGCTGGGATTTGGCGCGCGCGACGCCATCCTGAATCATTTTTTTGGCTTCGGCGGCATCGCCCCAGCGGATGATCTTGACCCATTTTCCGGGTTCCAGATCCTTGTAGTGGGCGAAGAAATGCTCGATCTGCTTGACCGTAATTTCGGGCAGATCGCCGTAGCTGGTGATGCCGTCGAAACGCTGGGTGATGTGCGAGGACGGCACCGCCACAATCTTCTCGTCCATGCCGGCATTGTCTTCCATCAGCAGCACGCCGACCGGGCGCACGCTCATCACTGCGCCCGGCGCGATGGCGCGGGAATTGGCGATCAGCACATCGACCGGATCGCCGTCGCCCGACAGCGTATGCGGGATAAAACCGTAATTGCCGGGGTAGCGCATCGCCGTATAGAGAAAGCGGTCCACCACCAGCGCTCCGGAGGCCTTGTCCAGCTCATACTTGATCGGCTCGCCGCCGATCGGCACTTCGATAATGACATTGACGTCATCAGGGGCATTTTTTCCGACCGGTATCTGGTCTACGCGCATGAAGCAGGTCCTGAATGGAGGCGCCGGGGTGATAAGTTCTATGCTGCGGTGCGTCAACCCGGCCGCGACAATTGGCATGAAACCCCTCTAGTTTGCCCCCTCTTGTTTGCCAAAGTTCATTCCAGGAGCCGTCATGCAGACCAAGGCCTTCGCCGTTCAGTCCGCCACCACCCCTTTCGCCCCCACCACCATCGCGCGCCGCGCGCCTGGCCCCAAGGATGTCGCCATCGAGGTCCTGTTCTGCGGCGTCTGCCACAGCGACCTGCACACCGCGCGCAGCGAATGGCCGGGCACCCAGTATCCCTGCGTGCCGGGCCACGAGATCATCGGCAAGGTCACCGCCGTCGGCGCCGAGGTGAAAAAATTCAAGCCGGGCCAGACCGTCGGTGTCGGCTGCTTGGTGGACAGTTGCCGTACCTGCGGCTCCTGCGAAGAAGACCTGGAGCAGTATTGCGACGGGCCGGTCGGTTTCACCGGCACCTATAATGGACCGGTCGGCGGCGGCCCCAACACCCATGGCGGCTATAGCGCCGCTATCACGGTCGAAGAGCATTTCGTGCTGGCCATCAATCATGCCGAAAAAGACCTGGCGGCGGCCGCGCCGCTGCTGTGCGCAGGCATCACCACCTGGTCGCCGCTCAAGCACTGGAAGGCCGGACCCGGCAAGAAGGTCGGCGTAGTCGGCATAGGCGGGCTGGGCCATATGGGCGTGAAACTCAGCCATGCGCTTGGCGCGCATACGGTGGCCTTCACCACCTCGCCCGACAAGATCGCCGATGCCAAGGCGCTGGGCGCCGACGAAATCGTGGTGTCGAAGAATGAAGATGAGATGGCAAAGCACATCAACAGCTTCGACCTGATCCTCAACACCGTGGCGGCATCGCACAATCTGGACGCCTTTTCCACGCTTCTGAAGCGTGACGGCACCATGGTGGTGGTGGGCGTGCCGGCCTCGCCGCATCCCTCGCCCGCCGTGTTCAACCTGATCATCAAGCGCCGCAGCATCGCCGGATCGGTTATCGGCGGGATTGCCGAGACCCAGGAGATGCTGGATTTCTGCGCCAAGCACGGCATCACCTCGGATATCGAGGTGATCGCCATGCAGGATATCGAAACAGCCTATGCCCGAATGCTGAAAAGCGATGTGAAGTACCGCTTCGTCATCGACATGGCGACGCTGAAGAACGGCTAGGTCCGGCGCAAAAGAAAAACCCCGCGATTTGTGTCGCGGGGTTTTTTATTGGACTAGCTGTTGGTGCGGGCCTGGGCGGTCCTGGCCTTGCGCGCTTTCTTGTTCGGCTTCACTTTCCATTCCAGGGCGGCGATGCGCTGCTTGGCAGCCGACAGATCAGCATTGGCCTGGTCGGCCTTCTGCTCGGCAATCAGCGACGCCGACTTGGCGTCATGGCCCACGCCCAACGCTTCCTTGCCGATGCCATAAGCGTCATCGGCGCGGCCCTGCGCGTTCGCAGCGCGGCGGTCGGCGGCGTTGGCCGAGTTCTGTGCATTTTCCACCGACTCGCGGGTGGCACATCCCCCAAGCGTCACGCCCAGCGCCAGAACCGCGATCATTGACTTGCTTGCCGTGGATTTCATCCAGTCTCTCCCTAAGGGGGCCCGCTCGCTTTGGGCGTGTTGAAGGTGAGGCATGAACAGTCGCGCCGGTGGCCGTATTGTGGCGCGGGCTGGACCGCAAAAAGGCGCGGAGCAGATTGGAACTTTTGGAACTCGTTGGCGATAGCGGCGGGCTATGCGCCCTTTTCCACCAGCACCACACCTGAGCGCGCCAGAACAGCCAGACTCTTTTTCAAGTCGGCGCGCGCGGAATCACTTTCCAGGGTGGCGGACAGTTCGGCGACACGCACCGCACGGGCGTTGTGCAGCTGGCTAAGCGCGGGAATCAATGCACGCGGCACGGTCCACAACTTGTTCACCGCCTTGAATTCGAAACTCTCGCCGAACGGCGTCAGCGGCAGGCGATTGAGCGTGGCCAGCCGCACCAGGCTGTCATCGCTGATGTCCGAGAACTGCTCGTATGGTGAACCCGGCAGGCGGATATGCGGGGTGTGCCCGATATTGGCGTCCCACTGGCCCAGGAAATCGGTCATCGCCCGGTCGTTCAGCACCTCGTCCAGCAAGCCGCGCAGCATTTTCATCTGGGCGGCCTGCGCCGACTCGCCCTGCAATGCGGGAAGGTCGGCGCGCACCTGTGCCTCGCTGCGCAATTTCGATACAGCCCATCCCAGAAGATCGATGCCCTTGGGGGGGGTCAGGGACACCGTCAGATGCAGGCTGGGCTCGTTGAGCGGGTGGACCACATGCCACCAGCCGCGCGGGATATAGAAGGCGTCGCCTTCCTTAATCACCCCTTCCCACACCGGATCGCCGGTCGGCTGGACCGGCTTTTCGAGATCGTCTTCCAGCGGATACAGGCGGGTGGGCTTGTAGACCTTCCAGCGCTTCTTGCCGGAGATCTGCAGGATGATTGAATCCTGCGGGTCCCAGTGCAGGTCAAAGGCCTTCTGGCTGTGCCAGGCGGCATAAAGATTGGCATAGGTGTCGGTCTTGAGCGCGGCCTGGAACACCTGCATCAGTTCGCGCAGTCGGGGACTGACTTCCTGCACATCGTTGAGGATCAGCGAAGCGCCTTCGGCGAGGCAGACCGCCAGCCCGCCCGAATCCAGACGCGGCGTGCCCATGTGCGGCGGGGTGATATAGCGCATCGGATCGGTCGCCTGGCCGTCCTTGAACAGCTTGAAGCGCGGCGGCATCAGCCGGTGGGTTTCCAGCACCGTGTTGAGCTCATCCCAGCTGAACAGACCGGCGAAGCGGTCGGCCTGGCCCTGCATCCGGGCGAAGGACTTGCCCCAATGGTCGCGGAGAAATTTTTCACGGTTCAGCGGCGCAATGATCTGATCGAATTCCAGCATGGTCTCAGCTTAGCTTTTCGGTATCGCGCTCGCCATAGAGAAAAGTAACGTTGATGCGGCGGTTGTCATAGCCTTCCTGGAACCGGATCTTGTCGGTCTTGTGCAGAAGGTCGGAATCGAAAATCACCGCCCGGTTGCCGCGATAGGGCACGGTGAGGGCTTTGGCGTGGTTGCGCGCCAGAAAATCGCGTATCGCCGGCTGGTCGCGGTTGAATTGGGTGAAGTCCCAGTTGCGCGGCGCCGCCACGTCCCACACCAGCAGCCCGCCGCTTTGCGGATCGAGATTGGCCTCGTCCTGCGTGATCCAGAAATTGACGTTCACCACCGCATCGTCGGCATGGATGTGGACGCCTTCCATGGCGCTGTCATACTTGAAGGCCCAGGCATATTTCAGGGGAAGGTCGCCGCAGATCCCGGAAAAAACGCTGCGGAATTCCTCGGCGATCTGCGCCAGCAGCGGCACCGAAAAGCCGTGCTCGGGAAAGGCCCCGATATAACCGCTGTCATAGCCGGTGCGCCACACGGTCGAACCCAGGCAGAAGCGGCGCAAGGCGGCCAGCGCTTCATCGGTCAGAAGATTGTCGATCACCACGACCTTGGGACTGTTTTCGCGCCACTGCCGCGACGCGTCCTCGGCATTGACGGGATTGACCGCACGCCCTTCCAGCCGCGCGCCGCCTTCGATCTGCAGGCCGGCGTGGGACCATACGCCCTGCTCCCGCTGCCAGGTTTGTTGCTCGGCATCATGGCGGGCCTTGTGCGGCAGCGTTTCGCCGACCGGCGCGGCGCTGGCGCCACGTTGCGCAAAAGCATGAAAGGACGCGAACCAGTCAGCGATCCGATGCTGTGCCGCCAATGCGGTACCACGTTCATACAGCGCGGCATCAGAGTCCGGTTTCAGCTGCAGCACACGCGCGAAGCAGGATTCCGCATCAGCATGGCGGCCAAGTCCCGCCAGCGCCAGGCCGCGCTGATGCAGCAGGTTGATGGCCTGGGGTTGCAAAGCCAGCGCAGGACCGGTTGCTGCCAGCGCCTCGGCGTGGCGCTTCAGCCGCAGCAGCGCCTCGATACGAAGCAGGGTCAATTCCAGATCGCCGGGCATGAGGGCCAGCGCGCGATCAAACACCGCCAGCGCCTCGTCATTACGCCTGGCGCCGGCCAGCACCACGGCATAGTCCTTGAGCAGGCCGGCATCGAGCGTGCTTTGCGCCACCACGCCCTCCAGCAGCGCCAGTGCTTCGTCGACGCGGCCCTGCTGGGCGCGCAGCACGCCAAGGGGATGGCGAATCTGGGGGTTGTTCGGTGTAAACGCCAACAGGCGCAGATATGCGTCCTCGGCCCCGGCCAGGTCGCCCTGCCAGTGTGCTGTCGTCGCCTGATTGTAGAGAGCCTGAAGGTCCATGCGCTCAGCCCGGCGTGCCGGGGTCGCGCTCGCCATAGAGCAGCGTGACGTTGATGCGGCGGTTGCAATAGCCGGGCTTGAACCGGATCGTGTCGGTCTGGTGGAACAGGTCGGAATCGAAAATCACCGCCCGGTTGCCGCGATAGGGGATGGTCAGTGATTTCGCGCCGCTTTGCGCCAGGAAGTCGCGGATGGCGTCCTCGTCCCGGTTGAATTTCGCAAAGTCCCAGTCCAGCGGCGCCGCCCTGTCCCACACCACCAGCCCGCCGCTTTCAGGATCAAGATTGGCGTCGTCGGGCGTGATCCAGAAATTGACATTCACCGCCGCCGCGTCGGCATGGATGCCGATCCCCTCCAGGCTGCTGTCATACTTGAAGCCCCAGATATATTTCAGCGCATGGTCACCGCAGATATCCGAAAACACGGTGCGGAATTCCTCCACGATCTGGGCCAGCAGCGGAGCGGAAAAGCCGCTTTCCGGAAAAGCGCCGATATAGCCGGGGTCGTAGGCATCACGCCACATGGCCGAGCCCCAGCAATAGCGCCGCATGGCGGCCAGCGCCTCGTCGGTCAGAAGATTGTCGATCACCACGATCTGGGGGCGGTTGCTGCGCCAGGATTGCGCGGCGGCGGCGGCATTGACCGGATTGATGGCGGGGCCGGAAAGCCGCGCACCACCTTCGATATGCGGCTTCGCGCCGGTAACGGTAATGCCCGCCTCCTTGAGATAGGCGGCCTGCTCGCGGTCATGCTGCGCCTTGTGCGGCGGCGGCGGATCATCGCCCACCGCCGACCAAGTCGCTGCGGCTTTCCATCGCTTGAAGAAGCGGTCAAACCCCGCGAACCATTCGGCGATCCTGTGACGGACGGCCAGCGACGTACCCCGGTCATACAGCGCCGGCGTAAAATCAGGCTGCAGCGCCAGGGCGCGATCAAAACAGGCCACCGCTTCTTCGTGGCGCCCCAGCCCGCGCAAGGCATTGCCGCGGCTGTGCAGCAGCATGGCGGTGTTGGGCGTGAAGCTCAGCCCCCGATCATAGCAAGCCATCGCATCGTCGTAGCGGTGCAGCGACATCAGCGCGTCGCCCTTGAGTTTCACCAGTTCGGTATTGCCCGGCCGGACCGTCAGCGCATGATCGAAGGCCGCCAGCGCCTCGTCGAAGCGGCCGGCTTCGCGCAAGACTACGCCGTAATCCAGCAGAATATCGGGATCGTCGGGATTGGTCTCCAGCGCGCCGCCGATCAGGTCCAGCGCCTCGCCGGTACGGCCCTGCTGGGCGAGGGTCACACCCAGTGGATGGCGGATTTGCGGATTGCCCGGATGGAGCGCCAACAGTTCCAGGAAGCCCCGTTCGGCCTCGACCAGGTCGCCATGGGCCAGCGCGGCCACCGCCAGGTCAAAGAGGAGCTGATTGTCCATGGGTTCAGATAACTGAAGCCGAGGCCTCTGTCAGGGGAGAGATTGGTGCGCCCTGGCGCAAACAGACTAAAGCGCGACAAAAAAGAATTGGGGTCAGAGTAGACTAGGGCCTGTCCTCAATTAGAGGATTCCCAGTTATGGCGGCGCGTGATTCATAGGCAGTCGGCTGATTCGGAGCTGACAGATGCGGCGTTATGGAT
>JBEENS010000048.1:0-16916 GCA_041192105.1 Pseudomonadota bacterium | reverse complement strand
CGGCGTCCACCATGCCCTCCAGCACTTGGCGCTCTGCATCATTTGGCTTCGTCACATTATTGAACATCGCCACTGTTCTATCGTTACCGTAAAGCGGAATCTTTCCTCTTAGTATTGCAAGAGCAGGATCGATTTCGGCTTTTTTACAAGTATTATTGATTACAACTGTAGCAGCTACGTTTGCCGCAACAGCGTTATCATAAACGCTTGCACACCCAGCCAACATAACAGCCGTTGAAAGCGAGGCAGAAATCCATAGCTTCTTCATCTGCATCCCCTAATCACACTGCTTGAAGTTCGACGCCTGGCACTTGCGGGCCATTGCTTGGGCCTCTGCGATTTGTGCGGGGGTCATCTTGGCGGCTATACGTTTCCGATCAGGCGCAAATTCATCCAGCGCAGCAGCGTAGAGATTGAACCACATATGTGCAACTACATAGTTCTGCGATACGCCTAAACCTTTTTCATAGCCTATTCCAAGGACGCCGAGCGCATGAGCATTGCCTTGTGCAGCAGACAGACGGGCTAGTCTTATAGATTCTCTATAGTCCTGCGGAACGCCGTGACTTTCTCTGTAAGCGTAGGCCAGATCAAGCTGTGCATACTGATTACCCTGCGCCGCTAATGGCTTCCAGATTTTTATAGCTGTAGCCCAGTCTTCACGTATGACAGCCGCATTAGCCGCCTTAAGAAGATCAGCCGCCTTAGCCTGTGCGGGCTTCGGCGTCTGAGCCACAGCCGCGCCACCGCATCCCAGCGTGAGCGTTATGGCGAGTAGTGCTGTTGTGATTGCGCGGTTCATGGCGATCCCCATTTCCTGCACCATAGCCCTTTCGCCCGCCCTGTGCATCTCGGCTGGATGGCTCGCCGGGCTGATCTAGGCTAGGGTTTGGGGGGCCGGCCCAAAGATCTTAAGTGCAATTAAGTGGGGGCGCGGGGCTGTTTGTTACACAAAGAGGCGGCGTACCTACCATGACGGAAGAAGGAAAAGCTGCAAACAACGACGCAATGGCTGATTGGGAAACACCCGCCTCGCTTCTACGCGACAAAACGTTATTGCTCTCCGGCCTCGATCTTTTGATGACTAAAAACAAGTTTGACGATCTAGAACTAGAGGATTGGGAAACCAACGATGAGGAAGCTCTTAGCTTGTGGTTCGAAGACCAAACCGACGTGTCTCAAGAAAAGAATGCGCTCCAATTATGGTTGAAAGATACTACTGAGGATAAATCGGCCCTGATATTATGGATCCGTCCAAAAGTTCTCCGCGGGATCGCGCGTGGACAAAGAATACTCGCTGAATGGTATTATAACGGCCGTTGCGTCCCGGCAGACTTTTCCGTTTCAGCAAAATGGCTCCACAAGGCAGCTCAACAGGGTGACCCTGAAGCTCAGATGAGCCTCGGCATGACTTTTGGTTTAGGACACGGCGTTCCACAAGACTTTGTACAGGCACACATTTGGTTCAATTTAGCTGCATCCCAGTCTTTCGACAACGCAGGCCAAGAGCGCGATGACCTTGCCCACCGTATGACTAGTGAGCAAGTCGCGGAAGCGCAGCGACGCGCAAGTGAATGGAAACCAATTACCTAGCTTCGCCATAGGAGCCAGCCATGCCCCTAGCTGCATTGAACTGGAAGCGCGGGCTGCTGCGGCTGTGGGCTGTGGTAGTTACCGCTCGCGGCACAAACTGTTACGCTTCAACGGTCAGAAACATCACAGCCCATGAGGCCGCAGCATGACTGAGAAACAAACATACATCTTGGCGGCAGCCATCATCATAGGCGGCTTCCTGCTCGGCGGTCGTTATGGCTATGACATTGTAGCTAGAACTGATGAGGACTCCGCCTTCAAGATCAATCGCCTCACTGGTTCTACGACGTACTGCGGGCTTGCTGCAGGGCTTCAGTGCATGCCGCAAAATAGATAATGAAAATCACCGAGCGCATCGAGCAAATCGCTAGCTCAACCGCCTCACGCCCCGCGCCAAGAAACAATCAACTCGACCGGCTCCGCCTCGCCTTCGGCTGAGATCGCCAAGCTGGGTCGGCCCCATGCTCGATTGAGCAAAGCCTCGCTGGCGGCAACGCGAGCCGATGCCGGGGCCGTCAGGTCGACGGCAATGCCGCGCAGGGCCTCGATGGCGTCTGCTGTGTGAGCGCGGGCTAGGTCCCGGATCTCGCCGATCTCGCGTGGCCTACCGCCGGGATTGCCGCTCACGCCCTTCTGGAACTGCCCTGAATTCTCGGCCATCGCCTGATCCGCCCTGATGTCTGGCGTAATATATACACTATTTCATGTGTATTTAATAGCCAGCAGGGCCGAGCCTAAAAATCGGTCCCATTTACATGGCGGGTCTATGTGGATGCGGACCCCACCCCGTCGAAGAAGACCCCCCGGCGGGGGTCGGGCGTCCGTCAGGGCTGGATTAGGGGCGAAATTGGGCCAACTGCTTACCCAGTGCTTACCCGACAAATAAATGACCGCGCCCCCGTAGGGGTGGCTTCTTCATAAGCCTATGATTTTATTGTGAAAGAATTGGAGCAGGCGAACGGATTCGAACCGTCGACCCTAACCTTGGAAAAGTTGTGCTCCATCACTTGCTCTGCCCGAGCGGACGACCTTCGTCGCAGAGCGCCCATCCAGTGCTTCCGCTAGGCGATCCGAGATTCTATCTGCCGCGTTGGTCAAAGCGGTATCGGGCGTATTGGCATAACGTCCTGTGACGCCGCGCTTCGCATGTCCCAGCAACCCACCGATGATAAAGTCGGAATAATTCATTTCTGCGCCAGCGCTGGCAAACCAGTGACGTAGGCCATGTGGCGTTATCTCAGCCACGCCGGCCTTCTTGGCGATCCGCGCCCATGGACGGGCCAAAGCCACATAATGGCCTGCCTCCGAACCACCAGGGAAAACATAGTCCGTTGCCTTCGTCTCGCGAGGCTTGAACGCCACCAGGAAGCCCAGCGCCGCGCTGCCCATCGGGCGTACCTGCTTGCCAGTCTTTGTGTCTCGTAGCCGAAGGCAACGGCCTTGAAAATCAACATCGCCCCATTGCAGGGTCAAAGCCTCGGACTTGCGGCAACCCGAAAGAAGGAGAAAGCGGGCGACGCGAAGGACCGTCAGCGTATTGGGGCGCAGCTCGCCACATTCCGCCCGTTCGGCGGCCTCGATTTCCCGCATTACCTTTCCGACAGCGCTCACACGCTCAAAAGAGAACGGCTGTTCCCTCGCCTGCTCTTTGGGCCGCTTAACCTGTCGCGCCGGGTTCGATACCAAGATTCCGTCCTTCACAGCGCGCTGGAGGATCGTCCGCAACATGCCCGCAGCCCTGGACGCGGCGCCCGGTCCGCCACTTGCTAGAGCGCCTGCCGTCTGCTTCCTCTCAGCGCGCGGCTTGGCGGTTGTCTTGCCGGCAATAACGTCGGCGACGAACCGCTCAATATCCGAGGGTTTAAGGGCCTCGACAATCTTGGAGCCAAGAAGTGGCCGGACGTGGCTTTCAATACGCCCGCGGTCGTTCGCGAGCGTGCTGGGCTTCAGGTGGCCTTTGGAGGCCGCCAGATACTCATCACAAAGCTGCCCGACGGTAAGGGCATGACGGTCACGGGCCCGCTTGTCGGCTGGATCCTCGCCCCGGTCCACCGCTGCCAGCTTCTGCTTCGCCTCCTTGCGGGCCTCATCGGGCGTCATACGACCGACCTTGCCGATGGTCAGGCGCCTGGAGCGGCCGTGCTGGTTCCGATATTGGACAATCCAGGAGGCAGCTCCTGAGGGCTTGGCGCGTACCCCGAACCCCGGCACCTCATCGTCCCACCCCACCGCTTCTGTGTCCTTGTGGGCCGCCAGGAAGGATTCCAAACCCCGTTTGGTGAGCTTTGTCATATTTTTTCCTACAGAATCAGAATATTAGCTTTTTCTCCGGGTAAGCAAGAGGTAAGCAGCAGGGCGGAAAGTCAGGGAATGGCAACGCATCTACAGCTATGTCTATGCACTGATTCATCCAACAATATATGGCATTTAGGCATCTCCAGGCATTTAGGCGCATCTTGTGCACAGAGGCCGTTTTAACCTGTATGGGGATGAATCCGGGGACTCAATTCATAACACTCTGATTCCTTGAGACTCTTGACCGGCGACTCCCAACGAATCAGTGTGAATCCCACTGTTGATAACTTTGGGCGGGCACATGGGTTCTTTGAAACTGGATCAGATCATCGAGGGCGACTGCGTCGAGCGCATGAAAGCGCTGCCCGCGGGCTGCGCCGATCTGGTGTTCGCCGACCCGCCTTACAACATGCAGCTGCGCGGCGAACTGCGCCGTCCCGACCAGTCCAAGGTGGACGCGGTGGACGATCACTGGGACCAGTTCGGCAGCTTTGCCGACTATGACAAGTTCACCCGCGAATGGCTGACCGCCGCCCGCCATGTGCTGAGCGACAATGGCGCGATCTGGGTGATCGGCTCCTATCACAACATCTTCCGCGTCGGCTCGATCCTGCAGGATCTCGGCTTCTGGATTCTGAACGATGTGGTGTGGCGCAAGTCCAATCCCATGCCCAACTTCAAGGGCCGCCGCTTCACCAACGCCCATGAAACCCTGATCTGGGCGACCAAGAATCCCAAGCAGCAATACACTTTCAATTACGAAGCGATGAAGGCGATGAATGACGAGCTGCAGATGCGCTCGGACTGGACCCTGCCGATCTGCGCCGGGCATGAACGCCTTAAGGACGCTAACGGCCAGAAGGCCCATTCGACCCAGAAGCCGGAATCGCTGCTGCACCGGGTGATCGTTTCCAGCACCAAGCCGGGCGATGTGATCTTGGACCCCTTCTTCGGCTCCGGCACAACAGGTGCGGTGGCCAAGCGGCTGGGCCGGCATTTCATTGGTATCGAACGCGAGAAGGTCTATGCCGATGTGGCGCGGGCGCGGATCGCCGAAGTCGTCCCCGCCGACAGCGATGTGATCGAAGTCACCAAGTCCAAGCGGTCCGAACCGCGCATTCCCTTCGGCTGGGTGGTCGAGCGCGGGCTGCTGCCGGTCGGCACCGTTTTGCAGGGCACCCGCAAGCACCAGACCGCCAAGGTGCGCGCCGACGGCACGCTGGTGACGGCCGGCGCCAGCGGTTCCATCCATCAGATGGGCGCGCATGTGCAAGGGCTGGACGCCTGCAATGGCTGGACCTTCTGGCAGTTTCAATTGCCGGGCGGCGGAATGGCCCCCATCGACGTGCTGCGCCAGCAGCTTCGCTCAGGGCTTTCTTAAAGAGAAGAGCGGCCCACCGTTGTCGAAAGCGTGCTCGACGATTTTGCGCATCACCGTCGGTAAAGCGACTTTGCGCAGGTCGTCTGTATTGACCCACCTTGTCATTCCCGGCGAGGTGCGCGTTTCGTGCGCCGAGGGAATGGAATCCAGGCCTTTCGATCCGGGCCTGTGTTTAACGCCTGGATTCCCTTCCCCTCGCGCTGATCGCTTCGCGCCAGCACTCGGCCGGGAATGACAGATGAGTTTGGGGCGTTTGGCGACGTCCGCCATATAGACCTCGATCTCCAGTTCGAAATGGGTGAAGCCATGGCGCACAATGCCGGGACGCTTTTTCCATGTCGCATCGAACGGCGCCTGCTTCAGCGCCCTGGCGCTTGAGGGAAAGTTTTCCTCCCACGGTCCTAGCGGCGGTTCCAGCATTGAGGCCAGCAGGCCTTTGTCGGGGCGCTTGACCAGCAGCACCGCGCCACTCTTGTCCCGCGCCACGAAAGCCGCGCCACGCCGCAATGGCCGCACCATCTTGGGCGCCTTGACCGGCAGATGTTCCTGGATGCCGCGCTTGCGCGCCTTGCAATCGGACATCCACGGACAATTGGGACAGGCCGGGCGCCTGGACGTGCAGATGGCGCTGCCCAGATCCATCAGGGCTTGCGCGAAATCCCCTGCCCGCTCCGGCACCAGCGCCGAACACAGCGCGTGCAGTTCGACCTTCGCCTTGGGCATCGGCGTTTCGACGGCATAGAGCCGCGCGATCACGCGTTCGGCATTGGCGTCCATCGCCGCCTGTTTCTCGTCATAGGCGATGGCGGAGATCGCGCCGGCGGTGTAGCCGCCAACCCCGGGCAGCGCCCGCAGGCTTTGAGCGGTGAGCGGAAACTTGCCGCCCATCTCATGCGCCACTATTTTGGCGGCGGCGTGCAGGTTGCGGGCGCGGGCATAATAGCCAAGCCCCGCCCAGGCCGCCAAAACGTCATCCTGTTTGGCGCCCGCCAGTGCCTTCACATCCGGCCAGAGGGCAAGGAACTTGCGGTAATAGCTGCCGACCGCCTGCACCGTGGTCTGCTGCAGCATGATTTCCGACAGCCAGATGCGATAGGGATCAGCGCGCTTCCCATTGGGAGCCCGCCACGGCAGAACCCGGCGGTGAATATCGTACCAGGCAAGCAGGCGCTGGCTCAGATCACCCTGTTTTGTTTTGGAAGCCGGCGCCATACTGCGACCATGGCCCGAACGCCCAAAGACACACAAGAAGGGCCCGCACAAGAAGGGCCCGCACAAGAAGCCCCGCAACGCCGTGGCCGCGCCGCCGTGGTCGGCATGGATGCGGGCAGCGCGGCGATTACCGCTTTTACCCGCGCGGGTTTTCGCGATCCCTCTTTGGTGCTGCGCTGGACCGAGATCGCCGGGCCGGAGGTGGCGCGGATTGCGCAGCCGCTGAAATTCACCGAAGGCCCCTCCGGCGGCACACTGACCCTGCGCGCCGCACCGGGCGCGGCGCTGTTCCTGGGGCACGAAAAACGCGCCCTCTGCGAGCGCATCAATGCCTATCTCGGCCGCCCGGCGGTGCAGCAGCTGAAATTTTCGCAAGGCGCGCTGCTGCCACGCCCCCCCGCGCCCAGGCCGCAAAAACCTGCCGGACCGCTGCCGTCGTCCGACCCCAGCCGCCGCTATCACGGCCCGGACGGCCTGGCCAAGGCGTTGCAGGCCCTGGCCAAGCGCCGGACACCAACGCCCTAACGCGCTGTGTCCTAGCCTTGGGCGCCAATCTCTGCGAAAAACTGCGAAAAATCTGGAGGACCACCGTGTCGCGCAAAACCATCATCGCCACTGTCGTGATCGTTGGGATCGCCGCCGCCGGTCTGGCCTGGCACGTCATGAGCAAGGACGGCGCGACACCTGCCCTGGCCGCCGACATCAAAGGCGCAAACTACACCATCACCCCCCAGGACATGACCATGGGCAATCCCAAGGCCAAGGTGGTGCTGATCGAATATGCCGCGCCGCGCTGCCCGCATTGCGCCCATTTCAACGAAGAGACCTTTCCGCCGCTGAAGAAGAATTACATCGACACCGGCAAGGTGTTTTACGTCTTCCGCGTGCTGCCGCTGGCTGCGGCTGATGGCGCGGCCGAGAAGCTGGCGCGCTGCCAGTCGCGCACGAAATACTTCCCCTTTATGGACCGGCTGTTCCGCACCCAGAAGGAATGGGACGATATGTATGGCGTCACCGATGTCCGTGGCGGCTTGCTGAAACAGGCCAAGGCCTTCGGCATGACCGAGAAGCAGTTCGACGCCTGCATCGCCGACACCAAACAGGACGCCTTTATCAACAAGGTGGCGCAGGATGGCGCGACCCGGTACGGCCTCAGTTCCACCCCGTCCCTGGTGATCAACGGCAAGCTGGTGCCGGACGTCGCCGAGTATGCCCCGTTGAGCAAGGCGCTGGACGCGGCATTGGCCGGAAAATAAAAGCCTGTGCAGTATCTTAGGCCGGAGCCCGGTTTTGTGGACCCGGCCGTTATTCTCTGCCAAAAACACGGGGCAAACCCGGTGGAGAGTCGCCCGTGTCGCGGAAGAGCCCTTTCCTTGTTCTTGGCCTGATGGCGTTGATAGCCGTGGGCATGGTTGCTTGCGGCGAAAGCGAAACACCCACCACCGCCGGCCAGGATTATGAGATCCTGCCCAGCGACCGCACTCTGGGAAATCCCAAGTCCAAGGTGGTGCTGATCGAATATGCCGCGCATAGCTGCCCGGCCTGTGCCGCCTTCAACGAGCAAAATTTCGGCCGGCTGAAGGCCAATTACATCGATACCGGCAAGATTTTCTACGTCTTCCGGCTTTTTCCCCTGCGGGCCGATGACGGCGCGGCCGAGAAAATCGCCCGCTGCCTGCCTGAGGATAAGTACTTTTCCTTCGTTGACCTGCTGTTCCGGAATCAACCCAAATGGGATGTTGAATTTGGGGTTCAGTCGCCTGAGGGCGTTCGTGCCGGTCTGGTCCTTCTGGGCCGGATCGCCGGCATGAGCGAATCGCAGGTGGAACAGTGCATGGTGAACACCGCCGAGGACGAGCGCATCAACAAGGTCGCCACGGACGGCGAGAAGCGTTACGGCATCACCGGCACACCGACCTTCATCTTGAACGGCGTATCGCAGGGTTCGGGCAATATTCCCTACGAATCGATGGCAAAATTATTGGATGACGAGCTTGCCAAGCAGAAATAAGGCGGGCCAATACGCGCAAGGACATACAAGTTGAAGTTCACACGTCTCAGGCTTTCCGGTTTCAAGTCCTTCGTCGAACCGACGGAGCTTTTTGTCGAGCCCGGCCTGACGGCCGTGATCGGCCCGAACGGCTGCGGCAAGTCTAACCTGTTCGATGCGATGCGCTGGGTGATGGGCGAGACGCGCCCCTCTTCCGTGCGCGGCAGCGAAATGGACGATGTGATCTTCGCCGGCAGCGCCGGCCGTCCGGCGCGCAATGTCGCGGAAGTCACGCTGTTCATCGACAATTCCGACCGCACCGCCGGCGGCGCCTTTAACGACTTCGAGACCATCGAGGTCTCGCGCCGCATCGAGCGCGAAGCGGGCAGCGTCTATCGCATCAACGGCCGCGACGTGCGCCAGCGCGATGTTCAGATATTCTTCGCCGATGCCTCGTCGGGCGCCGGCTCCACCGCCTTTGTGCGCCAGGGCCAGATCGGCCTGCTGATTTCCCAGAAGCCGCTGGCGCGCCGCGCCATCCTGGAAGAAGCCGCCGGCATTGGCGGCCTGCACCAGCGCCGCCACGAAGCCGAGCTGCGCTTGCGCGCCGCGGAAACCAACCTGTCGCGGCTGGAAGATGTGATCCGCGAAGTCGAAAGCCAGGTCGCCAGCCTGAAGCGGCAGGCGCGCCAAGCATCGCGCTATTGCAACCTGTCGGGCCATATCCGCAAGGCCGAAGCCCTTGCCCATTACCTGCGCTGGACCGCCGCCGAAGCCAAAGCCGCCGTGTCGGCTGAAGAACTGACTGCCGCCGCCGCTTCGGTTGCCGCTGCCACCGATATCGCCGCCAAGGCCTCGACCGTGCAGAGCGATTCGGCGACCATCCTGCCGCCGCTGCGCCAGGCGGAAGCGGAAAAGGGCGCCGCCCATCACCGGCTGATCGCGCAGCGCGAACAGCTCGATGCCGAAGAACAGCGCGCCCGTGAAGCGACGCAGCGCATCCGCCAGCTCATTGCCCAGGGCGCAGCCGACACCGAGCGCGAGCAGGAACTGGAACGCGATGCCAACAGCGCGCTCGCCACGCTGGGCGAGGAAGAACGTGCCCTCAACACCGCCAGTGAAAATGCCGGCGAGGATCTTGCCGCCGCTGAAACGCTGGCCGGCGAAATGGCGCAGAGCCTGGCCGAAGCCGAAAAACTTCTGGAACGTCTGACGGCCGAACTGGCGGAATGGAACGCCAGGAAGTCCAGCCTGGAGCGCGGCCGCGATCTTGCCGGCGCCCTGCTCGACTCCAGCACCAGCCAGTTGTCGGATGCGCAGGCCCGCCTCGACGCGGCGCTGGAACGCGCCAAGGACGCGCCGGACGTTCATGCGGCGGAAGCAGAAACCGAACGCGCCCGCGGCACCTCCGAAAGCGCCCGCGGCACCGCTACGCTGGCGCGCACCCAGTTCCACGATGCTGAAACCGCCGAAGCCGGCGCGCGCGAGCCGCTGGAAGCCGCCGAACGCGAAGTGCAGCGCCTGTCCGCCGAAGTGAAGGCGCTGGGCGACCTGCTGCATCCCGAAGGCGAAGGCCTGTTCCCGCCGCTGGTCGATGCGGTAACGGTGCAATCGGGTTACGAGGCCGCGCTGGCCGCCGCATTGGGCGACGACCTGCAGGCGCCGCTGGATAATAGCTCGCCCCATCACTGGCGCGATCTGGGCAAGTACGACCACAACCTGCCATTGCCGTCCGGCGCCAGGCCGCTGAACGAATTCGTCACGGCGCCGGCCGCACTGGATCGCCGCCTGTCCATGACCGGGCTGGTATTCCCCGATCAGGGCGCCGCCTTGCAGCAACAGCTTCAGCCCGGCCAGCGACTGGTGTCGGCGCGCGGCGATCTGTGGCGCTGGGATGGATTTATCGCCAGTGCCGATGCGCCGTCCGTCGCCGCCCAGCGCCTGGCGCAGCGTAACCGCCTCGCCGCGCTGCAGACGCAAACCGATGCGGCCCGCGAAATCCGCGCCGCCCGCTTTGGCGAATATTCTACCGTCAAGGAAGCCGCCCAGAAGGCGCGCGAAGACCTGCGTGCCGCCGAAGCCCAGGAACGCGGCGCCGAGCAGGCGCTGATCAGTTCGCAGGACCAGGCCGCCCGCGCCGCGCGCGCCGCCGCCGAACGCGCTTCCCAGCTCGCATCGCTGGAATCGGAAATCCATCGCCTCACCCAGTCGGTGGACGCCGCGCAGGAGTCGCGCCAGCAGGCCATCGCCGGCCTGGAAGAACTGGGCGACGGCGTGGCGCTGAATACCGGCGTTGCCGAAGCCCGCAGCGGCACCGCCGATGCCCGCACCCAGGCCGGTGAAAGCCGTGGCGCGCTGGATAGCCTGCGCCGTGAGGGTGAAGCCCGCGCCCGCCGCCTGTCCGCCATCAACGACGAGCAGGGCCGCTGGAACGTGCGCAAGGCCGACGCCACCACCCATGTCGCCGAACTGACGCGGCGCCAGGAAGAACTGGGCGGCGAACTCGCAACCGCCGAGCAGCTGCCGGAGCAGATCGCGCAAAAGCGCAGCAGCTTGCTAGATGCCATCGCCACCGCCGAAGCGGCGCGGACCGAAGCGTCCGATGCCCGCCAGCAGGCGGAGAATATCCTGACCGACGCCGACAAGCACGCCAAGCTTGCCGATGCGGCGCTGTCCTCGGCGCGCGAGGAACGCGCCCGCGCCCAGGCCTTGTCGGAAAGCGCGGCGCAGCGGATCGAAGAACTCAAGACCCGCATCCATGACGAACTGGAATGCACCCCGTCCGACCTGGCCGAACGCGCCGAGATCAAGGATGGCGAGGAATTGCCGCCGCTGGAACAGGCCGAAAAGCGCGTCGAGCGCCTGAAGCAGGAACGCGAGCAGCTGGGCGGCGTCAATCTGCGCGCCGAAGAAGAAGCCGTTGAACAAGAAACGCGCATGAACACCCTGATCGCGGATCGCGACGATCTGGTGGGCGCGATCGACCGGCTGCGCCGCGGCATCCAGAGCCTGAACCGCGAAGGCCGCGAACGGCTGCTGGCCTCCTTCGAAAAGGTCAACGCCAACTTCAAGGAGCTTTTCACCAAGCTGTTCGAAGGCGGCGAAGCCAAGCTGACCTTCACTGAATCCGAAGACCCGCTGGAAGCCGGCCTGGAAATCTTCGCTCGCCCGCCGGGCAAGCGGCTGCAGAGCCTGGCCCTGCTGTCGGGTGGCGAACAGGCGCTGACCGCCATGGCGCTGATCTTCGCGGTGTTCCTGGTGAACCCGGCCCCGGTCTGCGTGCTGGACGAAGTCGACGCACCGCTGGACGACGCCAATGTCGAGCGTTTCTGCAAGATGCTGACCCAGATGACCGAGATGTCGGGCACCCGCTTTCTGGTTATTACCCACCATGCCCTGACCATGAGCCGGATGGACCGGCTGTTCGGCGTCACCATGTCGGAACGCGGCGTCAGCCAGCTGGTTTCTGTCTCCCTGGCGGACGCCGAAAAGATCGCTGCGGAGTGATTCCCGGCCCAAGCGCCTAAAACCGCTTGGCGTTTTGCCGCGCCCGCTATTTTCCCTTTTAGATCAGATGCTTGCCGGCACCTGCCTTTCTTGACACCAAAAATGGCCAACCCTATGGTCCGCCCGCCTTCGACACGAGGAAGGCCCTTTTTGTGCGCTTTTTCGGACATTCCAGGAGACGGTTTTGACGGCTCCCGACCCCGACAGGCTGAACGATCTGGGCCGGCGTCTGGATGAGGCCCAAAAGCGGCAAGCGGCTGGAGCGAAACGCCCGCCGCCGACGCAGATGGGCATCGCGGGCCGCTTCGCAACCGAACTGGTTGCGTCAGTGGTCGTGGGGGGCGGACTGGGTTGGGGTATCGACTGGCTGTTCGGCCATTTCGGTTTTCCCACCCGCCCGGTCTTCATGATTGTGTTTTTTATGCTGGGCGCAGCCGCGGGCATCCGCAACGTGATGCGCGCGGCAACTGAGATAAACGCCGAGATCGCGGCTGGGGCCGCGAAAACCGACGAGGAGAAGTAGTTCGTGGCCACCAATCCGATGGAGCAGTTCGCCATCAAGCCGCTGGTTGAGCATCCCCTCTTCCAGATCGGCGGCCATGACATCTATTTCACCAACCAGTCGCTGCTGATGGTGATCGTGGCGCTGGCCTCGGCGCTGTTCCTGACCTTCGCGGTCAAGCCGGGCCGGCTGGTGCCGACGCGCAGCCAGTCGATGGCGGAAATTTCCTATGAATTCGTCGCCAATATCATCCATTCGGCGGCCGGCAATGAAGGCCTGAAGTTTTTCCCCTTTGTCTTCACGCTGTTCATCTTCGTGCTGTGCAGCAATTTCTTCGGCATGATTCCCGGCAGCTTCACCGTCACCAGCCAGATCGCGGTGACGCTGGCCCTGGCAAGCCTGGTCATCCTGGTCGTGATCGTCACCGGCTTCCTCAAGCACGGCATTCGCTTCCTCACTTTGTTCGTGCCCAAGGCGCCGATCTACATCCTGCCGCTGCTGATGCTGATCGAGTTCATCTCGTTCTGCACCCGGCCCATCAGCCTTTCCGTCCGTCTTTTCGCCAACATGCTGGCGGGCCACACCATGCTGGCGGTGTTCGCCGGCTTCGTGGTCTCGCTGGGCGCGGCGGGCGGCATTCTTTCCGTGCTTTCGATCGGCCCGATGCTGCTGATCGTCGCGATCATGTTGCTGGAACTGCTGGTGGCGTTCCTGCAGGCCTATGTCTTCGCGATCCTCACCTGCATCTATCTGAACGAAGCCCTCCACCTCCACGATCATCACTAAAACCCAAGAAGGACACTGACATGGAACTTGAAGCTGCAAAAATGATTGGCGCCGGCATTGCCTGCATCGCGCTGGTCGGCGCCGGCATCGGCATCGGCAATGTGTTCGGCAGCTATCTGTCGGGCGCGCTGCGCAATCCGGGCGCCGCGGCCAGCCAGCAGACCAATCTGCTGCTCGGCTTCGCGCTGTGCGAAGCGACTGGCCTGTTCGGCCTGCTCATTGCGATGATCATCCTGTACGGCTCCTGATATCGTGGCCGAACCCGCCCATACCGCGACGACGGAAGTCCCGAAGGAAGGCGGCTTCCCGCCGTTCGATACTTCGACCTTCCCCAGCCAGTTGTTCTGGCTGGCGATAACCTTCGCGTTCCTGTTCACGGTCGTGTGGCGGGTCGCCGGGCCGCGCATAAACGGCGCGATCACCAACCGGCGCGGCGCCATCAACAGCGCCATCGCGGAGGCCGCCAAGGCGCGTGCCGAGGCGGAAAGCGCCCAAGCCAGCTACGAGACGGCGCTGGCAACGGCGCGGTCCCGTGCCAATGCCCTGGCGGAAGAAACCCGCCAGTCGCTGAACGGGGAAATCGCCAAGGCCAAGGCGGAAGCCGATGCCGAAGCCACCAAGGCGATGCACGATGCCGATACCCGCATCACCGCCACCCGTGAGACGGCCAAGGCCAATGTCGCGGTTGCGGCGCGCGATGCCGCCATCGCCATTGTCGAACGTTTGACCGGCGACAAGGTCTCCAGCGAAGACGCCGCCAAAGCGGTGGGGAACTAGTCCATGGCCGAAATACTGCACGATCATCACACCTGGGAAATCCTCGGCTTCCTGCTCGTCATCGCGCTGCTGGTCTGGAAGGGCGTGCCGGCCCTGGTCGGCAAGATGCTGGACGAGCGCGCCGCCGTGATTGCCGCCGAACTGGACGAAGCCAAGCGCCTGCGCATCGAAGCCGCCGCCCTGCTCGCCGACTATCAGAAGCGCGCCGCCGGCGCCGAAAGCGAAGCCCAGGCCATCGTGGCGGATGCCAAGGCGGAAGCCGCGCGCTTTGCGGAAGAATCCCGCGCCAGCCTCAAGACCCAGATCGCACGCCGCGAGGCCGCCGCCCGGGACAAGATCGCCCAGGCCGAAGCCGCGGCGCTGAACGAGATCCGCAGCCTGGCCGCCGATGCCGCCATCTCGGGCGCGCAGAAGCTGATCACCGCCCGGCTGGACGAAAAGCGCACCAGCAGCCTGATCTCCGACAGCATCAAGGGCCTTGGCGAAAAGCTGAATTGACGCCGAAGGCGGCAATTCATCACCCGGCTTGTCCGGGTGATCCAGTTTTTGTCCAAACTGGATGGCCCGCATGAAGCGGGCCATGACGATTGAAGTTACGCCTTCTCCGGATACACCACCCGCAGATGCAGCTCCTTGAGCTGCTTGGGGTTCGCCGGGCTGGGCGCGTTCATCAATAGGTCCTGCGCCGACTGGGTCATCGGGAACATGGTGACTTCGCGCAGGTTTTCCTCGCCGGCTAGCAGCATCACGATGCGGTCGATACCGGGCGCGGTGCCGCCATGCGGGGGGGCGCCGTGGCGGAAGGCATTGATCATGCCCCTGAACTTTTCCTCGGTCTCCTCGCGGGCATAGCCGGCGATCTCGAAGGCCTTGAGCATCACGTCGGGATCGTGGTTGCGAATGGCGCCCGACGACAGCTCATAGCCGTTGCAGACGATGTCGTACTGATAGGCCTTCATGCCCAGGATGGTGTCGTTGTCGTCATTCGCCAGGCTGAGGAACTTGTCGCGGTCGAATTGCGGCATGGAAAAGGGATTGTGGGAGAAGTCGATCTTCTTGTCGTCCTCGTTCCACTCATACATGGGGAAGTCGACGATCCAGCAGAACTTGTATTCGCCGTCCGGGATCAGGTTCAGTTCGCGCCCGATGCGGGTGCGCGCCTGTCCCGCCAGATTGGCGGCGCGATCAGCCTTGGCGTCGGCCGAGAAAAACAGCGCGTCGCCCGCCTTCACCTTGGCGGCCTTGGCCATGTCGGCCAACGCCGCGCCGGTGATGAACTTGGCGATGGGGCCCTTGCCCACCAAGGTGCCGCCCTCGTCTTCAAACTGGATATAACCCAGGCCCGCCGCGCCTTCGCCGCGTGCCCATTCATTCAGCTTGTCGAAGAAGCTGCGCGGCTGCGGCCCGGCGCCCGGCGCGGGAATGGCGCGCACCGTCTTGTTCTTGAAGGCTTTGAACTCGACTTCGGCCCGGCCGAAAATCTCGCTGACATCCACGATTTCGATCGGATTGCGCAGGTCGGGCTTGTCGGTGCCATATTTCAGCATCGCCTCGGCATAGGGAATGCGCGGGAACTGGTCGGCGGGCGTCACCTTCTTGCCCTGGCCGAATTCCTCGAACACCCCGGCCAGCACCGGCGCGACGGCGGCGAAGACGTCGTCCTGGGTAACAAAGCTCATCTCAAGATCGAGCTGGTAGAATTCGCCCGGCGAACGGTCGGCGCGGCCGTCTTCGTCGCGAAAACAGGGCGCGATCTGGAAATAGCGGTCGAAGCCCGCCACCATGATCAGCTGCTTGAACTGCTGGGGGGCCTGCGGCAGGGCGTAGAACTGGCCCGGGTAGCGGCGCGACGGCACCAGAAAGTCGCGCGCGCCTTCCGGCGAGGACGCGGTCAGGATCGGGGTCTGGAATTCGGTGAAGCCCTGCTCGATCATCCTCCGGCGCAGGCTGGTGATGATGCCCGCGCGCAGCATGATGTTCTTGTGCAGCCGCTCGCGGCGCAGGTCGAGGAAGCGGTAGGTCAACCGGGTTTCTTCCGGATAGGTGTGATCGCCGAACACCGGCAGCGGCAGTTCCTGCGCCTGGCTCTGCACCGTGGCGGCTTCGATGCGCAGTTCGACATCGCCGGTGGACAGGTCCTTGTTCACCGTCTCGTCGCTGCGGGCCACGACCTTGCCGGTCAGGGTCAGCACCCATTCCGAGCGCGCGGTATCAACGGTGGCGAAGGCGGCGGCGTCAGGCTCGATCACGCATTGGGTGACGCCGTAATGATCGCGCAGATCGAGGAAGATCAGCCCGCCATGATCGCGCCGCCGGTTCACCCACCCCGACAGGCGGACGGTTTGCCCGACATCGGCCTTGCGAAGCTGGCCGCAGGTATGGGTGCGATAGGCGTGCATGGCGGTTTTTCCAAGGAAACGCAGGGTTTTTGGCCGTTTATGGGTGGCCGGTCAAGGGCGCGCGCGCAAGCGGGAAATTGCCGCTTTTCTGTCGCAAAACGGGTCTGCCGAGCCGTCATTAAACAACCAAAGGGCGGCGAATCCCGTTATCACGGTCAGCATGCGGATTGTAGAAACCAATGAGGCACTGGCGGCCTTTCTGACCGAACTGGGCAGCGCCCCCTATCTGGCGCTGGACACCGAATTCCTGCGCGACCAGACCTATTACCCCAAACTGTGCCTGATCCAGGTGGCCGCACCCGGTATCGAGGGCATCATCGACCCCCTCGCCCCCGGCATCGACCTGAAGCCCTTTTACGAGCTGATCGCCCGTCCCGACATCGTCAAGGTGATGCACGCGGCGCGGCAAGATATTGAAATCTTCTACTTGCAGGGCGGCGTGCTGCCCAATCCTTTGTTCGATAGCCAGATCGC
>JBEENS010000047.1:0-17653 GCA_041192105.1 Pseudomonadota bacterium | reverse complement strand
ATCCGGCCGCGGTCGGCCAGGCGGTTCATCACATCAGGCACGATCAGGATGGACGGGCGGTCAATGGTGATGCCCCCGACGGAGAGTTGCGAGAAGGTTCGCAGATGTCCATCGAGCGACGGTTCGCCATTGATGGCAGGATAAAGTTCCAGGCCGGGCGACTCCTGGGTTATGCCGAAGTCCCGCTTGGCGGTGGGCAGGCGCATGATGGTGTTGCGCGAGCCGGTGTCAAAGATGGCGTTATAGGCTTTGCCGTCCACCGTTACCGGGATGTACAGATGCCAATTCTTGTTGCGCATCTCGATCCGGCTGATTTTGACATTGCCCCAGGCGGGCGGTCCCGCGCAGCGGTCCTTGGCGTACATTTTCAGTTCGTCGGCGGCAAAATCGACCTCTATGTCGTAAGGCTGCAGCAGGTCCTGCGCGATCTGTCCCGCCCAAGGCCGGCGGGGCTCCGGCCAAACCAGGAAAGCGGCCTTGTCGCGGTGCAGATGCCCGAAGCTGAATTTGTCTATCGTGGTAAAATGGGTGGTAACGCGACCGTTGATGTCGAAGGCCTTGGCGCCGCCGCGCTTGAGCGGCAGGTCCAGTTCGGCGATGGCCTTGCGAGACACCTGGGTGAGTGCGCCGCCGGTATCCAGCACCATCTGTCTTTCCATGCCATTGATACTGACCGGCACGGTACGGATCTCGCTGCCCGGCTCGGCATGGCCCATTTTCACGGTGGCAAGCAATTGCGGCGCCGGGCAATCCTGCGCCTCAGCGCGCCCGCAGGTGATGAGCAGCAGGACGAGGAGGGCCCACTTCATTTCCAGACCGGCTTGCCGGAGCCGGGCAGCCCCAGCCGGCTCCATTTATCTGTCACGCGCCTGATGATCTCGGGGTCCATCGCGATCTTCTTGCCCCATTCCCGGTTTGTCTCCGGCGGCAGCTTGTTGGTGGCGTCCAGACCGATCTTGGAGCCCAGCCCGCTTTGCGGCGAGGCGAAGTCGAGATAGTCGATCGGGGTATGTTCGATGATGGTGACGTCGCGCGCGGGGTCCATGCGGGTGGAGACCGCCCACATCACGTCTTTCCAGTCCCGCGCATTGATGTCGTCATCCACCACGATCACCCACTTGGTGTACATGAACTGGCGCAGATACGACCACACCGCCATCATCACCCGCTTGGCATGGCCGGGATAGGCCTTCTTCATGCTCACCACCGCGATCCGGTAACTGCAACCTTCCGGCGGCAGCCAGAAGTCCACGATCTCGGGAAACTGCTGCGTGATCAGCGGAATGAAGACCTCGTTCAGCGCTTCGCCCAGGACGGACGGCTCGTCCGGCGGCCGCGCGGTATAGGTCGACAGATAGATCGGGTCCTTGCGCATGGTGATGGCGGTGACGGTGAAGACCGGGAACGGCTCCACCGAATTGTAATAGCCGGTGTGATCGCCATAGGGACCTTCGTCGCGATAGTCCTGGAGCGACACTTCACCTTCGATCACGATTTCGGCATCGGCCGGCACTTTCAGCGGCTGCGACACGCAATCGGCCAGTTCCACGCGCTGGCCGCGCAGCAATCCCGCGAACTGATACTCTGACAGCGTCTCCGGCACCGGAGTCACTGCCGCCAGGATGATGCCCGGATCGGCGCCGATCACGCAGGCCGCGGGCAGGGGCGCGGTCTTTTCCGCACCCCAGCGCTGATGGTGCTGCGCCCCGCCACGATGTTTCAGCCAGCGCATGATGGTCTGGTTTTTGTTCAGCACCTGCATGCGATAGATGCCGAGATTGTAATTGTCCTCGCGCGAGTCCGTCGGACCTTTGGTCACCACCAGCGGCCAAGTGATCAGCGGCGCGGGTTCGCCCGGCCAGCAGGTCTGCACCGGCAGCTTCGCCAGATTGATATCATCGCCCTTCAGCACAATCTGCTGACAGGCGGGACCGCTCACCGTCTTGGGCTTCATCGCCAGCACGGTTTTGACCAACGGTAAAAGCCCCGCCGCTTCCCCGAAGGAGCGCGGCGGCTGGGGCTGGCGCAGCTGGGCCAGGAGTTCACCCACCTCGCGCAGGTCGCTACCGGTGGTGCGGGTCTTGCCGCCCATGGTGACGCCCATGGCGACGCGCTTGACGGTGCCGAAGAGATTGACCAGCACCGGCATATCGCTGGGCGTGCCATCGGCCTTGATGGGTTTCTCGAAGATCACCGCCGGCCCGCCTTCGGCGATCAGCCGGGTCTGGATCTCGGTCATCTCCAGCACGGTGGAAACCGGTTCACGCACGCGCACTAGCTCGCCGTCTTTTTCCAGACGGGCAACGAAGTCGCGCAGGGAACGGTAGCCCATGCCCGGTTTTAGGGGCGGCTCAGTCCCGCTTCAAGGCATAAGACGGGGTGCGCGCATGTTTGCGGGCATAGAAGAAGTAGACCACCAGTCCCAAGAGGCCCCAGACGACAAAACGGATCCAGGTATCGAGCGGCAGGCCGGCCATCATGCCGAAGCAGACCAGCATGCCGCCGATCGGCACGATGGGAACCCACGGCGTGCGGAAGGGGCGCGGCACGTTGGGATGGGTTTTGCGCAGGATGATGACGCTGAAGCATACCAGCACGAAGGCCGCCAGCGTGCCGATGGCGACCAGTTCGATCAGCAGGTTCTCCGGCAGGAAGGCCGACAGCAGCGCCGCCACGATGCCGATCAGGATGGTGGAGAGGTAGGGCGTGCGGAAGTTGGGATGCACCTTGCAGAAAATTTGCGGCAGCATGCCGTCGCGCGACATGGCGTAGAAGATGCGCGACTGGCCCAGCAGCAGGCCCAGCACCACGGTCGCTAGGCCCAGGGTGGCGCCGAAATTGACCAGCGGCACCAGCCAGTTCAGTTGCGGTCCCATCGCCTGCACCGCCACCGTCACCGGCTTGGAGACGCCAAGGTTGGTGTAGGGCGTCACGCCTGTCATCACGATGCACATCAGCACATAGAGAACGGTGCAGAGGGCGAGCGAGCCCAGAATGCCGATGGGCATGTTGCGCTGGGGATTCTTGGCCTCCTGCGCCGCGGCCGATACGCAGTCGAAACCAATATAGGCGAAGAACACCACGCCCGAAGCCCGCACGATTCCGCTCCAGCCGAACTCGCCGAAGGTGCCGGTATTCTCGGGGATGAAGGGCGTCAAATTTTCCATCGTGATATATTGCAGGCCGAATCCGATCACCAGCATCACCACCGCCAGCTTGAGCAGCACCATGATGCCGTTGAAGGTGGCGCTGGCGCGGATGCCGATCACCAGCAGCGCCGTCAGGAACAGGATCAGGAAAAAAGCGGGCAGGTTCATCACCGCGCCGCTGAGGCCGAAAGTCTGGTTCACATTCCAGACCACCGGCGATGTGGAAAGATGCGCGGGCAGATGGATGCCGAAATCCGCCATCATGCCGTTGAAATAGCCGGACCAGCCCACCGCCACGGCGGAGGCGGCGGCGAGATATTCCAGGATCAGATCCCAGCCGATCAGCCAGGCAAGGAATTTTCCGAAGGTGGCGAAAGTGTAGCTGTAGGCGCTGCCCGCCACGGGAATCATGGACGAGAATTCGGCGTAGCACAGGCCGGCCAGGGCGCAGCCGAAACCGGCGATCAGGTAAGAGATGACGACGCCCGGGCCGGCGAAATTGGCGGCGGTGGTGCCGGTTGAAACGAAGATGCCCGCGCCGATGATGATGCCGATGCCCAGGCCGATCAGCTGAAACGGTCCCAGCGCCCGCTTCAGTTCATATTGCGGGACGACCTTGTTCTCTTCGGTAACGGACATGCATTCCCCCAGCGCCAGCCATGCGACTTTGGCAGAGCGCGGGGAATTCGCCTAGGGATATTCCCGCCCGGAATCGGGGGGCCGGCGGCTGATGCGATTCTAGACCAGGCGATAGACACCGGTCTCGCGGATCTCGCGGTCTTCGAGATCGCGCGTGGTCTGCACCGTATACGTCGCCAGCTTCTCCACGCCCTGTTTCGGAAAATAGCTGCGCCCTGGATCGCCCAGCAGGGCCGTCGCCTTCAGGGGCGCGAGCCAGGCCAGCAGCCGCTCCGCCAGCGGACGTTCGTAGAAAAGATCGCCCACCAGAATCACGTCCCACGCGCCGGTCTGGCCGATGATGTCATCCTGCGTCACCGCGATATCGAGCTGGTTGGCGGCCGCGTTCAGCCCGATGGCGGCGCAGGCGAACGCATCGATGTCCGCCGCCAGCACCTGGGCCGCGCCGGCTCTGGCAGCGGCCAGCGCCACCAGGCCCGAGCCCGAGCCGATGTCCAGAACCGTCTTGCCGCTGACCAGCGCGGGATTGTCGAGGATGTAGCGCGCCAGCGCCTGTCCGCCGGCCCAGGCGAAAGCCCAATAGGGCGGCGGCACGCCGATCTTGGCCAGTTCGTCTTCGGTCGCCCGCCACAGCGGCACCACTTCGGTGGCCAGATACAGTTTGATTTCCGGCACTATCGGCGGCGCGATTAGAACGGCATTGGCGCGGATAAACGCTTCGGGCTTCATGTCGGGGCGCTCATCGCGGCCACCATGTGGCCGCACTGGCACGGTTGGCAAGCTGCGGGCAGCAGCGCAGAATGCGCCCATGACAGATCCCGCCCCCCGTTATCGAAGCTTTGCCGAGTTCTATGTCTTTTATTTGAGTGAGCATGCCAACCGCACCGCGCGCAGGCTGCATTTTGTCGGCACGTCGCTGGCCCTTCTGTGTCTTCTGGAGCTGATGATGACAGGCGATCTGTCCTGGCTGATCCTGGCGCTGGTCTTCGGCTATGGCTTTGCCTGGTTCGCGCATTTCCAGTTCGAGAAGAACCGGCCCGCGACATTCAAACATCCGCTCTACAGCCTGATGGGCGACGGACGGATGTTCTGGGAAATCTTGACCGGCAAGATCGCGTTCTAGACTTTTGTTTTATCCGAGCCAGCTTGCCAGCGCGAAGGCCAGCGCGATCAGCGCTCCGGTGTCGCGGTTGGAACGAAACACCGCCAGGCAATTTTCGGCGCTGTCGATGTTCAGACTTTTCACCTGCCACAGCATATGGGCGCCTGCCGCCAGCATGACAAAGGCGAAAGGCCAGCCGGTATGTTCGGTAAAGCCTGCCGCCAGGATCAGGGTGAAGGCGGCGGCATAGAAGCGCAAAATCCATTTGCGCGAGTCCGCGCCGAACAATCGGGCGGTGGATTTGACGCCGATCAGTTCGTCGTCGTCCTTGTCCTGATGGGCGTAGATGGTGTCGTAGCCCAGGGTCCAGAAGATCAGGCCGGCATAGAGCAGCAGGGCGCCGAGATCGAGCCGACCGGTCTGGGCAGCGAAGCCCAGTAGCGCGCCCCAGTTGAAGGTCAGGCCCAGCCAGGCCTGTGGCCACCAGGTGATGCGCTTCATGAAGGGATAAGCAGCGACCAGCAGCAGCGACGCCGCGCCCAGCGCCACGGCGAACCAGTTCAGTTGCAGCAGGATGGCCAGTCCCACCAGGCACTGCGCCGCCAGGAAGACCAGCGCCTGTTTCGGCGTGATGGCGCCGGACGGAATGGGACGGCTGCGGGTGCGCGCAACCTGCGCGTCGATGTCGCGGTCGATAATGTCGTTGAAGGTGCAGCCCGCGCCGCGCATCACCAGGGCGCCGATTCCGAACAGGATCACATAATAGAAGTCGCGCCATTCCAGGAAGCGGCGTTCGTCGGCGGCCGCGCCCAGCGCTAGGCCGAAGACGCAGGGCCAGAACAGCAGCCAGGTGCCGACGGGGCGGTCCAGCCGCATCAGCTGTAGCCAGGGCCGCAGGCGCGGCGGCATGTGCGCCACCCAGCTGCCTGGCAGGGCGTCGGCGGGCGCGGCTTGCGATTTCATTTGATTAGATGTGGGCATCAGGGTGAATTGTGGCATGAGCGACGAATTAAATGAACCGGAGTTGGCAGAAGCGGGCGGCAAGACCCGGCTTTATGTGACCGGTGATCTGGGCAAAGGCGTGGCGGTCACGCTGGACGAGGGCCAGGCGCATTACCTGTTGCATGTGCTACGGGCCAAAGCCGGGAACCTGGTGTTGCTGTTCAACGGCCGCGATGGCGAATGGCTGGCGGAAATCACCGCCGCCGCCAAGCGCGGCGTGACCGCGACTTGCCTGAAACATACACAAGCCCAACACGGCACACCGGATATCTGGTTGGCCTTCGCGCCGGTCAAGAAGACACCATCCGATTATCTGGTGCAGAAGGCGGCGGAGCTGGGCGTTTCGGTTCTGCAGCCGGTCTTCACCCGCCGCACCATCGTTGCCCGCATCAATGAAGGGCGCATGGCGGCCAATGCCATCGAAGCCGCGGAACAGTCCGGACGTCTGTCGGTGCCGGAAATCCGTACCGCCGTCAGCCTGGAAAAATTGCTGGCATCCTGGCCGACGGAGCGGCGGCTGCTGTTCTGCGACGAGGGCGGTGACGCCAAGGCGATGACACAGGGGGCGCGCGAAAGCCGCGGCGGGCCTACTGCCATTCTCACCGGGCCTGAAGGCGGCTTCGATCCCGCCGAGCGTGCGGCCTTGCGCGCTTTGCCGTTCGTATTGCCGGTGACATTGGGCCCGCGCATCCTGCGCGCCGACACCGCCGCCCTTGCGGCGCTGGCGATTTGGCAGGCGGTGGCGGGCGACTTTTCCTGACCCCGGTTTTCCGCCCCCTTGCGCCTGCCAATTACCGTCCTTAAGTACCTGTCTGAGGGTCCTTTTCATGTCCATTCCGCAGTCCGCCAGCGGCGAAATTCAAAGCCGTGACGATCTGGTTCGTCATCTCTCCAAAGGGTGCCGGCCCGCAGCCGACTGGCGCATCGGCACCGAGCACGAAAAATTCGTCTACGACCTCAAGACCCACAAGCCGGTCTCCTATGACGGCAAGCCCGGCATTCGCCAGTTGCTGGAAGGCATGCAGCGTTTTGGCTGGCAGCCTGTGCGCGAAGGCGAGCACATTATCGGCCTGACCCAGGCCAGCGCCTCGCTGAGCCTGGAGCCGGGCGGCCAGTTCGAACTTTCCGGCGCGGCGGTGAAAACCGTGCATGAGACCTGCGCCGAGGTGAACCTTCACCTGGAACAGACCCGCGAGGTCGCCAGTGAAATCGGTGTCGGCGTGCTGGGCTTCGGTTTTGCGCCCAGCTGGACTCTGGCGGAAACACCGGTGATGCCCAAGGGCCGCTACAAGATCATGCGCGAGTATATGCCCAAGGTCGGCGGCTATGGGCTCGACATGATGTTCCGCACCTGCACCGTGCAGGTGAATTTGGATTTCGAATCCGAAGCCGACATGGTGAAGAAATTCCGCGTCGGGCTGGCGTTGCAGCCTGTCACCACTGCACTGTTCGCCAATTCGCCGTTCCGCGAGGGACGCCCCAGCGGCTTCCTGTCCTACCGCGCCCAAGTCTGGACCGATGTCGACAATGCGCGCTCCGGCATGCTGCCCTGGGTGTTCGACGAGGGTATGTCGTTCGAGCGTTATGTCGATTATGCGCTCGATGTGCCGATGTATTTCCTCTATCGCGACGGCAAATATATCGACATGGCGGGCAAGAGTTTCCGCAAATTTCTGGCGCGCGAAATTCCCGAAGTCGCCCATCTGACGCCGATGATGAGCGACTGGGCCGATCACCTCACCACTATCTTTCCCGAAGTGCGGCTGAAAAGCTTTCTGGAAATGCGCGGTACCGATGGCGGGTTGTGGCGGCGCATCTGCGGCATGCCCGCGCTGTGGGTCGGGCTTCTATATGACAGTGTGGCGCTGGATGCCGCCTGGGACCTGGTCAAGGACTGGACGGCGGAAGAGCGCCAGGCGATGCGCGACGGCGTCGGCAAGCAGGGCTTCAAGACCCCGTTCCGCAGGGCGACCGTGCACGAACTGTCCCACCGCATCCTGGAAATTTCCGCCGCCGGTCTCAAGCGCCGCGCCGAACTGGACGGCGGCGGTATGAGCGAGGACGGATTCCTCAACCCGGTGCGCGAGCTGGCGAACCGCGGTTACACCCGGTCGGAAGAGATGCTTAAGAACTATTATGGCGTGTGGGGCAGGGACCTCACCCCGTTATTCACGGAATACAATTTTCTCTAACAAAAGAATTGCCATGGCCCGCGAAGGGGGGCATGACAAGAAGCGCTAGGATTTCGCCGGCGGCGGAACGATGCCGCCCATCGGCACCGGCTCGCCGGTGGGAATGCGAGTGGCGTTGTTGCGGCTGATCATCCAGTAGGGATAGTCCGTCCGGTCAGCGCTGATCTCGTCCAGCTTGGCTATTTCCTCCGGCGACAAAGTGAAGTTGACCGAAGCCAGATTGTCGTTCAGCTGCTCTATCGTCGTTGCCCCGATGATGGTGGAAGTGATGAACGGTTTCTGCCGCACCCAGGTCAGTCCGACACACGCCACCGAGACGCCGTATTTTTTTGCGATCTCGCGCATGGCGATAACCGTCCTGTCGGCCTTGTCCTTGTCGATGGGCGGGAAATCGAAGTTGGCGCGGCGGCCCGGCTCGATCTTCGCATCGCCGTCGGGCGTGTACTTGCCGGCCATGTAACCGCCCGCCAACGGGCTCCAGACCAGGCAGCCGACATTCTGGTCCTGCATCAGCGGCACCATCTCCTGCTCAATGTCGCGCCCCGCAATGGAATAATAGACCTGGTTGGTTTCCACCCGCGTCAGGCCGTGATGTTCGGCGATGCCGTTGGCCTTCATGATCTTCCAGGCCTCCCAGTTGGAAACGCCGACATAACGGACCATCCCCTGACGCACGAGGTCGTCCAGCGCGCGCATGGTCTCGTCCAGCGGGGTGACGGGATCGGAATGATGGATCTGATAGAGATCGATATGATCGGTCTGCAGCCGTTCCAGGCTCGCAGCGACGCTGTCCATGATATGGCCGCGGCTGGCGCCCATGTCGTTGGGCCCGGGCGCCATGCGGCCAAACACCTTGGTGGCCAGAACCACGTCGCTGCGCTTTACGCCCAGCTCCTTCAGCGCCTGTCCGGTCATCAATTCGGAATCGCCATAGGAATAGACATTGGCCGTGTCTATGAAATTGATGCGCGCCTCCAGCGCGCGCCCGATGAAACGGGTGGCGTCCTTCTGGCTCAGCGTGCCAATGGCGCCGCCGAAATAGTTGCGGCCCGAGAAGCCCCAGGTCCCCATGCACAATTCGGAAACGAACAGGCCGGTCTGGCCGAGGCGATTGAACTTCATGGCTTGTCCTGTCTGGGCTGCGGAAGCGGGATGAATTCCTTGTCGTCGCCGGGAATGGTGCCGAAGGTGCCGTCCTCCCATTCCTGCTTGGCGCGCTCGATCCGGTCCTTCGAGGACGAGACGAAATTCCACCAGATATGGCGGCGGCCATCCAGCGCCGCGCCGCCCAGCAGCATCACCCGGGCCGGCGCATCGGCATAGAGCGTGACTTCCTCGCCGGCTTCCAGCGCCAGCATGGCGCCGGGGCCATGTGTTTCGGGCTCCTGGCCGTCGCCGCCGATCTGGATTTCGCCCTCGATAATCAGCAGGGCGCGTTCGTCGTGGTCGGCGGGATAGTGCAGGGCCCCGCCGGCTTCGAAGCGCGCATCGGCATAGAAGATGAGGGAGAACACCTTCACCAGCGCTTTCAGCCCGAACGCCTCGCCCGCGATCAGCCGCAAGGTGACGCCTTGCTCCTCGCGTTCGGGAAGATCGGCAACACCGAAATGCTGGAAATGCGGCGGCGCTTCCTCGTTGGCCTGGGGCAGGCCGATCCAGCTTTGAATCCCGTGCATCCGGTGACCCGAGGCGCGCACCGCATCGCCGGTGCCCTCGGAATGGGCGATGCCGCGGCCCGCCGTCATCCAGTTGACGTCGCCGGGCTTGATTTCCTGCACCGATCCCAACGTGTCGCGATGCATCTGCGAGCCGTCGAACAGATAGGTGATGGTGGCCAGCCCGATATGGGGATGCGGGCGCACATCGATGCTCTTGCCGGGCGCGAACTCCACCGGCCCGAAATAATCAAAAAATACGAAGGGGCCGATGCTGCGCCGCGCTATCTGCGGCAGGAGGCGGGTGACGAAGAATCCGTCGCCCAGATCGTGTGCTTTTCCGGTGATAGGCATCATGGCGAAAGTCTAGCGGCCCCGGCGCAAAAGCTCTAGTGTCGCGCAAACAATTCGGGGAGGCCTTTGTGCTGCGCACTGTCGTGAAATCTGTTTCGCTTGCCGCTCTTGTCGCCGCTGCAGGTCCCGCACTGGCGAAAGACGATGCCCTGCAGATGGTGTCCATCGATGTTGAAGGCGGTGGCGGCACACTTTTCGTTACCCCGGATGGAAAATCGCTGCTGATCGACACCGGCAATCCGGAAGTGAGCAAGGCCACCGGCAACACACCCAGCTCGGCCCGCATCTCCGCCGCCGCCACAGCGCTGGGCCTCAAGAAAATTGATTACCTGCTGACCACCCACTATCACGGCGACCATATCGGCGGGTTGGAGGGGTTGCTGGCGCGCATGCCGATCGACACCTTCATCGATCATGGCGAGAACCGCGAAACCACCGCTTCCACCCAGCCGGGCGCGCCGCAGATCGATCTGAAGAATCCGCCGCCCGGCTCCTCCGCCGCCGGCTACAACCGTTATGTCGAATTGATTGGCAACAAACGCCGCATTATCGCCAAGGCGGGCGATGTGTTCCGGATCGGCGGCATGACCGTCACCATTGTCATGGCCGACGGCAAGCCGCTGGAAAAGCCGCTGCGCGGGGCCGGCGAAGACAATCCCTCCTGTGCCGGCATGGAAAGCATGTCCCAGATCGGCGGCGAGGAAAATGCCCGCTCCACCAGTTCGCTGATCACCTGGGGCAAGGTGAAGATCGCGGCATTTGGCGACCTGACCTGGGACCGGGAAAAGGAACTGTTCTGTCCCACCAACAAGGTCGGCAAGGTGGATGTGTATCTGGCCACTCATCACGGCACGGCGCTGTCGGGCAGTCCGGCCTCGGTGAATGCGATGGCGCCCATCGTGACCATCATGGGCAATGGCGCGCGCAAGGGCGCCGATCCGGCGCGGGTCAAGACGATCCAGGGCTCGCCGCGCCACCAGGATCTGTGGAAGCTGCACTATTCCACCCCCAACCCGGATGTGAACGGCGATCCCCAATTGATCGCCAACGAAGATGCGGACCTGACCAGGGACAAGTTCTGGGGTCTTCGGCTGCGCATTGAAAAGGGCGGCAAGATCACCGTGATCAATGAGCGCAATGGCTTCAACAAGAGCTATCAGGCCCAGTGAAGCACTTTCGTCAGGCGCTGATCGCCGCAATTCTGTTGGCTGCGCCCGCCGCAGCGCAGGAAAAGCCGCTCAAGATCGTTGTGATTGATGTGGAGGGCGGCGCCGCCACCCTGTTCCTGACGCCGGAAGGCAAGTCGTTGTTGATCGATACCGGCTGGCCGGCGGGCTCAGGCCAGATGCCGTCGCCGGATGGATCGAAGGAATCCGCCGACCGCATTGTGGCGGCGGCGAAAAAGCTGGGCATCAAGAAGCTCGATTATGTGCTGGTGACGCACTATCACGACGATCATTCCGGCGGCACAGCGGCGCTGGCGAAAAAGATTCCGGTCGGCACCTTCATCGATCATGGCGCCAATGGCGACCAGCTGCCGGCCGGCACCCCGCCCGAACGGGTGGTCAATACGCCGGCCGGGCAATATCCGCGCTATCTCGAAGCGATCAAAGGCAGCAAGCGCATCATCGCCAAGGCGGGCGACGTCATCCGCATCGGCTCGCTGACCAACACCATTGTCGCCAGCAATGGCGAGGCGATCGAAAAGCCCTTGCCGGGCGCCGGTGCGGTCAATCTGGACTGTACCAATCTGTCTATCAGCATCGACAAGAATGAAAACGAAAACAGCCGCTCGGTGGCGTCGCTGCTGCGTTACGGCAATGTGACCATCGCGCAGTTCGGCGATCTGTCCTGGGACATGGAGTATGTGTTGGCCTGTCCCATCGACAAGCTGGGCAAGGTCAATCTGCTGCTGGTCACCCAGCATGGCTCGGCCAGGGTTTCCAACAATCCGGCGCATGTCGCTGCGGTGATGCCGGACGTGGCGATCATGCCCAATGGCGGCAAGAAGGGCGGGGATCCGGAGGCGATCAAGATCGTGACGGCACAGCCAAGCCTGCAAGACTTCTGGCGGCTGCACGAGTCTTACAAATTCCCGGAGTTGAGCGGGGACAAGAACATGATCGCCAATCTCAATCCGCCGCAGGCAGCGATTGATGCCGTGGCGACAAAACCCTGGGAAGCGCCGCCCGACATGGGCCATGCCATCATGGCCGAGGTGTGGAAGTCCGGCCGCATCACCGTGACCAACATGCGCAACGGTTTCAGCAAGATGTATCAGACGACGCGCTGAAAGCGCGTCGTCCCCGGCGAGCATCGCCTGCAGGGCAGGCGATGTGAGGGAAGGGAATCCAGGCGCTGAAAACCGCCTGGCTTGGGACCTGGATTCCCTTCCCCTCGCGCCGCTGATGCGGCGCTCGGCCGGGAATGACAATTAAATCAGTTCACGCAATATGAAGCCGTCGCCATCTTTGGCGATGGGCCGCCCCCACTTCATAGCGTTGCAGGACAGCGGGGCGTAAAGATGCGGGAAATCCTCGTTGCGGGATTCCGAGCGTTCCCATTTCAGCGCGGTGCCTAGTGTTTCGGCCTCGACTGCCAGCAGCATCAGGTCATGCTGACCGGCATAATAGAGCCGCAAGGTCTCGGGCAGCTGCGACGCAGTCGAAAAATGCAGGAATCCGTCGGCGCGGTCATGCGCCGAGCCGTGATAGTCCCCGCTCTGCGCTTCCCACTCGGTGCGCGGCACGATCTTGAAGATCAACACTATGCCGCCTGCGCGGTGCCGCCCACCGTCAACCCATCCAGCTTCAACGTCGGCTGACCGACGCCCACCGGCACGCTCTGGCCGTTCTTGCCGCAGGTGCCGACGCCGGTGTCCAGCTTCATGTCATTGCCGATCATGGAAACGCGGGTCAGCGATTCCGGTCCCGAGCCGATCAGGGTCGCGCCCTTGATGGCGTGGCCCAGCTTGCCGTCCTCGATGATGTAGGCCTCGGTGCAGCTGAAAACGAACTTGCCGTTGGTGATGTCGACCTGGCCGCCGCCGAAATTGGTGGCGTAGATGCCCTTCTTCACGCTGGAGAGAATTTCCGCGGGGTCCGCGGTTCCGCCCAGCATGTAGGTGTTGGTCATACGCGGCATCACCGGCGCGGCATAGCTCTGGCGCCGCCCATTGCCGGTGGCGGCCACGCCCATCAGCCGGGCATTCTGCCGGTCCTGCATATAGCCTTTCAGAATTCCGTCCTCGATCAGCACGGTGCGCTTGGTCGGCGTGCCTTCATCATCGATGGACAGCGAGCCGCGCCGGCCATCCATGGTGCCGTCATCCACCACCGTCACGCCGGGGGCGGCGACGCGTTCACCCAACAGCCCGGCAAAGGCGCTCGTCTTCTTACGATTGAAGTCGCCTTCCAGACCGTGACCAATCGCTTCATGCAGCAGGATGCCGGGCCAGCCCGGTCCCAGCACCACCGTCATCTCGCCGGCGGGCGCGGGTATGGAGGTAAGGTTGACCAGCGCCTGGCGCAGGGCTTCGTCAATCGCGCCCTGCCAGTATTCGGGCGCGAGATAGGTTTCGTAGCCTCTGCGGCCGCCGCCGCCGAAGCTGCCGCTTTCCTGCCGGCCATTGTCCTCGACCACCACCGATACGTTCAAACGGACGAGGGGGCGGATATCGGAATAATGCTCGCCGCCGGCGCGGATGATTTCGATCCGCTGCCATTCGCCCGACAGCGAGGCCGAGACCTGGCGCACCCGGCCGTCCTTGCCCCGCGCATAGGCGTTCATCTCTTCCAGCAGTTTCACTTTCTTCTCGAAGCCCGCGGTCTCCAGCGGATCGATGTCGGTATAGAGCTTGATGTTGCTGCGGGGCGGCGCGGCGGCGGCCGTGCCGGAATAGCCGTGGCTGACCGCGCGCACCGTCCCGGCGGCCCGCGCGATGGCGTCCTCCGAAATCTCGCTGGCATGGGCATAGCCCGTGGCTTCCCCCGCCACCGCCCTGAGGCCGAAGCCCTGGCTGGTGTCGAAGGTGGCGGCTTTCAGCCGGCCATCGTCAAAGGCAAACGATTCGGATTGGCTGTATTCCAGGTACAATTCGCCATCGTCGGAGCCCTTCAGCGCCTGATCGACGGTCTGCTGGACCCGTCCCCGGTCCATACCGGTGCGGCTGAAGAAAAGGTCGTGGTCGGCCATGGCTGTCTCCGAAGGAATGCTGCGCGGCAAAAAGACCCGCGAAAACGCGGTTTGTCCCCTAGATATCGGGTGATTGGGGCCGCGGGACAAGGCTTGGCTGGGTTCCGCCGGGTATGATCTGTCAGGCCCTCTTGGCCGCCGGACCCGGCGTGCCATAAGGTCGCAATGACTTTAAGGGCTTAACCCCTCTAAATCCTCGCCAAGAATCTGAAAAAGGGGCGGGGAATTCCACCGTCCGGCATTCGCGAGGTCGCATCATGTTTCTGCGGAAATCCGGCATCGGCGCGGCAGTAGCCGCTCTCATGGCCTTTGCGGCGCATCCTGCCGCTGCTTTGCCCGCGGAATGGGGCCTGGGATTTCAGCCATCCGCCTCGCCGGTGATGGACCAGATCCAGTCTTTCCATAACCTGCTGCTCTGGATCATCGTCGCCACCTGCCTGTTCGTCCTCGGCCTGCTGGTCTGGATCGTGATCCGCTACCGCGCGGCCGCCAACCCGGTGCCGTCCAAGGTTCATCACAACACCCTGCTGGAAGTGGCATGGACCCTGATCCCGGTCATCATCCTGGTGTTCATCGCGGTGCCGTCTTTCCGCCTGCTTTATTTCCAGGAAACCCTTCCCACGCCGGACGTGCAGATCAAGGCGATCGGCAAGCAGTGGTTCTGGTCCTATGAATATTCAGGCTCGGCTGCGGGCTTCACCTTCGACAGTCTTGGTCTCTCGGACGCCGACGCCAAGGCGGCGGGCAAGCCGCGCCTGCTCGGCGTGGACAACGCCATGTATGTGCCCGTCAACAAGGTGATTGAAGTCGAGACCACCGCTGCCGACGTCATCCATTCCTTCGCCATGCCGCAAATGGGCGTGAAGATCGACGCCGTGCCGGGCCGGTTGAACAAGACCTGGTTCCGCGCAACCAAAACCGGCGTGTTCTACGGCCAATGTTCGGAACTGTGCGGTTCGCGCCACGCCTATATGCCGATCGAGCTGCATGTCGTGACCGATGCCGAATATGCCGCCTGGCTGGCCAAATCTAAGGCAGAGTTTGCCGCGCTTGAGAACGGCGCCACCCGCGTCGCGTCGAAATAGGAAATATCGCCATGACCACCACCTTCGACGCCCACAAAGACGACCATCACGGCGAGCACGCCCACCATCCCACCGGCTGGCGCCGGTACGTCTATTCCACCAACCATAAGGACATCGGCACGATGTACCTTATCTTCGCAGTGGTGGCCGGCGTGATCGGCGGCTTCTTCTCGATGATGATGCGCGCCGAACTGATGTTCCCCGGCCTGCAGATTTTCCACGAGCCGCATGCCTACAACGTGTTCGTCACGGGCCACGGCCTGATCATGGTGTTCTTCATGATCATGCCGGCGATGATCGGCGGCTTCGGCAACTGGCTGGTGCCGCTGATGATCGGCGCACCGGACATGGCGTTCCCGCGTATGAACAACATCTCTTTCTGGCTGCTACCCTTCTCGCTTTTGCTGCTGGTGTTGAGCATGTTCGTTGAAGGCGATTCCGGCGGCATGGGCGTCGGCGGAGGCTGGACCATCTATGCGCCGCTCTCGACCTATGGCTCGCCCGGCCCGGCAGTGGATCTGGCGATCTTCTCGCTGCACATCGCGGGCGCTTCCTCGATTCTGGGCGCGATAAATTTCATCACCACCATCTTCAACATGCGCGCGCCGGGTATGACCCTGCACAAGATGCCGCTGTTTGTCTGGTCGATCTTGGTGACCGTGTTCCTGCTGTTGCTGTCGCTGCCGGTTTTTGCGGGTGCCATCACGATGCTGCTCACTGATCGCAATTTCAACACGAGCTTCTTCAACCCGGCGGGCGGCGGCGATCCGATCCTCTACCAGCATCTGTTCTGGTTCTTCGGCCATCCGGAAGTGTACGTCCTGATCCTTCCGGGCTTCGGCATGATCAGCCACATCATCGGCACCTTCTCCAAGCGTCCGATCTTCGGCTATCTCGGCATGGCCTATGCGATGGTGGCGATCGGCTTCATTGGTTTCCTGGTCTGGGCGCACCACATGTACACAGTGGGCCTCTCCGTCGACACCAAGGCCTATTTCGTGTTCGCCACCATGGTCATCGCAGTGCCCACCGGCATCAAGGTGTTCAGCTGGATCGCGACCATGTGGGGCGGTTCGATCGAGTTCAAGACGCCCATGCTGTGGGCGATCGGCTTCGTCTTCCTCTTCACCGTGGGCGGCGTTACCGGCGTGGTGCTAGCCAATGCCGGCGTCGACGTCGTGCTGCAGGACACTTATTATGTGGTGGCGCACTTCCATTACGTGCTGAGCCTGGGCGCGGTGTTCGCCATCTTCGCGGGCTTCTATTTCTGGTTCCCGAAATTTACCGGCTACATGTACAGCGAACTGCTGGGCAAGCTGCATTTCTGGATCACCTTTATCGGCGTCAATTTGGCCTTCTTCCCGATGCATTTCCTGGGACTGCAGGGCATGCCGCGCCGCTATGTTGACTATCCTGATGCCTTTGCGGGCTGGAACGAAGTCGCGTCCTACGGCGCCTTCAGCGCCGGGTTCGGCGTGCTGCTCTTCCTCTTCATGTGCGCGGAAGCGTTCGTGAAGAAGCGTAAGGCGGGCGACAATCCCTGGGGCGTCGGCGCCACCACCCTGGAGTGGACGCTGCCGTCTCCGCCGCCTTTCCATCAGTTCAACGAACTGCCGAAGATCAAGTAACCCATGTCGCTTTCGCTGACCTATCCCCGCGTTACGACCGTCGGCGACTTTCTCGCGCTGCTGAAGCCGCGCGTGATGTCGCTGGTGGTCTTCACGGGGCTGGCCGGCATCGTGGCCGCGCCAGGGTCCCTGCATCCGCTTACCGCTTTCACCGCGCTGCTCTGCATCGCGGTGGCGGCGGGCGCGAGCGGTTGCCTGAACATGGCCTATGACAGCGATATCGACGGCTTGATGACCCGCACCGCCAGGCGTCCAATTCCGATGGGGCACATCGCGCGGGAAGACGCCCTGATCTTCGGCTGGACGCTGTCGATCGGCGCCGTCGCCACCATGGGCCTGTTCGTGAATTTCATGGCCGCCGGGCTGTTGGCCTTCACCGTCTTCTTCTATGTCGTGGTCTATACGCTCTGGCTCAAGCGCCGTACCGCGCAGAATATCGTGATCGGCGGGCTGGCCGGTGCGTTGCCACCGGCCATCGGCTGGGCGGCCGTGACTGGCGATCTGAGCCTCGCGCCGCTGCTGCTGGTGGCCATCATCTTCATTTGGACACCGCCCCATTTCTGGGCGCTGGCGCTGTGGCGGTCGGAAGACTATGCCCGCGCCGGCGTGCCGATGCTGCCAGTGGTGAAGGGTAAGCCCTATACCCGCCTGCA
>JBEENS010000046.1:0-17725 GCA_041192105.1 Pseudomonadota bacterium | reverse complement strand
AATAACTTCCTCAGGCTGATGCCTGCGTCCCATTCCAAATCTCCTTCCAAGGTTCCAATATGATAGTCCCTGGACCACTTGGAAGGGGGCAGATCAGACGTGCAGGAAGAATGCATACAGGCAGGACTGGCTCAATAATTCTGCCTGAAAACACCGGAGAGTATGACTGGAGCTATCAGGCGCGCTTGGTCACGGGCCCTGCCGTGTGATCGGCATCGAAATCGCCGGGCCAGCCCATGTCGCGGCTGATGGTGTGCGCTGTGGCCCGCACTTCCTCGACCAGGGCCGTTATGCGGTCATCGTCCATATACTGCGCTGCGCTGGAAACGCTGATGGCGCCAATGACGGCCTCCGTGGCATCGCGCACGGGGGCGGCGATGCAGCGGATACGATCCTCGTTCTCCTCCAGGTCCAGCGCATAGCCGACCTTGGCGTATTCGCGCATACGCTTCAGCCAGGTATTGAGCGGCACGCCATAATGCTTTCCGTCGCGGTTCTCCGCTTCGTACAATTCGCGCCAGCGCGTCTCACCCAGATCCAAGATAAGCGCCTTGCCCAGCCCCGTGGATCGCAGCGGATGAAGATCGCCAATTCGGGAGCGAATCTCAACACGGCGTCTGCCAGGTATCTTGTCGAGATAAAGCGCGCGGGTATCGTCCAAGATGCCCAAATGCACCGTATCGCCGGTGACCGCAGCCAAGGCTTCGGTATGCTCGCGCGCAATGCGCGGAAAGCTCATCTGGTCCCGCGCCATATATCCCAGTTCGAGCAACTTGGGGCCCAGCGCATAGCCTACCCGCGGGGTGAAGCTGAGATAACGCTTCACCGCCAGCGTGGCCGCGAGCCGATGGACTGTGCTGCGATTGAGATTTAGGGTTTCGGCCAACGCGCCAAGATTTGTGGCGCCATGTGCAACGGCGTGCAGCACATCCAGTCCGCGCACCAAGGTTTGGCTGCCAGCGAGGGCCGCTTTCGGTTTGACGGTACGACGTTTGTTAGAAGTCTTTGAAAGCATTGTTGCTTAGGAAAATTCTGTTAATTTCACTGTATGAGATAAGGGCTTTTTTCACCGGCAAAGCAAGTACTCGTTAAGCCGGACCGAATGGACCGCGATCCGGCCCCGCAAAATGCGGAATGGAACGCGTACCCCACGTTATCAGGCCACATAGTGATACCACTGCCCCTGACGCCTACTGCTGGCTCGTGGCAACGATAGCAGGGTTATTGTTGTTCACCTGCCGTTCGGGCTGCGACTTTTTTGCAGGTTCCGGCTTCTCCAGAGAATTGTCACGGCTGTCTACGTCCTCAAGTCGACCAGGAGCGTCGAGGTTTTTCAGGAAGAAGTCCTTGCTCGGCAAGTCCGCAATGGTCCTTTCCATCGCGGGAAACTGCCCTTCGCCTGTTCCTAGCGGCACGGGCTGGACGATTTTCGTGGAGAGCGCCTTCAACACCACAGTCCGCAGATTCTCGAACGCCTTCTGGCGGCGGTTATCCTCTTCCGGCCTGCGGACTTGAGCGGGTTTGACCGGATCGATCACACGAGCCGGCACGGCGCTGATCCTGTAAGCCATCGAGATGCCGAACTTCTGGCCCGTCTTGGGATCGGGCAGACCATCCGCATTGCGCTGAAGGGCATAGTACATCGCTACCGCATCCTCATAGTCGCGGATGCCCTGCTCGGCGCCTGTCTGGGCGAAGGTGTTTTCGATATAGAGATCGCGCCAGTCACGATAGCCGCCGACAAAGCCCGAAGCCTTCCCGTCTGCGGCGATCTTCAGGCTGAAGCGCCCTTGCCGGAAATTGGCGTCGCCCATCTGACGGGGAAACCAGCCGGTCCGCGGCACATGCAGCTGCCCAGCTCGTTCTGTCTCCACCACGCCGTTTTTGATCTTGGCTTTGAGTTTCGTGTACTGCTCGCTCTTGACGATCCGGTAGGAGTAATCCGACGCAACGTTGCCTTGGGCATCCTTGACGATCTTGTCGGGTGAATAACCGATCTCAACCGTGGCATTATCGTCATTCATGGGATCCTTGTTGCCAGAAACCCGGATCACCACGGTATAAAGGCCTTCCTGCATCTGGACGTTCTGGCGCAGGTCCAGGGTTGCCGTGGCGGGTCCGCGGAATGGCGCGTCGCAGCCCCAGGCGCGATAGAGCGCATTGTCGATACCGCCCTCGCCGTCGCGGTTGACGAAGCCGCCGGTCTGGACGTTACCGTCGAGATTGAAGCCGTCGGAGATTTTGCCCGTCACTTGGGGCTGGCCAGGATCCGGCGCCGCAAAGGGATTGATGTAGGTTTCTATACCCTTCTTCCAGCCCCGATAGGAAACCGCGCGGCCCCAGATATAGAACCGGACATAGGTCGGCAGCCGGGCCTTGTCTATCTCCGGCGGCCTGAGAATATTCTCGATCTCCAGTTTGCTGCGCCAAGGCTGCTGTTCCAGCGCCTTGCGCATGTGCACTTCATCGGAAAAATGCTGGGCACTGCCTTTGGGACAGTCCGTACCCGGGTCGGTCGGCTTGGCGCTGGGCTTGGCGCCGTAATGAAAGGCAAATCCGTAAGTACTCACGACATATCCGCGCGTCCAGGGCGCGGCCGAGGCAGGCTGCGGCAGGGCGGCGATCATCACCACGGCGAGCGGGGAAGCCAGAACGAATTTCTGCATGCTCATGATCGTCTCCTTCAATTCAGTTCTTAGCGCTTATTCCGGAGGGTTAACCTGGTTGACCAAAAACTCGGACACGGCTCTGGGTTCGAAAGCGAGCGGATTGCGGTCATCCATCCGACCCTTTTGCATCAAGATGTCGGCGCTGACTTCGTAACCCGATACGGTCTTGGGATCCTTGTCGTCGGCGAAGAAGGCCGCGCCGGAAAAGGGACTCCATGTGCTCCATGCGGCAGAACCCGCCAGCTTGTAGCGCCAGACCGGCCGCCAGTAGGCCATGCGGAAGCTGTAATGGTACCCAGATGGATCGGCCTGAGGCAGCGGCGCCGTATCGCCTGGGCTGCGGCCCTCCACCAGCGTGAACCATGGAGAACGCTGCTCCAGGGCCAGCATCGCGGCACGATAAAGGAGGTATTTTTCCATCGCGTGGCGCGCCGTGAAGGTCTGGCCCTTGACGGTCACGCGGAAGCGGGGGGCACTCTGCTTGATCTCCGAATAGACGCCGGGTTTGGCCTGCGGGACTGTCGGGTCGGTTTCCGGGGAAGCCGGCGCGGAGGGCTCGGGTTTGGGCGCAGTCTGCGCGGCAGCGCCTGCGCTCAGCATCAGGCAGGCACTGAGCGTGGCCATTGCGATCCAATTGTTGCTGCTTTTCAATTCCGAACTCCCCGACACGAAAAGCACCCAACTGAACCGAAATGGGCCTAGGCCAACAATTCTGTATAGACACTCCTGGTTTCCATTGAGCCGGCGCCCCAGCTATCGATGGCCATGCCCATGCCTTTTTGCAGGGTCAAGCCCACGCGCGACACCGGATTGCTGGCGCCGGCAATATGGAAGCCAGTTTTCATGCGCCCGCTGGCGCTGCCGGCAACCAGCATCGGGATACCGTCGACCGCATGGGTCTTGGCAAAGCTCTGGTCGCTGAAGGCGAACACCAGGCTGTGATCCAGCAGGGTGCCATCGCCTTCCTGGATTCCATCCAGTTCCTTCAGCAGCATGGCTAAGAGCTCCATGGTGTAGATATTGTATTCGGAGACACGCGGCTGATAGCCTAGGACCGGATCGATCGCCTCCATATGGGTGGTCACGTGATAGCCCAAGGGATCACCCGGCACGTACATATTCGATCCCGGTTCGGCAATACTCAGATTGAACACCCGGGTCTGGTCGGTCGCCAGGGCGATGGCTCCCAGCTTGGCCATTAGCGGCGTGATCTTCTGCACATTGGGCAGCGCATAGTTCGCTATCATCTCCTGCGGCGCTGTGGGAATCGCGACCTTCGCCACGACTTCCGGACGCTGCAGTTCGGCTGCCAGCTGCAACTCGGTCTCGCGCACCGACGTGAAGTACTGGTCCAGCCGCGCCTTGTCGGCAGCACCTAGATTTATCATCGCGCGCTTGCGGTTGTCGGCGACCGCCGACAGCACGCTTTGCTGCAGCATCACCTGCGGATCGGGTTTCCAGTCCGAACTGGAGGGATCCTGGAATCCCGGCCCGAACAGCTTGGTGTAGAGGGCCAGAGGAGATGTTTCGGCGGGAATCGTGTTGGCGCCGCCTAGGCTGGAATAGCTGTGCTTCGGGTCGCCGCTGCAGGTGGCGGTCACCGACTTGAAGCGGGAGCCGCGGGAGATTACGTCGGCAACCTGCTGGTCGATGGTCTTGGAATCGAATTGCGCATTCTTGGTCGGCGGAATGCCGGTGGCGCAAGCGGCGACGCCGGACCAATGCTGGTAGTTCGGGTTGTCGTCGACCATCACCCGCATGCCGCTGAACACGTTCATTTTCTTTTTGTAAGCTTCCAGCGGCTTTAACTGGACAGTCGTTTCGTAATTCTGGCCCGCCGTCTTGGGTACCCACAGGGATGTGGTCAGACCCAGGCCAAAGAAGAAGGTGTTGAAGCGCGTAGGGATTTTCTGCCCCGTCGCAGCCAGCGCCTGCCCCTTGCTGTCCAGGAAGCAGTCCAGGAACGGCACCATCATGGTGGCGGCTGATCCCTGGAACATGCCGCGAAGAAGAAACCTGCGATTCAGTTTCATGATTTGGTACTCCTGATCTCTACGGAGACGATGTCTTGATATGGCTGGCGGAGGCTTCCTCGACCGATGTAGAAGAACTGAAGAATTCCGGGCTTACGACCAGGCCCCTGAGCAAGGCGCGCAGGCGGTAGCCGGATGCTTTGAAGGCCTCGTAGCCGGCCCTGAACAGAGAGGCATCGGCTTCTTCGGCGTTCACGCCATTGGCGTAGGAGTAAAGCTTGCGTGCGACGCAGGCCGGATATTTGGGATTGTCGTGCAAGAATTTCCCCAGACCGTCCGCTCCGCTGAACGTCTTGCCTTGCAGGGTGGCGGAGACATCGATCAGTTCCCCGTTTTCCCGCTCCCGGCGTCCGCCAATGGTGTCGAATCCTTCCAGCGACAGGCCGATCGGATCCACCGCGTTGTGGCAGGACGAGCAGATCTTCTCCTCGGCATGGGCCATCAGGCGTTCACGCACCGTCTTCATGGGCCCATTAGTTTCGTTGATGATGCTGAAATCCACATTGTTGGGAGGCGTGGGGGTCGGTTCGCACAGGAAAATTTCGTTCAGCGCCACACCGCGCTTGGTCGGCGAACTTTGCCCGGGGTGGGAAAACATGGACAGCATAGCGACCTGTGTGAGGACGCCGCTGCGGCCCGAATCCGGCGTAAATTCATAGGGCATCCATTCGCTGTCGAATGAGAAGTCCACGTTATAGATCGCCGCCAGGCTCCGGTTGATGAAGGTCTTGCGCGTGATCATCAGGTCGCGCATGTCGCCATTGTCATGCAACGCCAGCTTGACCAGAGAGCGCAGCGCCTCTTCCCGGGCCGATGGGGCCATGGCGCCGCCCCATTTCGGATAGAGCAGAGCATCCTTGGAAACTGAGTCGAAGGTGCCCAGCATTAAAAAATCGGTGAAGAAGGCGCGCATGCCGGCCTCCAGCCGGGGCGAGGCCAGCAGCCGGTCAACCTGCTTTTCCAGGCCCGCCGCCGCGTTAAGCTCGCCGGTCGCCGCCGCATGCAGCAGTTCGGTGTCCGGCGTGGTGCCCCACATCAGATAGCTCAGACGGGTGGCGCGGCTGTAGGGCTCCAGCGTGTAGCCCTTGCCGCCCGCGTTTACCGCGACTTCCTTACGGAACAGGAATTCCGGTGACTGCAGCAGACCGGCCAGGCCGTAGCGCAAGCCGGTATAGAAATCGCCGGTCTTTTTGGACATGGCGTTGGCAAGGCTCACCTGCGCCTTGAGTTCGTCCGCGGTCAGGGGGCGGCGGTACAGCATAAGACCGTAATGTCTGAAGAAGTCCGCCGCACAGTCATCGTCCGGGGCTTTGGCGGATTTGGGGGCGCAGAACACCAGCTTTTCCCGCATTTTCTCGCCCGTGACCTGGACGGCAATGCTGTCCGCCATTTTGGAGAAGGACCCAAAACCGACTGGTGTCACGGATAAGACTGTAGAGCTGGCCGCGACCATGCCGCCCATCCGGATTCCGGGCTCGAACATGCCTTGGACCACGATGTCCTTGCCGAAAATATCCGCGATGGAATTGCGGTATTCCGGCTCCGTGAGGCGACGCAGCGCCACCACCTTGTCGCTGCTCGCGGCCGCCCACACGGCCACGCTGGACGTGGCGCAGACCAGGAGGGCGACAACCGTCAGTATGACCTTTCTGCGCACGCGACCTCCCAAGCAGCAACCCGTGCCAGCTTTATGGGCTGCTGGTTACAGTACCGTACATTAAGCCACCAAAAGGGGGGTAACAAGCTTTGATTAACATATGAAATTGTGTTTCATTAATTGGAAGGCTGGCCAGAAACAGCAAAAAAAGCCTGCGTTCGCGCAAACGAACCATTGAGCCAAGGGGAAATGCCATGAATTCTACTGTGACGAATGCTGGTGCGCCTGTCCGCAGGTTTAAGTCCAGCGCCTTAACGATGGTCAGCTTGGCCGCCTTGACGGCGGCGGCGCCGGGCATGATTGGCACGGCATACGCGCAGGGCACCGAAGCAGTAACGGTTTCCGCATCGCGCATTGTCCGCGACGGATTTCAGGCGCCCACGCCGACAACCGTGCTCGCGGCTGAGGACATCGCCGCCCAGGCCCAGCCCAATATCTACGCCACTGTGGCCCAGTTGCCCTCCTTGATGGGCAGCCAGGGCACCGAAGCCAGAACCGGCGGCACCGGCGGCGGCGATAACGGTATTTCATCCTTCGCCATGCGCGGCCTGGGTCCCACCAGAACCCTCACCCTGTTTGATGGCCAGCGGATTGTTCCCTCGAATGTCACGGGCATCGCGGATGTGGCCGCCCTGCCGCACCTGCTCATCCAGCGGGTCGATGTGGTCACCGGCGGCGCCTCCGCCTCCTGGGGTTCCGACGCCGTAACCGGCGTCATCAATTTCGTCACCGACAAGACCTTTGTCGGCTTCAAGGCCAATCTGCAGGGCGGCATCTCGACCTATGGCGATAACGAGAACGCCATGTACCAGATGGCCGCCGGCACGAGTTTCCACGGCGGGCGAGGTTACATCCAGGTCTCCGCCGAATATGACTATGAAGCGGGTATCGGAGTGGGCCAGTACGGCGTGGGCAAAGGTCCCGGCGGGCGCTCATGGTTTTCCTCGACGGGGCAGCTGAGATACAGCATCGCCGCCACCCCGGCGGGATTGCCGCAATATAACGTCCACGCGAATGTCCAGCCCTTCATCCAGGGCAAATACGGCATCATCACCACCGGCCCCCTGCAAGGCACCGCCTTCGGCGACAATGGCGCCCCCTTTCAATTCAATTACGGCGTCGGACCGAACGGCCTGAAGGGCGTCCCTACCAGAGCCGCTACCGGTGGCCTTGTCACCAATTGCCTCGCGCCCTTCTGCATCGGCGGAGACACCAGCGGCGTCTTCGGTGGCGGCATCACCGACATCAGCCCGCTGAGCCGCCTCAACGTCTATACCCGCGTCGGGTATGACCTGACGCCCAACATCCACATCTTCGGAACGTTCAACTTCGGCGACGCGCGCACGCAGAACAAATCGGTGAGAAACATCCCGATTTTCGGTGGGCTCGTGGTCCAGTGCGGCAATGCCGCCGGCGGGGGGAATGCTTTCCTGCCCGCGTCCATAAATGCGGCATGCGTGACCAACAACATCACCAACTTCCAGATCGGCACCGACAATGGCGCGGTCGACGACGGCGCCACGATCAGAACCAACCGTACGATGCGCCGTTTCGTCTTGGGCGGAAACGGCGATTTCGACATGTTCAACTCCAACTGGAAGTGGAACACCTATTTCCAGCATGGCGAAGTGGACTCCCGGATCCGGGTTCGCACCTTCCTCAATCCCTATTTCAGGAACGCCGTTGATGCGGTGGCTGGTCCGAACGGCAGCATCGTCTGCCGCTCCACCGTCGCCCAGGCCCAGGGCTGCGTACCGTACAACGTCTTCGGCAATGTGCCGGTCGCCCAGTCGACTGTCGACTGGCTGTTTGGCGGCAAATATGGCGAAGCGGGCGGCACGCTGCAGGATACCAGCCTCAAGGAAGATGCCTTCAGCATCGATATTAACGGCGAGCCTTTCTCCACCTGGGCCGGCCCGGTTTCGATGGCGGCGGGTTTCGAGCATCGTGTTGAAGAATATACCGTCGTAGGCGATCCGGTTTCCACCGGTGGTGCCGGCTGTAACGATCCCCTTCTCAATTGCGTGACCGGCGCCAACTGGTTCAACGGCAACTTCTTCAGCGGCGCGGGCAAATACGATGTCAGCGAAGGCTTCTTGGAAGTGCTGGTTCCGCTGCTGAAGAGCGCCGCCTGGGGCGATGTCGACCTGAGCCTCGCCGGCCGCCATGCCCAGTACAGCACCGCCGGTTCCGCCAACACCTGGAAGGTGGGCGCCACCTGGCAAACGCCCGTCGACGGCGTCCGCTTCCGGGCGCTTCAGTCACGCGACATTCGCGCCCCCAACCTGAGCGAGCTTTTCGCGGCCCAGACTGTCACCACCGGCACCGTCATAAATTCCTTCACCTCAGTGCCCTTCCAGATCCAGAACATCAGCAGGGGCAACACGGCGCTGAAACCGGAAAAATCGCAGACCACCGAAGTTGGCGTCGTGTTCCAGCCTTCCTGGTTCCCGAACTTCAGCGCATCGGTTGACTATTATCGCATCGCCCTGAAAGGTCAGATCAGCAGCTTTGGCGCACAGCAGAGCATGGATCTTTGCTTCCAGGGCACCACCACGGCCTGCGCTGCAATCGTTGCGAACGGCCCACTCAACTTGCCGTCAACCACCATCACCCAGGCGATTGCTACGGCCTTCAATCTGGCCTCCACGGTCACTGACGGTTTCGATATGGAAGCTAGTTACAGCTTTAAACTGGAGGACTGGGGCATTCCGGGCGACTTCCGGCTGCGTACGCTTGCCACCCATGTGAGCTCGTTCAAGACCACCTCGGGCGTTCTGGGCACCTTCCCGCAGCAATCCGCAGGCGCCAACAGCGGCAACACTCCCCTCTGGAAAGTGCTTGGAAACCAGACCTACAGCACCGACAAATGGAGCGTTACGCTGACCGAGCGATTGATCAGCGACGGCGTCCTCAACAAGCAATATATCCAGTGCACAAGCGGATGCCCGTTGCCGACCCCCAACAATCCCACGATCAACAATAACTTCATTCCTGGCGCTTTCTACCTCGCGATCGGCGGCTCCTATAATCTGAACGACAACTTCACGTTCTTCGGCAAGATCGACAATCTGACCAACCTTGATCCGCCGGCGATTGCCGCCACGGCGGCCAACAGCATGGGCGTCAACCCAAGCCTGTATGACACTGCCGGCCGCATGTACCGCATCGGTATTCGCGCGAATTTGTAAGGCAGACGGTGCGGGGTTGCAGAGCCCTGCACCTGATCGTATGACCTGGCTGGCACCCCCTGCTGGTCAGGTCATTTTTTTGCCAAGGAACAGCAATGGTTTTGTATGCCAATCGCTTCAGCGGAAAATCCGCAATTGTAACAGGCGGCGCTTCGGGACTGGGCTTGCAGGTTGCGACCCGTATTGTGGCCGAAGGCGGAAAGGTCGCTATTTGGGACATCAACCCGGAAAGTTTGGCGGAAGCAAAGAAAAGCTCCGGCGCTCACTACACGCACGCCTTGGATGTCTCTGACTACAAGGCGGTGGTCAAAGCCACACAAGAAAGCAACACGGCGCTGGGCAGAATCGATATCTTGGTGGCCAGCGCGGGCATCACTGGCGCAACCGTTCCCGTCAGCGAATTTCCCATCGACAGCTGGCTGCGCGTCATGGACGTCAACCTCAACGGCTTGTTCTATTGCTGCCGTGAAGTTCTACCCTTCATGTCAAAAAATGGATACGGACGCATCGTCAACATTGCCTCGGTGGCCGGCAAGGAAGGCAACCCCAACGCCTCGGCTTATTCGGCTTCCAAGGCGGGCGTGATTGGCCTCACCAAGAGCCTGGGCAAAGAACTCGCCACCAAGGGAATTTTGGTGAACTGCATAACGCCCGCGACATTCGAGAGCGCGATTCTGACCCAGTTACCCAAAAGCCAAGTGGATTATATGCGGTCCAAGATTCCCATGGGCCGCCTGGGAGAAGCGGCGGAAAGCGCCGCGCTGGCGTGCTGGCTTGCCAGCGATGAATGTTCGTTCTCGACCGGCGCGACGTTCGATATTTCCGGCGGCCGCACCACCTATTGACGTCGCTCCGGCCGCCCAGTTAGCCCCGCGGATAGGGACGATGCAGTTTGACGTCGGGATTGAGATCGACACCGAAGCCGGGCTTGTCCAGCGCCGAGGCCTTGATGCGGCCATTCTGCGGCACCGGCTCGCCCAGCAATTGCGGGTGGAACATCGGCACCACCTTGTCGGCCTGGGGCGCCATCATCAGGAATTCCGCGAAGGGACTGTTATGGCGGGTGATGACGAAGTGATAGCTGTAGACTGATGAACCGTGCGGCACCATCAGCTTGCCATGGCTTTCCGCCAGGCTGGCAATCTTGATCAGTTCCGTAACGCCACCGCACCAGCCGACATCGGGCTGGATGATGTCGCAGCATTCCATTTCCAGCAGCATGCGAAAGCCCCAGCGGGTGGCTTCATGCTCGCCGGTGGTCACCAGCATGCCGGGCGGCACGCTGCGCTTGAGGTCGCGATAGCCCCAGTAATCGTCGGGCGACAGCGCCTCCTCGATCCATTTCAGCCCGGACCCGTTCCATGCGGCATGCGCCAGCTTTGTGGCGTAGTTCAAATCCAGCGCCATCCAGCAGTCCAGCATCAGCCAGAAATCGGGACCGGTCGCGGCCCGCATATCGGCGATCTGTTTCAGATTCTTCTTCAGCCCCTCTTCACCTTCGGCGGGACCGTGATGCAGCGGCATCTTGCCGCCGATGAAGCCCATCTGTTTGGCCAGGTCCGGTCGCGCCGTGGTGGCATAGAATTGAAGTTCATCGCGCACCGCCCCGCCCAAGAGCTGATGCACCGGCTCCTTGCGCAGCTTGCCCAACAGGTCCCACAGCGCCAGGTCCACGCCCGAGATGGCGTTGATCACCAAGCCCTTTCGGCCGTAATACTGGGTGGAGAAATACATCTGATCCCAGATCTTCTCGGTCTGGGCCGGATCGCGCCCTTCCAGAAAGCGGGCGAGATGTTTTTCCACGATGAAGCAGGCAGGTTCGCCGCCGGTGGTGACCGCGAAGCCGACCGTGCCGTCATCGGCCTCGATTTCCACCACCAGCGTGCCCAACACATTGATGCCGAAGCTCTGGCGGCTCTGGCGGTATTCGGGATAGCGCGCCATGGGGGTGGCAATATGGTCGTCAATCCAGTGCCCGCCGGCCTGGTCGTGATAATCGGCGCCGCCGCCCCGCACCACAAAGGCGCGCACATGCTTGATCTTCGGAAATGCCATATCCCCACCTATTCGGCGCTGCGCCCTGCCGGGCCCTGTTATTTCAATATCTGATTGATCGTACTATACTATGGCATACCGCGAAATCGAATAGCGGAAATGCCAAAAAATGGAGAAGCGATGCGACCATTTGCAATCGCGGAGGGATCTGGGGTGGATCGTCGCAAGTTCATAAAGACCGCTGCAGGGGCGGCCGCGATTGGCACGTCTGTGACAGGCGCCAATGCCCAAAAATATTCCGGCCCCATTATCGACACGCACGTCCATCTGTACGACCCCACGCGCCCGCAAGGCGTGCCATGGCCGAACAAAGACCAGCCCACCAGCATTTATCGCCGCTTTCTGCCCGGGGACTACGCCAAGATCGCCCAACCCCATGGCGTGGTCGGCGCGATCGAGACAGAATGCAGTCCCTGGATTGAAGACAATTACTGGGTAATGGACGTTTCGAAGAACGAGCCCCTCATGGTCGGCGAAGTGGGCGACCTTTTGCTCGGCCATCCCGATTATCGCGAACATTTGGAGCGGCTGCACCGCAATCCGCTCTATCTCGGCATCCGCGTTTCCAATCTCTGGGGCCGCGATGTCGAGGCGCTGCTGAAGAAGCCGCAGGTCTGGGCCGACCTCAAGGCGCTGGCCGATGCCGGTCTGGCCATGGACTTTGGCGCTGGCCCCGAACAGGTGCGCCAGTTGCTGCAGATCACCGACCGGATTCCCAATCTGCGGGTCGTACTCAACCACCTGCCGGCCCAGCGGATCCCCGACGATCCGGCGGTGCGCGCCACCTGGCAAAAGCAGACCGAGGAACTGGTCAAGCGCCCGCACATCTATGGAAAGTTCTCCGCAATTTTCCAACGCGTGGACGAACGCGGACGCCGAGTGCAGACAGGCGGCCGCATCCCCAAGGACCTCGCTTTCTACAAACCGCGCCTGGACGAAATCTATGAGACCTTCGGGCCCGATCGGCTGATGTTCGGCAGCGACTGGACCAACAGCGAACCGATGAGCACCTTCGGCGAGCTGGTGGCGCTGGACCTGGAATATTTCACGCCCAAGGGCCGCGAGGTGATGGAGAAAGTCTTCTGGAAGAATTCCCTCGCGGCCTACCGCTGGAAGAAGCGCCGCGCGAACCAGCCCAGCCTGACTTGAACTTCCAACTCTCCCACGAGCAAAGCGGAAGGCATCCAACGCCATGATCAAGATCGTTGCCGGCGCATTGATGATCGCAGCCCTGTCTTTTTCGGGGGCGATGGCGCAGGCGCCCGCCGGATTCGCCGCGGCAGAGAAGCAATATGACGCCCTCTGCCAAGGCTGCCACGGCGAAGGCGCCGGCGGCGGCGACCGCGCCCCCGCGCTGGTCAACAATCCCGTCCTGCGCAGCATGAGCGAGGTGCAGATCCGGGACCTGATCAGCAACGGTACCGCCACCGGCATGCCGTCCTTCAAGCTGGCGGACGCCGATCTCCGGTTGCTGGCGGTGTGGCTGCGCTCCCTCAACATGTCCGCTTTCGACACCAAGGCCGCCGGGAACGTGCAGGCAGGCGCGGACTTCTTTTTCGGTAAAGGCCAATGCGCCGGCTGTCACATGGTCGAGGGCCGCGGAACAGTGAAGGGACCCGACCTGTCCTCCATCGGCCGCAAGTCCACCATCCGCGAGCTGGAACTGGTGCTGGACAATCCCACCTCCCAGATGGGCATTCACACCACGGCTAGCTGCCCGCGCTGGGCTTTCTGCCCCGACGATAGCTGGCGCATCGTCAATGTCAGGCTGCGGGACGGTCAAAACCTGCGCGGCTTCGCGCGCGGCCGCGCCGAGCATGACCTGGAATTGCAGACCCTGGATGGGCGCCTGCACTTCCTGACCGACAAGCAATATCTGACGATCACGCCTGAGAAAAATTCCACCATGCCGCCGCTGAAGGCGAGCGCCGGGGAGCGCCGCGATCTCATCGCTTATCTGAGCTCACTGGGCGGCGCGGCAAAGCTTGGTCCCAGGGTCGGGCTGGCGGAGAAGGTTTCCGCCGAAGCCATCGACACCGTCATGAAACCCAAACCGGGCGAGTGGCCGACCTATAACGGCGTGCTGGGCGGCAATCGTCACAGCCTCCTGAACCAGATCAACACCAGCACTGTCGGCAACCTGCAGGCGGAGTGGGTTTACCCGTTGGGCGTTCCCAACCTCGAGACCACGCCGATCGTGGTCGACGGCGTGATGTACGTCACCGCGGCCGACAAGGTCTGCGCCCTGGGCGCGGCCACGGGACGCCAGCTCTGGTGCTATGTGCATACCGATACCCCGCTGGATGGCCGGCGGCGCAATCCTGGCCAGGCCAACCGGGGCGTGGCGGTGCTGGGGGACCGCGTCTTCTTCACCACCAGCGACGCCCATCTGATCTGCCTCAACCGGCTGACCGGCGGTTTGATGTGGAATGTCCACATGCCCGAAACGCCCGGCCACTTCGTCGCGACCTCTGCTCCTCTCGTCGTGGGTGACCTAGTCATTGCCGGCATCGGCGGCGGCGACAGTCCGCTGCGCGGTTTCCTGGCGGCCTACAAGGTCACCACCGGCGAACAGGCCTGGCGTTTCCTGACGGTCCCCAGGCCGGGCGACCCCGGCTCCGAAACCTGGAAGGGTACCGCCATCGCCATAGGCGGCGGCGCCACCTGGCTGACAGGCTCCCATGACCCGGAGACCGGCACACTTTACTGGACCGTCGGCAATCCGTTTCCCGCCACCGATGGCGACGAGCGCGGCGGCGACAATCTCTACACCAATTGCGTGATCGCTCTGGACGTCAAGACCGGAAAACTGCGCTGGTACTATCAGTACACGCCGCACGATCTGCACGACTGGGACGCGACCGAGCCGGTGCTGGTGGTCGATGCCGAGTATCAGGGCCGCCCCCGCAAGCTGCTGCTCAAGGCCGATCGCAACGGCTTCATGTTCGTGCTGGACCGCATAACGGGCGAGTTCCTCACGGCCAAACCGTTCGTGCGCAAGATGAACTGGGCCAGCGGCTATGGCGCGGACGGCAAGCCCCGTCTCCTGCCCGGCAACAGTGTGACCGCGGCCGGCGTCAAGGGCTGTCCGTCGGTGCGCGGCGCCACTAACTGGTATTCGACCTCCTTCAGCCCGGACACAAGGCTCTTCTATGTGATGGCGGTGGAGGATTGCAGCATCTACCGTAAGACTTCCCAGGAGAGCCGGGGATATGAAGGCGTTCGCGATCCCAACGATCCCGGACTGAAATATCTGCGCGCCCTCGACATCGAGACCGGCAAGACGGTCTGGGAAATTCCGCAGGAAGGACCGCAGGAGGCCAACTATGCCGGCGTGCTCAGCACCGCCGGAGGGTTGGTGTTCTATGGCGAGACCGGCGGCGGCTTTGCCGCGGTCGATGCCAAAAGCGGAAAGACGTTATGGACCTTCCGCGGCAACCAGCCCTGGAAGGGTTCTCCGATGACCTACATGCTGAATGGGCGCCAGTATATTGCCGTGGCATCCGGCAGCAATATTTTGACCTTAACGCTCCAATAACGAGCCATCGTGACGCTGTGTCCACGGATGTCATCCAACTCTTGGATCAAGTGACCTGCCCGGCTCTTTTTGTACCAAGCGGTTGGCAGAAGTGGCCTGTCGGATATTTTATACCAGCGTGATTGAGACTACTGCATCGCCGCCCGATCCAGCGGTGGACTACTACACCCGATCCTTAGCCTTAGCTTCGTCGACAGTCTGCCACTGCATATTCGACGGGTTGTCAGCGCCGCCGCGTTTCAGCGGGACTACGTGGTCAATCACATAGCCCGGAGATGGGCCTTTGGGCTGCTGGGTGGCTGGGCAGGGATGTTCGCGCTTGAAGGTGTTCTTAGCGGCTTCGCTGCGATGTATGCGCCCGTGGGCGTCACGCTAGATGGTGGGCGATGTGGGAGGTGGTGGGGTCGAGCAGGCCGATAGGAAGGCGAAGGCTAGTGCCAGCGGGAGTTTGGAGCGGGTTGCCATCATTTGTTAGCCCTATAACACCTGCGCCTCTGACTTTTGTACCCGTGACATCATCACCGAGATGGATCGCCAGCTATGCAGTAATCTCACTCACGCTGGTACAAAATATCCGTCAGGTCACCTACTCCAGCGCCACTGCTACCAGGCCATTCTGCTGGAACGGGCGCGTATAGAACGAAAGACTATCGCTCAAAAACGCTTTGCTTGACCAAAGAGTTGCACCTAGGATCAACTAACCAGATGAGCCCCCCTTAATCTACGCCCGCATCTGTCCCAAACGATCTGACGACGCACACCCCGCTGCCGACGTAGTGATTGGCGGCCCTCCCTGCCAAGGCTTTAGCCTGCTGAACAAGACGCGCTGAAACAACAATAAGGAAATGCCATGACCCGCCGTCTCGCAGCGATTACTGCTTGCCTGCTGTCCACCTCCGTCCTTTGTATTGGCGTGTTGGCGCAAACCCCGCCGCCCGCGTCTCTCGCCCCCACCGTTCCCGACAAACCCGATTACGCCGCGCTGGTGGAGGGCAAGCCGGTCGACAGCCGACCAAACGAGAACGTCAAGGACAAGTCCGCCTATCCGCAGCAGACGCGCGCGCCCTATCACAAAACCGCGCCCTACAAGCTGACCGAGATCACCAGCGGTTTGCATGCGCCCTGGGCGCTGAGCTTCCTGCCCGACGGCAAATTCCTAGTCACCGAAAAACTGCCCGGCACCCTGCGGGTTATTTCGCCAGATGGCGCCATCGCCCCGCCCGTCTCCGGCGTGGACGGCCTCGCGCAGGGCTGGGCGCAAACCGGCCTGTTCGACCTAGTGCTGGATCCCAAGTTCGCCAGCAATCACCGTATCTACTTCACCTTTTTCGGTTTTGACCGTGGCATGATCAGCGGCATCCAGGTGGCGCGCGCCACCTTCAACCAGTCCGCCAATCTGCTCAGTGATGTGAAGGTGATATTCAAAGCCCGCCCCCAGACCCCGAACGACAACCGCTCGGGCGTCGGCTCGCGCAGCGGCGGCCGCATGGTGATGGGCAATGACGGCTATCTTTACATCACCATCGGCGATCGTGACTCCGGCGGCTCCCATCCCTGGCTGGTGGCGCAGACGCTGGACACCCATCTGGGCAAGATTCTGCGCATCACCACAGACGGCAAGGCCGCGCCGGGCAATCCCTTCGCCAACCAAGAGGCCGCCTATCCCGAAATCTGGGCGATCGGACAGCGCAACCAGGAAGGACTCGCCGTCGATAATGACGGCAATGTCTGGGAGACCGAACATGGCCCGCGCGGCGGCGACGAACTCAACCTGATCAAGAAGGGCGCCAACTATGGCTGGCCCGTCGTCACCCACGGCATCGATTATCCCGGCAACCAGACCGGCGACAACGAGCCCACACGTGCTGGCATTGAAGAACCCGTGTATTACTGGTCGCCATCCATGGGTCTGTCCAATCTCGCCTTCTACAAGGGCAACCTGTTTCCGGAATGGAAAAACAGCGTCTTCGTCGTCACCCTGCGCGGCAACGCCATGCTGCGTCTTACCCTGTCGGGCGGCAGGGTCGTCAACGAAGAACCGCTGCTGACCGAAGTGAAAATGCGCCTGCGCGATGTGCGCGTCGGTCCCGACGGCGCGGTCTATGTCCTCAGTGATTCCGGCGGCGGGTCGATCACCAACAACACGCCGCTGGGCTCCAAACTGCTGAAACTGACGCCGCAATAGGACCTTACATGCCGTCCGTGCCCGATTCACAGCGGGTAACATCAGGCCCAGACGCTCAAACTGGGGCTTGAGAAGCCAAAATGACGAACAATCCGCCGCGCCGGGGCCCGCCATACGGCAACCAGAACGCATTCCGTCACGGGCAGAGACAGACGCGGACCCCACTAGCAACTTGGGTACGATTTCGGACGGAACAGGGCGCATCTCAGGGTTCTAGGCAGCGGCACGGCCCCGCATCGCGTGCTGGTTTGCGAAAGCGGAAGACCAGAAGTGGTCGAAACGAATGTCCGCTTTGGGTCGATTGTGTTGAAAAAGTCGGTTCTGGACGCGGGATGATGATGGCTCCACGCACCTCACATGACAGGTATTGGCTGCATCATCGGGATTAACTTGGCCA
>JBEENS010000045.1:0-18059 GCA_041192105.1 Pseudomonadota bacterium | reverse complement strand
AGATGGCGTTCGCGATGGCTTCAGATTGATCTGAGTTGCGTAGGGTTTATTTCCTTCGCCCCGCAAAAAGGCCGCGGCCAATATCTCATCTAGTCCAAATTCACCCGGCGCAGGCTGGAGAACTCCTTCAAAATGATCGAGGCGCTCGATAACTCGCTTCTCAAAATCCACGCCCAATAGCGCCCAGGCTTGTTCGCGCACATCCTTTGCAACCGGGATAGCGGCCAACTCTTCGTCGGACGAAAGTTCATATTTGACCTTCCGCTCACACCGATATTGAAACCAGGACTTAATAGTGGATGCAGTAAGGCCCTTGGCCATGCCCTTCCCCTCAGTCCTAAGATGAAACTTGTTTTTTCTGGTTAGAGTATTTCCAGGCTAGAAGAATTAGTGGCGGCGGAAAAGGCCTGTTACTAGTCTCACTGGGTGGTCCAATCGGGATGCTAGTTCAGTGATGGTGCCGGGGCCATCAGGTCGGGGGAAAATGGAACCTGCGGCCAAGCGGTCGGCGGTCATCCGTATCTGGCCGAGGATTTGAGGGCCAGTGGTGCTATTGCGCTGCTGGCAGGCATTGGTGGGGTCTCGCACCTAAGAGGCAGCTAGTGTCTGAGACACCTGATCTTTCGTTACGTGGCCTATTTCTGGCCGAATAGACGACATTGAGCCACAAGATTGCTCGGAATTCGGCTCGACTTCGGGCGCGAAGAGAGCGTGTCTGGTCTCGGAAATCTGAGATCCGGGCAAGAATGCGAAACGAGCCAAACCCAGTAACAGCCTCAATTGAGGAGGAAATATCCAGAATCCAAACCCTGAAGCCGGACGAGGTGAGGGCGCTATGGCGCGACAGCTTCAAGATGGAGGTACCCAAGGCCCTGACCCGCGACCTGCTGGTGCGGACGTTATGCTGGCATCTCCAAGAATTGGCCTTCGGCGGCCATAGCCCGGCAATTCTCAAACTCCTAGCGAGCTATGCCAAGGGCCGTCTCGGTGAGGTGGGTAGGCTGCGTAGGCTGAAGCCGGGGACCGAACTCGTCCGCGAATTCCAGGGCGTGCGCCATACGGTCGTCATAACGGCAGAAGGGTTTCGGTGGCGGGACGTCGACTATTCCAGCCTGACTGCCATCGCGTGTGCCATCACCGGCACCAACTGGAATGGCCCTCGGTTCTTCGGTCTCCGAGAGAGGCCCGATGGACCGTGCGGGCTGGCCGCCAGAGCCGGAGCTGCGGCCCGGCCCAAGGCGGAGCAGGGCGCCAAGATCGCCCGCTGGGCGCACCAATGACCGAGCCCCGAAAAACGGCCCGCTGCGCGATCTACACCCGCAAATCGACCGAACATAACCTGGACCTGGAGTTCAACTCCTTGGATGCCCAGAGGGAGGCTTGCGAGGCCTATATAAAGAGCCAGGCCCACGAGGGCTGGCGACTCGTTCCAGGCGAATTCAATGACGGGGCATACTCGGGGGCCTCCCTGGAACGCCCGGCCCTGCGGGCCCTGATTTCAGAGATAGCGGCCGGCAAGATCGACGTGGTCGTGGTCTACAAGGTCGACCGGTTAACCCGCTCCCTGACCGACTTCGCCAAGCTGGTGGACCTGTTTGACCAGCACGGGGTCTCCTTCGTCTCCATCACCCAATCCTTCAACACCACCACGAGCATGGGCCGGCTGACACTTAACGTGCTTCTGTCCTTTGCTCAGTTCGAGCGGGAGGTCATTGGGGAGCGGGTCCGGGACAAGATCGCCGCCTCCAAGCGCAAAGGCCTCTGGATGGGTGGCCCAGTACCCCTTGGCTATGCCAGCGTGGATAAGAAGCTGGTCGTAGTTGAATCCGAAGCCGAAACCATCCGAGGGATATTCAGGCGGTATCTTGAACTGGGGTCGATCCAGGCCTTAGCCGAAGAACTTGACAGTAGCGCCGTCCGCACCAAGGAGCGCAGTTACTCCAACGACCGCATCGTAGGTGGGGTACGGTTCGGAACGGGTGCGCTCGCCTATCTCCTTAAGAACCGCGTCTATATCGGCGAGGCGGTCCATCAAACAAACATCTTTCGGGGCGATCACGCGGCGATCCTGGATCGCGATCTTTTCGAGGCCGTTCAGGAAAAGCTGAAGAACAACACCGTCGAGCGAAAGCTGCGCCTGGCTAGCTCGCCCGCGCTGCTTACCGGCCGAATTTATGACGACCGCGGCAACCGTATGACCCCATCACATACGGTCAAGAAGGGGTTCCGGTATCGGTATTATGTTTCGAGGGCAGTCCTGGATGGCGACAAGGATAGAGCCGGGTGCGTATCGCGCGTACCAGCCGCAGAAATTGAAACCTTGATACTCCAAAAGTTGCAGCAGAATGCTGGATTGCCGACGCTGGGTAGCGCTGACGGGGTGCGGACGCTGGTTGAGAGCCTTCAACGCGCTGTCCTGGAAAAGGATGTGGTGGTTCTGCACTTGGAACCGGTTAGCGATGAAGCCGACCCCATTGTCCTCCGGATGCCATGGACGCCTCCCACACATAAAAAAACGAAAGGGATCACACGCGGAGTACCCGAGAGCGGACCGCTATTCGACGAAAGCGCGCGGGAGACTCTGCTCAGTGCTATCGCAAAGGCCCGCGGCTGGATGGATAAATTAGCCGAAGATAGTTTGACCATCGAGAATATCGCTGAGCTCGAGAAAAAGAGTGCGCGTCATATACGCTTGTTGCTCCCACTGGCCTTTGTCCCGCCCGCGGAGCTAGAGGCGATAGCCGATGGCAGAATTGTCCCGGGTAGCACCGTGACGGGGTTGGCGCAGCGGGTGAGGTATGTGTGGCCAAGGCTGGAAGTGGCGTGATGGCTGGGACGGGCCGATATCCTGCCTGCATGCCCATAATAGGCACTTATACGAAAATAGAACTCCGGCGACCTTGGCCCCCAAGCGCCATCCGGGTTCGAGTCCTGGTTGAACACCCACTGCGCCGGCTCTCCGAACGTCTTCAATATTGTTGGATAATCATTTTCGACTAGAGCAAGCAGTGACCGCGTTAACTTCAGATCGTCATCATCTGGGCTGCCTCTCAAAGCATAGATCCCGGCAAACTATTTTAGAGAAAGGTCCCGCCCGGCTCTTCAACTGTGGGCTTCTCGCGCCGCGCTTTGGCCTTTCGCTCTTCCTTCGTCATTGTTCATCGGACGCCCTCGACCGGTCACTTAAATGGAGCTTACAGGGACGGCGGTGCGCCCATTGTGGCTCCTGGGCAGAGTATCGCGGGCGGTTTCAATGATTGCTTTGCTCAAGGCCGTTGGCAGTAAGGTTCGCGGGCTTGTCTAGTATTGACTGCTTCAACAGCTAGAGTTGCACCGTTTGAGAAGCTTGCTATTATTATTAAGCCTGCACCGGGCGCATTGAACCACAAATCGCGGACATGAGCATGCTTTGGCTGCCTGCAACTGTTGGCGAGCAAGTGTTCCTAACTGTCTATGACAGAATAGGTCGATACGTAGACGTGGGAACGTCGCAGTCCGGAACCCTCGATTTCCTGACTTCAGAAGGTTCGTTTCGCGAATTCGCTCGCCTCATCGCTTCGATCGAGATATTCCTTAGAATTGTCAGAACAGGCAAAATTTTCTACCAGATTTATCCGGAGTTGCCCGCGCCGGACTTTGGCAAGAGAGTCTTGCGACAAGAAGAGTTGATAGACCATCTACGGCATGACAACGGCTTCTACACGTTGATCAAACAAGTTGCCCAAATCAGCAGCAGCCGAAAGGGTTGCCCTCCGGCCTTGGAAAGGGCCACCCTGAAGTCCCAGCACAATTGCTATATGTGCGGTCGCGAGTTCATCAAGGATGACGAACATTCAAAAGCCACGATAGAGCATCTTTGGCCACTCGGCCTTGGCGGAGAGTCGCTAGAGGAAAACGTCGTTCCTGGCTGCCAAAAATGCAATAATCATCGCGGCCATGCTATGAGCTGGGCGTGGGGGCCTGTTCAATCAACCTACCATTATGGTGCGGACGGCAGCGAAATTCCAAACGCCTTGAGAATTTCATTAGGATTGGCTCGTTTGATGCAAGAGGCTTCTGGCCTCGGCGAAAATAGCCAAAAGCCAACTACTTTAAAAGTTGCCGCATTAGCGCTCTCCCCGCTTTTGCAAAAGCTCAAAGTCGAGACCGGGCGGCATCATCTCTATTTTGAAATTATGAAGCACGCGGGAGTCGCTGCATGACTAAGAAAAATCCTGTCCTCAAGGAGTACAAGTATCAGGCTTTGTTCTTTGCCCAACGCGAAGACGCCCACGCGCCCAGTTTCGTGCTGTTTCACGCGCCTGCATCAGAATTGATCGAGTGGGCCGAAGTAGATCGTCTCGCACCCAAAAATCGCAAGGGCGCGCAAAGGCCGCTCAAAGAATTGAAGGTCAACAAAGTTGCAAAGTTTCTTAAGGAGTATAACGCAAACACTATACCGACAGCTGTCGTGGTTGCGTTGGATAAGGATGCCATTGTGTTCGACGGAAAAAGAGATCCGAACAAAGGTGGCAAGCATGGCGTTCTCACCATCAAGGAACGCCTTGGCAGTGCGCCGGGCCTAATTATAGACGGGCAGCATCGCGCTTTCGGAACCGCGGCGGCCTATCCTTCCATGCACTTATGTATCGTGGCCTTCATTGGCGGAGACGATGCCGAACGCGCCTTTCAGTTCATTGTGATCAACAACAGCGCTTCCCGCGTCACAAAAAATCACGTGCAGGCTTTGAATCTTCAGTATGACGACGAGACCCTCAATCAACGATTACTGCAGAGCGCGGGCGTTGCGTTGGCACTGAAGGGCAACAAGTATGATGATTTTTCGATCGTGGATGCGCAGGAGCCTTTTAAAGGCCTGCTGGATTGGCCGACGAACCCCAAAGGATTCATTGCGCCTAACGCGGTCGAAAGTGCGTTGAACGAGACGCGCGATCGGGCTGTCTTGCTTGGTATAGAGGATCTCGAACTGGATTTCTTGCTGGATGTCTGGTCACGCATCAAACATTTGCGCAAGGCCGCGTGGCACGAAAGCACCAAAAATTCTACAAGTCATCTCCTCGAAAAGGTATCGATCTATGCCTTGACCGTCTACATCCTGGACAGCATTGGAGCGGTGCTGAGGATGGCCGAAAAGCCTATCGACTTTACCGACCTGGAAACCCTGCATCAGTTTGTAGATCGCGCGGTAACGCGGATTCCAGAGGAGTTCTGGACCTCAACTTGGAAGATTAAGGAACTTGATACCAGTTCTGGGCGGCAAATCCTTCTCGAGGCACTGGCCAGCATCGATGCCAATGTTCGTTTTGAACGCCCGTGGTATGAAGGGATCGCAATCGTCGACGCGCCCAACCTGAAGGGCCAGTACGAAGCTTCGAAGCCTAAGGCCAAAAAGGCGACGAAGAAAAAGAAAAACTAGCGTAGTGTCGCCGCGGCTTCCGCCTTTGGCGTTTCCCGAAGGACGATTGTCACAGTCTCATCAAATGTGTTCGCAGCTTGAGACGGCGGCGCCAAGCACTCGTTGATCTCTAGGGCGGGCGAAAGCGGCTTGGCACGTACACCGGGCTTGGCGAACCCATAAATCACAACTGGTCTCCGCTGATATTTAACCAGTCTCGAGTCAAAGCGCCTCGCAAAATTGGGAAAATGAAAATCACGGTCTAGAGACTGGCGGTAGAATGGCGCAGTAAATCACCCCCCATTGACTCCGATTCGTGCTCCTCTGCGACGACGCTGCAGCTAAGCCTTTGAAATAGCGCATATATTATTTTGATTTGGGCATTTGCCGGCGAGCACGAACTGGTTGGCTGGGCTAGAAGGATTCGAACCACGCTCAGTCAAATCGAACCGGTCTCCATCGACGCAACGTTGCCGTTTGATTACGTGTCAAAACCGGTCTCCGCTGATACCGAACCGGTCTCGAGCTAAGCGCTTCACAATATTGGGAAATTGAAAATAACGGTCTAGAGACTGGCCGGTGAATGGCGCAGAAAATCACCCTAAATTTGGCCTAGTTCATGCTCCCCTGCGAAAACGACACGGCTAAGCCTCGGGAACAGCACACATTTATTTCTAGTTCGGAAATTTGCCGGTGAGCACGGGGTGGGTGGCTGGGGGACTAGGATTCGAACCTAGATAGGCAGAGTCAGAGTCTGCAGTCCTACCGTTAGACGATCCCCCAAGACAGGGACATGACCCCGTGGGACCGCCCGTTTAGACCAGCCCGCCCGCCCTTTCAAGGACGAAGCCGGGCTGCGCCAAGTGGCGGCTAATCCTCCTGAATCCGGCTGTGATGGCGGGTATCGCGCATGGTCACAACCACCAGGAACCCCAACCCCATGATCACCGAGGCATAGATGTAAAAGCCGCTCTCGATGCCGACGGATTTGAACCACAGAGCGACATATTCCGCGGTGCCGCCGAAGGTGGCGTTGGCCAAGGCATAGGGCAGCGCCACGCCCAGGGTGCGCACATGGGCGGGGTAAAGCTCCGCCTTCACCACGGCATTGATGGCGGTATAGCCGCCCTGCACTAGCATGGCGCCCAGCAGGATGAAAAATGCCGCCAGCATGGAGTTGGTCCCCGCCACGGTTGTCAGCACCGGATAGGTCAGCAGCGTACCGCCGCCGAACGCCACCAGCAGCAGCGGCTTGCGGCCCACCTTGTCCGAGATCCATCCCAGCAGCGGCTGGGCCAGCATGAAACAGACCAGGGTTGCGGCGGACAATTCGGTGGCCTGGTCGCGGGTGAAGCTGCCGGTGTTGGTCAGGAACTTCTGCATATAGGTGGTGTAGATATAAAAGGTCAGCGATCCGCCCGCCGTCAGGCCCAGCACGGTGAGGGTTTCGCGCGGATACTGCTTGAACAGCATCTTGGTGCTGCCCAGTTCGACGCCCGACGCCTTGGCCTCGACAAAGGATTTGGATTCCTCCATCGCGCCGCGCAGGAAAAACGCCACCACCGCCAGGATGGCGCCGATCACGAAGGGCACGCGCCAGCCCCATTCCATCATCGCTTCTTCGCCGATGGTGTAGCGCAGCGCGATCAGCACGGTGAGCGCGGTCAGCTGTCCGCCGATCAGGGTCACATAGTTGAAGCTGGACCAGAAGCCGCGATGGGTCTTGCCCGCCACCTCGCTCATATAGGTGGCGCTGACGCCATATTCGCCGCCCAGGGCCAGGCCCTGCAGGACGCGGGCGATCAGCAGGATCGCCGGCGCGGCAACGCCGATCATGGCGGCGCCGGGGGTGCAGGCGATGATCAGCGAACCAAGGCACATCAGCGACACCGAAATGATCATCGCCTTCTTGCGGCCGAACTGGTCGGAATAGCGGCCCATCAGCCATGCGCCGACGGGACGGGCGAAGAAGCCCACCGCAAAAACGGCGGCGGTCTGTAGCAGCTGTGCGGTCTGGTCGCCCTTGGGGAAGAAGATCGGCGCGAAGTAGAGCGCGGCGGCGGAATAGGCGTACCAGTCATACCATTCGACCAGATTGCCGATCGACCCCGCGGTGATGGATTTCAGCCGGCTCTGCGTCGTGTATGTCGCCACGTGTCCCCCAACGCGCGGCCCAAGACTGTGCGCGGCCTGTTTTTTCCGTTGGGCCAGAGTGGTGGGCCGGCGATTGAGGCACAAGCCCTTTTGCCTTGGCGTGGCAGACAGGCGCACCCGGTTCGCAAGCCGTGCTAGTTTGGGCGGTCACGGCTGCTTCGCGCCGCGAAACGAGGCGAAAATTGTACGGAAACCGCCAAAAAACAGGGGAAGGCGGGGCTCAGGCCCCGGTTACCGGACCGTTGATGGCGGTCCTGGACCTGGGCACCAACAATTGCCGCCTGCTGATCGCTTCGCCCGGCAAGGGCGGCTTTCGGGTGGCGGATTCTTTTTCCCGCATCGTGCGGCTGGGCGAAGGGGTAGGTCAGACCGGGCTTTTGTCGGACGCCGCCCTCGACCGCACCATCGCGGCCCTGAAAATCTGCGCCGAGCGCATCGCCAAGTATAAAGTCCAGCATGTCCGCGCCATCGCCACCCAGGCGGCGCGGCTGGCGAAAAATGCCGATGTGCTGGTGTCGCGCGCCCGCGCCGAAGCCGGGCTCGAATTGTCGGTGATCTCGGCGGAAGAGGAAGCGGGCCTTGCCGCCAGCGGCTGCGCGCCGCTGATGGGACGAAAATACAAGGGCGCGCTGGTGTTCGATATCGGCGGCGGCTCCACCGAGGTGATCTGGCTGGCCCGGACCCCCGAGGGACCGCGCGCCAGGTTCACCGCCTCGGTGCCGGTGGGTGTGGTGAGCCTGGCGGAAAGCTATGGCGCGGCCGCCGCGACCTGTGAGGGCTTCGACCGCATGTGCGCCGACCTGCGCACCCGCTTCGCGCCTTTTGCGCGGGAAATGGGCGCGGATTTCGATGTCCGCAGGAACCACCTGCTGGGTACCTCGGGCACTGTGACCACCCTGGCGGCGATTGCGCTGAAACTGCCGCGCTACAACCGCACGCGGGTGGACGGCAGCTGGCATGAAACCCGGCACATGCTGAATGTGGTGGAACGGCTGGTGGGCATGGACACCATGGCGCTGTCCGGCATCGGCAGCATCGGCACCGAGCGCGCCGACCTGATGCTGCCGGGCTGCGCGATTTTCTCCGCCATCTGTTCCCTGTGGCCGTCGCCGGTGCTACGCGTCGCCGACCGTGGGCTGCGCGAAGGCATGCTGCGGCAGTTGAGCCAGGAATTGTCATGAAAACGGGCGATGCATCGGGGCGCGGGCGCGTCCCCGTCAAGGTGAAGAAAAACCGTGGCCGCACCACCTCGTCGCAGACCTGGTTGCAGCGCCAGCTCAACGATCCCTATGTCGCCGCCGCGAAATCCAAGGGCTATCGCAGCCGCGCCGCCTTCAAGCTGGTGGAGCTGGACGAGAAATTCCGCTTCCTGAAAAAAGGCGCAGCCGTGCTGGATCTGGGTGCGGCGCCCGGCGGCTGGAGCCAGGTCGCGGCGGCGCGCGGCGCCACCGTGGTCGCCGCCGATGTGCTGGCGATGGAAGAAATCCCCGGCGTGACGTTTTTCCAGGCCGATCTCACCGATCCGGATGTGCCCGCGATGCTGAAACAGGCGCTGAACGGCCCGGCCGATCTGGTGCTGAGCGACATGGCCGCGCCCACCACCGGCCACCGTGCCACCGATCACATCCGCACCGTCGCGCTGGTGGAGATCGCGCTGGAGGTGGCCGAGGATGTGCTCAAACCCGGCGGCACCTTTGTCGGCAAGGTGTTCCAGGGCGGCTCGTCCTCCGAGCTGCTGGCGCGGCTGAAAAAATCTTTCCGCGACGTGAAGCATGTCAAGCCGCCCGCCAGCCGCGCGGAGTCGGTGGAGCTTTATGTTGTGGCACTGGGGTTCAAGGGCGCCGGAACTCAAACAAAAAACTCCGGCACGTGAGTGCCGGAGTTCTTGCGCAAACGATAGAGACGATAGACTAGCGGCGAACGTGCTTCAGGCTGATCGAGCCGATGCCCGCCGCCACGTTCAGGCCGGTGCTGCCCGAAACGCTGAGCGGCTGCAGGGCGATGGACTTGTCCAGGCCGCCGATCAGGGCATTGGCGCCAAGGCCGACGCCGACCGTGGCCTGGGCGCTGGCGCCCATATATTCGCCTTCAAGGGCGCCCGCACGCACGTCCGAGGTCGGCGCGAACACGGCCCAGATCAGCTTGCCCTTGTTGGTGTAGCCGATATCGACGCCCCACTTGGAGATCGAGCCGGAATAACGCTCCACACGGGCCTTGGTGGGTTCATAGCTGCAGGCCAGATTCTTGCTGGACCCGAACACAAAACCCATGCCTCCGGCGACATTGCAGGTCAGCGTACCGACCTTGATGCCGGCGGGGGCGGCATTGGCGGCGCCAGCGGTGGCCAAACCAGCCACGGCAATCGCGGCGCCGATCATCAGATTCAATGTCTTCATAATGGTCTCCTGGGGAAATTAGGGGACTCGGCAAAATGCCGGTCGCACAGAAGAACGCCCCGGATAGGCGCAGGTTCCATCGGGGGGGGGCGGCAAAAGGCGGAAACCCTGATTTTACAGGGATTTAATGGTCCAAGTTCCGCAGCCCTTGCGAAAGGGGCGTGGCGCTGATACAGGCTCGGCGCTCCAAAGGGAGCGCCTCACATATGACCAGCTCGACCATCCGCGAAGCCCTTACCTTCGACGATGTCCTGCTGGTGCCCGGCGCCTCTGAAGTTCTTCCCGGCCAGGTCGATACCCGCACCCGTCTGACCAAGACGGTGGAGCTTGGCATTCCGCTGGTCTCCGCCGCGATGGATACCGTCACCGAAGCTGGCCTCGCCATCGCCATGGCCCAGGCTGGCGGCATGGGCGTGATTCACAAGAATCTCGGCATCGAGGAACAGGCCGAGCATGTGCGCCGCGTGAAGCGCTATGAAAGCGGCATGGTGGTCAATCCGGTGACCATCGGTCCCGAGGCGACGCTGGCCGACGCGCTGGCACTGATGGAACGCCACCGCATCTCCGGCGTGCCGGTGGTGGAAAATGTCGACTCCAAGGGCGCCGGCAAGCTGGTCGGTATCCTGACCAACCGCGACGTGCGCTTCGCCGCCGATCCGCGCCAGAAGGTTTCCGAGCTGATGACCAAGGACAAACTGGTCACGGTGCGCGAAGGCGTGAAATCGGACGAGGCCAAGCGGCTGCTGCACCAGCATCGCATCGAGAAGATCATCGTGGTGGACGACGCTTATCGTTGCGTCGGCCTTATCACGGTCAAGGATATCGAAAAGGCGCAGAAATATCCCAACAGCTGCAAGGATGAGCGCGGCCGGTTGCGGGTGGCGGCGGCGACCGGCGTCGGCGAAGACGGCTATGCCCGCGCCATGGCGCTGATCGAGGCGGAATGCGACGTCATCATGGTCGATACCGCCCATGGCCATTCCAAGGGCGTGATCGACGCCATCCGCCGCATCAAGAAAGCATCGAACTACACCCAGGTCGCGGGCGGCAACATCGCCACCGCCGATGCCGCCAAGGCGCTGATTGATGCCGGCGCCGACGCGCTGAAGGTCGGCATCGGTCCCGGCTCGATCTGCACCACCCGCATCGTGGCGGGCGTGGGCGTGCCGCAGCTGACCGCGATCATGGACGCGGTGAGCATCGCGCGCGATGCCGGCGTGCCGGTGATCGGCGATGGCGGCATCAAGTATTCCGGCGACCTGGCCAAGGCATTGGCGGCGGGCGCCAGCGTGGCGATGGTCGGTTCGCTGCTGGCCGGCACCGAAGAGTCGCCGGGCGAAGTATTTCTCTATCAGGGCCGTTCCTACAAGGGCTACCGCGGCATGGGCAGCGTCGGCGCCATGGCGCGCGGCAGCGCCGACCGTTATTTCCAGGCCGAAGTGCGCGACGCGCTGAAGCTGGTGCCGGAGGGTGTGGAGGGCCAGGTCGCCTACAAGGGTCCGGTCAGCTCCGTGGTGCACCAGATCATCGGCGGGTTGCGGGCCGCGATGGGTTACACCGGCTGCCGCACCATCGAGGATTTCCACAAGAAGGCGCAGTTCGTGCGCATCACCGGCGCGGGCCTGCGCGAAAGCCATGTGCATGACGTCACCGTGACGCGCGAAGCGCCCAACTATCACCCGGGCGGCAACAGCTAGCCGCGTCCGCCATGGACAAGGTGGAATGATGGCTGCAAACTGGCATCGTCTCACCCAGGTGCGCGGCATGGACGGCAATCAGGATATTTTGGTCGGCAAGGGCAAGGTCAGCGACACGCTGCTGCTGCGCCTGGCCAATCGCCACGGGCTTGTGGCGGGCGCCACCGGCACCGGCAAGACCGTGACCCTGCAGGTTATAGCCGAAGGATTTTCTCGCACCGGCGTGCCGGTCTTTGCCGCCGACATCAAGGGTGACCTGTCGGGTGTCGCCGCCGCCGGACAGGCGAATGATGCGCTGGTCGCGCGCGCCAAGGGCCTGGGCCTCACCTACGAGCCCGATCGTTTTCCGGTCATGTTCTGGGATATTTTCGGCGAACAGGGCCATCCCGTCCGCGCCACCATTTCCGAAATGGGGCCGCTGCTGCTGTCGCGGTTGATGGACCTCAACGACGTGCAGGAAGGCGTGCTGAACATCGCCTTCAAGGTGGCGGACGAGCAGGGCCTGCTGCTGCTGTACCTGAAAGACCTGCGTGCCATGCTCATGTTCCTGGCCGAGCATGCCGATGAACTGACCACCCAGTATGGCAATGTCTCCAAGGCGACCATCGGCACCATCCAGCGCCAGTTGCTGGTGCTGGAAAACCAGGGCGGAGAAAAATTCTTCAGCGAGCCGGCGCTGGCGCTGAAGGATTTCATGCGCACCGACCGCGACGGGCGCGGCTATATCAATGTGCTGGCGGCTGACAAGCTTATGCAGACGCCGCGGCTCTACGCCACCTTCCTGCTATGGCTGCTGTCGGAACTGTTCGAGGAACTGCCCGAGGTCGGCGATCTCGAAAAGCCAAAGCTGGTCTTCTTTTTCGACGAAGCCCATCTGCTGTTCACCGATACGCCCAAGGCGCTGATGGAGAAGATCGAGCAGGTGGTCCGTCTGATCCGCTCCAAGGGCGTCGGCATCTATTTCGTGACGCAGAATCCGCTGGACGTGCCCGACAAGGTTCTCGCCCAGCTGGGCAACCGGGTGCAGCACGCGCTGCGGGCGTTCACGCCGCGCGACCAGAAGGCGGTCAAGGCCGCCGCCGACACCTTCCGTCCCAATCCCGAGCTGGATACCGCGCGCGTGATGATGGAACTGGGCAAGGGCGAGGCGCTGGTGTCGTTCCTGGAAGGCAACTGCACGCCCAGCATGGTGGACCGCGCGATGATCTGTCCGCCCGCCGCGCGCATGGGTCCGGTGACGCCGGAAGAACGCAAAGCCGTAGTCGCTGCCAGCCCCTGCGCCGGAAAATACGACAAGGTGCTGGACAGCGAGTCCGCCTATGAAGTGCTGCAGGGCCGTGCCCAAACTTCTGCCGCGCCCGCCGCCGCGCCCGCATCGGCGCCGCAAGCGGCGTCCGGCGGCGGTTTGCTGGACACCCTCGGCGCCGCGCTGGGCGGATTGTTCGGCACGTCGCGGCCACGCGGCCAGCGGCTTTCCACCACCCAGGCGGTGACGCGCGAAGTCACGCGCTCGGTGGTCAACCGCATGGCGGGGCAGGTGGCGGCGGATCTGGGCAAATCGCTGCTGGGCAAGCGCATGGGCGGCACCATTGGCCGGGCCATCGTGCGCGGCACATTGGGCGGCGTGCTACGGCGCTGACGTTCTTGTTTGCAGCTTGGCCGCCTGAAGTAGCATGACCGTCTTCATGTCGACAATCTCGCCGCGCGGAATCATCGCCAGCGCATCGTCCAGCGCGATTTCCAGCACCTCGATGTCTTCGCCTTCGCACTCATGGCCGCCGCCCTTTTCGCGCGGCGCGGCGCTATCGTAATCGGCCAGGAAGAACGAGGCGCGTTCCTTGATCGCGCCCGGACTGGTGAAGCAATAAGTGAGAAGCCGGAGATTGGAAATGTGCACGCCGGCTTCCTCCATCGCTTCGCGGATGACGCAGGTGGCGGGATCGTCGCCGTCCAGCTTGCCGGCGATGGCTTCCACCAGCAATTGGCGATAACCCCAGTCGAACACCGGCCAGCAAAACTGCCGGATCAGCAGCACCTTGCCCTTCGCCGGATCGATGGGAAGAACAGCGGCGGCATCGCCGATGTCGTAACACTCCCGCGTCTGGTTCTGCCATTGCCCGTCACGGCGCTGGAAATCGAAATCCGCGCGCCGCAAGGTATAATAATCGTCCGAGAGGATTTTTCTTTCGCGCAGCTTCACGCGGCCCGTGATGTCATTTGTCATGCGCTTTTCTCGTTGGTCGCTCCCGCTCCCGCGGACGCTCCGACGCTAATCGCGGACGTGTGGTCTTTTCAAGGGCGCATATCCTGGCGGATATGCACGACCGCAAGCTTGTCGGCATAAAAGCGATGCCAGCCCGGCATGGTGTCCAGCAGCTTGACCACCGGCGCCTCGCGCCGGAAGATCGTCCAGCGCACATGATAGAAGGTGAGGGCGGCGGCCAGCGCATCCTTGTCGGGCGCGGTGATGTCGGCGTAGTTCCGCAGAAAGATGTCGCCATACAGGTCAGCGCGGCTGTCGATGAAGGGCCTGACGCCGTTCCAGATTAGCCCCCCGCCAAAGGCATAGTCGTTCAGCACCGGCGTTTCGCGCACAAAGCGCGGCACATGGGCCAGCGCCGTGGCAGGCGTGATGTCATCGTCGCCGCGCGTCACCGGCAGCATCAGCCGCGCCACCATGCCGATGGCCAGCAGGATTCCCGCCAGCGCCGCAAACAGCGGCTGGTCCTTTTGCGCAGCTGCGGGCCAGCTTTTGGCGAGGGACGGTGCCAGCAGCATCGGCGCGACCACGCCCAGCAGCATCTGGTGCCGGCTGTGCAGGGCCGCGATGGCGACAAGTCCCAGCACCAGCGCCAGGCGCAAGGGCGGCACGGTGACCTTCCCGCTGCCTAAGACGAACAGGCTGGCGATAAGCGCCAAAGCGAAAGGCGAGAGAGTTGTGAAATCCGTCGCCTGCCATTCGCCGATATGGGCGAGGCTGGACATGCCGGACAGTTTGAAGGGGAACAATAGGCCTTCGATGCCGAACGGTGTCAGCAATGCCGAGGGCGCAGGCCAGCAACAGGAAGACACCCCACAGCAGTGCGGCTTTGACGCGGGTGGCGGACAGGATCACCGCTTCGGCGGCCAGCGCGCCGGCCAGCGCCAGCCCGAAGGCGAAACTGCCATGCAGGTTGGCCCAGAGCGGCATCACCGCGATCAGCCAGAAAGGTGGCGTGCGATCTTCTTCACGCGCCGCCACCAGTCCCGCCGTCCAGATCGCCAGCAGCGGCAGCGCCAGCATATGCGGCCGCGCCAGCAAACTGCCGGTGACGCAAGCCAGGCCCAGCACCACCGCGACCAGCGCGGGGATCAGATCGACCCGCTGTCGCACGGTATGGGCGGTGACGAAAGCGGTCAGCCCCGCAGCAAAGGCGAACAGCAGATGCACGCCTGGCCACCCCGCCCGCCAGCTGAGCGCCATCGAGATCTCGGCCAGCCATTCCTGGGTGTGCCAGGGCGCACCGGCCACGGTGTAGGAAAAGGGATCGGCGCGCAGCACCCGGCCGTGCGCCAGCATCCATTCCCCGGCGCGGATGTGCCAATAGGTGTCGCTGTCGTTCAGCAGCCCGGGCGAAAAGGCCGCCAGCACACCCGCCGCCACGGCAGCGAACAGCGCGAAGATCAGGGCGGGGGAGGCCGTGCGGGGCATCAGATTGGCTTTCGGATCGGCGCACACTCTATAAGGGCAACCCTAACGCCCCCTTTCCAGTCTAACGCATTGGTTTCCCTTCAAAAATGACTGGTCCCATATGACTCCGGCCGCCCGTCTGCAAATGGCTATCGAGATTCTGGAGGGGCTGGACAAGACCGCCCAGCCCACCGACCGCTTTCTCAAAAGCTGGTTTCGCATCCGGCGCTTTGCCGGATCGAAAGACCGCCGCGCCATCGCGGAAACTGTTTTTTCCGCCCAGCGTCACCGCGCCAGCCTGGCCCATCGCATGGGCGCCGACACGCCGCGCGCCCTGGTGATCGGTTCGCTGCTGGAAGCGGGCGCGGATATCGCCGCGCTCTTTACCGGCGGCGACTATGGCCCCGCGCCGCTGACCGAAGCCGAACAACGTGTCGCCGGCGCCGAGCCGCACGCCGTGCCAGCCTGGGTAATCGGCGAATATCCGCAGGCGCTGGAAGACGAACTGCGCCGCACCTTCGGCGATGGCCTGGCGCAGGAGATGGAAGCGTTCCAGCACCGCGCCCCCGCCGACATCCGCGTCAACACATTGAAGACCAGCCGCGACGCGGTGATCGCGGCGCTGCGCGAAGACGGCATCGCCTGCGCGCCGACGCCTTACGCGCCGCACGGCATCCGCATTGCGGGCGAGGCGGGCAATCTTTCCAAATCGCACCTGTTTGAATCCGGCGCCTTTGAATTCCAGGACGAGGCGGCGCAGATCGCCGCCCATCTGTGCGGCGCAAAGCCCGGCATGCGTATTCTGGATCTGGCGGCGGGGGCAGGCGGCAAAGCCCTCGCTTTCGCCGCAGCCATGAACAATGACGGCGAGATACTGGCCTGCGACACACGCGGCGAGGCGCTGTTCGAGCTGGAGAAGCGCGCAACCCGTGCGGGCGTCACCATCATCAAGACCTTGCCGCTGGATCATGGCCAGCCGTCCGGCCTGTTCGACGCGGTGTTCGTGGACGCGCCCTGCAGTGGCACTGGCACCTGGCGGCGTCAGCCCGAACTGCGCTGGCGTCTGACGCCCGAACGCATCGCCTATCTGATGAGTGTCCAGGACAAGCTGCTGGACCAGGCCGCCGGTCTGGTGCGTCCCGGCGGGCATCTTTTCTATGCCACCTGTTCCATCCTGCCGTCCGAGAACCTGGACCGGGTGGCGGCGTTCCGTGCCCGCCATCCCGGTTTTGCGCCGCTGAATCTGGCGGAAAACTGGGGCCAAAACACGCCGCCGGGCCTGGGCCAGGACTTCCAGGCCAGCCCGTCCCGGACCGGAACAGACGGGTTTTATTGCGCCGGCCTTCAGCGCGGCTGAGGTTTATTTGGCGCATGGCTCGGAGGGGCAGAAATGGCTTATGTTGCCCACATGATCCTGCGCGCGATTCCTGTTCTAGCCGTTCTTATAGGGGGGCTGGCGCTGCTCACGGCTCCGGCCCTTGCCGCGCCCGCCAAAGCCGTCAAGGAAACCCCCATCACCGTCGAATCCCTGATGACCCAGGCACGGGCCGCAACGGCCAAGGGTGAGATCGAGCTGCCGCTGCGCCTGGTCCAGTCGGCCATCGTCGCCGATCCGGCGCGTCCCACCACCTATGTCGCGCTGGGCGACATCTATGCCGTGTCCGGCCAGCCCGACTATGCCCGCAACTTCTATGACGCTGCGCTGGAGATCGATCCCATGGAGCCCGGTGCGCTGAAGGCCATCGCGGCGCTGGACAGATCCCAGCCCTCCACCACGGCGAACGCCGCCCGATGAGCGTGCTGGTTCTGGATTTCGGCAGCCAGGTCACCCAGCTGATCGCGCGGCGCGTGCGCGAAGCCGGGGTCTATTGCGAGATCGTGCCCTACAACAAGGCGGAAGAAGCGCTGGCGAAAAAGCCGCGCGCCATCATCCTGTCCGGCGGCCCCGCCAGTGTCACCGAAAGCGACACGCCGCGCGCGCCGCAATCGGTGTTCGAGATGGGCGTGCCGGTGCTGGGCATCTGCTATGGCGAAATGACCATGAGCGCCCAGCTGGGCGGCAAGGTGGAAGCCGGCCACAACCGCGAATTCGGCCGCGCCGACATCACGGTCCAGCAAAAGTCACCGCTGCTGGAAGGCCTAGCCGAAGCCGGCAGCGAGCCGGTCTGGATGAGCCATGGCGACAAGATCACCGCCATCCCGCCTGGATTTCAGGTGGTGGCGACATCAGAGTCTTCGCCCTATGCCGTGATCGCCGATGAAAAGCGCCGCTTCTACGGCGTGCAGTTTCATCCCGAAGTGGCGCACACCCCGCGCGGCGCGACCTTGCTGGCCAATTTCGTGCGCACCATCGCCGGCATCGAGCCGGAATGGAACATGCACGCCTTCCGCGCCGCGATGGTGGAGAAAATCCGCAAGCAGGTCGGCACGGGGCGGGTGATCTGCGGCCTATCAGGCGGCGTGGATTCCAGTGTCGCCGCCGTGCTGATCCATGAAGCGATTGGCGAGCAGCTGACCTGCATCTTTGTCGATACCGGCTTGATGCGCAGCGGCGAAAGCGAAGAAGTCGTCTCGCTGTTCCGCAATCACTACAATATTCCCCTGGTCCATGCCGATGCCCGCGAGATGTTCTTGACGCGGCTGACCGGCGTCAGCGACCCCGAAACCAAGCGCAAGATCATCGGCGCGGCCTTCATCGACGTCTTCGACAAGGAAAGCCACAAGGTTGGCGGCGCGGAATTTCTCGC
>JBEENS010000044.1:0-18296 GCA_041192105.1 Pseudomonadota bacterium | reverse complement strand
CGGATTCAGCCCGGTCCACCGCCTCATTGGCGTCGTTGTAGCCGCGCATATCGCCCCCTTCCAGAAACTGGACCACGATGCCATCGCTGCGCGGGATCACCTGGACATCGCGATAATTGAAGCCATAAGTGACTTCCGGCTGGGGCACCAGCCAGCCGATCTGGCCGCGCACCGGCACAATGCTTTCGTCTTTCCACAAAGTGCGCGCGCCATAGCCGGTGCAGTTGATCACCACCTTCTGCTTGAGCTGGGTGAATTCGGACGGGGCATGGAATTCGCGGACCTCCATCTTGCCGCCCATGGCATAGAACTCGCCCAGCAAGGTGTGGCCATAGCTGGCGAGGTTGAACTGGAGATTTTCCGAGCGGCGGACATATTTGGTCGGGAACGGCGTGGCGCCCGGCGGCATCATCTGGCCGCCCGGCGTCAGGTCGGCGATGCTGCTGCCATAGCTGGCAAAGCCCAATGTGTTCTGCGCCTCATGCAGGGCGCGATTTGCCTCGAACGAGGTATCCGACAAAGCGTAGCGGTCGGCGAACTCCACCGGCTTGCCGGCCACGCCCAGATAGCTGCGAAAACTTTTCCACGAGATTCGGGCCATGCGCTCCCACAACTCGCCGAAGGCAGGACCGGCCGGGTCGCGCAAGGCGATGCGCGAATCCGGTGTCCAGCTGCCGGTAGCACGAACCGAGCGGGTCTGGGGCAGCAGATCCTTGGCATAGAGGGTGACACCGCACCCCATCCGCAGCGCCATCACCGCCGTGGTCAGGCCCAGCGCGCCACAGCCGATCACCGCGATATTCCTGTCGCCCCGCGCCAACGCCTTTTCCAGCACAACCGTGCCCGAGCCCCAGCTCAGCGACCAGCCGCTGCCGCCATGGCCGTAATTGTGCACCACCAGCGTGTCGCCCAGCATCTCGGTATCCAGGCGGGGTCCGGCAGCGCGGAAGGGGCGCAGGCAGGCGGTGATGTCGAACAGCTGGTTTTTGTTGGCGCGCACCGGCGCCAGCCCCGGCGGGATTTTGTTGACGGCCAAACCGGGGAAACGCGTCGGTTGCGCGGCGCAGGCGGATAGACCCACGAGACCACCCAATAAAGCCAGACGACGATCCAGAATGGTCATGACAAGCCCGCCCGCGATTACATGGAGAGCGTCGCAGGGCTTAGGAGATTGAACAAGCGGTACGCAGGATTTTCTTGCAGGGTTAGAAACTCACTCACCAAACTCCACCAGATACCCCGCCACGCCCTCTTCCGGATCGCCATTGCCGAGCGCCGTCGAGAACTGGCGCTTGCGGTAGGAGAAGATCGTCAGGCAGCAAACATTGGGCACGTCCGATTTGCCGCCATGCTGGAAGGCGGTGGGCAGCCAGGTGGCGAAGCGCCCCTCCGGCGCGCTGCCGTGTTCCATGCCGGTCCAGAACAACAGGCCCTTGCCGTCCTCGGCGGCGGCTTCAGGCCCCGTCACCCAGCGCCATTCATTGGGCGCGGTCTGGCGTCCGCCCAGATAGACGACGTCGGTGTCCTCCGGGACAATATTGGCCAGGACCCATTGGAATTCTTCGGCGTCGATGATGGTGGCGAGATAGCCCTTGCGGCCCTTGTGGGTCATACGGGCGGCGGCATCGCGGGCGGCGTTCCAGGTCAGGTTGGGCGCAGCGATATACTGATAGGCATGGCCGCCCGGGCGTTCGATTACCGCCGAAGAGCCCGGCTCATAGAAGGTCTCGCGGCCTGGGTCCGACGGCGGCGCGAACAATGTCTTCCACGCCAGAACGGCAAGCCCGATCGTGGCCACCACCCACAACAGGATGACCAGCCGGCGCAGCCACAATGTGGTCGAAGCGGATAACATCAGGCCCCCAACAGCGCCGCGATCATAGGGCCGCGAGGGCGCGAATCCACTGGCCTTTTTCGTGAGTAACCGTTGCAACAGACGGACCGCCCTCGCCCGCTATGCGGGCTCGAAGCGGGGCCAGCTTTTCTAAGCTCGCTTGCGCTCGCCAAGAAAAGCCAGGCCTTAGACGTGCTGACCGCCATTGATCATTAGCTCGGCGCCGGTGACGTAGGACGACTGCTCGGTGCACAGATACCAGATCGCCTTGGCGACCTCGGCCGGCTGGCCCAGGCGGCGCAGCGGGATGGTCTCGACAATCTTCTCGGTGCCAGGCGACAGGATGGCGGTGTCGATCTCGCCCGGGGCGATGGCGTTGACCCGGACGCCCAGGGGACCGAAGTCGGCCGCCATCTCGCGGGTCAGCGCTGCCAGCGCCGCCTTGGAGGTTGAATAGGCGGCGCCCGCAAAAGGGTGTACCCGGCTGCCGGCGATGGAGGTGACATTGACGATCGAGCCCCTGGCCTTGGCCAGCTCGTTCCGCAGGCCCTGGGCCAGCCAGATGGTAGAGAAGAAATTCACCTCGAACACCTGCCGCCAGGCTTCCATCGAAGATTCCAAAGTATCCAGCCGCTCGCTCTTGCCGCCCTTGGGGCTGATGGCGGCATTGTTGACCAGGGCGTGCAGCTTGCCGTCCGTGAGGCGCGAACGCATCTCGGCCACGGCCCGCTGGGTGTCCGCCGGATCGGCGAGGTCGACTTGGATGTGATCCTCCGGGCCCGCCGCCCAGGGGCAGTTTTCCGGAAAGGCGTGGCGCGAGCAGGTGATCACCCGCCAGCCGGCACTGGAAAAGCGCTTCACCGTGGCATGGCCGATGCCGCGCGAGGCGCCGGTCAGGATCAGGGTGCGTTTTTCGTCGTCGCTATTGGGTTCTGCCATGTCCTGACCCTATCATTGCCGGGCAATTCTGTCCTCCATTCTCCGATGCATGACTCCCACGGCCTGACCGCCATTGCCCTGCTCCTGGCCGCCGCCGTGGGCATGGGCTTGTTCATGAGCCGTCTCAGGCTGCCCGCTGCCGCCGGCTTCATCCTGGTGGGGATGGTGCTGGGCCCCAGCGGCGCGGGCATGATCGCCACCGATACCGCCATCGAGACCCTGGCCGAGATGGGCGTGCTGATGCTGCTGTTCATCATCGGGATGGAGATGCGGCTGGGGCAGTTCACCAAGTCCCTGCCGCTGGCACTGGGCGTAACCGGCGTGACCTGCGCGGTGATCCCCACCTCGGTGGCGCTGTTCACCCTGGCGGTGGGCGGCGAAGTGGCCGGCGGTATCGTGATCGGCTTCATGCTGGCGATCTCCTCCACCGCCGTGGCGATGAAGATGATGGAAGACGCCAACCAGAAGGATAGCGATGGCGGCCGCCTGGCCCTCGCCATCCTGGTGGCGCAGGACCTGGCGGTGGTGCCGCTGCTGCTGATCACCGAAGCGCTGGGCGGCAAGCTGACCGCCAATGCCGTGCTGCTGGTCGCCGGCAAGCTGCTGCTGGCCTCCTGCCTGCTGGCGGTGTTCATCCATGTGCTGAACAAGGTCAAAAGCTTCCGTTTCCCCAGATCGGAATTCCTTTTGAAAAATCACGACATCGGCACCTTGGGTGTGCTGGGCATCTGCTTTGCCGCCGCCTCCCTGTCGGGGCTGATCGGCCTGTCGCCGGCGCTGGGCGCCTTCCTGGGCGGGCTGGTGGTGGGCCATTCCACCCTGCGGCGCGGGACGCTCAACATGTCCGAGCCGGTGGAGGCCATCCTGCTCTTCGTCTTCTTCCTGTCGGTGGGGCTGTTGATCGACCTTTCCTATCTGCAACGGCAGATCTGGGTGATCGCGGCGGCGCTGGTGGTGGTGACAGGCGGCCGCACGTTACTGAACTTCGTGCTGCTGATGCTGGCGGGCGAGAAATTTCATACCGCGGCGGTGACCGCGCTGATCCTGTCGCCGGTGGGAGAGTTCTCCTTCGTCATCGCCGGTGCCGGCCTTGCGATGGGGGCGCTGTCGGCGGACGGCTACAAGCTTGCCATCGCGGTGATCGCCATGTCGCTGCTGGCCAGCCCGATCTTCTTCCTGTTCGCGCGCGTCTGCCATCGCAAAGCGACGACAGGACATTTCCGCCGGCGGCATGTTCTCGCACCGGTTTTGCCCGGTCCGGGCTGATTTCAGTTCGGGTCCTGGTGGATGATGACCTCGGCGCCGGGATAGGCGTTGCGCAAGGCCTGCTCCACCGCCTCGCTGACGCTATGCGCCTCGGCCAGGCTCATGCCGGGATCAAGCGCCAGATGCAGTTGAATAAAGATGGACAGTCCCGCGGTGCGGGTCTTGAGGTCGTGCACATTCCTCACCGCCGTATGGCTTTCGGCGATGCGGCGGATGCGCATCCGGTCTTCCTCGGGCAATTCATGATCCATCAGCTGGTCCAGGCTGCGGCGGCCCACGCCCCATGCCGTCCACACCATCACACCCGCCACGCCCAGCGCGATCAGGGGATCGGCCAGGGACCACCAGCTCGCCAATATCAGCGCAAGGATCACGCCCAGATTGGTGATGAGATCGCCGGCATAATGCGCGCTATCGGCCTCTACCGCCAGGCTGCCGGTCTGGGCCACCACCCGGCGCTGATAGTGAACCAGAAAGATGGTGGCGAGGATGGAGACGAACATCACCGCCAGCGCGGGAATGGAATTGTCCAGTGGCTCCGGCGTCACGATGCGCTGCACCACTTGGATCACCAGAAACAGCGCCGAGCCGGAGATGAAGGCGCCCTGCGCCAGGCCCGCCAGCGGCTCGGCCTTGCCATGGCCGAAGCGGTGTTCGGCGTCGGCGGGCGTCAGCGCGTGGCGGATGGCGAACATATTGAGGCAGGAGGCGAACAGGTCCAGCGCCGAGTCCATCAGGCTGGCCAGCATCGCCACCGAGTGCGAGGCGAAATAGGCCCCCACCTTAATTATCACCAGAAACAGCGACACCGCCACTGAGGCCATCGCGGCGCGCTTCATCAGGGCGCCAGGTTCAGCCACGACAGACCCTTGTGCAAAAGATAGAGAAACTCATGTCTGATGCATCATAGACTTGTAGAAGGAATGGGTAAACTTTGGGCGGCAACAAGCACAATAAGCCCGGTTCGGGACAGGGGATGAAAATGAAAAGCAAAATCATGCATGGACTACTGGGTTGCGCGTTGCTGCTGGCCATTCCCGCCGGCGCGCAGATACCAGCCGGCATGGACCCCGGCTCGCTGGGCCGTAGCGACCCCATGCCGATCCGCCCCGATTACATGCGCACCCGCGCGATGATCTCGCCCACCATCCATCCCGACCGCCGCGTCACCTTCCGGCTGAACGCGCCGGAGGCCACGGATGTGCGGCTTACCGGCCATGTCATCGGGGCACGGATGCACTGGCTGTCGCCGGACCGCACCTTGCCAATGGCCAAGGGCGCCGATGGTATCTGGAGCATCACGCTGGGTCCGCTGGAGCCGGAAATCTATCCCTATAGCTATATGGTGAACGGCGCGGGCGTGTCCGATCCCGGCAATCGCATCAACATGGTGGAAGTGCCCGGCGACAAGCCCGCCTATTACGATCCCCAGGATGTGCCGCACGGAGATGTGCGCATGGTGGTCTATCATTCGAAGGCGACCAATTCGGTGCGCTACCTGCGCGTCTATACCCCGCCCGGCTATGACGGCAACGCCACGCTCTATCCGGTTCTCTATCTGCAACATGGCGGCAATTGTTGCGAGTATAGCTGGATGGAACAGGCCCGCGCCAACATGATCATGGACAATCTGATCGCCGAAAAGAAGGCGCGTCCGATGATCGTGGTGATGGCATTGGGCGCGCGTTCCGGCCCCAGCGAAGGGTTGGGCCCTGTCGACTCGCAGCGCGAAGGCTTCAAGCCGCCGGCCGGCCGCCAGAGCAATTACGATCCCGGCAACCTGTTCGAGATCGATCTGCTGACCGGGATCATTCCGTTCATCGACAAGCGGTTTCGCACGCTTGCCAATGCCGACAACCGCGCTTTGTCCGGCCTGTCGCAGGGCGGCATCCAGACCGTGACCATCGGGCTGCGTCATACCGATGTGTTTCACTGGCTGGTGCCGATGAGCGCGGGCGCCGAGAACCAGGGCGACGACCAGTTCATGGAGATCAGCAAGGATATCTTCGCCAATCCCGAGCCGCTGAAGAAAAATCTCAAGCTGCTGCATTTCCTGGTGGGGCGCGAAGATGTGCTCTACCAACCCGACAAGCGGCTGGCGGAAAAGCTTCAGTCGCTGGGGGTGAAGCTCACCCTCCAGGCGCTGCCCGGGATGCACGAATACAAGGTCTGGCGCCGCGGCCTGTATGAAACCGCGCCGCTGCTGTTCCGCTAATCAGGGCCCACTGAATTAAGGAAAGAGCCGCTCTGTCGTCCAGGCGTCGCCCGGGTTCGCGCGGGCATAGACCAGCCGGTCATGCAGCCGGAAGGGACGGTCGCGCCAGAATTCGATGCGCAGCGGCGTGATGCGCCAGCCGGTCCAGTGCGGCGGACGCGGCACCGTGCCGATGGCGTATTTCAGCGCATATTCGGCGATGCGTTTCTCGAACACCCAGCGCCCTTCCATCGGGCGAGACTGGGGCGAGGCCCAGGCGCCGATCTGGCTGTCCTTGGGGCGGGTGGCGAAATAGGCATCGGCCTCGGCATCGGAAACACGCGTCACCGTGCCTTTCGCCCGCACCACCTTGCGCAGGCTCTTCCAGTGGAAATTGATCGCGGCATGGGAGTTGGCCGCCAGCTCCGCGCCCTTGATGCTCTCGGCATTGGTATAAAACACAAAGCCGTTGGCGTCGGCGCCCTTCAGCAGCACCATGCGGACATTGGGATAGCCGTCCGCATCCGCCGTGGCCAAGGCCATGGCATTGGGGTCGTTGGTTTCGGAGGCCTCAGCCTCCTTCATCCAGCTGTGGAACAGCGCGAAAGGATCGGGACCGGGGGCGATGCCGCCATCGTCCAGGGGGCCGCCCATTTCCATGGTCATGGGACTATTCTTCCGCACATGCGCGCCGCCATAGCAGTTTCATTTCAGGCAGGGTAGCCTTGGGCCATAAATGCGCCAAATGCACAGAATTTTTCCGGTTTTGACCGCCTGTATCAGCCTTGCGCTGGGCGGGGAAGCTTTTGCCCGCACCGGCAAGGAAATCGCCGCCGTGTTCGATACCGGCGTGGTCGCCTATGACGCCGGCAATTACGAGCAGGCCTTCAAGATCTGGTGGGACCTGCAATACGAAGACATCGCCGCCATGCGCAATGTGGCGATGATGCTGCGCAAGGGCCAGGGCACCACCCGCGACCCCCGTCGGGCGGTCACCATCTACGAGCGGGCGGCGGAAGCCGGCCTGCCCACCGCCCAGGCCGACCTGGCCGACATGCTGCTCAAGGGCGAAGCCGGCGAACCCGATCCCAAGGCGGCGCTGCCGCTGCTGCAGTCCGCCGCCGCCGCCAATCATCCGCTGGCGCAATTCCAGCTGGCCCAGATGTTCGAGACCGGCGCTGGCGGACTGGTGCCGCAGAATCTCGACGTCGCCCGCCAGCTGTACGCCTCCGCCGCCAGCCGCGGCATGAAAGAAGCGGCCGAGCGGCTGCGCATCATCGGGCCTTCGCCGGCAAATGCGCCGCCCCCCGCTCCGACCGGCGCGCCGGCCACCACCCAGGCGACCCTGTCGCCCCCGCCGCCGGCGGCCCAGCCCTGAACGGGCGTGAACTGGCAAGAACCAAATCCCTGCCTATATTGGGATAAAGGCAGATTCGGATGAGCGACCCCTACCAAACCCTTGGCGTGCCCAAGACAGCCAGCGAAGCCGAGATCAAGAAGGCGTTTCGCGCCCTCGCCAAGAAGCATCATCCCGACAAACATGCGGGAGACGCAGCGGCAAAAAAACGCTTCCAGGAAATATCCGGCGCCTATGACATTCTGGGCGACAAGGAAAAGCGCGCCCAGTTCGACGCGGGCGCGATCGGCGGCGACGGCAATCCGCGCGGCTTCGATCCGCGCCAAGGCGGTTTCCGCCAGGGCAATCCCTTCGGCGGCGGTGGTCCGGGCCGCGGCGGCTTCAAGTTCAGCTTCGACGAAGCTGGGTCTTCCTCGGGCGCCTCCGGCGCCGGGGGCGGCGCGGCCGGATTTGAAGATATTTTCGCCGACCTGATGGGCGGCGGCGGGCGGCGCGGCGCGCGCGCGGCCAAGGGCGAGGATTTTTCCGCCGCCGTCACGGTCAGCTTCGCGGAAGCCGCCAGCGGCGGCACGCGGCGCATCGTCTTGCAGAATGGCGAACAGCTCGACGTCAAGATTCCGGTTGGCGTGAAGGATGGCCAGGCGGTGCGGGTCAAGGGCCGAGGCGGTGCCGGACGCGGCGGCGGCGCCAACGGCGATATCCTGCTGCAGGTATCTGTGGCGCCCCATCCCACCATGACCCGCGATGGCAGCGACATCCGCATGGATTTGCCCGTGACGCTCAAAGAAGCGGTGCTGGGCGGCAAGGTGCCGGCGCCGACCCTGACGGGCACGGTGTCGCTGTCGGTGCCGCCCAATTCCAACACCGGCAGCACTTTGCGCCTGAAGGGCAAGGGCATCGGCGCGCATGGCGCAACGCCGGCCGGCGATCTGTATGTGCGCCTGGTGGTGACCCTGCCCGACAAACCCGATGATGCCCTGCGCGATTTCCTCAAGGACTGGGAGGGAAACTACGACCCTCGCGCAAAAAAGCGCTAAGCGACTGTTTTAAAATGGTTTTCTTTGTACGGAAAATCCGTTTTCGCGAACTGGCCTATTCAGGGTAAAGGACTAGAGTTCGCGCACCGATTTCGGGGAATTTGTATGTCATTTCAGGGCCTCATGAAGGGCAAACGCGGCCTTATCATGGGCGTGGCCAACCAGCATTCCATCGCTTGGGGCATTGCCCAGACGCTGCATGAGGCAGGCGCGGAGCTGGCCTTCACCTATCAAGGCGACCTGTTCAAGAAGCGCGTCGTGCCGCTGGTCGAGCCGATGAAGCCCGCGGCGCTGATCGATTGCGATGTCAGCGACCCGGCCTCGCTGGACGCCACCTTCGCCGCGCTGGCCAAGGTGTGGGACAGTCTGGACTTCGTGGTTCACGCCGTCGCCTTTTCGGACAAGGAGCAGCTGAAGGGCCGCTACGTCGATACCACGGCGGACAATTTCCGCATGACCCTGGACATCTCCTGCTTCTCGTTCACGGCGGTGACGCAGCGGGCCGAGAAGATGATGCCCAATGGCGGTTCGCTGGTGACGTTGACCTATTACGGCGCCGAGCAGGTGATGCCGCATTACAATGTGATGGGCGTCGCCAAGGCGGCGCTGGAAACCAGCGTGAAATATCTCGCCGAAGATCTGGGCAAGAAGAATATCCGCGTCAATTCCATCTCCGCCGGCCCGATCAAGACCCTGGCCGCCAGCGGTATCGGCGACTTCCGCTATATCCTGAAATGGAACGAATATAATTCCCCCCTGCGCCGCAACGTGACGCAATCGGAAGTGGGCCAGTCGGCGCTGTTCCTGCTGTCGGACCTGTCGAGCGCGGTGACCGGCGAAAATCTGCATGTCGATGCCGGCTATCACGTGGTGGGCATGAAAGCGGTGGACGCGCCCGATATCAGCGTCAACAAGCCGGATGGCGCTTAACCTCAAAGACGGGCTGACGCTGTATTTCGCGCGCCACGGCCAGACCGAAGCCAATGTCCAAAGACGCTTCTCCGGCGACAAGGACACGCCCCTTACAAACCTGGGCAGGACACAAGCTGCAGATGTGGGCGCGATCCTGAAACGTGAGCTGACTGCTGCGGATGGGTATGCCTTCGTGTCCAGCCCTCTGGCGCGCGCGGTTTCCACCATGAAGATCGCACGCGCAGGAATGGGCCTTCCGCCCGACGCTTTTTCCACCGACAACCGGCTGAAGGAAATCAACCTCGGCACATGGGACCAGCTGACGAACGAAGAAGCCCGCACGCAGAGCCCGATCCTGTTTTCCAAACGCAGCAACGACAAATGGCACGTCCGGGTGCCAGGCGGCGAGAATTACGCCGAAGTCGCCGCAAGGGTCACCGACTGGGTGCAGGAATTGAAAGGCAACACCATCGCGATAAGCCATGGCGCCACCACGCGCATCCTCAGGGGCCTTCTGGCGGGGCTGGAATGGCGGGCGATGAGCGCCCTGGACGAGCCGCAGGGCGTGGTTTTCCGGGTCCGGGGCAACGAAGTCGTCCGGCTGGACCCGTGAGCCGAAAAGCAAAGGTCCAGTGGACCTTTGCAGGCGAACGCCAAATCGGGCTAAACCCTTGCCACTATGTCTCATAATACATTCGGCCACCTGTTTCGCGTCACGACCTTTGGCGAAAGCCACGGGCCGGCGATCGGCTGTGTGGTGGATGGCTGTCCGCCGGGCATTGAACTGACCGAAGCCGACATCCAGCCCTGGATGGAGAAGCGCCGTCCGGGCCAGAGCAAGTTTGTCACCCAGCGCCAGGAATCGGACACGGTGAAAATCCTGTCGGGCGTGTTCCAGGACGAGCGCATGGCGGCGCAGGTCACCACTGGCACGCCCATCGGGTTGCTGATCGAAAACACCGACCAGCGCTCCAAGGACTATGGCAACATCCGCGACAAATTCCGTCCCGGCCATGCCGACTATACCTATGACGTCAAATACGGCGTGCGCGACTATCGCGGCGGCGGGCGACAGAGCGCGCGCGAAACCGCGACGCGGGTGGCCGCAGGCACCATCGCGCGCAAGGTGCTGGACAAGCTCTATGGCAAGATCACCATCCGCGGCGCCCTGGTGCAGATGGGCACGCAGAAGATCAACCGCGCCAACTGGTCATGGGACGAAGTAAACAACAATCCGTTCTTTTGTCCCGACGCCAAAGCGGCCGCGGATTGGGAAGCGTATCTGGAAGGCATCCGCAAGAACGGCTCGTCGGTCGGCGCCATCATCGAGCTGGTGGCCGAAGGCATTCCCGCCGGGCTGGGCGCGCCGGTCTATGCCAAACTGGACAATGAACTGGCTTCGGCGCTGATGAGCATCAATGCGGTCAAGGGCGTGGAGATCGGCGACGGCTTTGCCACCGCCGCCCTGACCGGCGAAGAAAATGCCGACGAGATGCGGATGGGCGCGGACGGCAAGCCCGTCTTCATGGCCAACCATGCCGGGGGCATATTGGGCGGCATCTCGACCGGCCAGCCGATTGTGGCTCGCTTCGCCGTCAAGCCGACCTCGTCCATCCTGTCGCCACGCAAGACCATCGAAAAATCGGGCGCGGAAACCGACATCGTCACCAAGGGCCGCCACGATCCCTGTGTCGGAATTCGCGCCGTGCCGGTGGGTGAAGCGATGATGGCCTGCGTGCTGGCCGATCAGGCGCTGCGCCATCGTGGTCAAATCGGCTAGTTATTTCCAACGCAGTGTGAAGGCGACCTTCGGGCCGACGCTGACCTGCGGCTCGGATGGCGGCTCCGCCTTCATCTGCTTTTCGCGAAACGTCACGCATTGCTGCACCAGCCCGCCCAGGCCGGCAAAGTCCTCGGCTTTTGGCATCGCCCGCAGGAAGCAATCGTCAAAATATGTGAGCTGGTCGAGTTCGCCGCAGCCAAAGCTGGTGCGGTCGGGCCGCGCCGCGGTGATGACTATGCGGCTGTCGCGCGCCAGGACGGGCACGAACTGGCCCGAATAGCAGGCCGACATCACGATCACCGCCGGCTTGTCGCCGCAGCTATTGTTGATCATGGCCGCCACCTTGCCCGGCGACACCACGGCATTGCCTACGCCGATGCCGTCGGGCGTGCCGTGCGAGGTGAAGTAGATCAGGCAACCGGCCGGGGCGCGGCTGGAAAGATCCCACAGCGCGCCGGCGATGGAGCCGATCTCGGCCGGGCGGGCGTTGTTATCGTGATTGACCGCAAACTGTTCGATATTGGCGGCAGCAAAACCCGCGCCGGTAAAGGCCTTAACCAGATCCTTGCGGGCGTTGTCGAACACCTGGGTCGGGCCGCCGGACTGGGCGCGATTGTCGCCCGCCACGATCAGCACCGCCCATTTGGAAAAATCCACGGCACTCGCATGCGCCGACAGGTTGGCCGGCAGCAGCAGAAAAACCAGCAGAACCAGAAGGCGCTTCATCCCTTGCCTCTGACAAATCCAGCAACCAGTTCAATATGCGACGACCAGAGGAATTGGTCTATCGGGGTCACCGCACCGGGCCGATAGCCGCCCGCAGCCAGGATGGCAGCGTCGCGGGCAAAGCTGGCCGCATCGCAGGAGACGTAAGCGATGGTAGGGACACGGGATTTGGCCAGCTGGCCGGCTTGGGCCTCAGCCCCGGCCCGTGGCGGGTCCAGCACCACCGCGTCATAGAGGTTCAATTCCGCCGGCGTCAGGGGCAGCTTGAACAGGTCGCGGCGCTCTGTGGTGACCGGCTTGAGTCCGGCGGCTTTGGAGGCTTCCGCCAGCGCCGCCAGCGCAGGCGCGTCCTGTTCCACGGCATGGACCCTGGCCATGGCCGCCAGCGGCAGGGCGAAGGTGCCGCAGCCGGCAAACAGGTCAGCGATGGTTTTGGCCCGGCCCACAATCTGCGCCACATGAGCCTGCAACGCCTGTTCTCCTTCCCGGGTGGGTTGCAGAAACGCCTGGGGCGGCAGCTTCACCCGCGCACCGCCTTCCACCACTTCCGGCGCGGCGCGCTCCAGCAGCAGCGCGCCGTTGAACAGGATGCGGGCGATATCCAGGCCGGCGGCAGCGCCGGCCATGGCTTGCGTCAGCGCGGGCGTGACGGTCTGCGGACTGCGAAACGCCAGATCGAAGCCGGTGTCTGTTTCGGTGACATGCAGATCGGCCGGCGCCTTCAGCACCGATGCGAGGCGGCTGCGCAGGGCCTGCACCAGCCCGAACAGGCCGGGCGTCAGGACCAGGCATTCGCGCATGTCCACGATGGTATTGCTTTGGGCAGCATGGAAACCGATCTCGCTGCCGGAAATCTTGAACACGGCTCTGCGGCGGGACCGCGGCGGCACGCTGACCGTGTCCAGAACCTCGCACCTGACACCGGCCTTCATCAGCGCCGCCTGCACTATCGCGCGCTTGCCGGCGCGATGGTCGTCAGGCGTCAGGTCCTGCAGCGAGCAGCCGCCGCAGACGCCGAAATGGCGGCAGATTTGGTTCAGGCCAGCTTACCGGCAGCAGCGCGGACAGCTTCCTCGCCGCGTCCCAGCGCACGCAGCGCCATCAAGACGATGCCATCGGCATCCAGACCGGCCCGGGCATACATCTTCTCGGGCGTGTCATGGTCCTGGAAGACGTCCGGCAAGGTCATGGGACGCACCTTGATGCCTTTGTCGAGCAGGCCGTCATGGGCCATGAAATGCATCACATGGGCGCCAAAGCCGCCCGCGGCGCCTTCCTCGATGGTGATCAGCACTTCGTGTTCCTTGGCCAGACGCCGGATCAGGTCGGTGTCCAGCGGCTTGGCGAAGCGCGCATCGGCGATGGTGGGCGACAGGCCGTAACCGGCCATGCGTTCCGCCGCCAGCAGCACCTGGGTCATGCGGGTGCCGAAATTCAAAATGGCGATCCCGGAACCCTCTTTGACAATACGCCCCTTGCCGATTTCCAGCGGAATGCCTTCGGCGGGACGCGCGACGCCCGTGCCTTCGCCGCGCGGGTAACGCAGGGCGCTGGGCCGGTCGTCGATCTGGGCGGCGGTGGCCACCATATGAGTCAATTCCGCCTCGTCCGACGGCGCCATGATGACGAAGTTGGGCAGTGCGGCAAGATAGGCGATGTCGAACGAGCCGGCATGGGTGCAGCCGTCGGCGCCCACCAGGCCGGCGCGATCCATCGCGAAGCGCACCGGCAGCGACTGGATCGCCACGTCATGCACAACCTGGTCATAGGCGCGCTGCAGGAAGGTGGAATAGATGGCGCAGAAAGGCTTCATGCCCTCGGTCGCCATGCCCGCCGCGAAGGTAACGCCGTGCTGCTCGGCGATACCGACGTCGAAGGTGCGGTTCGGGAAAGCCTTTTCGAACAGATCGATGCCGGTGCCCGAGGGCATGGCGGCGGTGATGGCGACGATGCGGTCGTCCTTTTTCGCTTCCGCGATCAGGGCTTCGCCGAACACTTTCTGATACTGCGGCGACTTGGGCGTGGACTTGGACTGCTCGCCGGTCAGAACCGTGAACTTGGTGACAGCGTGATACTTGTCGGCGGCGGCCTCGGCGGGGGCATAGCCATGCCCCTTCTTGGTCACCACATGCACCAGCACCGGACCGCGCATCGTGTCGCGCACATTTTCCAGCACCGGAATCAGATGGTCGAGATTGTGGCCGTCGATCGGGCCGACATAGAAGAAGCCCATCTCCTCAAACAGCGTGCCGCCCATGGCCATGCCGCGGGCATACTCCTCGGTGCGCTGCGCGACCTTGAACAGGCCGCGCGGCAGCAGCTTGCGCGCCAGGCGCTTGGCGACATTGCGCAGGCCGGTATAGGGGCGCGACGACACCAAACGGGCGAGATAGGCGCTCATCGCGCCGACGGGCGGGGCGATGGACATGTCATTGTCGTTGAGGATGACGATCAGCCGGTTCTTGTGGGCGCCGGCATTGTTCATGGCTTCATAGGCCATGCCCGCGCTCATCGAGCCGTCGCCGATCACGGCGATCACATTGTTGTCGCCGCCCTTGAGGTCGCGCGCCACCGCCATGCCCAGGCCGGCGGAAATCGAGGTCGAGGAATGGGCCGCGCCGAACGGATCATATTCGCTCTCGCTGCGCTTGGTGAAACCGGACAGCCCGCCGCCCTGGCGCAGGGTGCGCATGCGGCTGCGGCGGCCGGTGAGGATCTTGTGCGGATAGGCCTGATGGCCGACGTCCCAGATGATGCGGTCGTCCGGCGTCTTGAACACATAGTGCAGCGCCGTGGTGAGCTCGACCACGCCAAGACCCGCGCCGAAATGGCCGCCAGTGACCGAGACGATGTCGATCAGATCGGTGCGCAGCTCGTCGGCGAACTGGCGCAGCTGCCACTTCTCCAGCTTGCGCAGATCTTCCGGCAGGTCCACCTGGTCCAGCAGCGGCGTCTTGGTGTTCGGGATATTCATCGCACGGATTTCTCTTTATGGGCGCAGCAAAGCAACGTCACGCAGTTTCCATGGGTTCGCCGACTTCAGGACCGGCGGCGCCCATGACAATCTTTTCAAGCCGGCCCTCGGCGGATTTCAGCTTCTTCTCGCAATGGGCCTTCAACATCTGTCCGCGCTCGTACAGCGCGATGGAGTCCTCAAGATCCACTTCGCCCTGCTCCAGCCGGGAAACGATGGCTTCCAATTCCTTGAGCGCGCCCTCGAACGGCAGTTCGTCAACGGCGGCGGATTTAGCAGCAGGGGATATGGCTCGTCTCCAGCAGTCATCACGGTTTTGCGAAATGCCCCGAAACCCGCCCGCGCCATAATCGCAATTATGGTGCTCCCGAGCCAGTTTCGTGCCCCAGCACGCTGGAAATTATAGTTTAATGACCTGCTGGGACAAGAAATTTCGTTGCAATTGCGAAACGCAGATGTTGTCGCTTTGTCACGGTTCGGGCAGTTGTGCCGCTTTGAGGCTTACCCCGCCGCCCGGGCCGCCCGCCGGCAGTTCCGAAATCCCGCCCAGCAGGGCCTGCAGGGCAGGCAGATACAGCAGTGATTCGATCCGGCCCAAAAGGCCGAAACTGGCATCCATGCCCCCCATCAGGCGCGACAGGCTGCCCCACAGGCCGGTGCGGCGGGGATAGATCTTGAACGCCATCTCGCCGGCGGGAACTTTGGCCAGGGCTGCCGCCTCGCCTGCCGCGGTCCAGAAGCCGCCCAGCCGGTCCACCAGCCCATGGGTCTGGGCGTCCGTCCCGGACCATACCCGCCCCCTTGCCACCGCGCGCACCTTGTCCAGCGGCAGCTTGCGTCCCGCCGCCACCTTGGCGGTGAAGTCGTCATAGATCACATCGGCCTGGCGATTGAGGATCACCAACTGCTCGGGCGTGTAGGGCGAAAGCGGCGAACCCATCAGCGTGTTCCTACCGACCGACACCTGTTCGGAATTGGCGCCGACCAGGCCCAGCGTCTTGTTGAAGGAAATCTTTCCGGTCAGGACGCCGATCGAGCCGGTGATGGTGCCGGGCTGGGCAACGATCCTGTTGGCGGTGACGGAGATGAAATAGCCGCCCGACGCCACCACGCCGCCCATGCTCACCACCACCGGCTTGCCGGCTTTCTGCGCCGCCTTTACCGCATGGAGAATCTGGTCGGACGCGGTGACCGACCCACCGGGCGAATCCACCCGCAACACGATGGCCTTGATGGCCTTGTCGCGCGCCGCCTGGCGGATGGCCTGGGAAAGATCGTCGCTGGCGATGCCGGCGTTGGCGCCCAGCAGCGAATCCTTGGCGGTGCCATCGCGGATTTCACCCGCCGCTTCCACGATGGCGATATTGGCAGCGCCCAGTGGCTTGGCGGCATCGCGCGCATAGCTCATGAACTTCACCGTCTTGGCCCCGGCGCCGGCGCGGGCGTTGGCGGCGGCGGCGGCTTCATCGTCATAGCCGATGCGGTCGATCAGGCGCGCCTTGAGCGCGTCCTCGCTGAATTGCGGGCTGGCCTCGAGGGCCGCCACAATTTTCGGCTTCGCCAATTTGCGGGCAGCCGCCATCTGCGTCACAGCCGAATCATAAACCGACTGCATCAGCCGCGTGAGCTGCTCGCGGTCCGCAGCTGACATCTGCTTTTCCATGAACATGTCGGCGGCGCTTTTATATTCGGCACGCTTGACGATCTGCGGCTCGGCCTCGATCTTGTCGAACACGCCGCGCAGGTAAAGCCCGCCACCGCCCGTACCGGATGGCGTGAAGGGGCTTTTGGGCTGCATCCAGATTTCATTGGCGGCGCTGGCGGCGACATAGTCGCCCAGGCCGGCACCGAAGAATGCCGTCGTCTGGGCGATGACGAACTTGTCCTTGGCCTTGAACCGCTGGATGGCACCGGCGATCTCCTGCCCTTCGGCGATGGAGAGGGCGCCATTGCCCAGCCGCATCACCATGCCCTTGACCCGCTTGTCGCGGCCGGCCGTTTCCATTCCCAGAACGATTTCCATCACCGTGACCCGGCGCGGCGTGAAGATGGTGCCCGGAGATGCGGCGGAGTCGGCGATCGGTTCGCGCAGATCCAGCGCCAGCACCATGTTCTTCGGCTGGCCGTCGCCCCAGGCCAGGGAAAAGACCAGCAACGCCACCAGCAGCAAAATGAGCACCAGCACTGCCCGCGCGATGCCATTGACCACCGACATCACGATGGAGCGGCACCAGCCGAGAAAACGGACCATGAAAATTCCTTAACGGAAGAAAACGGGGCGCAATGTAACGAAAAAGCCCGGCACCGAATAGGGTGAGACCAAAATAGCAAAAGCCCCAGTGGGGCTTTTGCTGGCCGAACGGCTGTCCGGGTATAGGTTAGTCCTTCAGCGCGTCACGCACCGCATCCTTGGCGCCGCCGATGGCGTTCTGGACCTTGCCGGTTGCCTTGTCGGCAGCGCCTTCCGCCTTCAGCTTGGCGTCGCCGGTGATCTTGCCGACCGCTTCCTTGGCCGCGCCCTTGGCCTGGGTGGCGGAACCTTCGATTCTGTCTTTATCCATAAAAATGCTCCTGAACTGGGATTTTCGCGTTTGGGGAAACGTCGATGATATAACGGGCGTCGTCGGCGCGGGTTCCCTGAACCGGCGAGCGCCCAATGCCGTATAGGTACAAATGGAGACCGCCATGCAGAGACGCATTTTCCTGGCCGGCCTGCTGGGCAGCGCCACCTTCGCCGCGCCGGCCGTGGGGTTTGAAGTCACCAAAAGCGATGCGGAGTGGAAGAAGCTGCTGTCGCCCGCCGCCTACAAGGTGCTGCGCCATGAAGATACCGAGGCGCCCTACACCTCGCCGCTGAACAAGGAACATCGCAAGGGCGTCTTCGCCTGCGCCGGCTGCGCCCTGGACCTCTATGCCTCGGACACCAAATTCGAGAGTGGCACCGGCTGGCCCAGCTTCTGGAAGCCGCTACCGAACGCGGTGGAAATGTCCACCGACAGAAAACTCGGCGTGCCGCGCACCGAAGTCCATTGCCGCCGCTGCGGCGGGCATCTCGGCCATGTCTTTGAGGACGGGCCAAGGCCGACCGGACTGCGTTACTGCATGAACGGCGTGGCCATGACGTTTAAGCCGAAAGCCTGATGGTCTGCCTTCCAGGCCTCGCGGCGCGTTGCACACGCGCCGCGTCCGCACGCTGCCGCTACGGACCGTTCGGGCGGGCAAAAGGTCCACTGGACCTTTTGCAATCCCGCCCTCACCCATAAAAAAAGGCCGG
>JBEENS010000043.1:0-18587 GCA_041192105.1 Pseudomonadota bacterium | reverse complement strand
GCTGGCCGACATGACCCGCAACGCCTTCGTGGCGGGCGATCTTTCGACCGTGATGAGCCCGCGTACCGTCATCACCTGGGCGCAGAACGCCGAAATCTTCGGCGATATCGGCTTTGCCTTCCGCCTCACCTTCCTCAACAAGTGCGACGAGCTGGAACGCGCCAGCGTAGCGGAGTTTTACCAGCGATGCTTCGGCGAGGAATTGCCGGAAAGCGCCGCCAAAGTGCTGGTCGCATAGCGACCGGCATCACCCGCCTTGTGCGGGTGATCCAGTTGGAAAAAGGGTTGTAAGTGGTCAAGCCCGAATCTCCCTCAGAGCCGTTCAAACGCGCCGTGGCAGTCGCGGTGCGAAGCCTCGCGGCCGAGCCCGAGCTGGAAGTCAATTTCTCCTCCGAGCCGCCGGTCCTGAAGGGCCTGAAGGCGCGCCTGCCCTCGCCGTCCCGCAATCTGTCGGCCCATGATGTGGCGCTGGTGCGCGGCACCGGCGACGCCTACGCCCTGCGCAAGGCCTATCACGACGAAAAAGTGAATAACAAATTCCGGCCTCAGTCGCCGGAAGGCGCAGCGATTTTCGAGGCCGCCGAACAGGCGCGGGTGGAAGCGATCGGCTCGCTGGCCATGAAGGGCGTGAAGGCCAATCTCGCCAGCTGGTTGGAACAGCGCCTGCTCAATCGCGGACTGGGCAAGGCGCGGGCGAAGGATGAAGCGCCGCTGGCCGATGTGCTGGGGCTGATAGTGCGCGAAAAACTGACGGGGGAAAGCCCGCCGGCCTCCATCGCAGCCGCGGTGGAACTGTGGCGGCCCTTTATCGAGGAAAAGGCGGGTGGCGACCTGGACAAGTTGGCGGCGGCGCTGCGCGACCAGAATAGCTTCGCCAAACTGACCCGCACCATGCTCAATCATCTATCGTTTGGCGACCAGAATGAGAGCGATTCCTCGGCCGAGCAGGACGCCGACGGCGAAAAGCCGGACGGCGAGAATGACGACGGCCAGGACCAGGACGCCCAGCAGGACGGCGAGAGCGCCGACACCGAATCCGCCGCCGATGCGGAAGAGGGTGAGGAAGTCGAATACGACCAGGCGGCGGAGAATTCCGAAGACCTGTCGGATGCGACCGAGCCGGAAGACGGCGCCAAGCCCCAGCGCAACGAGCAGGCTTTTTCCCGCCAGGATGAATGGGGCTACAGAATCTTCACCGCCGAGTTCGACGAGGAGATCGCCGCCGGTGATCTTTGTGAGGCGGAAGAGCTGGCGCGGCTACGCGGTTTCCTGGATCAGCAGCTTTCCGCCATGCAGGGCGTGGTCTCGCGCCTGGCCAACAGGCTGCAGCGCCTGCTGATGGCACAGCAGAACCGCCATTGGGAATTCGATCTCGAAGAAGGCATGCTCGACAGTTCTCGGCTGACCCGCATCGTGATCGATCCGATGTATCCGTTATCGTTCAAGCGCGAGAAAGACACCACCTTTCGCGACACCTGCGTGACCCTGCTGCTGGACAATTCCGGCTCGATGCGCGGGCGCCCCATCATGGTGGCGGCGATGTGCGCCGACATACTGGGCCGCACCCTGGAACGCGTTGGGGTCAAGACCGAGATCCTGGGCTTCACCACCCGGGCCTGGAAAGGCGGACAGTCGCGCGAGAAATGGCTGGGTGCGGGTAAACCACCCCAGCCCGGACGCCTCAATGATCTGCGCCACATCGTCTACAAGGCCGCCGATGAGCCGTGGCGGCGAGCCAAGCGCAATCTCGGCCTGATGATGCGCGAGGGCCTGCTGAAAGAGAATATCGACGGCGAAGCACTGACCTGGGCGCATAACCGTATCATCGCCCGGCCCGAACAGCGCAAGATCCTGATGGTGATCTCCGATGGCGCCCCGGTGGACGATTCAACCCTGTCGGTGAATGCGGGAAACTATCTGGAACATCATTTGCGCCGGGTGATCGAGGAAATCGAAATCCGCTCGTCGGTGGAACTGACTGCCATCGGCATCGGCCATGACGTGACGCGCTATTATCGCAAGGCTGTCACCATCGTGGATGCCGAGCAGCTGGGCGGCGCCATGACCGATCAGTTGACTGAACTGTTTGCCGAGGAAGTCCCCACCGGACGCCGCCGGCGGGCTTGATGTTTTAATGGTCGCGCATCGCACGACGCTGCCGCTAGCGCCCCCTCGCTCTGCTCAGGTTGCCGGTCGCTCCTAGTACCCGTTCCTGCCGTGCAGCGGCCGCATCGCGGGCCGCAGCAGATAATAGGGCACCAGCAGCACCACGCTTTCGGCGAAGAAGACGATGAAATGCACCAGGGCGGAATCCGTCCAGGACAGCTGGTCAGCGCCCGCAAAGGCGGCCGGATAATAAACCGCGCTGAACACCAGGCTGACCGCGAAGGACGCCGCAAGCGGCGCCGTCCACCAATGCGGCCCCCGCGCCGCGTCGAAGAAGATGATGGCGATGAAGTTGGCGAACAGGAACGACGCGCCGAAGGCCAGCAGGGCGCGCAGCGACAGAGCGGGCGCGTTGTTGATCCAGTTGTTGATGTCGCCCGGATTGATCAGCGCCACCAGGACGATGATGGACAGGCCTGCCAGAAGCTGGGCAAAGGCATAGTTGACGCCATAGCGGCGGTTGCACAGATGCACCGCGTACCAGGCCATCGGCAGGATCAGATCGCTGAGCGCCAGCATGGCGTTTTGCACGCCGCGCGGCGCCGTCGGCAGGATCAGGAAGGCATCGGTGAAAAGATAGGCCGCGCCCAGCAAGGTCACCAGCAAGGCCACAGGCAGCGCCAGACGCGCGATAACCAGCGCTGGCATAATAAGGCGCTGCCAGATGTCGTCCACGGTCCCGCCATAGGCGCGGTCCTTGGGCGGCCAGACAGCATCCTGCTCGCGGCGCAGGCGGTAAGGCCCTTCGTCCGCTTCCAGCGCAGCATCAGGCGCACGATGTGCGCCCTTTCGGTAATCGTAGGCTTTCAAGACACCCCAGTCCTGCCCCACCGTCCCAATCTGGCACGTTTTGCGGAGTTTTCAGAGTGTTACACGCAAGCGCGATGCCGCAGGACACCACATGCAAGATTTGGGGGGGGAGACAATCTTGACGACCGTCTATGCCCTCAGGCGCCTTGGCGGCGACCTTCTTGCCCGATTATCAGGCGGCCTTGGCGGCCGCCTTCTTGGCGATGGCGCGCTTCAGGCGCAGGGCCTTGGGCGACAGGACGCCGTCCTTGCACTTGAGGATGAAGGGGTCCAGGCCGCCATTGCGATCCACCGAACGCAGCGCGTTCATGGAGATCTTGAGCTTGTAGCTGTTGCCCAAAATCTCGCTGGCCAGCGCGATGTGCTGCAGGTTGGGGCGATAGACCCGCTTGGTCTTGTTGTTGGCGTGGCTGACATTGTTGCCAACCAGCAGGCCTTTTCCGGTCAATTCGCAGCGGCGGGACATGGCGGTATCTCTTCGATTCTCGAGGGTTTCCGCGCTTTTTCAGCCGGAAAGAGCCGGGTTCATAAGCAAACAGGCAGGTTTGGTCAAGGCGGAACGGCCGTTGGCCACCGCGGGGCGGGTGTGAACCCGCTGAAATACACCGAGATGGCGTGATCGCGGTCTTGGCGACGCCGCTGAAGCTGGTCGGGCAAAGCCCCAAGGTCGTGCGTCCGGGATCGTAAACGCCCGCTTTTCCGGCAATAATTTGATCTGGGTACGGAATGGAGTCGCCTCGGCCTGACAAAGGCCCATTACGCGAGTCGAACACTAGATATGGTGGTCTTGCCGCCTGCGAAATCTCCTAAATGTATGAGAACAAAGGAAGATATTGAATTGGTTAGCGATTCGGACAGTTTTTGTACGCTTTTCGTTCTAATTCTTAACCCGCAATCCACAGCCAGCCTATTGCCGCTAAGATGCAGCCGGCAATCACGCCAGGCTGGGAGAGAAACATGCGCATATTTCGAGAATTGGATTGAGAGCAGTTGTGCTGGCAGCGACCTTGGCGCTGGGGGCCTGCATCGGCAATGCGGTGGCGCAACAGCCGCGCATGTATGCCGCTTTGGATGCGCTCCGCACGGCACGGGCGGAACTTATCGCCGCTACACCCAACAAGGGTGGCCATCGCGCCCGCGCCCTCACCCTGGTCAACCAGGGGATCGACGAAACCAACGCCGGCATCCGCTACGCGCAGTAAAATGCGTACCAGGGAAAGAGGCACCACCGGGCCTCTTTCCCCATTTTTTTACTTGCGAAAGATGCAGGTACACACGATTTAAAGTCTCATGCACACCACAGGCACAAGCCGCGAACCCGCCGCCAAAGTGACGGCGGTTCTGGGGCCAACCAACACCGGCAAGACCTTCTTCGCCATCGAACGGATGCTGGCCCACAAGTCCGGCATGATCGGGCTGCCACTGCGCCTTTTGGCGCGCGAGGTTTACGACCGCATCGTCCGGCTGCGCGGATCCAGCGAAGTCGCCCTGATCACCGGCGAAGAAAAGATCGTTCCGAAAAATCCGCGTTTTTATGTCTGCACCGTCGAGGCCATGCCGCTGGACATTCCGGTGGCGTGCCTGGCGATCGACGAGATCCAGCTTTGCGCCGATCCCGAACGCGGCCATGTCTTCACCGACCGGCTGCTGCATGCGCGCGGCACGGAAGAAACCATGCTGATGGGCAGCGACACGATGCGCGGCATCATCCAGCGTTTTATCCCGCGCGCCTGGTTCATTAGCCGCGCCCGCTTTTCGGACCTGGCCTATACCGGCGCGAGAAAACTCACCCGCCTGCCCCGCCGCTCCGCCGTGGTGGGTTTTTCCGCACAGGATGTTTATGGCATCGCCGAAGTGATCCGCCGCCAGCGCGGCGGCGCGGCGGTGGTGCTGGGCGCACTCAGCCCCCGCACCCGCAATGCCCAGGTCGAACTCTACCAGTCGGGCGACGTGGATTTCCTGGTGGCGACCGACGCCATCGGCATGGGCCTGAACATGGATGTCGATCATGTCGGCTTTGCTGCCCGCGACAAGTTCGATGGCGCGCGCATGCGGCCCCTTCGACCTGACGAAATCGGCCAGATCGCCGGACGCGCCGGGCGCTACATGAATGACGGTACCTTTGGCGTCACCGCCGACTGCGAGGCGTTCGAGGATGAACTGGTGCAGCGGGTCGAAAGCCATCGCTACGATCCGGTGCGTGTCCTGCAATGGCGCAACGCGGACCTCGATTTCCGCAGCCTTGCCAGCCTGAACCAGAGCCTGGATGCGCCGCCGCCGGAAAAGGGCCTGACGCGGGCGCGGCCCGCCAGCGATGCCGTGGCGCTCCGGCTGCTCTCCGACGACGACGAGATCAAGGCCGCCGCCGCCGAACGCGCGTCGGTCGCCAGGCTGTGGGATGTCTGCCAGCTGCCGGATTTCCGCAAGCTCTCCACCGACGAGCATGTGAAGCTGGTGCGCAGCATTTTCCTGTTCCTCAGCAAGGACGGTTTCATTCCCGACGACTGGCTGGCCGGCCAGATCGCACGCGCCGATATTGTCAAAGGCGATGTCGCCACCCTGTCGGGACGGCTGGCGCAGATCCGCACCTATACCTATGCGGCGCACCGAGCGGGGTGGATGCGCGACAGCGCGCATTGGCAGGGCGTCACCCGTGCGGTGGAGGACCGGCTGTCTGACGCGCTGCACGAGCGGCTGACCGAGCGCTTTATCGACCGGCGCACCTCGGTGCTGATGAAGCATTTGCGCGATGACGAGTTTGCCAGCCTTGCGCTGGACGAAGCCGGCACCGTGTCCATCGGCGGCGAAGCCATCGGGCGGCTGGACGGTTTTCGCTTCGTGCCTGATCCGCGCGCCACCGGCCTGCAGGGGCGCACCTTGCGCGCCGCGGCGCTGAAAGGGCTGGAAAGCGAAATCGCCGCCCGCAGCCATGCGCTCGCGGCAGCGGACAACAGCGCCATCACCCTCAGCGAGCATGGCAAGCTGTGGTGGGACGGCGCCATCGTTGCCAGGCTGATCGCGGGTTCATCGCCGCTGGCGCCCAACATCGAGATGCTGGCCGATGCGCATGTGCGCACGGAGGCGCTACAGGCGCGGCTGCGGGCCTGGATCACCGCCCGCATTGCCGACCGGCTGGGACCGCTGCTGGCATTGCGCGATGCCGCCGATGCCAGAACCGGAAGCGGCAGCGCCCTGCCCGGTGACGCACGCGGCATCGCCCATCAGCTGGCGGAGAATTTCGCAGGGCTGGATCGCACCGGCTTGGCATTGCCGGAGAAACTTGGCCCGCTGCTGCGCGCGCTGCGCCCCTTCGGCGTCTGGTTTGGCCGGCGCATGGTCTATCTGCCAAAGCTGCTGCGGCCTGATGCAGCCGCGCTTCTGACCCTGTTATGGGGCATCTGGACGAAGAAGGTGTCGCCGCCTGCACCGCCCGCGCCGGGCCTGACGTCTTTCGCGGTGGACAAAGGAACGGACACCGCGTCCCTGCAGGCTGCAGGCTTCGCGGTCATGGGCAGCCGCGCCATCCGCTTCGACATGCTGGAACGGCTGGAGGACGAACTGGAAAATTCGCTGTCGGCCGGCACAGATGCCGAAACGCTGCTGGCCAAACTCGTATCGCTGCTGGGCACCGGCAAGGAGGAAGCCCGTGACGTTCTCGCCGCGCTGGGCTGGCGCGCCATCGATGTCGCCGGCGCCCAGCCGGTATGGCGGCGCATCAGGGAGAAAACCCGCCGCGCGGAAAAAGCCAAAAAACGCAAGCCCGAACCACCGCCCGATCCCCATTCACCCTTCGCCGGTCTTGCGGCGTTGAAAGTGCGATGAGCCGTCTGCTGTTCCACGCCCGCTTCTGCCGCACCCAAGCCCTGGCGCAGGCTGAAGCGGCCGCCGGGCGGGTCCGCCTCAATGGCCGCGGGTGGAGAATCCCGCCCAGACATTGAAGCCTCGCGATATCTGGCCCTGTGCCGGGGCGGCAAGCCTGAACGAAACCGTAAAGTAGTTCCAGCCAGTTGAGAGCCGTTATCAATTGATGTGCTATTGAAGACTCTTGCCTGATAGGGCAACGCGCCGTAAGCACACCCCCTAATTTCGCCTGAAGGACGTGCCTGCCAATGACCTATGTCGTCACCGAAGCCTGCATCAAGTGCAAGTTCATGGACTGCGTCGAGGTATGCCCGGTCGACTGCTTCTACGAGGGCGAAAACATGCTGGTCATCAACCCTGAAGAATGCATCGATTGCGGGGTTTGCGAGCCGGAATGCCCGCCGGAAGCCATCAAGGCCGATACCGAGACGGGCCTGGAAAAGTGGCTGTCGGTGAATGCCGAATATTCCCGGACCTGGCCCAATATCGCCCAGAAGGGCGAGGCCCCGGCCGACGCCAAGGAAATGCAGGGCGTCGAGGACAAGTTCGAGAAATTCTTCAACCCCGCCCCCGGCTCGGGTTCTTAGAACCCTCGCTTTTTTGAAGGTCGCGCGTCGCCACGCTGCCGCTAGCGACCCATCGCTTTGCTCGGGCTGCCGGTCGCTCCTGGTTCCTGACACCCCGTCAACCGGACCTCCCGTCCAGGATGTGCTCAGCACACAGAACAACCGCCACAAACGGTTGAATTTGCGTCCCTTTCTGCGAGAGTTAAATAAACTATGCGAAATCAATGGGATGGGACTTTTTTTCTTCCGTTTTCACACAGACTGTGATAGGGTATTTTTGTTCTAAAAGACCTGCACGAACCCGTGCCCGCCGGCGCCCCACCGGTGGATCACCCCATGCTTTGTCCGCACAGGAATGAAAATGACAGCCCTCAAGCCCCCGCCCGCCAAGACCGCCGCCGCCCCGGCCAAGAAGGTCCCTGCCAATTCCAACAGGAAGCACGAATTCAAGACCAACGACCATGTCGTCTATCCCACCCACGGCGTTGGCAAAGTGTCCGGCGTCGAGGAGAAGGAAGTCGCAGGCGTGCGGCTCGAGCTTTTCATCATCGAGTTCGAAAAGGACAAGATGACCCTGCGCGTCCCCACCCTGAAGGCCAAGACTGTTGGCATGCGCAAGCTGTCCTCGCCGGAAGTCGTGGCCGGCGCCCTCAACACCCTCAAGGGCCGCGCCCGCATCAAGCGCACCATGTGGTCGCGCCGCGCCCAGGAATACGAAGCCAAGATCGACTCCGGTGACCTGGTGTCCATCGCCGAAGTCGTGCGTGACCTGCATCGCGCCGGCGGCCAGCCGGAACAGTCCTATTCCGAGCGCCAGCTGTACGAAAAGGCCCTGGCCCGCATGGCCCGCGAAGTCGCCGCCGTCGAAAAAACCGACGAGCCGACTGCGGTCAAGCGCGTCGAAGGCATGCTGACCAAGAAGGCAGCGTAACAACGAAAGATAGCGGTCCCTCTATCGCGATCAGGAAAGCCCGGCACCAATGCCGGGCTCTTTCTTTGCTAGTTCAGCAGTTCGATCTGGGCCGGGTTGGACAAAGCGATCTCCGGGCGGCCGCGCACATTCTGCACCATGCCGCGGATGCGCACATGGCGCGCATGCAGGCTGCTGAGATCGTAATCGCGGAAGGCACGGCGATCCTCCGGCGCGATAACGGCGGAGAAACCGCGCTGCCAGTCACTACTGAAATCGATGAAGGTCCGTCCGTCCTTGCTGCCGACATTGGTCACCCAGCCTTCCACCACCTGGAAGGTGCCCGTAGTGCCTTTCATCGCCTGAGGACTGCGCGGCGCGTAGGAGGTGATGGCCCAGATGCCGGCGCGCCGCGCGCGCGCCTTGGCTTCGGCCTCATACAATTCCGGCGAGCATTCATCGCGGTCGGGCGAGATCGCCACCCGCGCCAGGCCCTGTTCCAACAGCGCGAGCTGCAGCCAGACCTGGTTGAAAGCCTGCGCCCGCACCCGGTCGTAGCGATCCTGCTTGGGCGGCGTGGCGGCGAAGGTTACCGGTCCGCGCTGCGCCAGCTGGGTCAGTACCGACAGCGCCCGATCAGACAGATAACGTGGCCCACCTTCGGCTTCCGCCTGTGGCAGACGGATGCCCTCCAGCAGCACGGCGCGGCCATCGCTGAGAATGAGGGCTCCATTGCGTTCCACGCGCAGCACCCGCGCGCCCGAGATTTCCGCCCTGCCCGCGCAATCGGGAATGAACCGCTGCGCGAAGGCCGCATTGGCGGCCAGCGGGCAACACATTGCGGCCAAAATCAGTGCATAGATCACGCGCATCGGGCCATTGGGTCCAAAACCATTCCGGCGGTCAAGCGTTGCCAACAGCGCTTCACCGCCAAAGTGCTTCAAAGGTTAATCTCATGGCCGCGCCATTCCTCGCGCTTCCCACCACGCTTCCGTCCGCCGCCGATCTGCCGGCGATGTTGAAGGCGGCCCTGCCCGCCTTGACGGTGATGATGGTCAACGGCCTGCGGGACTTCCTGTTTGCGGTCCTGATTTTGACGGCCGGCTGGATGTTTTCGCGCTGGGCCGGGCGCTGGCTGCGCGAAGCACTTTCGCGCACCCAATATATCGACGCCACCATCAAGCCGCTGATTGCCGGCTTTGTGCGCTATTTCATTCTCGCGATCACCGTGGTGGCGGTGCTGGGCCAGTTCGGGGTTCAGACCACGTCGCTGATCGCGATCCTGGGCGCCGCCGGCCTGGCGATCGGCCTGGCGATGCAGGGCACATTGTCGAACGTCGCGTCCGGCGTGATGCTGCTGATCCTGCGCCCGTTCCGCGTCTATGACCGGATCAGGGTCGCCGATGCTGTTGGCCTGGTGCGCGAGATTGGCATGTTCCGCACCACCATCCTCACCGATGACGGCATCTATGTTTCGATTCCCAACGCCTCCATCTTCACCGGCACGATTCAAAACCTGTCGCGCGAGGGCAAGCGCCGGGTGAACTTCACGGTGGAGATCGATCGCGGCGAGAATATCGATACCGCGCAGAAGATCATCCACGAGGCGCTGGCGCAGGAACAGCGCATCCTGAAAACGCCCGCCTGCAGCGTGGAGGTGGATACGCTGGGCGCGCTGTCCACCACGCTGGTGGTGCAGGTCTGGATCGAAAACCGCGATTTCGGTGGCGCCCAGTCCAACATCAAGAAGCGGGTGCGTCACGCGCTTCAGGGCGCCGATATCAGCGCGCCGGTGCCGGTTGCTGCTCCCGCTGTTGCGCCCTGGGCGCCGACGGTGGAAGAGATGCCCGCGCAGCAGCAGGGCAAGAAGCCGAACTAGACTTTGGCTTTCAAGCTCACGCCTGCGGGCGGCATGTTGTCTTCCGGCACAAAAAAATCCGGCAGCAAGTCCCTGGACGGATCGACGCGATAGCGGTCGAAATCGGTGACGCCATTTTCCGTCAGGAAACTGTCATCAATCAGGAAATTTCCGCTAAAATCTTTGGGCTGGTTGAAGATATGCCAGGCGGCATCGGCGACAATTTCCGGCGTGCGGCAGTGGGCGAGGCCTTCCTCACCGCTCACGACATTGCGCATCGCGGCGGTGGCGATGGCGGTGCGCGGCCATAGCGCATTGAAGGCAATCTGGCCCCGAAACTCTTCCGCCATTCCCAGCACGCAGAGGCTCATGCCGTATTTCGCCATCGTGTAGGCGGTGTGTGGCGCAAACCAGCGGGGCTTCATGTCGAGCGGCGGCGACAGCATCAGCACGTGCGGATTGGCGGCGCGGCGCAGATGCGGCACGCAGGTTTTGGACACCAGGAAGGTTCCACGCGCATTGACCTGGTGCATCAGGTCGAAGCGTTTCATCTGGGTCGCTTCGGTGCCGGTCAGGGAAATGGCGCTGGCATTGTTGACGCAGATGTCGATGCCGCCGAATTTCGTCACACCGGCGTCCACCGCCGCGATCACCTGTTCCTCGAACCGGATGTCGCAAGGCACCGCCAGCGCCTTGCCGCCCGCCTGTTCGATCTGCGCGGCGGCGCTGTAGATAGTTCCCGGCAAGTTCGAGTTGGCCTCGGTGGTCTTGGCCGCGATCACGATATTGGCGCCGTCACGCGCGGCCCGCAGCGCGATGGCAAGCCCGATGCCCCGGCTGCCGCCGGTGATGAACAAGGTTTTGCCCGCCAGCGACACGAATCCTCCCGCGATAGCGCTATTATTGGCAAATCCGGGGCGGATTGTCGCTCTCGCCGCAACATCGGCCCCTCGACATAGGGTCCGCACACGCTAAATTGCCCCGCCATGATTGCCCTTGAGACAAAGATCGCGCCCGCCGACAGTGCCGGCATCGCCCAGGCCGCCCGCATTCTGCGCGATGGCGGTTTGGTCGCCTTCCCCACCGAGACGGTCTACGGGCTGGGCGCCGACGCCACCAATGGCGAAGCGGTGGCGGCGATCTTTGCCGCCAAGTGCCGGCCGCTGTTCAATCCCCTGATCGTGCATGTCGCCGACATCGAAGAGGCGCGCCGCCATGTGGAACTGTCGCCCCGCGCCCAGGCGCTGGCGGAGAAATTCTGGCCCGGCGCACTGACCCTGGTGCTGCCGCGGCGCAAGAACTCACCGCTGTCTTTGCTGGTCAGTGCGGGCCTCGACAGCGTTGCCTTGCGCGCGCCGTCGCATCCCGCCGCCATCGCGCTGCTGAAAGAAACCGGCCGGCCCGTCGCCGGTCCCTCCGCCAACATGTCGGGCCAGGTCAGCGCCACCACCGCCACCCATGTCGCCGACAGCCTGACGGGGAAAGTGGATTTCATACTGGACGCCGGCAGCGCTACCCTCGGCATCGAATCCACCGTGATCGGCTTTGACGGCGACCGCCCGCTGCTGCTGCGCCCCGGCGCCATTCCGCGCGGCGAGATCGAAGACATGATCGGCCCGCTGGGCGCGCCCGGCAGCCTGATCCGCTCGCCCGGGCAGTTGCCCAGCCATTATGCGCCGCGCGCCGCCTTGCGCCTGAATGCGGGCGAGATCGAATCCGGTGAAGTGCTGCTGGGCTTTGGCGATGCGCCCGGCGCCAAGCTGAACCTCAGCCCGCACGGCGACCTCCGGGAAGCCGCTTCCAATTTCTTCGCCATGCTGCGCGAGCTGGACAAGAGCGCCAGCCGCATCGCCGTCTCACCCATTCCCCCCACCGGCATCGGCGAGGCGATCAATGACCGCCTGCTACGGGCGGCCGCGCCGCGATGACCGTGCCGCAAGCTGTCCTTGGGCGGCTGAAAGAGGCGGTCGGGGCCAAGGGCTTCAGCGAAGATCCGGCGGAGATCGCGCCTCATCTCGAAGAGTGGCGCGGCAAGTACAAAGGCCACACGCCGCTGCTGTTGAAACCGGCAACGGTGGCGGAAGTCTCCGCGATCCTGCGCATCTGTCATGAAACCGGAACGCCCGTCGTCACCCAGGGTGGCAATACCGGGCTGGTGGGCGGGCAAATTCCCATCCATGGCGAAGTGCTGCTTTCCACCAAGCGCCTGAACAAGATCGCGGCGGTGGACGAGCGCGGTATGACCTTGACGGCGGAAGCCGGCGTGACGCTGGCACAAGTGCAGCGCGCGGCGGACGACAAGAATTTCCTGTTTCCGCTCAGCCTGGCGTCGGAAGGCAGCTGCACCATCGGCGGAAACATCGCCACCAATGCCGGCGGCACCCATGTGCTGCGCTATGGCATGACCCGCGCTCTGGTGCTGGGCATTCAGGCGGTGCTGGCCAATGGCACGGTGCTGGACATGCTGCGCTCCCTCGCCAAGGACAATAGCGGCTATGACCTCAAGCAAATGTTCATCGGCTCGGAAGGCACATTGGGCGTCATCACCGCGGCGACCCTGAGGCTGTTTCCCAAGCCCGATGTCGCCGTCACGGCTTTCGCCGCAGTCCCGTCGCCCGCCGCCGCCCTCACGCTGCTGGGGCTGATGCAGGCGCGCACCGGCGGCATGTTGTCGACCTTTGAACTGATCCCGCGCATCGCACTGGACTTCGTCACCCGCCACATCGAAGGCACACGCGATCCGCTGGCCGCGCCGTCCCCCTGGTATGTGTTGATGGAAGCAACTGGCGGGCAAGAAGCCAATCTGGCGGCCAGTTTCGAAGCCGGTCTCGCCGCCGCGATCACCGATGGCGTCGCCAGCGATGCGGTGGTGGCGGGCAGCCAGGCCCAGGCGGCGGCGCTGTGGAAATTGCGCGAGAGCATCTCCGAAAGCCAGAAACGCGAAGGCGCCTCGATCAAGCATGACATCGCTGTGCCCGTGGCCGCCATTCCCGATTTCCTCGCCAGAGCTACGCCTGTGGTTCAGGCGCTGGTGCCCGGCGTCCGCGCCGTCAGCTTCGGCCATCTGGGCGATGGCAACCTGCATTTCAATTTCAATTCACCCGAAAGCGGCGACGACACCGCATTCCTCGCCCAGTGGGACGAGGTGCAGCAGGCGGTGCATGACATTGTGAAGGAGTTTTCCGGCTCGATCAGCGCCGAGCACGGCATCGGGGCGATGAAGGTGGCCGCACTGCCCCGCTACAAATCCCACGAAGAACTGGACGCGATTCGGGCCCTGAAAAACGCCTTCGATCCGAAGAACATTCTCAACCCCGGCAAGACCGTGCCGCCCGTGTTGCGGCTCTGACCGGAGAGAAAAAAACGCATGGCTGCCCTGGAGAATTGCCTATAGCGGAAAGTGCGCATCGGGCTGATGCTGCGCAATCCGGATGGGGGCCTGGATTGTTCAACCGAGACGATCTTCACAAAGCGCATGAAACCGTCGGCGCGGTTCTGCCGCCTACTGCGCAAATCAACTGGCCGCTGCTTTCCCGGCGCATCGGGGCCGAGCTTTTCATAAAGCACGAAAACCATAACCCGACGGGCTCCTTCAAAGTGCGTGGCGGCTTGACCTATTTCGAACGTCTTGTCAGGGAGCGTCCGCACGTCAAGAGGCTGGTATCCGCGACCCGGGGCAATCATGGCCAAAGCCTGGCTTTTGCGGCGGCAATCCATGGATTCCGGTCAGGATATTCGTGCCGGAATGCAACAGCACCGAGAAGAATGCTGCCATGAAGGCCTATGGCGCCGAGTTGGCGGAATTCGGCGGGGATTTTGAAATGGCCCGGCTGGAAGCCGGGCGCAACGCCTCCGAGCCCGGGACGGAGATGGTGCCTTCGTTTCACAGGGACCTGGTGATCGGTGTCGCAACTTATGCGCTGGAACTGCTCACAAAGGTGGAGGACATCGACACGCTTTATGTCCCGGTCGGCCTGGGTTCGGGGATCGTGGGCTGCATTCTTGTCCGCGACCTGTTGGGGTTGAAGACAAACATTATCGGCGTTCAGGCAACAGGCGCGCCGGCCTATGCCCGCTCTTTCGCACAAGGGCATGTTGTCGAAACAGCCACCGCGAAAACCATTGCGGACGGCATCGCCACCAGATCGCCCGATGCGGAGGCTGTACGGATCATCAATGCGGGCGCATCACACATCGTGGAAGTAACCGACGACGAAACCGTCCAAGCGATCCGGACCTATTGGTCAGACACGCACAATCTGGCCGAGGGCGGCGCCGCGGCGGCGTTGGCAGCAGCATTACAGGAACGGTCAAAGATCGCGGGCAAGCGCGTCGCGGTCATCCTTTCCGGCTCCAATATCGATCTGGCGCTGTTCAAAAATTGCATCTTGGGAGAGTGACCAGCCTCTAGCGCAGGATTTCCGCTTCCGTGCGGCGGCCGTCGACATAGATGGTGACACGCTGCGCGGCGGGCGGCGACGCCAGCGCCATGACCAGCGCCACGATCCAGCCGATGACTGTCCAGCCCAGGAAGAAATTGATCGCCGCCACACCCAGCGCCGACGGCGTCCGCCGCAGCACGGCGATGATGGTGGGCACCCAATACATCACGAACAGGAACAGCAGGAAACTCAGCACGGCGTAAACCTCCGGGGCCAGCTTTTAATATAGTGCAAATTTTGGACGCTGCTAGGTTTGGTCAGAAGAACATTTGTCATTCCCGCTTTCGCGGGAATGACAAGGTTGAGTTACCCGGGAACTAAGCCGCCTTGGACAAGGTGGGTGTATCAGCCGGGGCGATGTCCGCCTTGCGGTTGGCCTGGGCGCTGATCTTGGCGGTGATCATGGTGGCGGCATAGGGAAGGCTCTGCACCCCCAGCATCACCATCCACATCGTCACGGCCGGATCCTGGAAGCCGCGGTCGAACGCCATGGAAATCATCGCCATCACCAGCAGGGTCAGCAGCAACGCTTCCTGCCACACCACCCGCAGCACCTGGGTGAAACTGGCGGGATCGGCGCATTTGGGTGTGCGCAGGAATGGCTTGCCGCTGGTCAGCAGGCCCGTCCATACCGCCTTGCCCACCGAATGGGTCAGCGCCAGGCCCGCCACCGAGGCCACCACCGCGCCCTTGAAGCCCGAGCCCACCTTGGGCGGATAGAGCAGCAGCGTCTTGATCAGCTTGGTGGCGAACAGCGCCATCGCCGCTGCCGACAAAGCTGGCATCGGCACATCGATATAGCCAGGCGCAATCCACATCAGCAGCGTCCAGGCCAGCGCCATCAAGGTCACCAGCATGCCCAGGCCGTCGGAAATCCATGGCAGCCAGCCGGACAGGAAGTGGTAGCGCTGTGTCCGCGACAGCGCCGAGCCACCGACAAAAAACTCGCGCGCGTGACGCTTCATGATCTGCATGGCCCCATAGACCCAGCGATAACGCTGCGACATGAAGGCTTCCAGCGTGTCCGGCATCAGGCCGGACCCCATGCTCTGGGAAACGTAAGCGGCTTCATAGCCGGCCTCGAACAGTTTCAGGCCCAGCTCGGTATCCTCGGTGATGCACCATTCGCTCCAGCCATCGACTTCCTCCAGCGCATCCTTGCGCACGATGGTCATGGTGCCGTGCTGGATGATGGCATTGTGCTCGTTGCGCTCCACCATGCCGATATGGAAGAAGCCGCGATATTCCTCATAGGCCATCGCCTTGAACCGGTTCTGCGGCGCATCGCGGTAATCCTGCGGCCCCTGCACCAGCGCGATGGCGGGCGAGGCGAAATAAGGAATGACGCGCCGCAGCCAGAAAGGCTGCACCTGGTAATCGCTGTCGATCACCGCGACATAGACCGCCTTGGGATCGGTCAGCGCCAAAGCCCGGTTGAGGGCGCCGCCCTTGAAGCCCTTGAGCTGTTCGAAATGAAAGAAGCGGAAATTGACACCGGTTTCGGCATTGAGGGTCCGGCAATGCGCCTCCACCGGCCGCCAGGTTTCCGGATCGGGGGTGTTGTTGTCCAGAATGATGACTTCGTAATTGTCGTAATCCAGCCGGGCCAGCGCGTTCAGGGTTTCGATCACCATCTGCGGCGGCTCGTTGTAGGTCGGCAGATGGATGGAGACGCGCGGCGATGTCTCGGGAATGGCCAGCTTCATCGCCCGTCGGTCCACCCGCCACAGGCTGGCCGCCAGCTCGATGCTTTCGGTGAGGATCACGGCGCAGGCAAGCAGGACCAGCGGCGACATGGCAATCAGGGCGGCGATGTCAGTGGGATCCACATATTCCAGCGCCGCAGCGTCCACCAACGCCAGCAGACCGGTGGAGACCAGCACGACCATGCCGCCCATTATCACATAGCCGGTCTGGCGCACGCGTGGCATCCGGCCCAGCACCAGCAATCCCAGCAGCAGGCTGATGATCGAGGCCATCAGGGCATAGCCGCGCCATTCCGGGAAGGTGCGGATCAGGCCGGTGAAGGCGATCTTGGGCTTGCCGCTGGCGTCATGAAGGCCCCAATAGGCGCCCACTGCGCCCTCGCCCTGGTTCTTCCAGGGCTGGTCATAGGCTTCGAACAGGTAATAGTCCCAGCCCTTCTCCTGCGCGAACTGGACAAAGCCGCGCAGGAAATAGCCTTCATTGGCGGCGGTGGCTTCGGCATGGCCACGGGTGCGCCCCTCCGACGGCCAGCCCGCCTCGCCCACCACGATCTGCTTGTCGGGAAACTCGCCCTGGATGTGGTTGTAGAAGCCTTCGCTGGATTTCAGCGAACCGCGGATGTCGACATTCTCCCAGTACGGCAGAAGATGGACGAAGATCACATCCACATACTGGCCGATCTCCGGCGTCAGCATCCAGGTCGACCAAGGTTCGGCCGTGGTGATCTTGATGCGGGCGGGCAAGGCATCGCGCACGCGCTGGATATAGGTGTTGAGCTGGTCGGGTGAGACATAACCCATCAGCTGGGTTTCGTTGCCGACAATCACTCGGTCGATGGTGCGGCGGTTGGCCAGTGCCGTGCGTATGCCGCGCTCGATCTCTTTTTCGTTTTTCCCCAGGTCCGGACTGATCCAGATCCCGAGCGACACGGTCATGCCGTAGCGGCGTGCGATTTCCGGCACCTTGGCCATGCCGCCGTCCACCGTATAGGTGCGGATGCGCCCGGTGAGCTTCGAGAGCTGGGCCAGATCGCGGTCTATCCGCTCTTCGGTAATGTTCCGGGCTTGCCGCTCGCTGAACATGCCGCTGGGGCTATAGGCGATGCCGCGCACCTGCCCGTCCCATTCCGGCGCCACCACCGTATAGTCGCGGCTGGTCCAGAACAGTGCGCTGGCCGCCACCACCATCACAAGCGCGATGGCGATGCGCAGCTTGCCGCCGCCAAGATGCCGCGCGGTCCACAGACGGGTGAAGAAGGCGCGCAGCACTTTTTACTGTTCTTGGCGTTCGCTGGGGTCGGGGATGTAGCCCTTCTCGCCGCGCCGGGGCAGAGGCGTGACCTTCACCAGACGGATGTCGAACAGCAGGACCTGATTGGGCGGAATCGTGCCTTCGCCCGAGCCGCGCACCCCGTAACCCAGATTGGGCGGAATGGTCAGCAGCCAGCGGTCACCTTCGCGCATCAATTGCAGCGCCTCGATCCAGCCGGGGATAACGCTGCTCAGCCGCATGGTCGCGGGCAGGCCCGGCGAGGTGCCGTCGAAGATCACTTTGTTGATCAGTGTGCCGGTGTAATAGACGGTCACCGAATCCGTCGCGGCGGGGCGTTTGCCATAACCGTTCTGGATGATGCGAAACTGCAGACCGCTGGGGCGCGTGATCACGCCCTTCTTCACCTTGTTCTCCTCGAGATATTTCAGGTTGGCATCGATGCTCAGCGCATCGTCCGCCGCAAAGGCGGGCGCGGTCCAGCCAGCCAACAGCAAAACCGCGAAAACAGTCCAGAACCGCTTCATATCCGTCTCCGAAAAACCACCCGGCACCCCCGCCTGAGGCGATCCTAGCGCGGCTGGGCCTCCGGCCATAGCGCCTGAAACCATGGAACTCCAGCTTCAGGGCGAAATTTTGCCGCGTTGCTTAATTCCAGGAGGGGCGGGTCAGGTGAACTTGGTGACCAGGTGGATCAGCACCACCAGCCCGAAAATGGCCACCAGCACCCCGGAGCCGCGGTTGATGGCCCGCATGGCCTTTTCGTCGATCCGGGTGTGGAACAGGCCGATCAGGGTGGTCAGGACCAGCCACCACAGGGCCGAGCCCCCCACGACCCCGGCGACGACCAGGCTGGCGTCCGCAAAGCTGCCCGCTCCGCCCGCCAGGCCTCCCAGACCTGCAAACATGCCGCCAAAGAACATCAGGGTGGCCGGGTTGGTGATGGTCAGGGCAAAAGTCGAGACTATGGCCCGGCCCAGATTGGAGCCGCTCCTGTC
>JBEENS010000042.1:0-19046 GCA_041192105.1 Pseudomonadota bacterium | reverse complement strand
CGACCCGGCCGCGATGACCGATGATCCGCATACGGACGTTGCGGTCCACCAGCTCGTCCATGTCGCTGCGGAAATAGGCGCGGAACAGGCCCATCAGCGCGCCCACTTCGGTCTTGGGCCGCTTCCAGTTCTCGGATGAGAAGGCGAACAGGGTCAGGTTTCCCAGTCCCATGTCGCAGGCGGCGCGCACCGTTTCGCGCACCGATTTCATGCCGGCATAATGGCCCGCCTCGCGCGGCAGCAGGCGCTTGCGCGCCCAGCGGCCATTGCCGTCCATGATGATGGCGACATGCTTGGGAAGGTGCGAGGCGCGGTTGTTTTCCAAGACCATTACACCTGCATGATTTCCTGCTCCTTGGTGTGGAGCGCGGTGTCGATGTCCTTGATATGGGCGTCGGTCAGCTTCTGCAGATCCTCGCCCTTGGTATGATGATCGTCTTCGCTGATCTTCTTGTCTTTTTCCAGGCGCTTGAGCAGGTCCATGCCGTCGCGGCGCACATTGCGGACCGCAACGCGGGCGGCCTCGGCATATTTCGCGGCCAGCTTGGAAAGCTCCTTGCGGCGCTCCTGATTCAGCTCGGGCAGCGGAATGCGCAGCAGCTGGCCGTCCATCTGCGGGTTCAGACCCAGGCCGGCATCACGGATCGCCTTGTCCACCGCCTTGGCCAGGCCCTTGTCCCACACCTGTACCGTGATCATGCGGGCTTCGGGGGTGGAAATGGAGCCGACCTGGCTGACCGGCACGGAGTTGCCATAGGCTTCCACCATGACGGGATCGAGCAGCGCCGGGCTGGCGCGCCCGGTGCGCAGACCACCAAACTCGCTTTTCAGGGTCGCGACCGCGCCTTTCATGCGGCGGTCCAGTTCGTCCTTGCTATAGGCCTCGGCCATGTCACTTCGCTCCAACGCACCCCAAGTGGGAGACTACCCTTAAACCGGGGCGCCGCTTCACTTTTCTTCGATAATGGTTGCTCGGCCCCGGCCCTGAAGGACCTCGGCCAAGGCGCCGGGCTCGGCCAGCGAAAACACCAGAATTGGAATGCGGTTCTCCCGGGACAGGGAAATGGCCGCCGCATCCATGACCTGAAGATTTTGGGCTAACACCTCGTGATAGCTCAAAGAATCATACCGCTTGGCGTCCGGAAATTTTTTGGGATCGGCGCTATAGACCCCGTCCACCTGGGTGGCCTTAAGCATAGCGTCACAAGCCATCTCGGCCGCCCTGAGGGCGGCCGCGGTGTCGGTGGTGAAGAAGGGGTTGCCGGTGCCGGCGGCGAAGATCACCACCCGCCCCTTTTCCATGTGCCGGATGGCCCGGCGGCGGACATAGGGCTCGCAGACATTGTTCATGGCGATGGCCGACTGGACCCGGGAGGACACCCCCGTCCGCTCCAGTCCGGCCTGCATGGCCAGGGCGTTCATCACCGTCGCCAGCATGCCCATGTAATCGGCGGTGGCCCGGTCAATGCCCTTGGCCGATCCGGCCAGGCCGCGGAAGATATTGCCGCCGCCCACCACCATGCAAATCTCGCTGCCGGCTTCGGCCGCCTCTTTCACATCGCGGGCGATCCGGTCGATGGTGTCAACGTCGATGCCGAACTGGCCATTGCCCATCAACGCCTCGCCGGAGACCTTGAGCAGGACCCGGCGGTATTTTGGCGCGGTGGGCATAGTTATGGACCTCGGTTAGCGGGTGCCTGCCATCTGGGCGACTTCATCGGCGAAGTCGGACTCGACCTTCTCGATACCTTCGCCCACCTGGAAGCGGACAAAGCCTTCAATCTCGACCAGCGCGCCCAGATCCTTGGACGCCTTCTCGATCAGCTTGGCAATCTGGGTTTCGCCGTCGATCACGAAGGTCTGCTGCAGCAGCACGGTCTCTTCGTAATATTTGCGCATGCGGCCTTCCATCATCTTCTCGACAACGGCTTCCGGCTTGCCGGACTGCATCGCCAGGTCTTTCTGGATCGCATATTCGCGGTCCACGACATCCTTGGACATATGCGCCTGGGTCAGCGCCAGAGGCGAGGCGGCGGCGACATGCATAGCAAGCTGCTTGGCCAGGGCCGACAGCTTGTCCTTGTCAGCGATGGATTTGAGACCGACCAGCACGCCGATCTTGCCCAGTTCAGGAGACGACGGATTGTGAACATAGGCGGCGACCACACCGGGATCGACCGACAGCGCGGCAGCACGGCGCACCGACATGTTCTCACCAATCTTGGCGACCATTTCGGTCAGGGTCTGCTGCACGGTGGACGAACCCATCGGGTGCGCCAACAGCTTCTCCAGGTCGCCGCCCTGCTGCAGGGCCAGCTGGGAGGCGTCCTTCACGAAGGTCTTGAATTCTTCATTGCGGGCGACGAAGTCGGTTTCCGCGTTCACTTCCAGCAGCACGCCGGTATTGGCATCGACGGCAACGCCCACCAGGCCTTCGGCAGCGGCGCGGCCGGCCTTCTTGGCGGCCTTGGAGATGCCTTTCTTGCGCAGCCAGTCGATGGCGGCTTCCATGTCACCATCGGTCTCAGTCAGCGCGTTCTTGCAGTCCATCATGCCCGCGCCGGTCTTGTCGCGCAGGTCCTTCACCATGCCGGCGGTGATGTTTGCCATACTCGTCTCCATTCATGCCCGCGCGTGCCCCTCTTCGGGAGAAAAGCGCACGTGCGGGCTCTGTCTTTGGGTAATTTAAGCGGTCGCCGGTTCGGCTTCGACCAGCTTGGCGCCGGTGTCTTCGATTTCCGCAGCCGCGCCCAGGTCCACACCGGCTTCGGTCTGGCCCTGGCTGAGGCCGTCGATCACCGCACGGGCGGCCAGATCGCAATACAGGGCCAGCGCGCGGGCGGCGTCGTCATTGCCCGGGATCGGGAAGGCGATGCCGTCGGGATTACAGTTGGAATCCAGCACCGCCATGACGGGAATGCCCAGCTTGCGGGCTTCGGCGATGGCAATGGCTTCCTTGTTGGTGTCGATCACGAACAGCAGGTTGGGCACACCGCCCATTTCCTTGATGCCGCCCAGCGAACGTTCCAGCTTGTCCTGTTCGCGCAGCAGGCCCAGCAGTTCCTTCTTGGTCAGGCCGGACTGTTCGGCGGTCAGCAGCGTCTCTTCGATCGAGCGCAGGCGGCGGATCGAATGGCTGATGGTCTGCCAGTTGGTCAGCGTGCCACCCAGCCAGCGATGGTTAACATAATACTGGGCGCAGCGCTTGGCGGCAGCCGCGATCGGCTCGGACGCCTGGCGCTTGGTGCCGACGAACAGGATGCGCCCGCCACCGGCGGCGACTTCGCGAAGCGCGACCAGCGCCCGGTGCAGCAACGGCACGGTCTGGGTCAGGTCGAGAATATGGATGTCGTTGCGCTGCCCATAGATGAAGGGCGCCATCTTCGGATTCCAGCGCTGCTGGCGGTGGCCGAAATGGGCGCCCGCTTCGAGCAGTTGACGCATGGAAAATTCTGGCAAAGCCATAGATTTAGTCTCCTTTACCGGTTAGCCAGATGCGCGGGTTACCCCTTTTGGGAGCACCGGACGGCGACAGCGGAACACCCGCCGAAAGCCACCCGCGCATGCGAGATGGCGGGCTTATAGGGATTCGGGCGGTGTTTCGCAAGCACTGACCCGGCCGAAAGGGTCGGATTTTTCCAGGCTTTTCAAGGTTCCTTAATCGAAAAAAAGCCCAAAATCCCGCCATGTCGGCGAAGCGCTTTGGGGGGCTGGACGGACTGCGCGGGGTTTGTGCCCTGACGGTCGTGCTGCTCCATGCCAGCAGGCTTTTCCGGGACGGACCGATCTTCCAGCACGGCTACCTGGCCGTGGACATGTTTTTCCTGCTCAGCGGCTTTGTCATCGCCTTCGCCCATGAGTGCCAGCTGCGCACCGGCCTCGGCCTTGCCCGCTTCCTGAAGGTCCGCGCCCGCCGCCTGTTGCCGGTGTTCTGGATCGGCGCGGTTTTCAATATCGCCATTTTCATCGCGATGGCCTCGGCCGGCTATTATCCCGGCTATGGCACCGCCATGGTCTGGCTGATCGTGCCGCTCACCACGCTGTTGATGCTTCCCGCCTTCGGCACGCCCGGCAACAGCTTCGCGCCCGCCATGATGAGCGTCACCTGGTCGCTGGCGGTCGAATGGCTGGTCAATATCGCTTACGCCGCCTTCGGCTTTCGCTTGCGCACGCGCACCTTGGCCATCTTCGCGGTGGCGGGCTGGGCGGCCATGGCCATCGCGGGCTATGCGACCGGCAAGGGCTGGTGCGTCGGCATCACCCGTGCCGACTTTCTTTCCTACGGCATGATGCGCGGCGCGCCGGCTTTCGCGGCGGGCGTGGTGCTGTACAGGCTTCATGCGCGGGGCTGGTTCACCCGCTTGCATATTGTTGCACCGCAATTGCTGCTGACCTTCTGGCTCTGCATCGCGGCAATGCCGACCCTCACCGCGACCCCGACCTTCGACTGGATCGCCGTCACACTGCTCTGCCCCCTGCTCATCTTGCTACTGCTGCGGACCAATGACATGGCCCCGCCTTCCTGCAAAAGCCTGGGCGAAATTTCCTATCCGCTTTACGTGATCCATCCGGGAATCATTTTGCTGGCGCAGAAAACGCCTTTGTTCGGGCTGGACCATGGTCCGGGTCCGCTGCGCGCGCTTCTGGTCGTCGGCCTTTGCGTTGGCGCGGCATGGATGGTGAGCGCGCTTTGCCGCCTGCGCCCGCGTCCGCTGCGCCAGCCCGCCGCCGCCTGAACAATCCAGCACTGCAAAAAGCGCCTGCGACGCCTGCGCAAGCCGTGATAAAGACAGGCCATGCGCCCCATTCGTCCCGTCATCGCAAGCCTTGAACCCAGCGGCATCAGCAAGGTCACCACGCTGGGGCTGGGCAATCCCGACGTGCTGCCGCTGTGGTTCGGCGAAACCGACCTGGTGACGCCGCCCTTCATCCGCCAGGCGGCGGCGCGGGCGCTGGAGGACGGCCGTACCTTCTATACCAATGCGCGCGGCATCCTGCCCTTGCGCGAAGCCATCCGCGATTTTCACAAGCGCACGACCGGCGCCGATATCGCGGTGGAGCGCATCACCATTCCCGGCGCCGCCATGCTGGCCGTGACCACGGCGCTGCAGATGTGCTGCGAAACCGGCGACAATATCGTGATCGTCTCACCGATCTGGCCAAATGTTTTTCAGGCGGCAAAAGTTGTCGGTGCCGAGCCCCGGCTGGTGCGGCTGGACGAAGACTGGGAGGCCGGTCGCTGGCGGCTGGACATGGACAAATTGTTCGACGCCTGCGACAGCCGCACAAAGGCGATGTTCCTGGCCTCGCCCGGCAACCCCACCGGCTGGATGCTGACGGCGGGGGAACAGAAGACCATCCTGGGTTTCTGCCGCCAACGCGGCATCGCCATCATCGCAGACGAAGTCTATGGCACGCTGATTTACGATGGCGCGGCCCATGCCCCATCCTTCCTCACCATCGCGGATGAAAACGATGAGGTGTTCGGGATCAACAGCTTCTCCAAGCCCTGGGCAATGACGGGATGGCGGGTCGGCTGGCTGGTGCATCCCAAAAACGTGGAAGGGCCCGCCGCCGCCATGGCCCAGTGCAACAATACCGGCAGCACGCACTTTGCCCAGTATGGCGCCCTCGCCGCGCTGTCGCCCGAAGGCGAAGCCTTTCGCGCCAGCCTGCTGGAACGCTGCCGGGCCGGACGCGATGTCGTGGAACGCTGGATCGGGCGGCAGAACCGGGTGCGCTGGATGAAACCGGATGGCGCCTTTTACGGCTTCCTGCATGTCGACGGCTTGAAAGACAGTCTGGGTTTCTGCCAACGCGCGGTGGTGGACGATCAGGTCGGCGTTTCGCCCGGCTGGGCTTTCAGCCTGGGCGATCCGCGTGACGATTCTTATCTGCGCATCTGTTTCGCGCAGGACGCGGCGCGGCTGGAGCAGGCGCTGACGCGGCTCGAAGGCGCGATCCGGAAACTCTGATTGTCATTCCCGCGAAAGCGGGAATGACAGTTGAGATTTAAACCGCTTCCACCGACGCCACGCCCGGCAATGCGGCCACGCGGTTGCGAAGGGTCGCGTTGACGGCGATGCGCTTGGTCAGCGCGATCTCCACTTCCTCGCCCATGCTGCCCGGCACCACCAGGCTGACCAGGCCTTTGCCCGGCTGGGCGAGCTCTGCATAGAGAACACCCAGCGACGAAGCATCCGACAGGCGTATAGTCATGCCCTCGCCCGCCTGTGCCGCCGCCTGGTCCAGGTCCAGGATCGAGGCCGCGCGCAGTTTCAGTTCGTCGCCATCCCATTCGGCGCTGGCCGTGATCAAAAGAGACTTGCCCGCTTCCAGCAGCGGCCGGCTGGCCGCCAGCACTTCGGGAAACAGCATGATCTCGAACATGCCGGTGGGATCAGAAAAGGACACAAAGGCATACATCTGGTCGTTGCGGCCACGCCGCTCCGATTTCTTGATCACGGTGCCAGCGATCTTGGCCTTGAAGCCGGCGCGGCGGCGATCTTCCACCAGCGCGGCATAGGTCGAGGCGCCCAGCCGCTTGAGCGCCGGGCCGTAGGAATCCAGCGGATGGCCGGAGAGATAAAAACCCATGGCCGAGAATTCCTCGCCCAGCCGCTCATGTACGGGCCAGTCGGGCATCGCCGTCAGCCGCAGCTCTTCCGCCGGGCCGCTGTCGCCGCCGAACAGCGAGACCTGGCCGCTTTCGCGTTCGCGCTGCGCCGCCTGCGCCCCGCCCAGAATGCGGTCGGAACATTCCACCAGCTGGCGGCGATTGGGATTGAGGGTGTCGAACGCCCCTGCCCGCACCAAGTTTTCAAAAGCCCGCTTGTTGACCAGGCGCGGATCTACCCGACGGGCGAAATCGGACAGGGACTTGAACTTGCCGCCCAGCGCCCTCGTCTCCACGACATGGTCCATGGCCTGGCGGCCCACGCCCTTCACCGCCGCCAGCGCATAGAACACCGTATTGGCCTCGGCATCGCAGGTGAATACCGCTTCGCTGACATTGATATCGGGCGGCGCCACCTTCACGCCCAGCCTCTGCGCTTCCTGGCGGAAAATGTTGAGCCGGTCGGTGGTGCCAATATCCAGCGTCATCGAGGCGGCAAGGAATTCGACCGGGTAATTCGCCTTGAGATAGGCGGTCTGGTAGGCGACCTGGGCGTAGGCCGCGGCATGGCCCTTGTTGAAGCCGTAGCCGGCGAATTTTTCCGCCTGCTCGAAAATGGTTTCGGCGACGTTGCGGGTGATGCTTCGCTCCGCCGCGCCTTTCATGAATTTTTCGCGCTGCGGGATCATTTCCGCCGGAATTTTCTTGCCCATGGCGCGGCGCAGGATATCGGCCTCGCCCATGGTATAGCCGGCCAGTTCCCGGGCGATGCGCATGACATCGTCCTGGTAGGTCATGACGCCATAGGTTTCCTTGAGGATAGGCTCCAGGGCGGGGTGCAGATATTCCACCGCCTCCTTGCCGTTCTTGCGGGCGATATAGGTCGGAATGGCGTCCATTGGACCGGGGCGGTAGAGCGCCACCAGCGCCACCAGATCGTTGATGTGATTGGGCTTCATCTTGCGCAGAAGATCGCGCATGCCGGCGCCTTCCATCTGGAAGACGCCAACGCTGTCGCCGCGGCTGAGCATTTCAAATGTGTGGGGATCGTCGAAATCGATGGTCTGGGTGTGCAGCGCCACGCCGCGTTTTTTCAGCAGCTCTTCGGCCTTGGCGATGACGGTCAGCGTCTTCAGGCCCAGAAAGTCGAATTTCACGAGACCGGCTTTTTCCGCGTCCTCATAGTCGAACTGCGTCACCGGCATGTCGGAGCGCGGATCACGATAGAGCGGCAGGATCTCGTCCAGCGGGCGGTCGCCGATCACCACGCCGGCCGGATGGGTCGAGGCATGACGATAAAGACCTTCGATCTGCCCGGTGATCTGAAACAGCCGCTGGGCCATCGGTTCCTGTTCGGCGATCTGCTGCAGGCGCGGTTCGCTGTCCACCGCTTCCTGTAGGGAAATGGATTTTCCCGGCGGATTGGGGATCAGCTTGGCGATGCGGTCCACCAGCCCCAGCGGCATTTGCAGCACGCGGCCCGCATCGCGCACCGCGGCGCGCGCCTGAAGCGATCCCAGCGCGATGATCTGCGCCACGCGGTCGGTGCCATATTTGTCGCGCACATAGCGCACCACCTCGTCGCGCCGCTCCTGGCAGAAGTCGATATCGAAGTCCGGCATGGACAGACGTTCGGGATTGAGAAAGCGTTCGAAGAACAGGCCGAAGCGCAGCGGGTCCAGGTTGGTGATGTCCAGCGCCCAGGCCACCAGCGAAGACGCACCGGAACCGCGCACGCCCACCGGAATGCCGCGTCCCCGAGTCCATTTCATGAAGTCCGAAACGATCAGGAAGTAGCCGGGAAAACCCATCCGGTTGATGATGCCCAGTTCATAGTCCAGGCGCTCGTCATAGACACTGCGTTCCGCCGCCAGCTTGGCGCCGGTCAGCCGCCGCTCCAGCCCTTCCAGCGCCTGTGTCTTCAGTTCAGCTTCCGCCGTCAGGCCGGATTCCGGCACGAACACCGGCAGGATCGGCTTGCGCTTCATCGGACGGAAGGCGCAGCGGCGCGCGATCTCGATGGTGTTCTCGATGGCTTCCGGCAGGTCGGCGAACTGGGCCTGCATTTCCGACGGGGTCTTGAAACGATGCTCCCGGGTCAGACGGCGGCGGTCGTCCTGGGACACGAAGGCGCCATCGGCGATGCACAGCAGCGCGTCATGGGCTTCATACATATTGGCCCGGCCGAAATGCACGTCATTGGTCGCCACCAGCGGCAGCCTTGCCGCATAAGCCATGTCCAGCAGCCCGTCTTCGGTGGCGCGTTCTTCCGCCAGTCCATGGCGCTGCAGCTCGACATAGAGACGGGTGGGAAACGCGGCGGCGATTTTCGCCAGCAACAGCTCGGCTGCTTCCTTCTGGCCCTCCAGCAGCAAATGGTTGAGCGCGCCGCCCGGCCCGCCGGTCAGGGCGATCAGGCCACCCGAATGCGCAAAGAGCTTTTCGGCCTTCACATGCGGCCAGTCGCCTGCTTCCACGTCGAGATAGGCGGCCGACAGAAGCTTGGTCAGGTTTTGGTAGCCGGCTTCATTCTGCACCAGTAGCGGTATATGCGGCGGCTTCTTGCGCGAGCCGGTTTGCAAGGGGCTGCGGGGCGCGAACTCCACCGACAGCAGCGCGCCCACGATGGGCTGGATGCCGGCCTTGGCCAGGGTGTCAGCGATCTCATAGACACCGAACAGGTTGTTGGTGTCGGTGACCGCCGCCGCGGGGCTTCCCGCCTCACGCGCCAGGTCCGCCAGTTCCTGGGGGCGCACCGCCCCTTCCAGCAGCGAATAGGCGCTTTTCACGCGCAGATGAATGAAGGACGCCATGGTGATCTCGCGAAGGCCCGGGGCCAGTTCCGGGGCCAGTATCGCCCGCCAGCTTCCGATATGGGCGCTGCCTGTGCGCCCTATCCACAGCGATCAGGTGCTGGAGCCCAGAATGGCGTGGGCGCCGCCGGCCAGCACAAAGGCCGACACCATGAACAGAATAAGCCCCGCGCCCGCCGCCGCATCCTTGATCCACATGATCGCAATCTCCCGCTTGATCGATTTTTGTTCTACTTTGGTTCCATCCAGAACACAAGAACAAAACGTGACCGAACTGCCGGAGAACTTGGCGGCGTTTGACCAATAAAGTGGGTTGCGCTGAAAGCTCATGAACAGACAAGAATCCGCACACGGATCAGTTGCATTCGTTCCTGAAAAATCAGGCTGTTAACTTTTGACGGTGTCAAAAGTTAACGCGAAAGCTGGGTGCCTTCGATCAGCTTGCCCTGGTGCAGCAGCAAGGCGCGGTCCATGCGCGATGCCAGTTCGAAATTGTGGGTCGCAATCAGCGCCGCCAGACCTTCGGCGCGGGTGATGGCGATCAGCGCGTCAAACACCCCGCCCGAGGTGCGCGGATCCAGATTGCCGGTGGGCTCATCGGCCAGCAGGATGCGCGGGCGATTGGCCAGGGCGCGGGCGATGGCGACGCGCTGCTGCTCGCCGCCCGACAGCTGCGAGGGCAGATGCGACAGCCGCTTGCCCAGCCCCATCACCTCCAGCAGCCGCGCCGCTTCTACCGCCGCATCCTTGCGCGACACACCCGCGATCATCTGCGGCAGGACCACATTCTCCAGGGCGTCGAATTCCGGCAACAGGTGATGGGCCTGATAGACAAAGCCGATCTTCTCGCGGCGGATACGGGTGCGCTCCTGATCCGGCAGTTTCGACGTGGCCACGCCTTCGATGGTGATCTCGCCGCTGGTCGGCGCTTCCAGCAGGCCCGCGATATGCAGCAGCGAGGACTTGCCTGCCCCGGACGGCCCCACCAGCGCCACGATCTCGCCCGGCTTCAGGACCATAGACAATTCGCTGAACACTTCCAGCTGGCCCTCACCCTCACGATAGCGGCGGGTGATGTTCTCAAGCTTCAGCACCTCATCCATGGCGCAGCGCCTCGACCGGATCGAGCCGCGCCGCCCGCCAGGACGGATACAGGGTGGCCAGGAAGGTCAGCACCAGCGCCATTACCACCACCGCCACCACCTCGCCGGGATCCATCTGGGCGGGCATGCGCGACAGGAAATAGACGGTGGGATCGAACAGCGTCTTGCCGGTCAGGCTCGACAGGAACTGCCGAATATTCTCGATATAGGTGCAGAACAGAACACCGATGATCAGGCCGAAAATCGTGCCGACCACGCCGATGCTGGCGCCGGCGATGAAGAACACCCGCATCATGGCGCCGCGCGTCGCGCCCATGGTGCGCAGGATGGCGATGTCTCCGCTCTTGTCCTTCACCAGCATGATCAGCCCCGACACGATGTTCAGCGTCGCCACCAGGATGATCAGCGACAGGATCAGGAACATGGTGCTGCTCTCCACCTCCAGCGCTTGAAGGATGGTGTTGTTGAGTTGCTGCCAGGTGACCAGCCGCATCTGCGGCCCCGCTGCCTTGCTGATCTGCGGCACCAGCGCCAGATCGGCTTCGGGATCGCGCACCATCAGTTCGATGCCGTTCACCGCTTCGCCGGTGTTGAAATAGAGCTGCGCCTCGCCCAGCGGCATGAAGATATAGTTGTTGTCGTACAACGTATTGCCGATGCGGAAGGTGCCGATCACATGATAGGTCTTGATGCGCGGCGTGACGCCGAAGGGCGTGACATTGCCCCGGGGCGAAATCAGGGTGATGTCGCCGCCCAGCCGCAGGCCCAACTTGTTGGCCAGGCCCTGGCCGATGATGACCGATTCATCGCCTTCAAAATATTGCAGGGCGCGGGGCGAAAGTTTCTCGACCAGCACATTCACATTGGCGAGGTCGGCGCGCCGGATGCCCCGCACCAGCACGCCGGAGGTGGCGCCGTTCTGGCTGGCCATAACCTGCCCGTCCACGATGGGGACCGCACGGGTAACACCCGGGATCGCCTTCATGCGCTGGGTGATGGCATCATAATCGGCCAGGTTGCCCATCTGGGACTGGACGGTGATATGACCCGACAGACCCAGGATGGAGCGCAGCAGCTCGACCCGAAAACCGTTCATCACCGACATCACGATGATCAGGGTGGCGACACCCAGGGCGATGCCGATCAGCGAGAACAGCGAGATGACCGAAATGAAGCTTTCCTGCCGCTTGGCACGCAAATAGCGGGCGGCGATCATCCACTCAAAAGGCGCGAAAATACCTGTCTTTTTGCGAAGCGATTCTGGCATGCGGCCAAGGTAAGGGGGCTGCGCAAATCCGTCCATCACAAAGGCTTGCGCCGTTTTGGCATCGGCTCCATACCCCTCGCGCGATGACCCATTCCGCCGCCCCCAGCGATTCCTTCACCCGTGCCAGGCGGCTCGAGCTGATCGCCCTGTTCGGACTGCTGACGGTGTTCATTCCCATCGGCATTGACATGTACCTGCCGGCGCTGCCCACCATCGCAGCCGAGTTCAATGCGCCTGTCGCCGCCATCGAACACTCCCTGGCGGCGTTTTTCCTGGGGATGTGCCTGGGCCAGGCGATGTTCGGCCCTCTTTCGGACAGGTTCGGGCGGCGGATGCCAATCCTGGTGGGCCTGGGCCTATATATCTTGGGCGCCGCCGGCTGCGCCCTAGCGCAAGGACCGCTGGCCCTGGATGCGCTGCGCTTCCTGCAGGCCGTCGGCGGCTGCGCCGGCATGGTGCTGGCGCGCGCCTGCGTGCGCGATCTGTTTCCACCGGCGCAAGCCGCGCGCATCTTCGCCCAGATGCTGTTGATTTTATCGGTGTCGCCGCTGTTCGCGCCCTTTGTCGGCGGCTTCCTGCTGCCGATCACCGGCTGGCGCAGCCTGTTCTGGATTCAGGCAGGCGCCGCGTTGCTCACATGGGGCCTGGTGTGGCGGCTTCTGCCCGAAAGCCATCCCGGCTCCGACCGCCGCCTGCATCCCCTGCATGTGCTGGCCGATTACTGGGCGATCGCGCGCGACCGGCGTTTCTACCGCCTGATCGTTCCCGCCACCTTCACCGGCGCCGGGCTCTACGTTTTCCTGACCGGTTGGCCAAATGTGGTGATCGGCATGTTTCATGTAGCGCCGGAATATTTCGGCTTCACCTTTGTACTAAACGGCATCGGGTTGATCATCTTCAGCCAGAGCTCCGCCCGCTGGCTGAAAAACCATCCCGGTGAGCCGCTGTTCTTCGCCGCGCTGGCTGCCAACGCCACCGCCGCATGTCTGGGGTTATTGTTCGGCTTGACCGACTGGGGCGGGCTGCTGGGGCTGATACCCTGGATCTTCGTCTATTGCGCCATGATCGGCTCGATCAACGCCACCGCGGCGGGACTGACCATGCAGCATTTCGGACACGCTGCCGGCATGACCTCGGCCCTGATCGGTATTGTCATGCACGGTGGCGGCTTTCTCGCCTCACTGCTGATGGGCGCCTTCAACGCCCGAACGCCGTTGCCGATGACCGCCCTGATGTGCCTGTTCGGCCTGAGCGGGCTGGCGACTTATATCCTGTTCAGGCCGCCCGCCCCGCGCTAAGAGGGGCACGGAACCTTGCCGCTTTTGGAGCCTTCGATGCAGCGCGCCCTGGACATAAACCGCAGCCGGTTTGCCGACTGGTACCAGGCGGTGGTGCGCGATGCCGACATGGCCGAGACCAGCCCCGTGCGCGGCGCGATGGTGATCAAGCCTTGGGGCTATGGCGTGTGGGAACAGATCCAGCAGGAGCTGGACCGCCGCATCAAGGCGACCGGCCACGAGAATTGCTACTTCCCCATGTTCATCCCGCTCTCCTTCATCGCCAAGGAGGCCGAGCATGTCGAAGGCTTCGCCAAGGAGATGGCGATCGTCACCCATCACCGGCTGAAGATGATCGACGGCAAGCTACAGCCCGATCCCGACGCCAAGCTGGAAGAGCCGCTGGTGGTGCGCCCGACCTCGGAGACCATCATCGGCGATGCCTTTGCGCGCTGGATCAAGAGCCATCGCGACCTGCCGCTGCTGATCAACCAGTGGGCCAATGTGGTGCGCTGGGAAATGCGCCCGCGCCTGTTCCTGCGCACCACCGAATTCCTCTGGCAGGAAGGCCATACCGCCCATGCCAGCGAGGCCGAGGCGGTGGAAGAAACGAAAAAGATGCTGGAAGTCTATCGCACCTTTGCCGAAGACATTCTGGCCATGCCGGTAATCGCGGGCGAGAAGCCGGAAAATGAACGTTTCCCCGGCGCGGTGAACACCTATTCCATCGAAGCCATGATGCAGGACGGCAAGGCGCTGCAGGCCGGCACCTCGCATTTCCTGGGCACACACTTTGCCGAAGCGCAAAGCATCAAGTTCCAGGATGAATCCGGCGCCCTGTCGCTGTGCAACACCACCAGCTGGGGCGTTTCCACCCGCCTGATCGGCGGCGTGATCATGACGCATGGCGATGATGACGGCTTGCGCCTGCCGCCCGCCATCGCGCCGCGCCAGATCGTGGTCGTGCCCATGCTGCGCGACAAGCCGGAAGATGCCGAAGTGCTGGCCTATTGCGAAAGCCTGGTGGAAGCGCTGGGCAAGCTCAGCGCCTTCGGACAGCGGCTGCGGGTTCTGCTGGACCTCAAGAAGATAAAGTCAGCGGAAAAGCGCTGGAACTGGGTGCGCCGCGGCGCCCCCATCATCATCGAGATCGGCCCGCGCGACGCCGCGGGCGGCAACATCACCTATATGCGGCGAGACGCCTTGCGCGACGGCGACAAGGTCAAGTCCATCGCCGTGGGCCGCCAGGAATTCATCGAGGAAAAGGCCGTGCAGCTGCTGGCCGAAATCCAGCACGGCCTCTATGCCGAGGCCAAGGCGCGGCTGGATGCCAACATCAAGAGCGGCGTCACCGACTGGGCCGGGGTGGAAAGCTATTTCTCCGGCAGCGACGAGGAGTTCAAGGGCTGGCTGCGCGTCTCATGGTCCAAGCCGACGGGCGCGGAACTGGACAAGGTGGATGCCAAACTCAAGACCCTCAAGCTGACGGTGCGCAATGCGCCGCTGCAGCAGCCGGACAGTTTCGCGCCCTGCCTGTTCACGGGCGCGCCGGGGGTGGAAGAAATCCTGATCGCCCGCGCGTATTAGAGACGGCTGACCGCTTCGAACACCACGACAATCGCGGCCATCACGGTCAGCAGCGTACCGATGACCGAACGCTTGCGGGGGTGGAAAATCCATTTCTTGGGATGGCGCGCTTCGTAAAGACCCCAGCTGTCCTGATACATGCTCGCTCCCAATCCCCTGTTGGCACGATGCTGGGGGCGCGGCGGTTACTGTCGTTTTAAGATACGTCCTAAAATGCGCCACATGGCCTATTGCAGCGCGCGCCGGTCGCTGGCGGACCCCGGCATGCGCTGCACCCAGGGCGCGCGGCCCGGCATTTGTGCAATCAGCCCGCGAATATCCACCTCCTGCGGCCCGGCTGTCGCGCCATCCGGTACGCTGCCGCTACCGGACCGATCCACTTCCCTGCGCATCTGGGCCTGGACCGCATACCAGCGGCGCTTGCCCTGCTGGTCGGGGCAAGCCTGGCTGTCATCGCCCCAGCGTAGTTCGACGCAATGATAAGGATCGAAGGACATGGCGAACAGCCGTCGGGAAATGTCATCGAATGTCAGCGGCACCGGGCGCTTGTCGCTGGACAGATAGGTGATGGTGCAAGCCTAGCTCTGCTGGTCATAAGCGTTCAGCAGGTCGCGTTTCAGGTCGGTGCCGTCATAGACGATGCGCGGATCGCGGTTGAGCCACAGCCCGATCATCCGCGCCAGGTCGCGCCGGAAGGCGACAAAGCCCGCCTTCAGCCGGCTGTCGCGCGCCGGGGTGGCATAGCTTTCCCACTCCCCGTCATCGCTGCTGTAGATATTGGGCGGCATGGACGACGGATGCAGCTTGGCGGAAATGCCGTTGGCCACCGCCTGGTTCACTGCTTGCGCCCGGTCGCCCAGGTCGTTGCACAAGGTGCGCATGGTCGCCTGCACCTCATAGACCGGGTTGAAATCGGTACGGCCGCCCGACACCGCGACCCGGACATATTCATAAAAGCCCAGCCGGGCGCCGTTATACGACCAGCGTGCGGCGCGCTCGTCGCGGGAGGGATTGGGCTCGGTGCCCAGATATTGGACTGGGGAAAAATCACGAATCTGCTGGTTGCGGGCGAAGACATAATGGCCGCCCACCAGCGCGTTGCCGTTCCAGTGCGCCCCGGCCAGCTGCAGGGGCCGCCAGTTCTTCAGCCCCCAGCCCAGCGCGGCGGGGCTACGCCCAAACTGCGCGCCATAGACCGAGCGGGTGATGGTGAAATCGGGATGGGCGTCCATGTAATAGATGCGGCCCGCCTGATCGACGCGATAGACGATGCCGATATGGGCATTGGTGTCATAGATGACGGTGCCGGGCCGGATGCTGCCGGGGGCAAGCGCGGGCGAATAGAAATCCGCCGGGATGGCGCTGTCCTGCAGGGCATCGGTGCGGAAGGTGCCGGAATAGACGCTGTCGATCATCTGGCGGATGGCGGCGGGCCCATTCACGCCGCCGCCATTGTCGATGATGCCGGCGCGCCCGGCGATGCGGTTGGACGTGGCGCCGAAGCGCGAGCCCGCCACGCCATTCACATGGGAAAAGGGCAGCCCGTTCTTCCAGGCGTAATAGGCGCGCAGCAGATAGGGCAGCTTGGCGCAGTCCACATCGATGTCCAGAAAGGCGCCGTCGCTGCCGCGATAGGGGTTGGCCGGATCGCGCAGGCAGCTTTGGGAAGACGAGCAGCCGGAATCCCCCAGCGCGGTGACGAAGCGGCCAAAGCCGATTTCGTCTTTCTCTTCCCATTGGGTTTTGACGATGCGCCAGGGATTGAATGAAGGCGCGGCCTCGGCGGCGAAGGCGCCGCAGACCGTCAGCATCAGGGCAAGAAGAAGTGCGCGCATCCACGCGAGCCTAGCAGCGGTGCGGACCGAAATTGGGGCAGAAGCCGGCGCTGGTTAACGTGGGCAGGGCTTGGGATTGAGCAGCGGCGCCATCCGGCGACCGTCGAACCCGGCATAGATGCCGCCGCCCGCGCCCGTGACGGGATTGCGGCCACGCCCTCCCAACTGGGGCCGACCAGCCCCGCCCACCGGCACCATGATCTCGTCAGGCAGCATCACCCTGGGGGCGCCGACATCGGCGGGAATCACCGCACTCCCGGTGGCGTCGGTTCCTGCTGCCAGATCGGCCCCGGCCATGCAGGCCGAGGTATCGCCGCCATCCAGCAGCGGGTCCGGCTTGCCGGCATGGGTAATCGGCCCGGCCTTTTCAATGGTCGCGCCGCGAGGCCCTGTCGGGTTCGCGGTCGCTCCGGAGGCCGGATTTGCGGCCAAAATCACGGCTGCAACCAGCGCCGCACGGGCGTAAAGCTGGACGACATTATATTGCGTATGTTGCATTGCGGTAAACCCATATATGTCGTGACAGGTCCGACGAACCACTGTGTCAAACGACCCAATAAAAGAACGTTGACCGCACAGAACGGCCAAGTTCGGGGAGAATTACCGCCAAAGCGGGCCAAGGCCGGAAGCCATGCTTCCGGCCTTTTCGTTTTCCCCCTTCGGCCTTCGCATCGCAAGCGCTGCTACGGCCACCTCCCCCGCCGGTCGCTCCGCTCGCGGGGGAGGCGGACCTGTGCTTGCTTCAATTGCTGGAGGACAGATGCTGGAAAAACTGTTCGGGCTGAAGGCCCAGGGCGTGACGGTCCGAAGCGAGATGATCGCCGGCGTCACCGTCTTCTTCACCATGGCCTATACCCTGTTCGTCAATCCCACCATCCTGTCGGCGGCGGGCATGGACCGCGGCGCGGTGTTCATGGCCACCGCCCTCTCCGCTGCCCTCACCACCGCGCTGATGGGGCTGTACGCCAACCTGCCGGTGGCGCTGGCGCCGGGCATGGGCCAGAACGCCTTCTTCGCCTTCACCGTAGTGCCGCTGCTGGCCGGAGACTGGCGGCTGGCGCTGGGCTGCGTCTTTGTCTCTGGCATCCTGTTTGTCGCCCTCTCGGCCAGCCCGGCGCGCGAGTGGCTGATCAACGCCATTCCGCAAAGCCAGAAGCGCGCCATCGCCGCCGGCATCGGCTTCTTCCTCGCCTTGATCGGATTCCAAGGCGCCGGCTGGGTCGCCGCCAACCCGACCACCCTGCTGCATCCGGGCAACTTGTCCGACCCCAAGGCGCTGATCGCCGCAGGCACCCTGCTGCTGATTGCGGCGCTGTGGGCGCGCAAGGTCACCGGCGCGGTGCTGATCGGCATCCTGGCCGCCACCGCCTGCGCCCTCGTGCTGGGATTGCAGCCGTGGCCGCAGCTTGCCGCCCCACTGCCCTACATCGCTCCCACCCTGATGCAGATGCATTTCACCGGCAATGTCGCCACCAGCGTGCTGGCCGGGGTGGTGCTGACCTTCCTGCTGCTCAATCTCCTGGATGCGTCCGGCACCCTGACAGCGGTGGGCCATCGCGCCGGGCTGATGGAAAATGGAAAGTTGAAAAACGCCCGCAAGGCGCTGGTCACCGACGCCACCGGCACCATGATCGGGGCCGCCCTGGGCACTTCGCCGGTCACCGCTTACATCGAAAGCGCGTCGGGTGTGGGCGGCAAGACCGGCTTGGTGGCGGTGACGGTGGCGGCTCTGTTTCTGGCGGCGTTGCTGCTGGCGCCACTAGCGGGCGCGGTACCGGCCTATGCGACCGCGCCTGCGCTGATTTTCGTGGCGGTCCTGTTCGCCCGCGAGTTGAAAGAGATGGAGTGGGAAGACATCACTGAAGCCCTGCCCGCCCTGATCACTTCGCTGGCGATCCCCTTCACCTTCTCCATCGCCGAGGGCATCGGCATCGGCTTTGTCGCCTATGCCGGGATCAAGCTGCTGACGGGACGCTGGCGGGAAATCGGTCCCGGCGTGGCGATTGTTGCCTTGGCCTTCGCGGCGAAAACAGCGTTTGAGGGCTAGCACTTATTCAATCTTCGCGCTTTTGCTGAGATTATGCCGAGCGCATAGCAACTGAACATTAGATACTAACAAGGACGATCCGCCTTTAGAGTATGGAATATCGTGATCAAAATGAAGTTCGTCTGTAGCCTCGCAGAGCCTGCACTTACCCCCGTCCCTCAGCCAAACCTGCTGCTTGATTGCTGATGGTATAATTCGAGTTCTAGCAGGAAGAGGCACATTCTCGGCCACACGATGATCAGCACTGTCTACTTCGACCGCCTCAAGTCGAAACTTAAAGACATTACGCTTGCCGTCATTCTCAAGCCATGAATCCACCAAGTTGAAAAAACCGTTGTCCGTCAATATCCCGTCTCTGATTTTTCATAAACCCTTACCAATTCGGCGGATTGTGCACCTTGCTTATGGGCCATAGCCGCTTGGAAAAGCTTACCATTCTCCGTGAAACGTCCAGAACGCGACAACTTGGGTTGATCGATTTCTTTTGGGTTTCCTGAAACG
>JBEENS010000041.1:0-19373 GCA_041192105.1 Pseudomonadota bacterium | reverse complement strand
CTCGTTTGAAAGCGTCGCTGAATTTGGCTTTGCTCATTATGGTCTCCTTGCCTCAAAATTAGGGAAGAAGACGTCTACGAATCTAGGGGCTATTCAATCAGGCATTGAAGTCGATAGTGACCGTAGAGTTTTGGACGCCCCCCTTTGAAGTGGTCCGACCTGAAGTTTGGTTTTGACCACGTAGGAGAAGAGGAATGGCTAGGAAACGGCATAGTGCTGAAGAGATAGTTGGGAAGCTACGGCAGCTTGCCTTGATGCTTCTATAGCGCCCGCCAGATAGCCCGGCTCGGTTGCGCTTGTTTCACTTCCAGCCAATACCAATCGCTCTGCCCATGGCCCCCTAACCCAGCCCCCCCTAACGGATGACGGGTGGCCGGAAGCAGAACTGTCTGCAGGTGTTGAAGTCCGTTCATCTGCGGTCCAATCTTTCAGAAACGTGGCGCGGGGTAGAGCGGCCTCTGGGCCAAACAAGCGCGTCAATTGCTGGATCGCGGCGCGGATGAGGGGCTGCTCCCCAACGCTCTCTCGCTGTGCAGCGGAGGTTCCGACGAAGCCGAACAGCGCAGCCTGCCCTTGGGCCGTCGTCGCATCATGGATTTCGCCAAGCGGTCCAACCATGCTCTGCGCGGCCCCGGACAGGCCCGCCTCCCGCCAGAAGTGGCGGTCATAGAGAGCGACAAATTTGGCGTGGGGGGCCATCCAAGTTGGGGTGGATTGCCAAAGATTGAGCGAAGCTGCCGCTGGCGCAGGGTCAAACCTGATGGCCGCTGCGAGAAGGCGCGGCGGTAGAGCGGCAATCACATGCCTGAAACTGTCCCGTTGCGGCGGCTTGCCGGGACGCTCACTCGTCAGTTCTATCCCGGCTTCTATCAAGCGCAAATCGGTCACTGCGGTACCAAGGTGCAGCACGTCTTTCGGGAGGTTGTTTGCCAGCGCGTGAATCAACGAGACGCAGCCGCCGGTCAGTCGCATGGAGCGCAGTTCCTGCCCCATGCCGCGCATGCGATGGGGGCGTTCGCGGAGACTGCCTTCGTAGAGCATGTCGCCGTCAGTGTGTTGTGCAAAGGTTTCAAGGCAGAGTTCGTCTATGAGATTCCCAAGGGCGGGTTGCATGTCGGGCCAGAACCATGAAGGGCCGAGATCAAAACCAACCCAGTCGGCGCACCCTGCTTCATCTACTGTTAGGATGCGCCCACCGAGCCGATCACGCGCCTCAAACAGTTGAAACGAAACACCTGCGCGATGCAGCAGATAGGCAGCGTGAAGCCCGGCGAGGCCGCCGCCGATAATTGCCACCTGAGTTTGAGAGATGTTGGTCACATGAATCTGTTCAAAAACAGATTTACTTACCCCGCCGAAGCCGCAGCGCGAAATAGCTTAATGCGCCACATGCCATCACTGCGATCCAGCTTAACCACATAGGGACCGTCCAGCCGCCGATGATGGCCGACCAGTCATAGTAAATCCTCGCAAAATGTAGCAGCGCGATACCGGCGAAAACAGCTGAGATCATTAGTGCGGTGCGTTTGCGGCTCATGGCGGCGGTCCCCATTTCCTGCACCATAGCCTTTTTCGACTGGCAAGTGCAGCCGGGCTGGATGGCTCGCCGGGCTGATCTAGGCTAGGGTTTGGCATTCATCCCTCCGCTATTGCTGCTCGCGCTGGGCTACATTGGCTTGTGGGTCGGTGCGGGTTTAAGAGGAGAGATGCAGATGAAAAGTAAAGCCAGCTTGGCTTTTCCGCCGAATGTGCCTCATCCTCGCGATTCAATATACTATTGGAAAAGCGATCGTCCGGCGGCGTTTCACGGCACGGACAAGCATTTTCATCGCGATGCGCATGAGAGCCAGTTTATTGGGGAGTTGCGGCAACATTTTCCAGGAAAACTCATCGCGCTTAGGCCAGCGGTGGGACAAGGGAACCACATCACCTGGCTCGTGACGGTCAATGGCACGGAGTTTTTCGCGCGTATCGAGGACGGACCTGAACGCGACGACTACATCGAAGTCGAATCCCACGTGCTGGCAGAAGTGCGGGCACTAGGCATCCCGGCACCGCGCGTGCATGGCGTGGACGCGAGCCGTCTACGCGTGCCGTTTGCGTGGCAATTGTTGGAAAACATTCCCCATTCGGATCTGAATCAACTTCATAAGGAAGGCCGGCTCGACGTGGCGCGGGTGGCCGGCGACATCGGCGCCGCCGTGGCGCGGTGGCAAGAAATTTTGCCGCCAGGTTTCGGGCCGTTCAACCCGGCGATTCTGCGGCGTGAAAACCGCCTCGAAGGTTTCCACCAACGATACGATGATTACTTCTTCCTTCACTTCGATCGGCATCTGCAGTTTCTCGTCGAGCGCGGTTTTCTGCAGGCACACGGTGCTGAGGAGATAAAAACGGAGATCAAACGTCATCGTTCTTTGCTCGCGTTGGAGCAAGGCTGTCTGGTCCACAAGGACCTCGCGCTTTGGAACATCCTAGGTACCGAAACGGAAATTTCCGCATTCATTGACTGGGACGACGCCATTGGCGGCGACCCGATGGACGATCTATCGTTGCTCGGTTGTTTCTATGATGGCAATGTGCTGGGTGCTGCGGTGCGGGGCTACGCCGGCGTTCGTCCACTACCGAACGATCATCGCCGGCGATTCTGGCTGCACCTGATGCGCAATATGATCGTCAAGTCGGTGATCCGCGTTGGCGCGGGCTACTTCGAGCGCACCGACAAGTTCTTCCTGATCGGCAGCGGGGGCAGCGGCGCGGAACTGGAAACGTTTACCCGCCAACGCCTCGAAGCCGCACTGAACGGCTTGCGCAACGATTTGGAGATTGAAAGCCTATGAATATGAAAACGCCCGGCTCACTCCTTGACCAGCGTCCGCGTCTCGGTACATGGCTGTCTATTGGCTCACCGGTGATCGCTGAACTTGCTGCAGAGTGCGGATTAGGCTGGGTTCTTTTCGATCTTGAACACGGCTGTAGTTCCGAGTCCGATCTTTTGTCGCAACTTCAAGCCATTCGCGGCCTTGGCGCGGTCGGTATTGTGCGTGTCAGCGCGCCGCACCCAGACATTATCGCGCGCGCGCTAGACTGGGGCGCGCAAGGCATTATGGTACCACACGTAAATTCGGCTGCCGAGGCGGAGATGATTGTGCGGGCCGTGCATTATCCGCCGCGCGGCCGGCGAGGTTACTCGCGTACCGTCCGCGCACATCGTTTCGGTCTGCGTTCGCCAGACGATTTGCCCTCGCCCCTTATCTTTGCTCAGATTGAGACGGTCGATGCCGTAGAGAATGCCGAAGAAATTGCGAAGGTAGATGGTGTGGACGTGCTTTTCGTTGGCCCGTCTGACTTGAACTTCGACCTGAAGGCACATCCGAAACCGACTAACCCCAATTACGCTGAGTGTGTGAAAAAAGTAGCCGGCGCGACAGCTGCAGTCGGAAAATCATGCGGCATTCTCATACGCGACGCCAGAGAACTAACGGAATTGCGGAAACAAGGATTCACTTGGTTAGCAGTGGACTCCGATCTTTCCATCTTGCGGCACAGATACCAGAATCTCGTCGAGGATTTCGCTACAAACACTAGCTGAATGCCGGCCCCGGTGCCGGCGGTTACACGAGACCCGGCGGCGGCGCTTACACTTGCCCCGGTGGCGGATGCTGCGGCGGGCCGGGTGGTAACAGCAGCGACCCGTGGAATCGTTCTAATCTCAATTGCAGATAACGCGCCCGACATTGAATCGAGAACGGCGGCCATTGTGCCGTCATTTTCATTTCTGGCTTTCAGTTTGAGTATTCCGCCCGCCCTGGGCAGCCGGGCTGGATGGCTCGCCGGGCTGATCTAGGCTAAGGTGTGGCATTCATTTCGCCGCTATTGCTGCTCGAGCTGGGCTACACTGGCTTGTGGGTCGGGCGCTAGTTTAGGCGGCAGGGCTAAGGTGTAGCCCGGCGTATTACGAAAGAGCATTTCATGTTTGGCCTCAGCTTCTGGCATCTCTTGATTATTGGCGTTGTCGTGTTTCTGCTGTTCGGCGGCAGGATTTCCCACCTAATGGGACTGGCAGGAAAGAGCATCAGGTCTGGTGATGGACCCGCTAGTCGGTACATCCCGCCGATAATTCCTAAGATTATTAATATGATCTTTCCATGATGCGCTTACGACTCTAGGGGCGCGCCTTTTGGATAGAGCCGCCTCACGCCCCGCTCCAAGAAGCCATCAACTCGACCGGCTCTGCCTCGCCTTCGGCTGGTATCGCCAGGCTGGGTCGGCATCACGCTCTGTTCATCAGCTGCGCCTGGCGTTGGAAGCAATCTGACGCGGACACAGGCCGTTCGCATGGCCGGGCCCATGTTCACCCCTGTGCGCGCAAAGAAAAACCCGCGGGATTTTCATCCCGCGGGTTTTTATCTTTGGTCTTCGACTGTCGCTTACGGCAGCAGGGCGAAGTTGTAGGTCAGGGTGGCGGCGGCGCCACCAGCGCAGGCGTTCCTGGTGGCCATGTAGAAGTTGCCGCAACCGAGGCGGGTCAGGTCCGTGCCGGTGTAGCGCAGGTCCAGCGCTAAGCCCTTGTACGAAGCGGTCAGGCCGACATCGCCGTGATTGTAGCCGCTGGAGCCGGCAGCGGCGGCGTTCCCGGCCCACTGGTGGCCGTAGTTGCCGCTGATGCTCAGCCAGTCATTGATCGGGTAGGCCAAGTTAAGGGCCAGGTAGTGGCCTGTGCCGCCGTTGAACGCCAGGTTGGGCGACCAGGCGTAGGTGCCCAGAGCGCTGACGCCGAAGTCAAAGGTGTGCGACAGCTGGTTGATGAGTTCAAAGAACTCCGGCGAAGTGCCGCCCGGGGCAATATCAGCCGGGGGATAGGCATAGTAATAGGGCATGATATTCCAGTCGACGCCGCCCAGGTCGGTATGCTTGCCGACATAGAGGTCCAGCTCCATGTACGGATTTCCGGATTTGGTCGGATCGAAATCCACGCTCGAACCCCAGGCGCTGACATAGAAGCCGTCGGGACCCGCTAGGGTCAGTGAACCCTGCGGCGCGAAGCTGCGATCACTCTGGCTGATGCCACGGAAACGATAGTCGCTGGTCACGGCAACATTGCCGTTCAATGCCCACGAGGGAGCGTCCTGCGCGACAGCGGGGGCGCTGACGCCGAGCAGACCGGCGATACTCGCCGCGCCCAGAACCATCTTGGTGAAATTTTTCATTTCTATTCCTCTCTTAAAAAGCGCTTGGAAGCGCAGCCGTCGCGGGGGCTGCCCGGATCGGGATGACATTTCTGTTTTGGCGGGCTTATCTCAATATGACGCTTTGCCCTTTTGGCCTGTTTCAGGCCCGAAAAAGCGTGATTTGCGTCAGAGTTGTTGCAATGCAACAGGTGCCTGCCTAATTATTGGGCGAGCGGCCCGATCCCTAGGCAACAAGTTGGAAAAGTAAAGGGTTTCTGAATGTCCGCAGCACTCGTTAAATCCGTCTCAGCTTGTCGGAAAGACTCAGTTTGTCCGTAGATGCGCCATCGGTCGTTCCGCATCCCGCGCGCATCATCCTGATCCGCCATGGCCAGCCGCATATCGCGCTCAGCCCCCGGACGTCTCATGCCGGCTTCGCCGGATATATCGATGACTATGAGAAAGCGGGGCTGGACCCGTCCAGCCTGCCGCCGGCCGAGCTGCGCGATCTGGTCCGGGAACTGGGCGTGGTCTTCACCAGCGACCGGCCCCGCAGCCATCAAAGCGCACAGGCGCTGGCGCCCCATGCGCAGCTGATCGCCGACCCGCTTTTCGCCGAAGCGCCGCTGGCGTCCCCGCGCATCCCGTGGCTGAACATGCGGGTTCCCAAATGGGCGGTGCTGTCACGCATCCTGTGGCATGCCGGCTTTCATCCCGAGATCGAAAATCCGCGAATGGCGCGGCTGCGCGCCGTCCAGGCCGCCGACCTGCTGGTGGCGCGGGCCAAGGCGGATGGCACCGTCGTGCTGGTCGCGCATGGCTATTTCAACTGGATGATCGGGCGCGAACTGCACAGGCGCGGATGTTCGCGCAGCGGAATGCATCAGGCGCGTTACTGGAACGCGGTGATCTATCAGAACATGCGCTAAAGCATCGCCGGAATGACGCGGTCGGGAGGGGGGGCGTCCACGAACGACTTGATGTTGATGATCACCTGCTCGCCCACGCTTCTGGCAGCTTGCGGGTGACGATGACGAGCGGCTTTTTGGTGGTCATGGTGCCATTAAAGCCCAAGGAGCCGGATGACGGAAGCGGGCGGGAGGTGTAAATCAGACGGTCACCGAATCGCGCGCCCCATGACACGCCTGATTGCCCTTCTTGTCCTTGTGTCCTGTTCCGGCGCAATCGCGGCACCCCAAAGCTCTTCCGGCGGGAAGGTGCTGCGCTATGTCAGCCAGCGCGCCGACAAGGCCTATCTTCGCGAGGGGCCCAGCTATGCGCACCGGGTGCTGTGGCAATACCGCAATCGCGGCTATCCCTTCGCGGTGATTGCCCAGTTCGACATCTGGCGGCGGGTGCGGGCTGCCGACGGCACCACCGGCTGGATGAGCCACGCCATGCTCAGCGAGCAGCGCACCGTGCTGGTGACCGGCAAGGGACGGGCGAAGCTGTTTGAGAATCCCGAAGGCGGCAAGGTCGTGGCCCTGGCCGATCCCGGTGCCATTGCCGGATTGCGCGCCTGCACACTCACCGCCTGCCGGGTGCGCGGCGCGGATACAGACGGCTGGATACCCAAGAATAGAATCTGGGGCGTTGAAGCGAACGAAGTGTTCGACAAACTCCGTTAGTGCCGGAAGTGGCGCATTCCCGTAAAGACCATGGCGAGGCCCGCTTCATCGGCTGCGTCGATCACTTTTTGATCGTTCATCGAGCCGCCGGGCTGGATGACGGCGGTCGCGCCGGCTTCCGCCACCACCAATAAGCCATCGGGGAAGGGGAAGAAGGCTTCCGACGCCGCCGCCGATCCGATGGTGCGTGGCTGATCCCAGCCCGCGATCTTGGCCGCATCCTTCGCCTTGATGGCGGCGATGCGCGCCGAATCCACGCGGCTCATCTGGCCGGCGCCGATGCCGACGGTGGCACCGTCTTTCACATAGACAATGGCATTGGACTTCACATGCTTGCCGATGGTGAAGGCCAGCAGCATGTCGGTGATTTCCTGCTCCGTCGGCTGGCGCTTGGTCACGACCTTCAATTCCGAAGCCGTGACCCTGCCATTGTCGCGGGTCTGCACCAGGAATCCGCCGGCCACCGAGCGATAGGTCAGGGTCGGCGCCAGCGGGTCCGGCAATCCGCCCGCCGTCAGCAGGCGCAGGTTCTTCTTGGAAGCCAAAATCCGCCTGGCATCCGCATCGGCGTCGGGTGCGATGATCACTTCGGTGAAGATATTGGAGATTTCCTCCGCCGTGGCGCCGTCCAGTGTCTGGTTGAAGGCCAGCACGCCGCCAAAGGCCGAAACGCTGTCGCAGGCCAGCGCCTTGAGATAGGCCTCTTTCAGGCTGGAGCCTAACGCCACGCCGCAGGGATTGGCGTGCTTGATGATGGCGCAGGCCGGGCCCGCCTTGGGATCGAACTCCGCCACCAGCTCATAGGCAGCGTCAGTGTCGTTGATGTTGTTGTAGCTGAGTTCCTTGCCCTGAACCTGGACGGCACTGGCGACGCCGGGGCGCGCCGAGCCATCGACATAGAAGGCGGCTTGCTGATGAGGGTTTTCGCCATAGCGCAGGGACTGGCGCAGTATTCCGCCCAGGGCGCGGCGGCGCGGCGGTTCGGATTCGGTGTCCTTCGCCAGTTCGCCGGCGAACCAGCTGGAGACGGCGGCATCGTAAGCGGCGGTGCGGGCAAAGGCGCGCTGTGCCAGGGTGCGGCGCAGCTTCAAGCTGGTGCCGCCGCCATTGGCCGACATCTCGTCCAGCACGGCTTTATAATCCTCGACATCCACCACCACCGTCACCCAGTCATGGTTCTTGGCCGCTGAACGGGTCATGGCCGGGCCGCCAATGTCGATATTCTCGATGATGGTGTCGAAATCGGCGCCGCGCGCCACCGTGGCTTCGAAGGGGTAGAGATTGCACACCAGCAGATCGATGCCGGTGATGCCATGGTCCTTCATCGAGGCGGCGTGATCGGCCTTGTCACGCAGCGACAGCAGCCCACCATGCACATTGGGATGCAGGGTCTTGACCCGGCCGTCCATCATTTCGGGGAAGTTGGTGATCTCGGATACATCGGCCACCGTCAGGCCCGCATCGCGCAGCGCCTTGGCGGTGCCACCGGTGGAAATCAGCATCACGCCCTGCGCCGACAGGCCCTTGGCGAAGTCGAGAAGACCGGTCTTGTCGGACACGGACAACAGGGCGCGGGCGATCTTGCGGACGGTCATAAGCCACTCTCAAAAAGCGCGAAAAGACCCGCCGCTCTTATCGTTTCATGATGGAATATAAAAGGGCCATGCCTGCGCTTGCGCACAGCGACCAAGCCACGGGAACCGCGAAATGCCGGTTGTTCCAGGCGAAAGTGAAATCCCCCGGCAGCGGCTCGGGTTCAAAGGCCATGACCAGCGGGCACAGAATCACCGCGCCGATCACAAGAATCGTCAGCATGATGGTCAGCTTACCCATGTGACGGCGGCATTGGAGTTATCCCCAGCCGGGCAAACAAGGCGCGGTCATCATCGGCCACCGGATTGGGCGTGGTCAGCAGCTGGGCGCCATAGAAGATAGAATTGGCGCCGGCCAGGAAGCAGAGCGCCTGGGTCTCGTCGCTCATCTTTTCGCGCCCCGCCGACAGCCGCACCATGGACCTGGGCATGGTGATGCGCGCGACCGCGATGGTCCTGACAAAGTCGATCGGATCGAGCGGGGCGCTAAGTCCCTGCGGCGTGCCTTCGATCTGAACCAGCGCATTGATCGGCACACTTTGGGGATGGGCCGGCAGTGTTGCCAGCGCATGGATCAGACCAGTGCGGTCCTCGGCGCTTTCGCCCATGCCGACAATGCCGCCGCAGCAGACATTGATGCCGGCGTCGCGCACATGTTCCAGCGTGTCCAGCCGGTCCTGATAGGTGCGGGTGGTGATGACGTGGCGATAATATTCCGGCGAGGTGTCGAGATTGTGATTGTAGTAATCCAGCCCCGACTGTTTCAGGCGGATGGCCTGCGGCGCGGTCAGCATCCCCAATGTGACGCAGGTTTCCATGCCCAAGGCGCGCACGCCCTCGACCATGGCGCAAACCGCGTCGAGGTCCTTGTCCTTGGGCGAGCGCCAGGCGGCGCCCATGCAGAAGCGGCTGGCGCCCGCCGCCTTGGCGGCGCGGGCGTCGGCCAGTACCGCGTCAATTTCCATCAGTTTGGAGGCTTTCAGTCCCGTGTCGTTTTGCGCTGACTGGCTGCAATAACCGCAATCCTCCGGACAGCCGCCCGTCTTGATGGACAGCAAGGTCGAGGTCTGGACCTGGTTGGGATCGAAATGGGCCCGATGCACGCTGCCGGCGCGGAACATCAGTTCGGCGAAGGGCAGGGCGAAGAGGGCGGTGATTTCCTCCCGCGTCCAGTCGGATCGCGGGACATCATGCAGGGCACGGGCGGGAGCGTTCATGGCCCCATTCTAGGGGCTATTGGGGGGCGGTAAAAGAGTAGACGGGGCAGGTCCAAAACGCTAACAAATGCGCCCTTCCCAAGCTCGTGCGGGCGTGGTGGAACTGGTAGACGCGCCAGACTCAAAATCTGGTACCGCAAGGTGTGTCGGTTCGATTCCGACCGCCCGCACCAATATCAAGACGCGCCGGGGCACGTCTTGATATTGGTGCGTTCGGTCGGGTTGTTTTATGGCCGTCTTCGCTGCGCTCAGCCGGCGGGGCCGCCCGCACCGTTCCAAGTTGCACTCTAACTGTCCAGCGCAAGTTTCAGCGCCAGCAGCAGCATGGTGACGCCGATGATCGCGTCCAGTACGCGCCAGGCTTTCGGGTTGGCGAAGAGCGGCCGCAGCAATCGCGCGCCATAACCCAGCGAAAAGAAGAACAGGAACGACGCCAGCATGGCGCCCAGCGCAAAGGCGGTTCGTTGTCCCCCGTAACCGGCCGAGATCGAGCCCAGCAGCACCAGCGTGTCGAGATAGACATGCGGATTGAGCCAGGTGAAGGCGAGGCAGGTGGCCAGCGTCGCGCCCAGGCTCTTGCGGACATCGGCCGAAGGATCGAGGGCTGAACTGTTGCGCCAGGCCGCGAGCAGGCTGCGTATCCCATAGGCCAGCAGGAAGGCAGCGCCGCCAAAGCGCATCATCGGCGCCAGCCACGGCACCGCCGTCACCAGAATGCCAAAACCGGCCACGCCCGCCGCGATCAGGATCGCGTCCGATCCGGCACAGACCGCGCAAACCGCAAAGACATGCTCGCGCCGCAGGCCCTGGCGCAGGACAAAGGCGTTCTGCGCGCCGATGGCGAGGATCAGGCTGAGGCCCAACAGGAAGCCGGGAATGAAGGCGGTGGTCATGCTTCTGACTAGAACCGCAGCCACGGGCCGGTCAATCCGTGGTCAGCGATGCGCTGCACCGTTGACTTGCCCCGCCAATAACCTAGCCTCCTTTTCAAAATCGGGGAGAAAAACCATGCGCAACATCGCTGTCATTCTTGCTGCGGCCCTGGCCGCCATGCCCGCCCCCACTTCGGTCTTATGGGCGCAGCCCTTGCCTGCGCCCGCCAGTTATCCGCCTGTGACCGGAACGTCGGGCGTGATTTCCACCCATGCCTTGTCGATGGAGATGGCTGACAAGATCGCCCATGTCGCGGTCGATGCCTGCCGCAAGATGGGCTTTCGCACCACCATCACCGTGCTGGACAATTCCGGCGCGCTGAAATCTTTCCTGCGCGACGACGGCACCGGCCCGCACACCATCAGCCTGTCGCGTGACAAGGCTTATACCGCCATCACCCTCGCCAACCGTTTCGCCACCTCCGGCACCTTTGCCACCGCGCGCAACTCCACCCTGGGTTCGCCCAAGACCAACATCGAGGGCGTGGTCGGCGTGGCCGGCGGCGTGCCGATCAAGTATCGCGGCCAGGTGATCGGCGGCGTCGGTTCATCCGGCGCGGTGGGCGGCGACAAGGACGAACTCTGCTCGCAAGCCGGAATTGATGCCGTCGCCGACCAGCTCAAATAGTTTTTCCATCAGCCCGGCGCGCAGCCGGGCCGAGATGACGGCGACGGCGGCGCTGTTTCGCGCCTATGCCGGATCGCTGGCCATCGATCTGGCGCCGCAGGGATTCACACAGGAAGTGGATGCGCTGCCCGGCCTCTATGGTCCCCCGCTTGGCGAACTGCTGCTGGCCAAGCGCGGCGATCATGTGCTGGGCTGCATCGCCCTCAAGCCGCTCGATCCGCCGCACACCGCCGAGATCAAGCGCCTGTTTGTGCGCGACCAGGCGCGGGGCCTGGGCGTTGGCAAGGCGTTGATCGGGGCGGCGCTCGAAGCCGCCGGGCGGCTGGGCTACCGCGAGGTCAAGCTGGATACGCTGCCCCAGATGCAAGGCGCCATCGCGCTATACAAGACGTGCGGCTTCGCCCCCATCGAACCCTATGGCAGCCATCCCTATCTGGGCCTGTTGTGCCTGGGAAAGACCCTCGCATAAAAAAACGGCGCCCGGTGAGGGGCGCCGTTTCTTCATTGTACTGCCGGACTAGCGGTGGTTGGCGTTCATGATCAGGGCGGCGATCAGGCCGGTCGCTGCCGCGGCCAGGATGTAGTTGTTGTCAACCTGACGCCATTCATAGCCGCGCGCCGGTCGCTGCAACTTATGGCGGCGATAGTCGACGCGCTGGCCGCGATTCCAGTCATTGCGTTCGATGCGGCCGCCTTTGCGCCAGTTGCGGTGACCATTGTAATCTCGGTCACGATTGCTCATGCCGGGGCCGCGGCGGTCATCGCGACGGTCGTCCTGACGATAATCCTGGCGCTCGTAACGATTACTGTCGTTGCGATTGTTGTTCCAGCCCTGGGCCAAGGCTTCGCTCATGGGCGCCACCAGCATCAGCGCGGCGGCAGTGGCAGTGAGAATTTTTTTCATTGGGGGTACCTTTCTGTTCGTACCGTTTACGAGCAGGAAGATACGTTTTTCCCTCTGAACCCCATCTGAACGCTTTGCGGCGGAAGTAATACGCTTGTCGCAAAGTGTTGCGGCAGAATACGCCGTATTTGCAGCGTTTTATGCTGCTGTCCAGCCACCATCAATCGAGATGATGCTGCCGGTGATGGAACGCGCCATGTCGCCCGCCAGGTAGACCGCCAGCGCCGCCACTTCATCCACCGTCACGAACTGCTTGGTGGGCTGGGCGTGCAGCAGCACGTCATTGATCACCTGCTCGCGCGTCAGGCCGCGCGCCGCCATGGTGTCGGGAATCTGGCGCTCCACCAGTGGTGTCCAGACATAGCCGGGGCAGATGGCGTTGGCGGTGATGCCGAAGGTGGCGGTTTCCAGCGCCACGCTCTTGGTGAAGCCGGCGATGCCGTGCTTGGCGGCGACATAAGCCGACTTGAACGGCGAGGCGATCAGCGCATGGGCGCTGGCGGTGTTGATGATGCGGCCCCATTTCCGCGCTTTCATGCCGGGCAGGGCTGCCCTGGTGGCGTAGAAAGCCGATGACAGGTTGATGGCGACGATCTGCTCCCATTTTTCCAGCGGGAATTCCTCCACCGGTGAGACGAACTGGATGCCGGCATTGTTGACCAGGATATCCACCGATCCGAGGCTCTTGATCGCGTCGGTGACCATCGCTTCGGTCTGGTCGCCCTTGCTCATGTCGGCGCCGCTGTAAATCGCCCTGACGCCGAACTCGGCTTCGATGCCGCTGCGCTCTTTCTCAATCGCGTCCTTGTCGCCTAAACCGTTGAGGCAGACATTCGCGCCCTCTTTGGCATAGGCGCGGGCGATGGCCAGCCCTATCCCCGAGGTCGAGCCGGTAACGAGGGCGACTTTGCCTTTGAGCATGGTGAATCTCCAGGAAACCTGCATTGGCGTTCAGCCTGACATGGCAAGACGGAAGGGAGAATGCGGCCTCATGTAGCGAGGCCATTGAAAAAACCCCGCTCCAGGCGAAAAGGTGCCCGAAACCAGCTATGATTCGGCCCGTGGATAACAAACCCATCCATCCGGCGGGCCGCCGCTACGATCCCATTCCGCGCCCCGAAGGCTGCGGCCGCATCGCGCTGGTCCTGCAGGGCGGCGGCGCGCTGGGCGCCTATCAGTCCGGTGTCTATCAGGCCCTGCATGAAGCGGGGCTTGAGCCGGACTGGGTGTCGGGGGTTTCCATCGGCGCCATCAACGCGGCGCTGATCGCCGGCAATGCGCCCGATCGGCGGCTGGCGGCGGTCTGCGAGTTCTGGGACCGCATCACCGACCGCACCATCTGGCCCTACACGCCCGACGGCGACATTTTCCGCCAGGCACGCAACACGGTGTCGGCGATGACCACGGCGCTGTTCGGCCAGCCCGGCCTGTTCAAGCCGCACAAGGTCAATCCCTGGATGTTGCCCGCCGGCAACAAGGACGCCACCAGTTTTTACGACAACAGCCTGCTGCGCCAGACGCTGGAGGAACTGATCGATTTCGATATCCTCAATTCCGGCCCGGTGCATTTCTCGGTGGGCGCGGTCAATGTCATGACCGGCAATTTCGTCTTCTTCGACAATCGCCGGGAAGAAATCCGCATCGAGCATGTCCTGGCCAGCGGCGCCCTGCCGCCCGCCTTTCCCATGGTGCAGATCGGCACGGATTATTTCTGGGACGGTGGCATCGTCTCCAACACGCCTTTGGCGCATCTGCTGGCCCAGGATGACGACGTCAATTCCCTGGTGTTCCAGGTGGACCTGTTCAGCGCCCGCGGGGCTTTGCCCCGCACCATGAGTGATGTGCTGGGCCGCCATAAGGATATTCTCTATTCATCCCGTACCCGTCAGGTGACCGACATGTTCGCCCGCCTGCAGCGCTGGAAGCACCGCTGTTATGACGCGCTGATGAAAGTGCCGGACAGCGATCTGACCGACGAGGATCGCGGCCTGCGCGACAAGCTTGCCGTTCTGCCGCGCGCCACCATCCTGCAGATGATCTATCAGCAGAAATCCTATGAAGGGAATGCGCGCGATTATGAATTTTCTCCCGACTCCATGCACGAGCACTGGAAGAACGGGCATGAGGACACGGTACGTTCGCTGAAGTGCAAGGACTGGCTGGCGATGCCGCCCAAGCATGTCGGCGTCATCACCCATGACGTGCACCGCGAATATGAAGGCCGCTGACCCCGCTTGCATTGCCGGGAGGCTGGAGCGCCTTCACGCCACCCGCGGCTTCTGGCGGCGTATCACCTTTCTGTCGCTGGGCGGCTTTTTTGAATTCTACGATCTGTTTCTGGCGGCCTATGTCGCGCCGGGGTTGGTCAAAAGCGGCATCTACACCGCCACGACATCCGATTTTTTCGGCAATACCGGCATCGCCGGATTCGTCGCCTCGTTCTTCCTGGGCCTGTTTTTCGGAACCGCCCTGTTCGGCTATGTCGCCGACCGGTTCGGGCGGCGCACCATCTTCACGGTTTCGCTTCTCTGGTATGGGGTCGCGTCGGTGATCATGGCGTTCCAGCAGGACGCCTTCAGCCTCAATCTGTGGCGCTTCATCTGCGGCATCGGCATCGGCGTCGAACTGGTGACCATCGACACCTATATCGCCGAACTGTCGCCGCCCAAAACGCGCGGCCGCGCCTTTGCCTATTCCAACATCATCCAGTTTGCCGCCATCCCGGTCGTGGCCTTGCTGGGCTGGCTGCTGGTACCGCACAGTTACTTCGGCATCGAAGGCTGGCGCCTTGTGATCGTGGCGGGTTCGGTGGGCGCGCTGCTGGCCTTTTTCGTGCGGCGGAATTTGCCGGAGAGTCCGCGCTGGCTCGCCAGTCACGGCCGTTCGCAGGAAGCCGATGCTATCGTGGAATCCTGGGAGATCGAGGCGCGGCTGGAGGGCGCCCAACTGGCGGAGCCCGTGCCGCATATGGTGGAACAGGGCAGGGGTTCTTTTTGGGAAATCTGGACACCCGCCTATCGCGGCCGCACCGTGATGCTGATCGCCTTCAACCTGTTCCGGGCGGCGGGCTATTACGGTTTTGCCAGCTGGATGCCGACCCTGCTGATCGCCAGCGGCGTCGAAGTGACCAAAAGCCTCGGCTACACCTTTATCATCGCTATTGCTGCCCCCTTCGGGCCGTTGCTGGGCCTGCTGTTCAGCGACCGGGTCGAGCGCAAATGGATTATTGCCGGTTCGGCCCTGTCCATTGTCGCGGTCGGCCTGCTCTTCGCGCAGGTCCATGGCATGTTCGCCATTGTCGCCTGCGGTGTGGCGATGACCTTGCTGAACAATATCCTGTCCTTCGCCTATCACGGCTATCAGCCAGAACTGTTTCCTACCCGCATCCGCGCCCGGGCGGTGGGCTTCGTCTATTCCTTCTCGCGCATTTCCACGACGTTCAGCGCCTTCATCATCGCCTACCTGCTGCGGGAGTTCGGCGCGCCGGGCGTCTTTGTGTTCATCGCCGGCTGCATGGCCATGGTGTCGCTAGTGATCGGCCTGTTCGGGCCGAGAACGCATGGCCTGGCGCTGGAAAAGATATCAAGATGACCCCCTCCGGCCTTCGCATCGCAAGCGCTGCTACGGGCACCTCCCTCTTCCATGCTTCGCATGAGGGGGAGGGGCGATGAACTACCGCCACGGCTATCACGCCGGAAATTTCGCCGATGTCGTCAAGCATGTGGCGCTGGTCGTCATCCTGCTGCACCTGAAAAAGAAGGATGCCGGCTTTGCCGTGCTGGACAGCCATGCCGGGCGCGGCACCTATGACCTGACCGGTGAGGCAGCGGCCAGGACCGGCGAAGCGCGGGGTGGCGTTGCGCGGCTGATAGATCTGCGCGATGAGATGCCGCCGGCGCTGGCGACATATCTGCAGCTGGTGAAGGAAAGCGGCCCGGCGCGCTATCCCGGATCGCCGCTGCTGGCCGCCAGGCTGCTGCGCACCCAGGACCGGCTGACAGCGTTCGAAAAGCACCCGGAGGAATTCGCCGCACTGAAGGATGCACTTGCGCCCTATGCCAACGCGACTGTAGAGCTGGGCGATGGCTATGTGCGCGCCGTGAAGCTGTTGCCACCGCCGCTGCGGCGCGGGCTGGTGGTGATCGATCCGCCATTCGAGGCCCCGGATGAATTCGAACGTCTGGCGACGGCGGTCAGCGCGGGCTTGCGCAAATTCGCCACCGGCATTTTCCTGATCTGGTATCCCATCAAGTCGCAGGCCGCCGCCGATGCCTTCACCGGCGAGGTGCTGGCAGGGGGCGTACAAAAGGCTTTGACGGTGGATACGCAGATTTCCGCGCCCGAAGACAAGCTCGATCGCGCCGGGCTGCTGGTGATCAATCCGCCTTACGGCTTCGATGCCGAGATGTATGCGGCGGCGGAAATTCTCGCGCCGCTTCTGCGCGCCGACATCGCCGTCAAATGGCTTGCGGGCACCCCTTGAGCGGTTGAAATCATGGGGCGGAAAACACCTTGCCTTGAAGCCCCGCCTCCCTTATCACCGCCGGCGGACAGGTGGTCGAGTGGTCGATGGCACCGCACTCGAAATGCGGCGTACCTGCAAGGGTACCGTGGGTTCGAATCCCACCCTGTCCGCCATTAAATCAAATGATTTCAACTATTTATAAGTATTATTTCTTTTCTACCCCCATCTCTACCCCCAATCAGCACTTTGTAGCGTCAATGATGCGCGTCGCGTGGCGTAGCAATAAATTTTCGGGGTCAGCCCATTTTACTGCGACAGCCATAAAGCTATTTCACCTGATACCCCCTCCCAGATCGTGTGGCTGAGACGCGTTCCCCTCCCTCGTACAGTTACAGGCGCTTTCCTGCCTCTAGTGTGTTTTATAGGTTTCGGGATGCTGGCCAGATAATGCGACAATTACAAATCGGTTCGTAAATTGCGGGGCTGTTAGCTGATGCCATCATTGTCGCGAGCCAAAATCGACAGCCTCATCAGGGCTTGCTCCAACTGGGACGCGTTCAGCGACCTAGCCAAGCAGTCAACTAAAAAAGACAAGGGCGATCTTTTTGAAAGGCTGACCCAGCTTTATCTGGAGACCCGCCCTGAATATCGCACTATCCTAAAAAGCGTCTGGATCAATAGTCGGGACACGATCCCCGATAGGGTCCGCAAGGCGACCCGCCTTCCTATACTTGATGAGGGTATAGACCTCATCGCTGAAACCAAGTCCGGTGAATATTGGGCCATTCAGAGCAAATTTCGCAGTAACAAAAACGAGGCGCTAACAACCGGAGTTCTGTCCAAGTTCACCAGCCTTGCGTTCGTGACCTGCCGGAACATTGCGCTGGGCGTTGTGGTCCACACCTCAGCCAAGCCCGTCATGAAGAAACATCTGCTGGGTAAGACCACGGAAATTGGCCTTGAACGCTGGCTCGACATTGCGCCTGAAGATTGGGAGGCGATCCGCAAAGCCACCAAGGGACAAACTGCTCGCCCAAAAGCACGGCAACCCCGCAGGCACCAGGTTGAGGCCATCAAGGCAGCGCAGAAGCACTTTGGAAAGAATAAGAGCAGTCGTGGCCGTCTGATCATGCCATGCGGCACAGGCAAAAGCCTGACGGCCTTCTGGATCGCTGAAGCCCTTAAGGTGAAGACGATCCTTATTGCCGTTCCCAGTCTTGCTCTCATCAAACAGGGACTTGGTGACTGGACCCGTGAATATCTGGCGCACGGGGTAACACCCGAATGGCTGTGCGTGTGCGGCGACGAAACTGTTGGTGCGACAGACAAGGATGAATTTGTTGCCAGTACCTATGATACCGGCATACCGACAACTACCGATACCAAGGAAATTATCAGTTTTCTGAAAAAGCCATCACGGCAAACCAAGATTGTATTCACGACCTATCAAAGCAGCCACCGGCTTGCTGCTGCCACCCGCAGAGCAAGAACCAGCTTTGATCTCGCTATTCTGGATGAAGCCCACAAGACAGTGGGCGTGAAATCCAAACGCTTCGCCACATTGCTGTTCGACAACAAGGTGAGGGTCAAGAAGCGCCTTTTCATGACCGCAACGGAGCGGGTGCTGAGAGGGTCAAACGACGACGTTCTGTCTATGAGCGACAGCAAGCTCTACGGGGAGTGCTTCCACCAGCTAACATTCAAGAAGGCCATCCAGGACAAGATCATCAGCGACTACAAAATTCTGACGGTCTCTGTTAGCAACGATCACATAAAAAGCCTGATCAAGGAAAACCGCCTTCTAACCAATACGAGCGGCAAGACCGGAGAACATGAAGCTCAATTATTAGCGGCTGGTATAGCCCTGATGCGGACGTATCGTCGCCATTCCGTCCATCACGCCATTTCATTTCACCGCAGCATCAAGTCCGCCGATGACTTCCGTGAACAGCAAGACCGCATGAACGGGATACGGTCATTGGGCGTCCGTGCCACCAATCTGCATATATCCAGCCATAAGTCTGCCGGTGAGCGGGCGGGCTTGCTGAAGGACTTTGCAAACTACCGGCGGGCTCTCATGACCAATGCCCGCTGTCTGACCGAAGGGGTAGACATTCCCGCCATAGACGCTGTGCTGTTTGCCGACCCCAAGCAAAGCACCGTCGACATCGTGCAGGCCGCTGGCCGTGCACTCCGGCGCTATGCTGGCAAAGAATTTGGTTACATTCTTTTGCCGCTAGTTGTTCCGGCTGGTCAGGATGTGGACGAGTTTGCAGAGACAACGGCATTCAAGCAAATCGCCAAGACCATTGCGGCCCTATCCACCCAGGACGAGCGCATTGCGGAAGAGTTTCGGGCGGTCACGCAGGGCAAACGAACGAAAGGCAAGATTGTCGAGATAGCCGGCGATGTTCCGGTCGGGATGAAAATTGATTTCGGCGAGTTCGCCGATGCCATTTCGACCAAGGTCTGGGAAAAGGTTGGCCGTGCAAATTGGAGGCCGTTCAAGCAGGCACGGGCCTTCGCCAGAAAACTCAAACTGAAATCAGAAGCAGAGTGGCGATCATGCACCAAGACGGGGAAGCTACCGTCAGATGTTCCCGCAGACCCCGGCCAGGCCTATGAGGGCAAGGGTTGGGCCGGCATGGGCGATTGGCTCGGAACCGGAACCGTTGCGACGCATCTCCGCAAATACCGTCCGTTCAAGCAGGCACGGGCCTTCGCCAGAAAACTCAACCTCAAGTCTCGAACTGAATGGTCCGCGTACGCCAGGTCCGGCAAGCTACCGGCAGATGTTCCCGCAGACCCCGGCCAGGCCTATGAGGGCAAGGGTTGGGCC
>JBEENS010000040.1:0-20669 GCA_041192105.1 Pseudomonadota bacterium | reverse complement strand
CGTGATCGCTGCTGTCAGCGAGGTCTTGCCATGGTCAACGTGACCAATCGTGCCGATGTTGCAGTGCGGCTTGTTACGTTCAAACTTGGCTTTGCCCATAGTCTTCTCCTGACTCTTATCTGTTCGTGCTTAGGCGTATTTGGCTTTGACTTCGTCCGCGATCGCCTGCGGCACTTGTTCGTAATGGTCGAACTGCATCGAATACTGCGCGCGGCCCTGAGACATGGAGCGCAGCGTATTGATGTAGCCGAACATGTTGGCCAGCGGCACCATGGCGGTGACGACCTGGGCATTGCCGCGGCTGTCGGTGCCCTGCACCTGGCCGCGGCGGCTGTTGAGGTCGCCGATCACGCCGCCGAGGAAATCCTCCGGCGTCACGACTTCCACCTTCATGATCGGCTCGAGCAGCTTCACGGCGCCCTTGCTGGCCAGTTCGCGGAACGCCGCACGGGCGGCGATGTCGAAGGTCAGCGCGTTGGAGTCGACTTCGTGATACTTGCCGTCAACCAGCGTGGCCTTGAAATCGATCACCGGGAACCCCGCGAGCAAGCCCGATTCCTTCTGGGTCTTCAGGCCCTTTTCGACCGCCGGAATGAATTCCTTCGGCACGGAACCGCCAACCACTTCATTCTCGAACACAAAGCCCGAACCCGGGGGCAGCGGTTCAAATTCAATCGTCACTTCGGCGAACTGGCCCGAACCGCCGGTCTGCTTCTTGTGGGTGTACTTGATCGATAGCGGCTTGGAGAGCGTTTCGCGATAGGCCACCTGCGGCGCGCCGACATTGGCGTCGACCTTATAGGTGCGCTTGAGGATATCGACTTTGATTTCCAGATGCAGTTCGCCCATGCCCTTGAGAATGGTCTGGCCGGATTCCTGATCGGTCGAGACGCGGAAGGACGGATCTTCCTGGGCCAGACGCACCAGCGCCATGCCCATCTTTTCCTGGTCGGCCTTGGTCTTGGGTTCGATCGCCACTTCGATGACGGGATCGGGGAATTCCATCTTTTCCAGGATCACCGGATCGTTGGGATCGCAGAGGGTTTCGCCCGTGGTGGTCAGCTTCAGCCCAGCGAAAGCAACGATGTCGCCGGCATTGGCTTCCTTCACATCTTCGCGGCTATTCGCATGCATCAACAACATGCGGCCGACGCGCTCGGTCTTGTCCTTCACCGAATTGAGCACACCGGTGCCCGAGGTGACGGTGCCCGAATAGACGCGCACGAAGGTGATCGAGCCGACAAAGGGGTCGTCCATGATCTTGAAAGCGAGGCCGGCGAAGGGCGCCTTGTCATCCGGCGGACGCGGCACTTCCTTTTCGGTGCCCGGAACAACGCCGGTCAGCGGCGGAATGTCGAGCGGCGACGGCAGGTAGGCGACAACGGCGTCGAGCAAGGGCTGCACGCCCTTGTTCTTGAAGGCCGAGCCGCACATCACCGGCACGAAATGGAACGTGTTGGTGCCCTTGCGGATGCAATTCTGCAGGTCTTTGTATGAAGGCTCCTGGCCCTTTTCGAGATAGGCTTCCATCAGCACGTCGTCTTCTTCGACGGCCATTTCGACCAGGGCGGCGCGCAGTTCGGCTGCCTTGTCCTGATACTCGGCGGGAATGTCGATTTCGTCGAACTTCGCGCCCAGCTGCTCGTCATGCCAGATCAGCGCCTTCATCTTGACGATATCGACGATGCCCTTGAAATCGGCTTCGCTGCCGATCGGCCAGGTGATGATCATCGGGCGCGTGCCCAACCGGTCAATCATCATGTCGATGCAGCGCTGGAAGTCGGCGCCGGTGCGATCCATCTTGTTGACGAAGCAGATGCGCGGCACGTGATACTTGTCGGCCTGGCGCCAGACGGTTTCGGACTGGGGTTCCACGCCGGCAACGGCGTCGAACACGGCGACCGCGCCGTCCAACACACGCATCGAGCGCTCGACTTCAATGGTGAAGTCCACGTGACCGGGCGTGTCTATGATATTGATGCGGTGGTCTTTCCAGTAGCAGGTCGTCGCGGCGGACGTGATGGTGATGCCGCGCTCCTGCTCCTGCTCCATGAAATCCATGGTGGCGGCGCCGTCATGGACTTCGCCGATCTTGTGGCTCTTGCCCGTGTAAAAAAGAATGCGCTCAGTCGTCGTCGTCTTGCCGGCATCGATGTGCGCGGCAATGCCGATGTTGCGGTACATGTTGAGCGGGGTCGTGCGAGCCATTGGTGAGTCCGTTACCAGCGATAATGCGAGAAGGCGCGGTTGGCATCGGCCATCTTGTGGGTGTCTTCGCGCTTCTTGACGGCACTGCCGCGATTGTTGGCGGCGTCCATCAGTTCGCCCGACAGGCGGCCCGTCATGGTGGGTTCGTTGCGGCCGCGCGCGGCGGTGATCAGCCAGCGAATGGCGAGCGCACGGCTGCGGTCGGTGCGTACTTCAACCGGCACCTGATAGGTGGCGCCGCCGACGCGGCGCGAGCGCACTTCGAGCGCGGGCGAAACATTCTTGAGCGCGTCGTGGAAGACCTGGATCGGATCCTGCTTGGTCTTGGCGGCAATTGTATCGAAGGCGCCATAAATGATACCTTCGGCGGCGGACTTCTTGCCGTCATACATCAGGGAGTTCATGAACTTGGCGAGAACCAGATCGCCAAACTTGGCGTCGGGGGTGATTTCGCGGCGTTCGGCGCGGTGGCGGCGGGACATCTATATCTCCTTACTTCGGACGCTTGGCGCCATAGAGCGAGCGGCGCTTTTTGCGGTCCTTGACGCCCTGGGTGTCCAGCACGCCGCGGATGATGTGGTAGCGCACGCCGGGAAGGTCCTTCACGCGGCCGCCGCGGATCAGCACTACGCTGTGCTCCTGCAGGTTATGGCCTTCGCCGGGAATGTAGGTCAGCGCTTCGAAGCCGTTGGTCAGGCGCACCTTGGCGACCTTGCGCAGCGCGGAGTTCGGCTTCTTCGGCGTCGTTGTATAGACGCGGGTGCAGACGGCGCGCTTTTGCGGGCACTGCTGCAGGGCCGGAACCTTGTTGCGCTTGGCCTTGACGCCGCGCGGCTTGCGAATGAGCTGATTGACTGTCGGCATTCCCACTTCCCTTTTTTCGTCCGTGGCTAGCGAGCCACGGATGAACGAAACCAAAAACTGGACGCCAAGCCTTCGCTTTGCGTCCCAACTTGCGGAGGACTGAGGGCCAAGCCCTGAGTCGCGCGTCTAAAGCTCTTTAAACTGGCTTCCCAACAGCGTTTTTGCGGTTTTTTCCGCAGACGGCCTGCCCTGGAAGGTGGCGGCTTATACCCACCACCGCCCGGGGGGTCAAGAAAGGAAAACCAAGGATTTTTAAGAGGTGCGGCAATAGTATTTTGCGAGTTATTCTCATTTACAGACACCTATGCGCCCTCTAGGATAAAATAGATAATGATACGCATTATTATATAAGATCTACATGTATGGCCGATGTCCACTTCCTTCATGCCGTCCCGGCGCAGCCCTGGCGGGTCCAGGCTTTGACCGCGATGAACACCGCGGAACTGGGGCAGGCCTTTGGCGGGGATGAAGCCGCCGACTGGCTGGAGGCTGCAGCTGCCTGCGGCCTGGTCGAGGCCCAACTGAAGCTGGGACGGATGCTTTTGACCGGCGATGGCGTGGCCTGCGACCGGCGCGCTGCTTTCACCTGTTTTCTCAGCGCCGCCGGCGGCGGCAATGCCGAGGCCCGGAACCTGCTGGGCCGCTGTTTCGAGAATGGCTGGGGCACTTCTGTCGACCGCGACGCGGCGCGCAACTGTTACCGGCTGGCGGCGGAAAGCGGCGATTTTCGCGGCGCCCACAACTATGCCTGCGTGCTGGCGGCGGATGGCTGCATAGCGGGCGCCTTGCGCTGGTTCGAGCGCGGCATGACCGGCGCCCCCCTGCCCGCGCGGCTTCATATGCTTAAGGCCCTGACTCACCATCCGCGCTGCGCCATTCGCGCCTTCGCCATGCGCGGCCTGGAATCCTGCCAGGTTGCGCCAGTGGATCAATCTGCCTAACGTTGCGGCGTATCCAACCCGCGAAAAGGCCATGGCCCGTTCCATCGCCGCCATTGCTGGCCTGAAAGAACCCGCCACGCGGCGGTTCATCACGCTGTTCGCGCTGCTGGCTTTCTTCCTTCAGGGCTTCGCGGTCCAGACCCATCTCCACCAGTACGACAAGCCGGCAACAGCGATTGTCGCGGTCCAGAATATTCCCGCGCCGTCCAAGTCTATCGATCCGATCGATCTGGGCAGCTGCCGGTTGTGCCAGGAACTGGTGCATGCCGGCGTCTTTGTCACGCCTACCGGCTCCACCCTTCTCGCCAGCCTGAGCTTTGTCTCGGCCGGTCTTGCCGTCCTGCCGGTCGCCGTCGGCGCCCTTGTGCCGGCCTTCGCCTGGCAGAGCCGCGCACCACCGCGCCACTAATCGCATCCTTATCTTGCGCGCGCGCCTTCGTGGCCGCTCTCGCACGCCTTTGCGGCGTGCATATCCCATTTCGAAAGTTCTCCTTATGCTTCGTTCCGCATTCATGGCCGGCATCGCCGCCATTGCCCTTGCCAGTTATCCCTTGGGGTCCGCCTGGGGCCAGGTTCATTCCGTCGAAAGCGTCGTGGTCACCGCGTCGCCGATCCACAACAGCGCCGACGATCTCGCATCCATTCCTGCCAGCGTGGATGCTGGCCAGATCCTGCGCAGCGGCGGGGCCACCCTGGCCGACGCGCTGGCCAACATCCCCGGTGTCAGCGGTTCGGGCTTTTCGTCGGGCTCCAGCCGCCCCATCATTCGTGGCATGGATGCCAGCCGGGTCCGGGTGCTGGAAGACGGCACCAGCAGTTCCGATGCCTCCGACATCGGCCCCGACCATGGCGTGCCGATCGATCCCCTGTCCGCGCGCCGCATCGAAGTGGTGCGCGGCGCGGCAACCCTGCGCTATGGCAGCCAGGCGATCGGCGGCGTGGTCAATGCCATCAACAACCGCGTCCCCCTGACCTTGCCCGACGCGCCGTCGGGAGAGGTCAACACCGCCTTCGATTCGGTTTCCGATGCGGGCCAGGTATCGCTGCTGGGCGAGATCGCGGCCGGGAAGTTCGCCATTCACGCCGACGGTTTTTATCGCGGCACCGGGGATTACGACACGCCGCTGGGCGCGCAGGCCAATTCCTTCTTCCGCGGCGATGGGGTTTCGCTGGGCTCGTCCTACTTCTTCGGCGACGACAGCCGGATCGGGGCAGCCGTCGTCCATTACGATTCCAAATATGGCGTGCCTGGCGATACCGCCTTTATCGACATGCGCCAGACCAAGTACCTGCTGGGATCCTCGCTGGCCCTGGGCGATGGACTGTTCCAGACCCTCAACATCAACGGCAGCTATGCCCATTATGTGCATCATGAGCGGGACCCGGACGAAACCGTCAATGCCACGTTCCGCAACAAGGAAATGGACCTGCGCGCCGAAACGCTGCTGGGCGCCATCGGCCCCTTGTCCAGCGCGGCGCTGGGTATCGAAGTGCAGAACCGGCAATTCGCCGCCGCCGGGCATGGCGCGGATTTCCTTTTGCCCACCATCACCCAGAACTATGCCGGCTTTGTCTTCACCGAAGCGCCGCTGACCCAGACGCTGCACATGGAAGCCAGCGCCCGCATCGAGCAGGTGGATGTCGAGGGCACACCGGCCTCGAACAGCTTCGCCCGGCGCGATTTCATACCCGTCAGCGGTGCCTTGGGCCTGTTGTGGGAAGCCGCCGACTGGCTGAAGCTGGGTCTTACCGGTTCCAGCACCGCGCGTGCACCGGCCCAGAGCGAACTGTTCGCGCGCGGCGCCCATGACGGACCGGGCACGTTTGAAACCGGCAATCCTAACCTTTCCATCGAACGCGTCAATTCGGTGGAAGGCACGGTCCGGCTGCGGTTCCGCGAATTCAGCTTCGACGGCAGCGTCTATGGCAACTGGTTCGACAATTACATCTATGGCGCATTGACGGGGCGGGAATGCGACGAAGCCGGTATCTGCGGCGCCGGCCCTGCCGAGCTTCGGGAATTGAACTATCGCCAGGCCAGCGCCTATTTCCGGGGACTGGAAAGCAAGCTGGGCTATGACATCTGGCACACCCACGATGGCGTGCTGAAGGTCAACGCCATGGGCGATTATGTACGCGCCAGCCTGTCAGGCGGCGGCAACGTGCCGCGCATTCCGCCCTACCGCTTCGGCGGCGGCTTGTCCTGGGAAAGCGACCGGCTGGATGGCAGTTTCCAGGTGATGCAGGTGGGCGAGCAGGACAGGCCCGGCCTGTTTGACACCGTGACGCCTGGCTATGTCTCGGTCGATGCGCAGATCGCCTGGCGTCCGGTTGCCAGCAATCCGGGCTTCGAACTGGCGCTGGTCGGCCGCAATCTGGGTGATGAGGTGGCGCGCAATTCTGCCTCCTTCAACAAAGACCGGATGGTGAGCCCGGGGCGCAATATCCGCCTGGTGGCGCGACTGGCGACCAACTAGCCGAACAGATCGAACCGCGTACCGGCGACGCGGGCTTCATGCTCGAGCAGTTTGCGCTTGAGCGGAAGCCCGCCGCCGTAACCGGTAAGCTTGCCATTCGCGCCGATCACCCGGTGACAGGGCACGATCAGGGAAATAGGGTTGGCGCCATTGGCGGCGCCGACGGCACGCGCGGCCTTGGGCGAACCGACTTTCTTGGCGATCGCGCCATAGCTGGTGGTGGTGCCGAAGGGAATGGTCAGCAGCGCCTTCCAGACCTTTTTGTCGAACTCCGGCCCCTCCGCCGCCAGTTCGAAGTCGAAGTCCCGGCGCTTGCCGTTGACGTATTGCGTCACCTGGCGCTGCACCTCGGCCAGCTTGCGCGAATTATTCTCCGCTTCGGGATCGACCTTGGCGGCGCCGGCGGCGCGCAGATAGAAGCGCAGCAGTCGGCCTTCATCGTCCACCCAGGCGGCAAATTTCTGGAACGGGGAATCGATCAGGCTCCAATAGCGCTTGCTCATGAGGCTTCCTTCAGGCTGGTCCACAAATGCATGGTGGCGAGGCTGCGATAGGGCGCGAACCGGCTCATCAGCCTGGCGCTTTGCTCGGCATCGGGACGCTCGGGCAGCGTGTGCAGCCGCTGCAGCGCCGTGGCCAGGGCGCTGTCGCCCACCGGCGCGGCATCGGCGAAGCCGCCGCGCATCAGCACATAGCGCGCCGTCCATGTGCCGATGCCACGCTGCGCCGTGAGCGATATTTCCGCGGCAATCGCCGAACCGCCACTGAGATTCTCGATCCTGAGCTTGCCGGATGCGACGGCTGCCGCCGCGTCCACCAGATACTGCGCCTTGGAGCGGGAATAGCGCCGCGCCGCCAGCGCAGCCAGACAGATGTTGGCGACGCGCTCGGGCGTGGGATGGGCGCGCATGTCGCCGATCTTCTCGCCCGCCAGCTCCACCATTTCACGGCGCAGGCTGGCGGCGAACTTGACGTTGATCTGCTGGCCAATAATGCCCCAGCACAACGCGTCGAAACCGGTGGGCAGCAGCGGCATCCGAAGGCCCCGCCTGTTCCGGACAAATTCCGCATGGCGCGATTCAAACTGGGTCACGTCATGAGTCAGTGCCAGTATCCTGAGCGCTGCACCGTGCAGCTGCGTCATGGCGGCCCGGCCCAGCCTCGATACCGCATGCACCCGCACCCAGGCCTGGCCGGGCTCGATGCTGATTTCCAGCACCACCGGGCCATCATCGGTGTGCAACGCCTTCCAGATGCGATGGCCCTCGCTTTTTTCGCTGACGGCCAGGGGATCGCGGGCGTGATAGGCGAGAATTTCTTTTGACCGGTAGCCGGGCGGCAGATGCAGCAGGAATATCTGCGCGCCTTCCAGCGCACGATAAGCGCCGGGGGTCATGCGCATCTGGCTGAGGAACTGGCGGTGAAACACCGATTCCGATTCGAAGCCGGCACCGAATCCGATCTCGGCCACCCTGTCCTTGCCGCCGAGCAGTTCGGTGGCGGCGCGTTTCACCCGCATCCGCCGCAGCCATGCGGCCGGCACCAGATGCGCATGGTCACGGAAGAGATCTCCCAGCTTGGTCAGGCTGACGCCGGCTGTCCGGGACAGGGCCGGGGCATCGGCGAAATCTTCCGGCGCCGTTTCGACGCGCGAGGTCAGCCCTTCGAACAGCGCCACATTCTCGTCTTCGCCCTTGTAATAAAGGTCCGGCCGGCAGCGCTTGCAGGCGCGCAGCCCGGCCGCCTTGGCTTCAGATTCAGTGGTGAAGAGCCGCACATTCTGCGGTTTGGGCGGGCGCGCGGCGCAGGACGGCAGGCAGTAAATCCCGGTCGTCATCACGCCCAGAATGAACTTGCCGTCGAACTTGCCCTTGCGGGCTTCGGCGCGGTCCCAGGACATTGGTTCAGGCAGTTTCATGACGCAGAGACTAACGCGGCCTTTCGGGGCGCGCCTCCTGATTCACGTTTTCAATGTGGTGCGCAAAAGCCAAAGAAAAAGGGCCGCTGTCGCCAGCGGCCCTGATTCGATTGCGTTTTTCCGTCGGCTACTCGGCGGCAGGCGCCGCGACCGGTGCTTCCAGCTGCGCGATGGGCTGCTGGGCTGCCGCTTCTTCCTGGATCGCCTTGTCGCGTTCCGCCGCGATGTGGCGCAGGCGGGCGATGGCGCCGCCCGTGCCCGCCGGGATCAGGCGGCCCACGATGACGTTCTCCTTCAGGCCCTCCAGCATGTCGACCTTGCCATTGACCGCGGCGTCGGTGAGGACGCGCGTGGTTTCCTGGAAGGAGGCCGCCGAGAAGACCGAACGGGTCTGCAGCGACGCCTTGGTGATGCCCAGGAGGATGGCGCGGCCTTCGGCGGGCCTGTGGCCCTCGTCCGTCGCCTTCTTGTTGGCGATTTCCAGTTCCAGCGCATCGACATGCTCACCGGCAATCAGCGTGGTTTCGCCGCCATCAGTGATTTCCAGCTTCTGCATCATCTGGCGGCAGATCACTTCGATATGCTTGTCGTTGATCTTCACGCCCTGCAGCCGGTAGACGTCCTGGATTTCCTTGACCAGGTAGATCGCCAGTTCTTCCATGCCCTTGATGCGCAGGATGTCATGCGGCGAAGGATTGCCTTCGACAATATAGTCGCCCTTCTCCACAAAATCGCCTTCGCGCACGCTGATATGGCGGCCCTTGGGGATGAGATACTCGGTCGGTTCCTGCTTGTCCGACTTCGGCTTCACGATGACGCGGCGCTTGTTCTTGTAGTCCTTGCCAAATTCGACAAAGCCGTCGGTCTCGGCAAGCACAGCCGCTTCCTTGGGCTTGCGGGCTTCGAACAGTTCCGCGACGCGCGGCAGACCGCCGGTAATGTCGCGGGTCTTGGCGCCTTCGGTGGGAATACGCGCCACGACGTCACCGGCGCGGATCGTTGAACCGTCTTCCACCGACAGAATGGCATCAGGCGAAATCGCATAACGCGCTTCGCCGCCGCTCGGCATCTGCGCCGGCTTGCCCTTCTTGTCGAGAATGACGATGGCCGGACGCAGTTCCGGCGTGGTCTTGCTGCCGGTGCCGCGATTGTCCATCACCACCTTCGACGACACGCCGGTCTTTTCGTCCGACACTTCGCGCAACGTGACGCCGAAGACCAGGTCTTCATACTTCACGGTGCCCTCGACATCGGTCAGCACCGGCAGAGCGTTGGGATTCCATTCCGCGAGGCGATCGCCACGCTTCACGGACGCACCCTCGTCCACCTTCAGGCGTGCGCCATAGGTGATGCGGTAGGTGGCGCGTTCCTGGCCCTTATTGTCGGTGATCACGACCTGCATATTGCGGCCCATCGCGATCAGCTCACCGTCGGAATTCTTGACGATGTTGCGGTTCAGTATCTTGATCTTGCCTTCATACGAAGCCTCGATCTTGGACTGGCCGGCAACCTGCGCCGCGCCGCCAATATGGAAGGTACGCATGGTCAGCTGGGTGCCCGGTTCACCGATGGACTGGGCGGCGATCACGCCGACAGCCTCACCAATATTGACCGAGGTACCGCGCGCCAAATCGCGGCCATAGCACTTGCCGCAAACGCCTTCCGGCAGGTCGCAGGTCAGCACCGAACGCACACGCACCTTCTGGACGTGGGCGAGTTCCGCCTTCTCGGCCAGATCTTCGTTCACTTCCTTGTTGCGCTTGATGAGGATTTCGCCCGTGTCGGGATGCTTGACGTCTTCCGCCGTGGTCCGGCCCAGGATGCGCTCGGTGAGCGAGGCAACGATCTGGCCACCATCGATTTCCGCCTGCACCGTGACACCCTTCTTGGTGCCGCAGTCTTCGCTCGTGATGATGCAATCGTTCGCCACGTCCACCAGGCGGCGGGTCAGGTAACCCGAGTTAGCCGTCTTGAGCGCGGTGTCGGCCAGACCCTTGCGGGCGCCGTGGGTGGAGTTGAAGTACTCCAGCACGGTGAGGCCTTCCTTGAAGTTCGACAGGATCGGCGTTTCGATGATCGAGCCGTCGGGACGCGCCATCAGTCCGCGCATGCCGGCCAGCTGCTTCATCTGCTGCGGCGACCCGCGAGCGCCGGAATGCGACATCATGTAGATGGAGTTCATCTCCATGACGCGACCAGTTTCCGGGTCGATCTTCGGCTCGGAAATCTCCTTCATCATTTCGGCGGCCACCAGGTCGGTACACTTGGACCAGGTGTCGACAACGAGGTTGTACTTCTCCTTGTCGGTGGTCAGACCGTCCTGATACTGCTGCTCGTATTCGCGCACCCGGTGACGGGTCTCGTCGATCAGCTTCACCTTGGTGTCCGGCACGACCATGTCGTCCTTGCCGAACGAGATGCCGGCCTTGCAGGCTTCGCGGAAGCCCAGCGCCATGATCGCATCGGCGAACAGCACGGTCTCCTTCTGGCCGCAATGACGATATACTTCATCGATCAACTGGCTGATCTCCTGCTTGCGCAGCAGACGGTTGACCAATTCGAACGGCACCTTAGGATTGCGCGGCAGGATATCGGCAATCAGCATGCGGCCCGGCGTGGATTCCACGCGGCGGGTGATCGGCTTGCCTTCGGCGTCGACGGTCTTGTAGCGCGCCTTGATCTTGGCATGCAGCGTCACGGCCTTCGCGAACAGGGCGTGCTCGATTTCGCCGACGTTGTTGAAGACCATGCCCTCGCCCGGTTCCTTGGCGCGTTCCTGCGACAGGTAATAAAGGCCCAGCACGATGTCCTGGGTCGGCACGATGATCGGCTTACCGCTGGCGGGCGACAGGATGTTGTTGGTCGACATCATCAGGACGCGCGCTTCCAGCTGCGCTTCCAGCGACAGCGGGACGTGCACGGCCATCTGGTCGCCGTCAAAGTCGGCGTTGAAGGCGGTGCAGACCAGCGGATGCAGCTGGATTGCCTTGCCTTCGATCAGCACCGGCTCGAACGCCTGGATGCCCAGGCGATGGAGCGTGGGGGCGCGGTTGAGCAGGATGGGATGCTCGCGGATGACTTCCTCGAGAATGTCCCAGACTTCCGGCTTTTCCTTTTCCACCAGCTTCTTGGACTGCTTGACCGTCTGGCTGAAGCCCTTGGCTTCGAGACGCGCATAGATGAACGGCTTGAACAGTTCGAGCGCCATCTTCTTGGGCAGGCCGCACTGGTGCAGCTTGAGCTCGGGACCGACCACGATGACCGAACGGCCGGAATAGTCGACGCGCTTGCCCAAGAGGTTCTGGCGGAAGCGGCCCTGCTTGCCCTTTAGCATGTCGGCGAGGGACTTCAACGGACGCTTGTTGGCGCCGGTGATGACGCGGCCACGGCGGCCGTTGTCGAACAGCGCATCCACCGATTCCTGCAGCATGCGCTTTTCGTTGCGCACGATGATGTCAGGCGCCTTGAGTTCGATCAGACGCTTGAGGCGGTTGTTGCGGTTGATGACGCGGCGATACAGGTCATTCAGGTCGGAGGTCGCGAAGCGGCCGCCGTCCAGCGGCACCAGCGGGCGCAGTTCCGGCGGGATCACCGGCACGACCTGCAGGACCATCCATTCCGGGCGATTGCCGGAGTCGATAAAGGCTTCGACAACCTTCAGGCGCTTGACCAGCTTCTTCTGCTTTTCGCCGCCCGGGGCTTCCGCCACAGCGGAGCGGATTTCGTCCCGCAGCTTTTCCAGGTCGATCGCGGCCAGCAGCTTGCGAATGGCTTCGGCGCCGATTTCGGCGGTGAAGCTGTCGTTACCGTATTCGTCCTGGGCCTTGTAGAATTCGTCTTCCGTCAAGAGCTGACGCTCCTTGAGCGGGGTCAGGCCCGGCTCAATGACGATGTAGTTCTCGAAATACAGGACGCGCTCGAGATCCTTGAGCGTCATGTCCAGGATCAGGCCGATGCGCGACGGCAGCGACTTGAGGAACCAGATATGGGCAACCGGGCTGGCCAGTTCGATATGGCCCATGCGGTCGCGGCGCACTTTCTGCACGGTGACTTCGACGCCGCACTTTTCGCAGACGATGCCCTTGTACTTCATGCGCTTGTACTTGCCGCACAGGCATTCGTAATCCTTCACCGGCCCGAAGATGCGGGCGCAGAACAGGCCATCGCGCTCCGGCTTGAAGGTCCGGTAATTGATCGTTTCGGGCTTCTTGATCTCGCCATGCGACCAGCGAAGGATCTGATCCGGGCTGGCCAGAGAGATCTTGATGCGGTCGAAGGCGGGGATTTCCTTCGCCGTGCCGAAAACATTCATCAGCTCTTGATTCATTCGAGCGTCCTTTCGAAGTCTGGGCAGGAGGGCATTCGCCAGTTCCGTCCCGTTTTTCCTTTAAAGTCTCCCGCCCATTGCTGGGCGCCGGGCGGGAGATAGTTCGTTTCGTGCGATGGCGATTACGTCGTAGGTCCGTTGACCAGTTCGACGTTGAGCGACAGCGAGCGCATTTCCTTGACCAGCACGTTGAACGATTCCGGAATGCCGGCCTCGAACGTGTCTTCGCCGCGGACAATCGCCTCGTACACCTTGGTGCGGCCCGCCACGTCGTCCGACTTCACGGTCAGGATTTCCTGCAACGTGTAGGCGGCGCCGTAGGCTTCCAGGGCCCAGACTTCCATTTCGCCGAAGCGCTGGCCACCGAACTGCGCCTTGCCGCCCAGCGGTTGCTGGGTCACGAGGCTGTAGGGACCAATCGAACGGGCGTGGATCTTGTCGTCCACCAGATGGTTGAGCTTGAGCATGTAGATGTAGCCGACGGTGACAGCGCGGGTGAAGGATTCGCCCGTGCGGCCGTCATACAGCGTCATCTGGCCCGACGAGGTCAGGCCCGCCTGCTCCAGCATGTCGACAATGTCGGCTTCCTTGGCGCCGTCGAACACCGGGGTGGCGATCGGAACGCCTAGGCGCAGATTGTCGGCCAGCTCGAGCAGACCCTCCTCGTCAATCTCGCTCAGGCGTTCGTCGTTGCCATAGATGCTCTTGAGATGACGGCGCAGCGGCTCGTGCTTGCCGTCACGCTTGACCTTGTCGAGCATGTCGCCGATCTGGCGGCCGAGGCCCGAACAGGCCCAACCCAGATGGGTTTCCAGAATCTGGCCGACATTCATGCGCGACGGCACGCCCAGCGGATTGAGCACCACGTCGACCGGGGTGCCGTCTTCCAGATGCGGCATGTCCTCGATCGGCAGGATGCGGCTGATCACGCCCTTGTTGCCGTGACGGCCGGCCATCTTGTCGCCCGGCTGCAGCTTGCGCTTCACCGCCACGAAAACGCGGACCATCTTCATCACGCCCGGGGCCAGTTCGTCGCCGCGGCGCAGCTTTTCCACCTTGTCGGCAAAACGCTTGTCGAGACGCGACTTGGCTTCGTCATACTGCTGGCGCAGGCCTTCGATCTCGGCCATCGCCTTTTCGTTGCGCAGAGCGATCTGCCACCACTGATGCTTGGCGACCGCGTCCAGAACCTGCTGGGTGATCTTGGTGTCGGCGGCCATGTCCTTGGGACCCGAAGCGGCGGTCTTGTTGAGCAGAATTTCCGCCAGGCGCGAAAAGATGTTGCGTTCCAGGATCGACAATTCGTCGTCCCGGTCTTCGGCCAGACGTTCTTCCTCGGCGCGCTCGATCGACATGGCGCGCTGATCCTTGTCGACGCCGTGGCGATTGAAGACGCGCACTTCGACGATGGTGCCGGTGACGCCCGGCGGAACGCGCAGGGAGGTGTCACGCACATCGGCGGCCTTTTCGCCGAAGATGGCTCGCAGCAGCTTTTCCTCCGGGGTCATCGGGGTTTCGCCCTTCGGCGTCACCTTGCCCACCAGAATGTCACCGGCCACGACGTCGGCGCCGATATAGACAATGCCGGCTTCGTCCAGGTTCTTGAGGTTTTCTTCGCCCACATTCGGGATGTCGCGGGTGATTTCCTCCGGACCAAGCTTGGTGTCACGCGCCATCGTCTCGAATTCCTCGATATGGATCGAGGTGAAGACGTCGTCGCGCACGATGCGCTCAGAGATGAGGATGGAGTCCTCGAAGTTGTAGCCATTCCAGGGCATGAACGCGACGAGCGCGTTCTTGCCCAGCGCCAGTTCGCCCAGCTGGGTCGAGGGGCCATCGCAGATGATGTCGCCCTTGGCCAGCAAGTCGCCCACCTTCACCAGCGGCTTCTGCGTGATGCAGGTCGAGGCGTTGGAGCGCTGGAACTTGCGCAGGCGATAGATGTCGATGCCCGGCTTGGTGGGATCGGGTTCTTCGGTGGCGCGGATAACGATACGGGTGGCGTCCACCTGATCGACGATGCCGGCGCGGCGCGCCGTGATCGCAGAACCGGAGTCGCGGGCAACCACTTCTTCCATGCCGGTGCCGACCAGCGGCGCTTCCGGGCGCAGCAGGGGCACGGCCTGACGCTGCATGTTGGAGCCCATCAGCGCGCGGTTGGCGTCGTCATTCTCGAGGAACGGCACCAGCGCGGCGGCGACCGACACCAGCTGCTTGGGCGAAACGTCGATGAAGTTCACCTGGCCGGGTGTGGTCATCACGAAATTTCCCCCCTTGCGGCAGGACACGAGTTCGTCGGACAGGCGCAGGCGGCTGTCGACCGTCGCGTTGGCCTGGGCGATGGTGAACTTCGCCTCTTCCATCGCCGACAGGTACACAACCTCGTCCGTCAGGTGCTTGTTGATCACCTTGCGGTAGGGGCTTTCGATAAAGCCGTACTTGTTGACGCGCGCGAAAGTGGCGAGCGAGTTGATCAGGCCGATGTTGGGGCCTTCCGGCGTTTCGATCGGGCAGATACGGCCATAATGGGTCGGGTGCACGTCGCGCACTTCAAAGCCGGCGCGCTCGCGGGTCAGGCCGCCCGGTCCGAGCGCCGACATGCGGCGCTTGTGGGTCAGTTCCGACAGGGGGTTCTGCTGGTCCATGAACTGCGACAGCTGCGAGGAGCCGAAGAATTCGCGCACCGCGGCCGCCACCGGCTTGGCGTTAATCAGGTCGTGCGGCATCACGGTGTCGATGTCCACGGCGGACATGCGCTCCTTGATGGCGCGCTCCATGCGCAGCAGGCCGACGCGGAACTGGTTTTCCATCAGTTCGCCCACCGAGCGCACGCGGCGATTGCCGAGATTGTCGATGTCGTCGATTTCGCCGCGGCCGTCGCGCAGTTCCACCAGCGCCTTGAGAATGGCGAGGATGTCATCCTTGCGCAGCACGCGCATCGTGTCGGGCGCGTCCAGGCCCATGCGCATGTTCATCTTGACGCGGCCAACCGCCGACAGGTCATAGCGTTCGGAGTCGAAAAACAGCTGGCCGAACAGGGTCTCGGCGGTGTCCAGGGTCGGCGGTTCGCCCGGGCGCATGACGCGATAGATGTCGATCAGCGCCTGCTCGCGGCTGTGGTTCTTGTCCACCGTCAGCGTGTTGCGGATATAGGGACCGACATTGATGCTGTCGATGTTGAGAACTTCAACATCATGGAAGCCCGCTTCCAGCGCAACCGCCAGATTGTCGGCGGTCAGCTCGTCGCCGGCTTCGATGTAGATTTCGCCGGTTTCCGGGTTGATCATGTCGAGCGCCGAATAGCGGCCAATGACTTCGTCCGGGCTGAAGACGATACTCTTGACGCCGTCTTCGCCCATCTTGCGCAGGGTGCGGACGGTGATTTTGGAGCCGGCTTCCAGCACGACTTCGCCATTCTTGGCGTTCTTCCAGTCCGAGGTGGATTTGGCGTTGCGCATCCAGCCGGCGTCAAGCGGCGTGGTCCAGCTGCCATCCTTGTTATGCTTGAAGGAAATCTTGCTGTAAAAATAATCCAGGATTTCTTCCTGGGTCAGGCCCAGGGCATAGAGCAGCGCGGTGGCCGGCAGCTTGCGGCGGCGATCGATGCGCACATGCACGATGTCCTTGGCGTCGAATTCAAAGTCCAGCCAGGAGCCGCGATATGGGATCACGCGGGCGGCGAACAGCAGCTTGCCCGACGAATGGGTCTTGCCCTTGTCGTGGTCGAAGAACACGCCCGGCGAACGGTGCATCTGGGAAACGATGACGCGCTCGGTGCCGTTGATGACGAAGGTGCCGTTCTCGGTCATGAACGGAACATCGCCCATATAGACGTCCTGTTCCTTGATGTCCTTGACCGACTTGGCGCCGGTTTCCTGGTCCACATCGAACGCGATCAGGCGCAGCGTCACCTTGAGCGGCGCGGCATAGGTCATGGAGCGCTGCTGGCACTCCTCGACGTCATACTTGGGGTCTTCAAAGTGATAATCGACATATTCGAGCAGCGAGGATTCCGAGAAATCCTTGATCGGGAACACCTGCCGGAACACCGCCTCCAGACCTTCGTCCTTGCGCCCCTCGCCCTTCCAGAGCTGGAGGAACTGATCATAGGACGTGCGCTGAACCTCGATGAGATTCGGCATCTGCGCGATCTCCTGGATCTTGCCGAAATTCTTGCGAAGACGTTTGCGTCCGGTGAAGGAGAGAGTCATTCGAGAGTGTCCTTTACGGCCCGAGAGCCGTTCTTGCCTGGGGTGGGAACCAGCAATTTCAAACCAATGGCAAATGCCACCGCGCCCATCGGCGAACGAATCGCCGATGGGGGGTGGGTGAACGAATTAAGTACGCACACGGAGTTTTTCAACCCGGGGGCGCCGTATTACTTCACTTCAACCTTGGCGCCAGCATCTTCGAGCTGCTTCTTGATCTTGGCAGCTTCGTCCTTGTTGACGTCGGCTTTGACTTCCTTCGGAGCGCCTTCGACTAGGTCCTTGGCTTCCTTGAGGCCCAGGCCGGTGATCGCACGCACTTCCTTGATCACGTTGATCTTCTTGTCGCCGGCATCGGTCAGGATGACGGTGAACTCAGTCTGTTCAGCAGCCGGGGCGCCACCAGCGGCAGCCGGAGCGGCAGCAGCGGCAACCGGCGCGGCGGCCGAAACGCCCCACTTGTCTTCCAGCAGCTTGGCCAAGTCGGCGGCTTCCAGAACGGTCAGGGCGGACAGGTCTTCAACGAGCTTTTCGATCTTCGACATTTTCTACTTCCTTTGATTTTTCAGGTTTGGATATTGACGTTGGGGTGGTCGCTTAAGCGGCTTCCTTCGAGGAATAGGCCCCGACGAGGCGGGCAAGCTGAGCGGCGGGGGCTTGAACGATCCCGGCGATCTTGGTCGCGGGCGCGACGAGCAGACCCACGATTTTGCCACGCAGTTCATCGAGCGAAGGCAGGGTCGCGAGGGCTTTGACACCCGCCGCATCCAGAGCCGTCGTTCCCACCGAACCACCCAGGATCACGAGCTTGTCGTTATCCTTGGCGTAGGCAGCGGCAACTTTCGAAGCGGCAACCGGGTCATCGCTGACAGCGATGCCCGTAGGCCCCTTGAACAGATGCGCAATGCCTTCGATCGGCGTTCCTTTCAGAGCGCGCACCGCCAGACGGTTCTTGGCCACACGGAACGAAGCCCCCGCCGCGCCCATGCGCGAACGAAGGTCGGCCATCTGGGCAACCGTCATGCCGGAATAGTGGGCGACAACCACAGAGCCGGCCTTCGAGAAGACACCATTCAGGTCTTCGACGACTTCCGCCTTTTTGGCTTTTTCCACTTTGCTCTCCTAACGTGAGATGCGGGACGATCCGCACCACACCCTGTTGCTCTTTACGCTGCCCCAGGGTCCAAACCCGAAAAGGCGATCCGAGGATCGCAAATCCGGTTCATTCCCTGTCTATGCTGGAAATTTTAAGACCTCGCGGCCTCCAGCAGTCTCGGACAGTTCCGGCGATCGTCCGCCGGAATTTCGTTTTGCAGGGCTTCGGGTCATTTCCGCTTCGCGGAGGCCCACACCCTACAGATTCCAATTACATCACATCGCCTTCTTCGCTTGGTTCTTCACCAACCCGCTTACGGCGACGGGCACTTCAATTACGCAGTCGCCCCACCAGCACCGACGGAAGCCAAAGCAATTTTCACGCCCGGACCCATGGTCGAAGAGATGGAAATCTTTTTCATGTAGGTGCCCTTGGCGCCCGAGGGCTTGGCCTTCATCACGCCGTCGATGACGGCCTTCACGTTGGCGATAATGGCGTCTTCGGTGAAGCTGGCCTTGCCAACACCGGCCTGCACGATGCCAGCCTTCTCGACACGGAATTCCACCGCGCCGCCCTTGGCGTCTTTCACCGCCTGGGTGACGTCCATGGTGACGGTGCCGACCTTGGGGTTGGGCATCAGGTTGCGCGGGCCCAGCACTTTGCCGAGACGGCCAACGATGCCCATCATGTCGGGCGTGGCAATGCAGCGGTCGAAGTCGATCTTGCCGGCCGTGACTTCGGCGGCAAGTTCTTCAGCGCCGACGATATCAGCGCCCGCCTTTTTGGCTTCTTCGGCCTTGGCGCCCTTGGCAAACACGGCGACGCGCATGGTGCGGCCACTGCCCGAGGGAAGCGAAACCACGCCGCGCACCATCTGGTCCGCATGCTTGGGATCGACGCCCAGATTGAGCGACAGCTCGATGGTCTCATCGAACTTGGCGGTGGCGCGCGATTTGATCAGCTTCACGGCTTCTTCCACCGAGTAGCTCTTGTTGATGTCGATGCCTTCGCAGGCCTTCTTGAAACGCTTGGAGGTTGCCATGGCGGTTAATCCCTCACCGTGATGCCCATCGAGCGGGCGGAGCCCTCGATCAGCAGCATCGCGTTTTCAATATCGTTGGCGTTCAGGTCCTTCATCTTGGCCTCGGCGATTTCGCGTACCTGGGCGCGGGTGACGCTGCCCGCAACGGTGATGCCCGGCGACTTGGAACCCGAGGTCAGCTTCGCGGCCTTCTTGAGGAAGTAGGACGCAGGAGCGGTCTTCATTTCGAAGGTGAAAGACTTGTCCGAGAACACGGTGATGGTCACCGGGATCGGCATGTTCTTTTCCTGGTCCTGCGTCTTGGCGTTGAACGCCTTGCAGAATTCCATGATGTTCAGGCCGCGCTGACCCAGCGCCGGTCCGATGGGCGGCGACGGATTCGCCGCGCCCGCGGGCACCTGCAGCTTGATGTAACCAGTTACTTTCTTTGCCATGTCTCGCCGCCTCCTTTTTGCGGCTTAGCGGTTCAAGCGAAACTTGCGTTTCTCCCGCGGGATGATGGTTGCCTCCGGACACGGCCCCGGAGCGGCCTTACCGGGCGAATGCCCGGCATTGAACGACTACATTTTCTCGACTTGCGTGTATTCCAGCTCCACCGGCGTGGCGCGGCCGAAGATCGACACTGCGACCTTCACGCGGCTGCGGTCCTCGTCCACTTCTTCCACCGTGCCGGTGAAGGAGGTGAAGGGGCCGTCCGCGACGCGCACCTGCTCGCCGATTTCGAAACTGATGGTCGACTTGGGATGCTCCGCACCTTCCGTCACCTGATTCAGGATGCGGTCGACTTCGCCCTGGCGCAGCGGCATCGGCTTGTTGTTCTGGCCCAGGAAGCCCGTCACCTTCGCGATGTTCTTGACCAGGTGGTAGACCTCGTCGGTCAGCTTGGCGTGCAGCAGAACATAGCCCGGCAGGAACTTGCGCTCCGAATTGACCTTCTGGCCGCGGCGCACCTCGATCACGTCTTCGGTCGGTACGATCACTTCGGCGACAAGATCCTCGAGATCCTGCAGCTTGGCCTGACGGCGAATTTCCTCCGACACCTTCTTCTCGAAATTCGAGTAGGTGTGGACGATGTACCACTTGGCATCCGCGTGTGCCTGAATTCCGGCTTCGCTCATTATGCGGCCCCGATCAAAAGACGCTCGCCATAGGCGAGAATGCTGTCCACGAAAAAGAAGAACACCATGGTAAGCGCCACCATGATGAAGACCATCACGGTGGTGAGCCAGGTTTCCTTCCAGCTCGGCCACGTGATCTTGGACATCTCGCGGCGCACTTCCTGGAAGAACTGCATCGGAGACGCACGACGGCGCACCACGGGCGCTTCCGCGTCCGCCTCGATTACCGTCTTTTTCGTCACGTCGGCCATTTCTACTCTATCTATGTATTGGCAGGAGCGGGGGGACTCGAACCCACGACCCTCGGTTTTGGAGACCGATGCTCTACCAGCTGAGCTACACTCCTGTGCGGGTCGGACCGCGTACTTCCCTTACTTGATAATCTTTGCGACGACGCCGGCGCCGACGGTACGGCCGCCTTCGCGGATGGCGAAGCGCAGCTTTTCTTCCATCGCGATCGGCACGATCAG